>CAYQCJ010000012.1:0-35937 GCA_964416025.1 uncultured Staphylococcaceae bacterium | reverse complement strand
GATAAGGATCACGTTGCAAGACGTAGTTTACTTGTCTATGTTGGTAAGAGAAAGTCATTACTTGCTTATTTAGAAAATTCAAATCGTGATGAATACATCGCCCTTATTTCTAAATTAGGTTTACGTAAGTAGAACTATCTAGTAAAAAAACGATAAAGACTCTATAATTATAGAGTCTTTTATTATGGAAAAAGCATTAGGTTCAATTAAAGAATACAAGAAAGAATTTATTATCGCTCCAATCTTTAAAGTGATTGAAGTCCTTTTTGAATTATTTGTTCCTTTTTTGATGAAATATATCGTTGATACCGGAATAAATCAGGCAATTAGTGATGGTAATTATACTGGGATTATTATTCCTGGAATTATGATGCTTTTATTTGCTGTTTTAGGTTTTTGTTCTACTTTAGTCACTCAAAAGTTATCATCGATTTGTGCTCCTGGATTTAGTAACGATCTTCGTAAAAGACTTTATAAAAAAATGAACGAACTTGGCCTTGAAGAAATCGAATTAATTGGAAGAAGTAACATCGTAACACTCATGACAAATGATGTTTTGAAAGAAGAACATATGGTCGCTATGATGATGCGTTTAGTTATGAGAGCGCCAATTTTAGTTATTGGTTCTTTGATTTGTGCCTTTATAATTAATTGGAAAATTGGTCTTATAATTCTTGCTTTTATCCCTGTAATCGTTGTTTTATATTTCATTATCTTAAAATTTTCCAGTAAACAATATTTAAAGGTTCAAAAAGAAACTGAAAATATTGTCACTACAGCTAACGACACTTTAAAAGGCATTAGAGTTATTAAAGCTTTCAATAAAGAAGAAGATGAAATTAAAAAATATGATCAAATTACTGACCGTTATTTTAAACAGTCGAAAAAGAATTCCTTCATTAATGCTTTCACAAATCCATTAAGTATTTTGCTTGTTAATGTTTTAATTATTATCGTTGTTTATGTTATAAGTGCTTATGTTTTTAGTGTTAGTGGAGCAATGAATATAAAAGATTTTAATTTAACAGATGGCGATTTAGTTGCTTTAATTTCTTATTTAAATCAAATTCTGATTGCTTTAATTGTTGTTTGTAATTTAGTTGTCGTTTTTACAAAAGGAATTGCTAGTAATAAGCGTCTCAATAATTTCTTAAATATTGAGCCAAAAATTAAAAATAATTCCGTTTATAAAGACGTCAAAATTAAAACTGGTGATGAGCTAATTTCTTTAAAAGAAGTGGGATTTGCTTATGATAATGGAGAAAACATGACTGTTGAGCATGTTAATTTTTCTATAAATAAAGGCGAAACAATTGGTTTAATTGGCGGCACTGGAAGTGGTAAAACAACATTCATAAAATTATTAGAACGTTTTTTTGATGTGACTCAAGGTGAGATTATTTATAAAGGTCACAACATTAAAGATTATGATTTAAATTCACTTCATCAAGAAATAAGTTTGGTTAATCAAAAAAACGTTTTATTTAAAGGCACTGTTAAATCTAATATGTTAATGGGTAAAAGTGGTGCGACAGATGAAGAAATTTATGCAGCACTTAAAAAAGCTAAAGCTTATGATTTTATAATGGACTATGATGACGGAATTGACCATATAGTCGAAGAAAATGGTCGTAACTTTAGTGGTGGACAAAAACAAAGAATTTGTATTGCTAGATGCTTATTAAAGCAAAGCGAATTATTAATTTTAGATGATTCTACAAGTGCTCTCGATTTTATAACTGACCGTGATGTTAGACGCAATATCAGTAAAGAAAAAGATTTAACGACTTTAATTATTTCTCAAAGAATTTCTTCTTTAAATGGATGTTCAAAAATCGTTGTTTTATATCAAGGTGAAGTTGTTGGTTTTGATACAAACGATAATTTAATGAAGAATTGTGAAATTTATAAAGAGATTTATGAATCTCAAGCGAGGTCTAAATAATGAAAGACTCTAAGCGATTATTTTCTTATTTAGGTAAAGTTAAGTGGCAACTTATTTTTGGCTTGATTATGGCCCTTATTTTCGTTACTGCCGATGTTTTAATACCTTTAATTATTGGTAAAGCAATCGATGTTGTAGGGTTATATATAAATCATGCAATCGATCCAATATCGTATCCAGAAGTCGCTTCTTTTGCAGTTATTCCTCAATATTTATCTATTGTTGCCGGTTTAGTGGCTATAGTTGTAATTTTAAGTTATTTCTTCGATGCTTTAATTTCAATATCAATTGAGCGAATTGGTAAAGAGATGAAAAATGATGTTTATAAGAAATTAAATTACGTAAGTGTTTCTTATATCGATTCACATACTCATGGCGATTTAATTAGTAGAGTAATCAATGACACCGATTTAGTTATTGTTGGTTTGGTTGGTTCGTTTAAGCAATTTTATCAAGGAATTATCACAATCTTAATTACGATTGGTTTCATGTTTTATTTAAACTGGGTTTTAGGATTAATCGTTTTAGTTTTAACTCCATTCAGCTTCTTGGTCTCGTTTTTTATTGCCAAAAACATTAATAAACATTTCAAAGTTCAAGCTAAAGAACAAGGAAATTTAAGTGGTTTATTTTTAGAAGATATCAATAATATTGATGTCTTAAAATCATTTAATTACGAAGATAAAGAGCTCGAAAAATTTGCTGTTCAAAATGATAAATTAACCAAAATCACTAGCAAAGCCCAGTTCTTTTCTAGTTTAACCAATCCTTCAGCTCGTTTAATTAATAGTTTTACATACGCTGCTGTTTGTTTATGTGGTGCTATTTTATGTGCCTATTCTTTTGTAAATAAAGGCGTTTTACTTGGAGCAACATTTACAATTGGAACATTATCGACTTTCCTTCAATATGCTAATAAATTTGCTAAACCATTTAATGAGATGAGTAGCGTGGTTGGTGAGATTCAACAAGGCATGACAAGTTTTAAGAGAATCAATGAAATTTTATCTGCTCCAAATGCTGTTGATAATGGACAAGAAATTTTAAAATCCCCTGTAAAGACCATCTATTTTAATCATATTTACTTTTCTTATGTTAAAAATAAACCATTAATCGATGACTTCAATTTAGAAGTTAAAGAAGGTCAAAAGATTGCTATTGTTGGTCCAACAGGATGCGGAAAAACTACTATGATTAATCTTTTAATGAGATTTTATGATCCTAACGAAGGAAGTTTCGATTTTAACGGAATAAACGGACAAAATATTAAAAAAGCGAGTTTAAGAAAACATTTTGGAATGGTTCTTCAAGATACATGGTTATTTAAAGGAACAATTTTCGATAATATTGCCTATGGAAAAGATGGTGCTACAAAAGAAGAAGTTTATGAAGCAGCAAAACAAGCCAGTGCCTATAATTTTATTATGCGTTTACCTAATGGTTTTGAAACAATTGTCAATGATGATTGTGGTTTAAGTGCTGGGCAAAAACAATTAATAACTATTGCTAGAGTAATGCTTTTAAATCCAGAAATTATGATTCTTGATGAAGCAACAAGCAATGTTGATACTCATAGCGAAAAGAAGCTTAAAAAGGCTTTTGATGAGATGACAAAAGATAAGACTAGCTTTGTGATTGCCCATCGTCTTTCAACGATCGTAAATAGTGACTTAATTATTGTTATGAAAAGTGGACACATTGTTGAGACCGGTAAGCATGAAGAATTACTCGCTAAAAAGGGCTTTTATAGCGAATTATTTAATGCACAATTCGATACTGTAAATACCAATAAATAATTTTTATATATATTACTAATATTAAGTATTTATTAAGATAATAATTATATTTTTATTATTTTATATTTTACTATATAATTATTTTCGTGTCTTTTTGAAAGGAGAATCAATGAAGAATAAGTTTAAATATATCACCTTATTTTCAATAGTAATTCCAAGTTTATTGGTCGGTTGTTCAAGTAATGATGTTTACTTGACTGCAAAGGATAACGGAACAGCTACTATTAAGATTTTTAAGAGTGAAAATTCAACAACAAAAAATAGGTATATTGCGCCTAAAAACGTTACGATGATGCATTCATATAATTCTCTTTCTGGTTGGTTAAGTAATACAGAGAATGTTTGTCCAAGTGTTGGTGATGTCAATTTATTAGTCATCCCTGTTCATATTCCTGGTGCTACTGCAAACACTGAGAAAGTGAAGAATGATATTGAAAAGGTATTTTTTAGTGAAGGAGATGAATCGCTAAGTTATTCATCCGTTAAAGAATATTATAAGGAATCCAGTTTTGGAAAATTAAATTTTAGTGGAGAAGTCACTGATTGGTTTGATGTTGCTAAATATACCAATGTTAAATCAGTTTCTGATATTACTACTGGAAGCACCGGAACAATTATTACTGAAATATTTGAAAAAGCCGTTGCTTGGGCCAAAGATTCACAAAATATCGATTTAAGTAAATACGATTATAACGAAGATGGTTCAATTGATGGTGTTTGGTTAGTTTATGATCATTTAGATATGTCAACCGAATACGCAGTTGAATATGAAAAAGATAAAAATTTTGATTCTTCAACTATTAATCAAGCTTTTTGGAATTTTACAAGTTGGGATTGGAATACTGGAAGAAACACTGTTGAAGGAAAAGATCCTACAACCAGTGGTTTTAGTTGGGCAAGTTACGACATGATGTATACTCCTCAAGCTGAATATAACAAAAACAATGTTCCAGATATTGAAGCTGAAGGATTAAAACTTGATTCACATACTTTCTTACATGAAACTGGCCACTTATTAGGTTTAGACGACTATTATGCTAGCGATGATAGTTATTATCATCCAGCTGGTTGTTCAACCATGATGGACCAAAATATTTGTGATTTAGATAGTTATTCAAAAATGATTTTAGGATGGGTTACTCCATATGTCGTTTACGGAAGTAGTGAAATTGTTATTCCAACTGCGACAAGTAGCGACCATTCTGTCATTGTTATTCCTACAAATTATGAAGAAATTTCTGAATATGTTGAGTCAGAAATTGCTCATGGAACAAAAGCTAATGAAATTACATATACTTTTAATCCATTTAGCGAATACATAATGGTCGATTTATATTCTCCAGATGGCTTAAATAAAAAAGATGTTTACGGACCATTAATTAATGACCGTGAAGCAGGAATTGCTAATACTGGTGTAAGAATTTACCACATTGATAGCCGTATTTTTAAATGTACAGTTACCAATTATGATGGTGGAACAAAACTTACTTATGTTGACGATTATGTTTGGGATAATGATCCATATTTAATCGAAGATAACCAAGCTTTATTGATGGCAATCACCAATCAAAAAACTGAAGCTAGTAATTTCCAATTACCAACAAATTTTAATTATTTTGATCAAATTAGACTTCTTGAAGCTACCGGTTTTAATACATTCTCTTCCAAGAGTCAAACTACTGGCAAGATGAATTACGCTTCAAAAGATACTTTATTTACAACTGACAGTGATGCTTTTGATGTAATTTCTTTCGGATATCAATTCTTTAACGGAAATTACACATATAACAATGGTAATGATTTACCATTTAAGGTTGCTGTTTCAACCCTTAAGGAGATTGCATAATGAAAAAACAATTAGCATTTATACCCGCTTTATTAGGATTATCTTTAGTTTTTACTTCATGTGGTAGCGGAAATGGTATTGAATCTTATTCAACCCATGCTTCGATTACTGTTAATGGTAAAAATTCTAAAGGAGAAGGCGTCATAAAACCAAGTGATGTCACAATTTCTGAAACTTATCATTCAATTCAAGATAAAAGAATTTATAACACTAGAGTTTTGCCATCTACTGGGGACGTCAATTTACTTGTTATTCCAATTTTAATTCCTGGATATGAAACAATTAATACTTTTGATGCTAAAACTGATAACGATAAAGTTATTAAAGATATCGATACTGCTTTCTTTGGAAAAACTGAAGAAACTGGCTATGAATCTGTCAGTAGTTTTTACTATAAATCAAGTTATGGTAAATTAAATTTACAAGGTACTGTCACTGATTGGTTCGATCCAACAAAATATGCTAGTGGAATCACTAATGCCGCTAGTATTACTTTAAGTAGAACTTACGAATTAGTTAACGAGGCTTTAACTTGGGCAACTAAATATCAAAACATCAACTTAACTGATTACGATAATGATAGCGATGGTTACGTCGATGGCGTTTGGTTTGTTTATAGTGCTCCAGATTATTCTAAAAACGGACCTCACACCGATGATTTAAACTATTGGGCTTATACTAGTTGGACAAACCAAACGACAGCCGGAAATACTAAAAAACCAGTCGCTAACTTATTTGGTTGGGCAAGTTATGATTTTATGTATGAATCTTATGGTTATTCTTCACTTGATTCACACACTTTTATTCACGAAACTGGCCACTTTTTAGGTTTAACTGACTATTATTCGGATAGTGGTTCTTATAATCCAATTGGAAAAGTCGATATGATGGACTCAAATATTATTGATCACAATTCTTATTCTAAAATGTTATTAGGTTGGTCGAAACCTTATATTGTTTTAAATGGAGAAACAACTATCGATTTATATACAATGGAGAACGAAAATAGTTTTATCGTTATTCCGGCTGATGATTTTGAAATTACCAATGGTGAATTTGATCCATTTGGTGAATATATTTTAATCGAATTATATTCTAATGATGGCTTAAATTACAAAGATAGTAAGGTTAAATTATCGAGCGATAGACCTTTAGCGATGAATTCTACTGGTGTTAGAATTTATCATATTGATAGTCGTAAATTCTTATGTGATAAAACTGATACCAGTGCCGTTACTATTAAAGAATATGAAAATGAAACAATTTCAACTACTAAAAAAATAGCTATTCCAATGTCAAATGCTAGAGGCGCCGATGTTTATAACACTGTTTGGCATCTTGATGTTAAATACAATCTTTATGATGAAATTAGAACTATTGAAAAGAAAGGAACTGACACATTCTCAAGTGGTGGTTATCAAACCGATAAATCTTTATTTAGTGAAGGTTCATCTTTCTCACTCGCCGATTTTAGCGCCTTCTTTGATGGTGGCGTTTTAGACAATGGTCAAAAACTTACTTCAACTGTTAAAGTTGATAAAATTTATTAGGAGGTAAAGCATGAAAAAATTTAAAAAAATTATCGTTTTGTCGCTCAGCGCTTCACTCTTAGTTGGATGTAATAGCAATGTCACAAACATTTCCATCAGTGAAACTGGTGGAGGAGAAGGAAATGCTAGCGAAGATACTGTTGAAACAGTTAGCACTGATAAATTAGTAACATTATTTACAAATGTTAGCAAAATGACTCGTTATTCGTATGAAATTACATCGAATATTGTCGAGAATGCTGCACATTTTATCGATTACGTTACTCCAAACGCTTTTTATGAATTAAATGATGATGATAGTGCTTCTTTTGGTTACGGCCAAGAAAAAGATACTTATTACATGTTTAAATATTATATTAAGAATGAAACAGTTACTCCTTCAATCTATGAATATGATGAATCGAGTACAACTTCTTTGACTCCAATTACAGGAATGTATTCTCCTTTAGCTTTAACTCATATCAATTTACTTTCGTATTATCTTGATGCCGTTACTGCTGAATATGCTGGAAATAATCGTTTTGCAATTACAAACGATGATATAACTTCAATTTTCCAATATATGTCAACTTACGGAAGTTCAATTTCTGACTATATTACAACAGTTTATGTTGAAATTTTAGATGAAGAAAAGAACATTTTTAAGACAATTATTGATTGCGGATCTTATGGTGATATCGAAGGTGTTTTTACTCCTGATGATACTAAATTTATCGAATCTGCCGAAACAAAAATTAATAATGGCGAAATTAAAGGTGTCAAATATTATGACGATGTTAAGACTTCTTTAAATGAAAAATTTGCTACAACAAATTATGTTTTAAATGGTCCTTATCAAATTACCGGTACCGAAACAATTACTGCAAATTATCAAGTAAATGTAACTGATAAATATTTCTTTATTCATTACATTTATAGACCAGATCCTAAATATGTTGATTATGGATTTGCTTTTGTTCCAAAAAATACTGAAGTCACTTATTACGATAGAAATAACGATTATAAAGCCGTTACTCAAACTATCGCTTATGATTGCTTCTATGGATTTGAATATACTGAAGCTAAAGGTTATAGATATGTCGAATTCTATGGACCAAATGAGACAGAAACAGTTAAATATAAACAAGTGGATGCTTTACCAGTTACTGGTGATACAGCCTATTTATACATTGTTTTTGATGCTAAAGAGAACAAAACTTTGGTTTATGAATGGAAAGAAGTTACTTCCGGAACTTATGGCTGGTCAGTTTATTCTGAATGGTTCAAAGATCCATCAACTGTCGTTTTAAATGGTGCAAGTGCTTCATTTTATATGGCAAGTTCTTTAACTGAAGAAGGTTTTAGATTCTTTGAAAAAGATTTAACTAAAACTAATACTTATTACACAACAAATTCAACTGTTATGAGTTTAACTGCAAATACAATTTTTGGCTGGGGTTTCCAAGGTACAACTACCTGGATGAGTTATATCGAAAAAACTTATTTAGAAATTAACAAAAATTCATCAGGCGAAATAACAGACGTTAATTTGGGTCAAAAGATTGCAAATCCTGCTAATCCTACAACTCAAAGATTGGCTTATTATAATATTCACGATTTTGGTAATGCAAACATTGCTGGTATCGATAGTTTTTATAATACCTCGATAGGAGCATAATTATGAAGAAATTAAATTTATTATCTTTATTAGTTTTGCTTCCTGTTTTAGGATCTTGCGGAACTGAAAGTAGCGAAGAATTTGTTCCTACTACTGATATTGAAAAAGCGTTTGCGAGTTTAAAAGCAAATGATTTTTCAATAGATTATTCTGATAAATATGTCAACAATATGTGGAATGTTCGTAATCAAAAATATTATTTCACTCCATACAGTATTCAAACTGATGGTGATTTTGGTTTTCTTGGTTATGCTCAAGGTGAAGATGTAGTTTATAAATACAATATTGTTGATAGTAATATTGTTTCTGGCGCTCCAATGATTGATCAATATAGTGGAACACGTTATTCTTCTTTATTCGATTATATCGGTGGTATGGAGAATTTCGACCTTTCTTATTTACCAAAAGAAAAAGGTGCAGATGGTTACTATATTTATGAATTTGGTGAAAATGCTAGTAACGATAAAACAATGTGTGAGTTATTCTTGCATTATTCTTATTCTTCAGCTCATATGCCAGAAGAATTAAAGATTAAAGTTGTTAAAAACAACGTTGAAATTATTGCAAAAACCAACGATTATGGTTTCGATACTGGAGTTGGTGACAATTGCGATTATATTTATGCAAATGTTTATGATGTTGGCTATACCGATAATGCCGAAATTAAAGCTTATATTGATGATGGCAAAACCGCTAAGACTCCACTCGATAAAAGCTTTGTTAAATTTTTCCAACCATATTTAAATTATTACAATTTCCAAGTCGATTTCGATGGACGTGGTGTTGTAAATGGTGAAAATCAATACGGTCGTTTTTATTATACTGATTACGTAATTTATGCTAAAAGTTTAATAACAAATACCGGAGCTGGTTCCATGCTTTATTGTGGAGCTGTTTCTCGTTTTACTATTGATGGAGATGTCGATTCAACTTCTAGTAAAATTAATATTTCTTACACTCCAACTGATTCAGATAGCGAATTTTATACTGATGTTTGGTCTTATTCAACAACCTATAATCTTCCTGGTTTAGGATACTCTGATATCGTTGGTTATATCGATGAAACCGATGAAAATACCTATCACATCACCGATTCAGAATTCATTGTTACATTAGCCGATTTAGCTGCTGTCACAATTAGTGATTCAATGTACACTAAAGAAGTAGTTTTAAAAATATTAGATTATGAGGCTGGTGATTTCTCGATTTCTTTTGATTTAATTAATCGTACTAGCAACACTGCTTTAGGAAATTACAAAGCTAAATTCCATGATTTAAATAAGACATCGATTCCTGCTTATGATCGCTTAACATCATTTGGTAAAGATGTTTCAACTCAATCTAAAGAAGATTTTATTGAAGTTATGAATATGCTTAAAAATAACAATTATTCGATGGATGTTTTAGGCGAAAGTGGAATTGTTAAATATTATTACACTGAAAATTACGTTTATTACGAGAACGTTAGTTCGAAATCATCAAATGGTGGATATATGAAGAAAACTGACGGATCTGTCCATAGTTTTGTTATCACTTATGATGATAATAATGTTGCAACAAAGATTACTGAAGACACTACTGTCGATTACAGTAGCGGAATTTCGTTCCCAAATAGCGGAAACTTTACCGATTTAGGATATCCTGGATATTTAAGTGGTAATGCTGATTTATTCAATTATGATAATTACGAGGTTCAAAAAGGAACTGGTGATTATTATTGGCGTAATACTGCTAAAGATTTTGCTAAATTAACCTTCACTTATTTAGGTCTTGATAGTTACACAAATATTTTACCAAATGGTAGTGGATTTATCGTTGGTAAGGGCGAAGATAGTTATGATACCCGTGTTACTATGTATGTTAATTTAGTTTCTTTAGATGGAAGCAATAAATATCTTCAAACTGCAACCATGTACGATATTAATAATACTAATGTTTCGATTGTTGATACTTATTTAGGATTATAAGGAGTCAAATTATGAAAAAAGGAAAAGTTTTATTAGTTTTGTCTTTGGCATTTTGTGCCATTAGCGTTTCGAGTTGTTCTCCAACAGCTGTTAGTGAAAAATTAAGCGTTGAGATTGGTGGCCCAAAAAGTGTTGATGTTGGTTCTAAGATCAATCTTGTTGCTGATGTTATCAATAGCGATGATGATTCAGTCACTTGGGAATCGCTTGATTCAACTATTGCTAAAGTTAGTGATACTGGTGTTGTAACTGGTGTAAAAAGTGGTGAAGTAAAAATTAAGGCCACCTTTACAGGGGATATTGAAATTTTTGGCACTTATACAATCACTGTTGTAAGTCCAAAAGCAACCTCAGTAAAGTTAGTAATGCCAACAGATGATAAGATTACTTACGATGCTGAAACAACTACTTATAGCGTTCCTTTAAGCCATTCATTTAAGGTTGGTTATGAACTTTTACCTAGCAATACTCGTGCTCCTGAATCTGTTTTATATTCCGTTTCCTTTGAAAATGGAGATACTAGTGATGGATCATTTTCAATCGATGAAACAACTGGTGTCGTTTCTCCAGACGAAGTAATTAATGGCGTAACTTTATTTGTTTCAATTAGTTATAAAGATACGACTGCAGCGATAAAAGGCAGCATTAGATTAAATGTTTTAGATAATAACATCGATTCTAAAAATGCTATTATTGATAAATTTGATACTCTTAAAACTAATGAAAAAACTAGTTTAAAATCAGCTACTTTAATTAGAAAATCAACCGTTAATGAAACTGTTAATTCAGTCATTCAAAAAACTGTTACTGAAAAAACAATGAGTTTTAAATCATTTGATAAAGTTAATTACACAATGGTTTCTTCTTCTTCAAAAGTTGATAATGCCGATGCTGTCGTTAGTAATTTCGGTTATTACAATGGCTTATATAATAGTCATCACTATGCTTTTGAGTTTGAAAATTCTAGTGGATTAAATGTTAAAAATGTTTTTGCTAATGGAACTGCTGCTCCAACTGATGAAGATTATAATTATGTTTTAGATTATTCTGCTAAAACCTTAGATTATTCGATTAGCGGCATTTTCTTAAAGGATATTTTCAATGCTTCTAATTTATCAAATGGTCCATTCTTTGGTTTTGGTAATTCAAGAGTTTATGGAAATAGTACTTTTACATTAGGTGCTGATGCTTATACTGTTAAGGCAGAATATTCACCTATAAATACTGAAAATAAATACACTTTAGATCTATCAATTGCTTTAAATAATGGAGCAATTTCCTCGTATGTATTTACTGAAACTTCACTTGTTAATGGATTAGAGTCAACTTACTCCGAAGAGCTAAAAGACATGGTCTTTGCCGAGAAAATTGCTGATTCAAAAGAAAATAATAGTGATTTTGTTGACATCAATTCTTTATATATGACAAGCTTTAAAGCCAAAGAAATTGCTGGCACAAAAACTGATAAATATGATTACACTGATTTAACAAAATACGGAAGTGATTCAATCACTGAAAAAGATAGTTTAACAAAATATGTTCTTGCTTTAGACAAGACTTTAGTTCTTAAAGTTTCTGATTTTGCTCCAACAACTGCTAACATGTTTATTGATGAAGTAAGTTGTGTAAGTTCGGACTCAAGTCAAATTAAGAGTGTTTCAACCACTGGAGAAAACATCTTTGCAATCTCAGCTAATAAAAATAATTCCGGAGCTGGAGTTGTTGGTGAAGCTAAATTTACTATGACTTCAAATTTAGGTTTTACATATTCTTTCTATGTTGAATTCGTTAGTATCATTTATAAATCAGTTTTAGTAAGTGGTTTAAGTACTGGCGTTACGACTTTAGGCGATGCTTATGTCGATGGTTTAAGCTCTTCTAATTTCTATTTAAATAGCGTTCCTGACGATGTTTACGCTGGTTTAACATATGGCTTAAATATAACAAGCGGAACTGCTAATGGTATTAAATTATACCAATATGAGCACGGAAATGCTGATGGTTTATCTGGTTACACAATTAAAGGATTAATTGCTGGAACATATAAATTTAAATTCTTTATTAATGATTTTAGTGCTGCAACAAGTGGCGAATATTCAATTACTATTAAACCAAAACTAACTAAAGAAGCGATTACTGCTGGAATTGTTGGTAAATCTTATTCTTACTCAACTGGAACAATTACCGATAAAGTTACATTTACATCAGCAACTTCCTTTAGAGTTGATGAAAACAAATATACTGAAGATATTTTCGGAACATTTGCTTATTCAATTAGTGATGGTTCAATAACTATCGATTCATCTACTAAAGTTACCGATCCAAACGGAAAAGAAGGTGTTCCATTTGTTAAAGATGCAACTAGTACAGGTGCAACATATGGTTTCTATTATGCTTATCTTCGTGTTGGTGAAATCAAATTTAGTACTGATTTCTCAAATATTACTCTCTATGTTTGTGCATCAAATACTCCTGCCACTGGACAAACTGTTCAATACATGAGTTTCTATCCTGTAGTTTTTACTTTAGATAAGTAATCACTAAAAATTTTCAATAAAATGAGACCTGAGACCTCTAAAATGGTCTCATTTTTTGTTTTAATTGACAATTTTTAGCGTCTATATTTAATAATTTTATTGTTATAGATTAGTTAAGAAAAAAAGTGTATTATTTAACAAGTTAAATTAAAGGAAAAAGGAAAAAAGAAAACGAATGAAAAAAGTATTTGAATTTGAGTTTTTCGGAAAAAAACTCGTCGTTGAAACTGGCGAAATCGCCAAACAAGCAGATGGTGCTGTCTTTACAAGATTTGATGATACAGTAGTTTTATCTACTGCCTGCTGTTCAGATTTACCAAAAGAAGGAGATTTCTTCCCTCTTACAGTAACTTATGAAGAAAAACAATATGCTATGGGAAGAATTCCTGGCGGATTCTTACGTAGAGAAGGAAGACCTGGAGAACATGCTACTTTAACAAGTAGATTAATTGATCGTCCAATTAGACCTATGTTTAGTGAAGGCTTTAGAAATGAAGTCCAAATCATTAACACAGTTATGTCAGTTGATTTAGACGCTACTCCAGAAATGACCGCAATGTTCGGTTCATCTTTATCACTTTGTATTAGTGATATTCCATTTGATGGCCCAATTGCTGGTGTTTATGTTGGAAGAGTTGATGGAAAATTAATCATTAACCCAAGTGTTGAAGAAAGAGAAAAGAGTGATTTAAACTTAGCTGTTGCTGGTACTAAAGAAGCTATCAACATGGTTGAAGCTGGTGCTAACGAATTAAGCGAAGAAGAAATGCTCGACGCTTTAATGTTTGGACATGATGCTATTAAGAAATTATGCGAATTCCAAGAAACTATTATTAAAGAAATCGGAAAACCAAAAAGAGAAGTTTCTCTTTATGCTCCAGATCCAATCATTGAAAAAGATATCAATGATAGAGTCGGTGCTAAAATGGTCAAAGCTATCTCAATTTTTGATAAATTAGAGAGACAAAATGCTATTAGCGATTTAAAGAACGAAATTATCGATGATTATGATAATAGAACTTATAAAAACGAAAAAGAACATATGTTAACTATGCTCATGGTTAACGATATTCTTGAAGGTTTAGTTGCTAAAGAAGTCAGAAGACTTATTACTGAAGAAAAAATTAGACCTGATGGACGTAAAGTTGATGAAATTAGACCTCTTAACGCTCAAGTTGATTTACTTCCAAGAACTCACGGAAGTGCAATGTTCTCCAGAGGACAAACTCAAGTTATTTCAACTTGTACATTAGGTATTAAAGATGATGAACAAATCTTAGAAAGCTTATCTCCAGAAGATAGCAAGAGATGGATTCATCACTATAATTTCCCACCATTTGCTGTTGGTGAGTTAGGTAGAACCGGCACTCCAGGTAGAAGAGAAATCGGACACGGTGCTTTAGGTGAGAGAGCTTTAAGTTATGTTCTTCCAAGTGAAGAAGAATTCCCATATACCATTAGATGTGTTGCTGAAGTTGTTGAATCCAACGGAAGCAGTTCACAAGCTTCAATTTGTGCCTCCTGTATGGCTTTAATGGCTGCAGGTGTCCCAATTAAGAGAATGGTTAGCGGAATTGCTATGGGTTTAATTACAAGTGGACCTTTAGATGGCAAACATCCTTATACTATTCTTACTGATATTCAAGGTCTTGAAGATCACTTTGGTGATATGGACTTTAAGTGCGCTGGTACTGAAAAAGGTATTACTGCTCTTCAAATGGATATTAAGATTAAAGGTGTTACTAGAGAAATCTTACACGATGCTTTAATGCAAGCACATGGTGCTAGAGCTCAAATTAGAGAAGTTATGGCTCAAGCGATCAGTGAACCACGTAAGACATTAAATAAATGGGCTCCAAAGTTTGAGAAATTTGATATTCCAACATCAAAGATTAAAGACGTCATCGGAAGTGGTGGCAAAGTCATTAACGACATTATTGCTAGATGCGACGATATTAAGATTGATATCAACGACGAAGGAAATGTTGTTTTATACCATACAAACCAAGATATGATCGATAAAGCTAGAGGCATTATCGAAGATATCGTTAGAGAAGTTGAAATTGGTGAAGAATTCGAAGGAACAATCACTAGAGTTGAAGATTATGGCGCATTCGTCAAGATCTTCGGCGATAAAGAAGGTTTACTCCACGTTTCTTGCTATAACTATGCTTATGTTAAAGATGCTCATGATGTCATGAAAGTTGGCGACACAATCAAAGTTAAAGTTATCGGAATCGATGAAAAAGGTAAGATTAAATTATCTCATAAAGAATTCGAAGAAAAACCAGAAGGTTATGTTGAAAAACCAAAGACTGATAGAGGTGATAGAGGAAACGGCCGTTACAATAGTAGAGGCAATGGTGGTTCCCATTATAATGGTAATAGAGGTTCTTCTAGACCATATAACAATCACAATGATCACAGAGACTTTGAGAAAAAAGAAGAGTCTTCAAACGATGGATTTACTGAGGTAAAGACTAACGTCAATACTCCAGTTGTTGAAGAGAAACCAGTTGAAGCAAAACCAACTGAAGAACTTAAGAAAAAGAAGAGATTTTCATTATTTGGACGTCGCAATAACGACGAAGAATAGAGGATAATGTTTTATCTTATTTGTAGCGATATTCATGGATCTAAAGTAGCGGCTAATTTAGTCGCTACTTTAGATTTAAAATACAATTTTAAGAAGATCGTTCTTTTAGGTGATATAAATTATAGTGGAGCACGCAATATTCCTCCTGTCGATTATTCTCCAATTGATGTTTGTGCGGCTTTAAAGCCATTAAAGAAAAAATTGGTTATCATTAGAGGTAATTGCGATTCACGAGTAGATGAGATGGTTTTAGATGTAAAGTTTGTCGATAAAGCGAAAATAAAATTAGGTCATCATAATGCTTATTTAACGCATGGCGATCTATATAATAGTGATGATTTCCACTTATTGCCTGGGGATTTTTATTTTTATGGGCATACGCATATTTATGTAACAAATGAGATTGATGGATTTTATATAATGAATCCCGGTTCGATGTCTTTACCAAAAGTTTACGAAGAAAAAACATATATGATTTACGATTCGGGTAAAGAAATCGTCAATTTATGCAATTTGGAGGGAAAAATAATTAAAACTCTTTATATTAAGTAATATTTTATATATAATTAGTTCAAGGTTGTAACATATGGAAAAAATTAGAATTACCGCTTTAGGCGGACTTGATGAAGAAGGTAAAGATCTTTATTGCATTGAAGTCAATGATGATCTTTTCGTTGTAAATGGTGGATTTAAATATCCAGACAAAAATGCCCCTGGCATCGATTTTATTATTGCGAACACTAGTTATTTAGAAGACAATAAAGATCGTGTTAAGGCATATATTTTAACAAAGACAAAACGTCAAAACTTTGGTGCTGTACCTTACGTTTATAAGAAGGCTCCTGCTCCAATTTATTGCACAAGTTTTACTAAAGAAGCCTTAGTGGAATTTAGTAAAGAACTTCAACAAGAAAATAATTATGATTTTCATGTTATAAATGTTCCATCATCATTTAATATTGCTGGACACATTTTTGATGTTTTCGGAACTTGTTCTTCAGTCGTTGGAACTTTTGGCTTCAGCTTAAGAACTTCTTTAGGAAACGTTGTTTATAGTGGTGATTTTATCGTTGAGTATAGTAATGAAAAATATTTTTCACTCGATTTAAATACTTTAGGTAAAATTGCTGAATATCCAACTTTAGTCTTGATGACTGATTCAGTCAATGCGACTAAACCTGGATATTGTTCACCAAGTCACAAGATTTTACCAATTTTAACTGATTTCTTTAAACAAGCCAACAGTCGTATTTTTGTCGCTTTAAATAGTGATAATTTATATAACTTCAACGAATTCTTTACAATTGCTGAGCGCACTGGTAAGAAGGTTTGTTTCTATAATGAAACTGCTAAAAATATATTTATGATGTACCACGATGTTTTCTGTGGTGGAAAATTCAATCAAAAAAATATTATCGAAGCTGAGGATGTTTTACGTTCTAAAGCAAGCGATGTCATCATTCTTATTTCAGAAGATGGCGAAAAATTATATGATGAAATTTCTTTATTAATTAACCAAGAATCTAAGGTTAAACAAATTAAGATTTTACCAACTGATATGTTCATTATGGCTTGCCCACCAAGCGATAAGAACGAAGTTGTTTTTACAAGCACTATCGACGATTTATATAAGTGTGGTTGTGATGTGAGATATATTTCTCGTAAGAGTTTAAGTAAGATTCATGCTTTTGAAGAAGATTTAAAGATGATTTCTTCTTTACTTAAACCAAAATATTACATGCCAATCGAAGGTTATTATGTTGATTTATTAGCTAATGCTAAGTTAGCTTTCAATATGCACATTGGTTTATCACATACCAATATTTTCCTTCTTGATAATGGTCAATCCTTGGTGATTGATGATCGTGGAGCTACTTTTGATTCAAATGTTGACGACAAAATTAAAGTCGGCGATGTTATGATTGATGGAATTGGTGTTGGTGATGTTGTTAAAGACATTATCAGTGATAGAACTAGATTAAGTGAAGATGGTGTCGTCATTTTAGGATGTGCCGTCTCTAAGAAAACTAAAAAGATTATCTGTGGACCAGATATTCAAATGAGAGGTTTCTTATTCTTAAAAGATAAAGAAGCTGATGTTTTACTTAAAGAAATCACCAAAATATTTATTGATGGGGTCAATAATTGGATTACTACAACAAGTAATTACAATAATAAGATTCCAGAGTCACAAATTACTCAACAAATTTCAAGATTATTACTAAGAGGAAATAATCGTAATCCTGTCATTAGACCAAACATTATTGTGCTTGATTAGTGGTATAAAACTAGTAAATAATTAGTATTCTTTATAGATATTATTTAGATAGTTTTATATAATTATTGGTATGAAACACAATAAGACTAAATTAAGAGATAAAGTCACTGGCGAAATGCTAAAATCCGCAATAGGCATATTCATATGCCTTTTTGCTATTATGGGTATGGTAAATTACACTCCATTTGCCCAATTTTTTACGTATGTAATCGCCTTTTTTGTCGGTATTATCCTTACTTATTTCTTTTATATTGCTTTATTTTTATATGGTTTAAAACTCGTTTTTAATCGCCGAAAATTCAAAATCGATTTAGGTTTTGCTACTATCGGTATTGTCTTTTTAATTTTCGGCATTATGATTGCTCAAACAGCTGGAGCTTTCAATAAAGGCATCAATGATTATGTGACTTTTAATGGCTATTCCATCAATAGTAGCGTTAAAGGAACTTACGATTTTATGACTGCTTTTAAAGCGTCATACTCTAATTTCCCTGGTATTGATTATTCTAATTTTAGCCAACACGTCGGCGTTTTAGGCTTAATTTTAACTTGTACATTAAATACTTGTTTAACAATGATTGGCTCATTAGTTATCGCTTCTTTATTGATTGTTGCGGGCTTGGTTTTATTGATTACAAAACCTTTAATTAAATTTACTCATTATTTAAATGAATACCGTAAAATCATTAAAAAGAGAGAGTCTGATCTTAAATTTACAACTGCTAAACAAGATGATTTAGATATAAAAAGTATTACTGCTAATATTGGTGAAGCTCCAAAAGAAAAAGTTGCTGAAGGAGCGACTATTCAAGATAGTACATCCTTTGATCATCAAGAAACTTCCATCGAAACTAAAGTGGAACCAAAAGTTGAAACTAAACCAGTTTTTATTGTTTCTTCTAGTCAATTAAATGATGGAACTATGAAAAAAGCGATTTTTAAAGATACTGGGTTTGGTAATGAACTCGCTAAGGAAGAAAAACCAGTTGAGCCTAAACCAATTGAAAATCCAGTTGATTATAAAGTTGATGAAGAAAAAGAAGAGAAGATTGAAGAAGCAGAAATTAAAGAAAATGAAATTCCTTCAACTGATGAAATTTTAGAAAAGAACCAGGATTCAGCGGTGATTTCTGATAATAAACCTATTTTTGATACTATAATTCATGATCGAGTAGATACAATTTCAGACGAAGAAAAAGAAGAAGATAATGATTTTAAAGCCGATTCACAACCTCAAATTCAAGTAGTTGAACATAAGGCAAGCGATTCGATTGTAATCAAAAAAGATATTATTGCTCCTGATGTTGATTTGATTCCAAGTAGACACCAAGAAGATATTGTAAAACCTGATGAAGTTCAGAAAGATGAAGATGATGATGAAGACGAAAATGATGAAACTGCCCCAAAAATCGAAAAAGTTAAAAAACCAATTAAATATGAATTAGCTCCAAGTAGTTTACTTGATGAAAGAGATGAAAAATCTAACGTTGAAGAAAACGAAAGAGTTGCGAAAGAACGTGTCCAAATTATTGATGGATTATGTGACGATTTTGCTTTTAAAGCACACATTACTGGTTACACAATTGGTCCATCTGTCACTCGTTTTGATTTACAAACCGATAAAGATGAAATGGTCGGTGGATTCGATAAATATCTCGATGATTTAAGCAATCGTTTTTCAGGGGTTAAAGCTCGTTTTGAGAAAGTTGTTGCTGGTAAAACTACTGCTGGAATTGAGGTTGCTAACGCTAAAGGTAATTTAGTTAATTTTAAAGATGTATTCGAACATTTACCTCCATTAAGAAAAGATAAATACATGGGAATGTATATTCCTTTTGGTAAAGATATTGGTGGAAATTACGTTTATGCTGATTTCCGTGAATTAGTTCATATTCTTCTTGCTGGAACAACTGGTAGTGGTAAATCAGTTTATTTACATACTATTCTTTTGTCTTTAATTATGCGTAATACTCCAGATGAAATGAAGTTATTGATTATTGATCCAAAGAGGGTTGAATTCACTAAATATAGAGATATTCCTCATTTATTATGCCCAATTATTTGCGATACAAATGATGCTTATAGTGCCTTCTTAAAATTAGCTGATGAAATGAATAGACGTTATAGATTATTTGCAGAAACTGAGACAAGTGGTATTAAAGAATATAATAAAGATTATGCTCCAGAACATCATGTTCCAAAGATTCCTTATATTGTCGTTTTAGTCGATGAATATTCGGCTCTTGTTGAGGGTAATAAAGGAATTAGTACTGCTGTTTTAAGTATCGGTCAATTAGCGAGAGCTTGTGGAATTCATATGATTATCGCAACACAAGCCCCAAGAAGCACAATTATTACTGGTTCGATTAAAGCTAACCTTCCAACAAAGATTGCCTTATTAACCGGTTCTTCTGTCGATTCTGTAAACATTTTAGGAACTGGCGGCGCTGAAAAATTATTAGGAAATGGTGATATGCTTATTTCAACTCCTGTTATTTCAACAACTGGATTAACTCGTGTTCAAGGCGCTTTTGTTGATAATAAAGAAATTAAGAGAGTCGCTGGTTTCTATAAAACTAGATATGCTACCGATTATGATCCTGCTTTCTTAACGCTTCATGAAGAATCTAAACAAGAAGTGTATGATGGAAATGTTAATTCACTTGATAAAGCAAATGACGATAAATATGAAATGGTCAAAGAATTTGCTATGAGTATGGATTATTGTTCTATTTCTAAGATTACTCGTAATTTCGGATTTGGCTTCAATAGAGCTGGTAAAATCTTTGAACAATTAAAAGCTGATGGAATTTTAGATAATGATCCAAATGGTTCTAGTGCAAAAGGTACTCGTGTTATAAAACGCAGTGATCCAAGTGGACCAAGTGAAGATACAGGTAGTTTTGAACAAACTGCTGTCGATTATACAAAGAAAGGTGACTAATTTATGTTGAATTCTTTTATAAGTGCAAAATTAACCGATTATGATTTAATTAAAATTGTTATTTTTAGTGATATTGAAAAGAACGAAAAAGAACCAATTAATCTTATTATTAACGGCGAAACCATTGTTAAATTACAAATTACTAAAGTTGCTTATCTTAATGGTATCGCTTTATACGAATGTAAAAGTCCAATAAGAATTGAACTTGGAAACAGTTATTATATTCAAATTAAAGATTTTGGAGTCACTCCTTTAAATGTGAATGACGCAACTTTCTTTAATGGTTTTGATGAGAAATTCTTTTACGACGGAAATGATTTAGGTGCTACTTATACAAGTACAAAAACTACTTTTAAAGTCTGGGCTCCTTTAGCTAGTAAAGTTGTTTTATTTGTTAGAAAAAATAGAGATGATAAATTTATAACTCACATTATGACTAGAAGTTATAATGGCGTCTATAAAGTGGTTTTAGATGGTGATTACGATGGTTTTTCCTATAGATATCGTGTTACCAATAGCGGATTATCTTTTTTAACTACCGATCCTTATGGAAAAGGCAGTACAGCTAATGGAAGAGACTCAGTTGTCATTAATCCTAATAGAACTAAGATTGATTTAGAAGAAGATAAATTATCAATTTTAAAGAATAATTGTGAAGCGGTTATCTACGAATTAGATGTCCGTGATTTCACAGTTGATTCTTCTACCGATATCGAAAATAAAGGAAAATACTTGGGATTGACCGAGGAAAATAGAAAAACAACCGGAAAACATCCAGCTGGATTAGACTATTTAAAATTCTTAAATGTCACTCATGTTCAAGTTTTACCAATCTACGATTTTAAGACTATTGATGAACTTAATCCAAGTGCTTCTTATAACTGGGGATACGATCCTCAACAATATTTTGTACCTGAAGGAAGTTATTCAACCAATCCTGATGATCCATATAGTCGTATTATTGAATTAAAGAAAATGATTGCGGCTTTACATAAAAATAACATCAAAGTTAATATGGATGTGGTTTTTAATCATGTTTATGAATATCAAACTAGTGTTTTTGAAAAAGTTGTTCCAAATTATTATTTTAGAAAAAATAGAAACGGTACATTGAGTAATGGATCTTTCTGTGGAGATGATTTAGATACTGAGCGACCAATGGTTCGTAAAATGATTCTAGATTGTTTAGCTTATTGGGTGAATGAATACGGAATTGATGGATATAGATTCGATTTAATGGGATTAATTGATATTGATACAATGAAACTCGCTTATAATTCCATTAAATCAATCAAACCTGATGCAATGATTTATGGCGAAGGATGGAATATGGGAACTCTTTCAGAAGAAAGAAGAACTTCGATTATGAATTCCTTTAAAACCCCTGGAATTGGCTTCTTTAATGATTCATTTAGAGATATTGTTCGTGGGCAAGCTGATTCTCGTGAACCTGGATATTTAGCTGGAAATACTAGTTATTTAGAGGGTTTTAAGTATGCAGTTTTAGGATCAGTAACTAATTATTGTTACCCAGCACGCTTTAAAAATGTCAATCAATCGATAAATTATTGCGAATGTCATGATAATCGCACAATTTTTGATCAAATTAATCGTTATGTTGATAACGAAACTAAAACCCTTCGTATTATTCGTATGATTAATACTGTCATTGATTTTAGTTATGGAGTTAGTTTCTTTCATGCTGGTCAAGAAATTGGTTTAACTAAGTTTGGCGTGGATAATACCTATAATTTAGGCGATAAATACAACAAATTTGATTACACAGTCTTAGATAAACGTTTTGAAATGGCGATGCATTTTGCTAGTTTAAATTCTGTAAAAGGTAAAATTACTCTTGGTGAATTATCAGGAAGTGAAATTTTAAAGAATGTTGTCTTTACTGATTTAAATGGTGGAGCATTGATGATGAGACTTAAAAAATCAGTTGGCACTTTATTTGATATCGTCGCAATTGCTAATCCAACAGACAAAGAACTTAACGTTACACTTGATGATTATTATACTGCTGTTGTAACTTATGCTGGTTTCATCAAAAATAGTGATATAAAAGCTAAAGATGTTACTTTAAATCCTTTTGAAATTAATATTTTGGTAAAGAAGATTTAATATGAATTTTCGTATCATTAAATATGGCTATAAATTGTTCTTTCCTTTTGTTGGTGCTTATTTCGGTTGGATGATAAGATACAGCAAAAACCCCTGCAAATACCCCTTGGAATTAAGATTTAAGCGTGTTCAAGGCATTGCTAGAAAGGTTTGTAAAGCCTTTAAAATGGATATAGAAAGTAGTAGTTTTGATAGCTTTAAAAACACCGATTCTTGTAATCATTTAATCGTCTCAAATCATCAATCAGCATTAGATGCAGCAGTGTTATTAGCTATATACAAAACTCCAGTTACTTTCATCGCTAAAAAAGAAGGATTAAAGTTTCCTTTTGTTGGAAAATGCATCAAAATTCTTGATGGAGAATTTTTAGACCGTAATGATTCAAAACAAGCTTTAAGAACATTTATGAGTGTTCAAAAGAAGTTGCTTGATAACAATAAACGCATCGATATTATTTTATTTCCAGAAGGTGGAACCAATAAAGATCCCGAAAATACGCAAATTAAAGAATTTAAAGCTGGGGCGTTTCGCTGTGCTTTAAAAACTCATTGTCCAATCGATGTTTTAGCAAATTATGGAACTTTTAGAGCTGCTAGAAATCAATACAAAACCAAAAGAAATCCTGTTGAAATCGAACATATTACAACATTAAGATTTGAAGATTATAAAGATGATAATACTGAGTCTTTATCTTTAAAATTACACGAATTAGTTGATAAAAAAGTTGAAGATTTTAAAGCAAACAAAGATAAAATTAGGATGGAACAAATAAACAAAAAGATTTAATGTCTTAGTCCTTTAGGATAAAGATTCTTTAAAGTATTGTTGATGTTTTTAACGAAACCTAAATTTATATCATTATAAGAAACAACGTAATAACCGTTTGGTTTATTAATTAATTTACTAAATGTATCTCCATGGAGATACATTTTTCTTTCTTCTTCAGTTAATTTAATTGAATTTAAAGAATCTAAGTAGTGGGCTAAATGAAATGATGGTTTAAATATATTTTTGCTTAGTTCGCCAACAAATAATCCGTTTCTTAAAGTGGAAATACCTTTCAAATTAAAGTGGTTATTAAAACAATAAAGATTTATATCATTTATCAATTCATCGTTAGTAAAATCAAGACCATATAAATCTTCGATTTTTTTAAAATCCCTTGTAAATCCCCTATATTTTTCTTCTTTTGATGATGTTCCGTCCTTTTTTAAGACACAGAAAAATTGACCTTCACCAGCAAAATGAGATGGGAATAAATGGATTGCTTCAGGTAATTCTTTGGAGTGAAAATATCCAGGATTATCTTTAATTGCTTGAATATGAATATCTGGATGATTATTTAAAAATTCTAAGATTATTTCTTCATCTTCTTCATAGCTAAAAGAACAAGTTGAATAAACCATTGAGCCACCTTTTTTTAACATTGAATAAGCATTTTCAATGAGGATTCGCTGGAGATTTTGACATTTTAAGACTTTATCATAAGACCAATCTTTTTCCATATCTTCAAGTTTTCTAAACATTGCACTTCCGGAGCAAGGTGCATCTAAAATAATGTGATCAAAAGATTCACTAAATTGATTGATATGTTGACTTAAATCAGTTGAAGTAACTGTTACATTACCAAAGCCCATTTTTTCAATGTTGCTTGATAAAACTAAAGCTCTTTGATAGCTTAAATCGTTACTTAATAAATTGACGTTTCTATTCTTTAAACAGGCGATTATTGATTTACCGCCAGGAGCGGCACACATATCTAAAACATTCTCGCCATCGACATAATCTAACGAACTACTAACTAACATTGATGCGGAATCCATAATGTAATAAGCGCCATTATCAAAATAAAAATTTCTTCCAAAATGATATTCGTTTTCGTCGTATTCAAAAGCATTTTCGATTAACTCAAAAGGTTTGATATTTGGAAATTCTTGAAGAAATTTTTCTTTTGATATTTTGTATTTATTTAAGATTAAAAAATGGGTTCTTTCTTTAGCTAAAGAGGCGATTAAATCATCAATTTCTGGTTCACTAAGATACTTTTTTAAATGTTCTTTAAAATTCACAAAAAAATTATAGCATAATAAAATGATTTTTTGCCTTAACTAACATCAAAATGCCATTAAAAACGAAAGTCTAATATGATAGAATAATTTTATCTTATTATATAAAAACAATTTTTAAGGAGAACGAAATGAGAATAGAAGATATAATTGAAAAGAAAAGAGATGGGGGAATTCTATCTAGAGAAGAAATACATTATTTTATTCACGGATATGTTGCTGACGAAGTGAAAGATTACCAAGCTAGCGCTTTATTGATGGCGATTTATATTCGTGGTATGAATAAGCAAGAAACTGCTATTTTAACCGATGAAATGCGTATAAGCGGTGAAATTTGGGATCTTAGTGAAATTCCTGGTAAGAAAGTCGATAAACATTCTACTGGTGGAGTTGGAGATAAAGTCAGTCTTGTTTTAGGGCCAATGGTCGCTGCTTGTGGAGCAAAACTTGCAAAAATGAGTGGTAGAGGTCTTGGACATACTGGTGGAACTTTAGATAAACTTGAATCAATTCCTGGAATGAGAATTATTCTTACAAAAGAACAATTTAAGAAACAAGTTGCTGATATTGGTATCGCAATTATTGGACAATCTCCAGATATCGATCCAGCTGATAAAAAATTATATTCATTACGTGATGTTACTGGCACAGTTTCATGTATTCCTTTAATTGCTTCTTCGATTATGTCGAAGAAATTAGCAAGTGGAGCTGATTGTATCCTTTTAGATGTTAAATATGGATCCGGTGCCTTCATGAAGACTATTAAAGATGCTGAACTTTTAGCTCGTACCATGGTTGATATTGGTAAAGAACTTCATAAAGATGTTAGAGCCGAAGTTACTGATATGGATCAACCTTTAGGATGTGCTGTTGGCAATAATCTTGAAGTTATTGAAGCAATTAATACCTTAAAAGGCCACGGACCAAGAGATTTAACTGAAATTTGTTTATCAAGTGTTTCAATTATGCTCGTTCAAGCTGGACTATTTAAAGACCAAGAAGCAGCAAGAAATGCTTTAAAAGAAGTTATTGCTAACGGAAAAGCTTTTGAAAAATTTAGACAATTTGTTATTGCTCAAGGTGGAGATGTTAGTTACATTGATGACATCGCTAAATTCCCAGTTTGCAAAAATATCTTCAATATTGTTTCTAAAAAAGCCGGATATGTCACTAGAATTGATGCTTTAGCTATTGGAAAAGCCTCGATGTTACTTGGTGGCGGAAGAGAAAAAATGGACGACATTATCGATCCTTCTGCTGGTATTATTCTCAATAAAAAGATTGGTGATACTGTTAAAGTTGGTGAAGTTTTATGTACTTTATATACCAATCATGATTCATTTGATGATGTTAAACTTGAGACCATTGAAGCCTTTAAAATTGGTGACAAAAAACCTGAAGTTGATACTGTAATGACTCATAACATTATCGATTAATTCAATAATTAAAGAAAAAAAGGAACTTTCAAAAAGTTCCTTTTTTAATTAAAGATTTGATGAATTTATTCGTGTTCCAACAAAAACAATACTTAAGTAATATGCAATAATTGAAAATATTGCGCAATCTAATCCTCTAATAACTGCGCCCCAAGCGACATTTATTGAACTTAAATTACAACATCCAACAATACCCATCGTAATAATGGTAGTTAAAACAAAACCAACAATTAAATTAATAATAGCTATTAAAATACGATTTTTTGGATAAATCGACGCTAATAAATGATCTTCTCTTCTATAAGGAATCTTAAATGCTGGTTTCTTTTTTAAATAATATTGAATTAAAATTGGATAAAGAATAACCACGATTATTCCTAAAATTGCGTTAGTAAGCAATGTTCCATAAAGATAATTTAAATTAGAGGAGACGTCTCGAGTGATGGCCCAATACAATAATCCGTTGATAATACCATTACTAAGTCCGTTACTTAATAACATTTGTTTCCGTAAAAAAGTATGAAATATTTGTGAACTAGTCTTCTCTTTCTTTTCCATATTTAAGTGCCTCTTTTTGATCAATTATGCGATTTAAACAATATTTATAATATCACTTAAAGATTTATTTAAATAAATTTTTATTATAAAGATGCACTTAAATATAAAAAAATAATCCGATATAAGCGGATTATTTTTAATTAATTTATATAATTATTAAATAATTGAATATGATTTAAAATCCTTCAGGATATTTAGCTTTAAGTTCTTTCAAATTAGAAGAACGAGCGACTTTCATAAGTTCCTTATAATTTTCATTTAAATATTTCTCATAACTTGAAACAGCTTTATTATTTGGTTCATAAATTCGTGCATTTTTAATGATTTCAGGGAGATATTGTAGGTGTTTCCATAATTCTGGTCGATCATATGGATATTTTTCATCTTCACTCACATTGACTGGAGTAAGTTTTAAATAATCCATCACACCTAATGGTTTTTCATTTGCTAAATTCATCGCATTATTAATTGCTAAATCTGCTGCTTTAGATTTAGGAGATAAGCAAAGGTCGACAATAGCGACACTAAGAGGAATAATTGCTTCAGGTAATCCAACATAATATGCCGAATCTATCGCAACTTTACATCTCATACAGGCTTGAGGATTACTGATTCCAACATCTTCATAAGCAGTAACTAATAGTCTTCTAGTTAAACTATCTAAATCACCAGCAATCAATAAACGAGCCGCATAATATAAGGCTGCATTGACATCTGATCCTCTAATTGATTTTTGAAGAGCACTTACGGCATCATAATGATCATCTTCGTCTTTGTCCATCCCGTAATTTGGTACTTTCATAATCTTTTTTGTCATATCGAAAGTAATATTTTTATCTTTGTAAGTAATCGATAAAATTTCTAAGTAATTTAAAGCAAAACGAAAGTCGCCATTGCATGATTTAGCGATGAAATTAAGAGATTCATCATCAATAATTAATTTATTATCGTAACCTTTAGGATTACTAATGGCGTTTTTTAAACCAAATACTATTTCTTCTTGAGTTAAAGGCTTTACTTCTAATAAATGGCATCTGCTTCTGATAGCTTTATTTATAGATATATAAGGATTAGCAGTGGTACAGCCAATTAAATAGATTGTTCCATCTTCAACATAAGGTAATAAAAGATCTTGTTTATCTTTATTTATACGATGAATTTCATCAATAATTAATAAAGTTGGTTGATATTGTTTAGCTTCTTTAATGGCATCTTCAATTTCTTTTTTATTTGTTGTAACCGCATTTAAACGAATATAATGCGCTTTTAAACTTGAAGCATAAGCTTCAGCAATGGTGGTTTTTCCAGTACCTGGAGCACCATATAATATAAAAGATATAGGAAGTTGTTCTTTTATTGAATTGAATAAAAAACCATCTTCTCCAACAAGATGTTTTTGACCAACTATCTCTTCAATTTTGGTTGGTCTTACTCTAAAAGCTAACGGTTGTAACATGTAAATATTTTAGCATAAAAAATAGTAAATATAGTTGTAGAGATTCATGTTTGCCGTAATTATGATAATTAATAATTAACAAATCTGTAAATTAAGTATTGCAAAATGATATAATAGCAAAATATTGGAGAAATAATAGTATGGATGGCTCAGCAAGAACTTTATTTTGGTTTAGTGATGAAGATTTAAATTTGGAAGTTCCTTTTTTTCAAAGACCTTATGTTTGGGATGAGGATAATTGGAACAGTTTATTAGATAGTATAAACGTTTCTGCTGATTGTACTATGCCATTTGTTGGTAGTTTCATACTTCAAGAGAAACAAGACAATTTTTATTGGGTTATTGATGGGCAACAAAGAATAACCACATTTTCTTTACTTATAAAAGCTTTACTGGATTTCTATAAAGATATGAATTTCCAGGTTCGTACAAGATTGGTTGGGTTTATTTATAAAACAGACGGAACTAATTGTGACAATATAACAAATAATCCACGTTTAACCCCGGCATTTATTGATAAAAACGATTTTGATTATTTATTGAATTTTAATTTAGTTGATACTAACGATTCAGAAGAAATTAAAAAACAAAAAGAAAATGAATTAAAGTGCATGACATCCAAAATTGCAGATTGTTATAAATTTTTTACAAATTATTTTAAATCTTTAGATGTGGAAAAACTCAAATTTTTTACAAGTAGATTATTAACTAGAAATAAATATTTTATTATTATTACTTTAGATGCAAAGGATGATGAACAAGAAATTTTCGATACAGTCAATAGTTTAGGAAAAAGACTTACAAATTCTGATATTGTAAAAAATTATTTATATCAAAAAATGAAAAATTTTGTAAAGGATAATCAAAGCCAAATCAAACAAGTCTTGGAGCATTATAAAAAATACCGGGATAAAGTATTTTATGAAAATGAAAGAAGAGAATTTTGGGATGATCAAATTTCTCTTGGAAGAATATCCACTAATAATTTAGATTCTTTTTTGAAAGATTTTGGAACAATTAAAGGCATTTATATGCCGTCAGCGAATGGTGGTTTTGACGGACTTGCAAAACAATACAAAAATTTCATTAATACTCTCACTTATGAGAAACTAATTGAGTTTTCTAAAGAATTATCTTCTTATGCAGATAAATATTTTAATATGAAAAAAGAATATAATGATTGTAACGATTTCAAGATGTCTGATTATTTGAATACGACTTTGCTCATTTTAGATAAATTAGAAATATCTACGTTTAATCCATATGTACTTCAATTGGTTAAAACAAAAGAAGAGGCCATTATTAACGAGCGTTTATTATCGCTTCAAAGATTTGTAATAAAAAGATTTTTGTGGAAAGCAACTATAAAAAATTATAATAAAGTTTGCACGACGTTATTGACTGCAGAAAATCCTGACGGATATTTAGAGTCTTATAATAGCCAAACTAACGATGTTTATTGGAATGAATTTCCTATTGGCCTAAAAACAATTAAAAATAGTCAAGCAACATTAATATTGTTTTTAATAGAAATGATTCGTAGAAAAAATAATGGTGAAAATTTGTATTCTGACACAATGATTTATAATAAGACTTTGGAGCATATAATGCCTCAAAAACGGGAACGAAACTGGAGTGATGTACCTTCATATTTTATTAATTCAAAAAAGGAATACGAAATTATTAAAGATGTTGAAAATATTGCAAAAAATAGAAAATCAAAAATTTTTTCAATTGGTAATATGACCTTATTATCTGCAAAACTTAATACTTCAATAAGCAACGATTGCTTTAAGTTTAAAATTGAGGGCAAGAAAAATAAAGGCATCAAATCTTTTGTCGGAACAATTTCTATTGCTCAAGAAATTGTTGATTCTTATAGAGAAAACCCTGTTTGGGACGAAAGAAATATTATGGATAGAGAGTTGAGCTTATTTGATGAATTAAATGATTATTATAATTTTGTTGATGATATTGATTATGTTTCTGATGAAGAAACCTTATCTTCTATTAATACAGATACTTTCAATAATAATTATTTTGAAAATAAAAAAATAGGTGAATTAGTTTTTGAATCTATTAAGTTTTTGCTTGATAAAAATATATTAACAACCGAAGAAATTAATCAGCTTAAAGATAAAGATTTTTCAAAAAAAACATTAGGCTGTTGCTTTCCAGTGGTAACATCTGATTCAAATAAAATATTTGATTCTAAAGGCAGAATTAGATATCGCAAAACCCCTTTATTTGTTAATGATAAAAAATACTATATTTGTAAAGAATTTTTTGAACATGATAGAAAATACTTTGTTCCTTGGCTTAAAGAAAAGCTAAATAAAATAAGTTAAAATTTGTTTATAGTGACAAATTATTTTTAGAACTAATTAATGTTTTCAATAATATAAAATTGTTAAAAAAAGTTATAATTGATCTTTAAAAAAAATTAGTTTATTGTATTATATTAGATATAATCTTTTGAGTTTAAGAGGAATTTATGGATAAAACAGTCATTGAGTTATTTGCAGGTGTTGGTGGGTTTCGAGTTGGTTTAAATCACATCACAAAAATTGGAAAAAACGGTGAAGCGGTCGAAAAAGGGCCTTGGAAATTTGTTTGGGCAAATCAATGGGAACCATCGACGAAAGTTCAACACGCTTTTGAATGTTATAGCTTAAGATTTGGAGAAAAGAATTCTTCTAACGAAGATATTACTTTGGTTGATAAAAATAAAATCCCTAATCATACATTGCTCACCGGAGGCTTTCCTTGCCAGGATTATTCTGTTGCTCGTTCCTTAAAAAATGAGAAAGGTATTGAAGGAAAAAAAGGTGTTCTTTGGTGGCAAATTAATTCCATCTTAAATGCTAAAAAACCAAAATTTGTATTATTAGAAAATGTTGATCGTTTGCTTAAAGCTCCAGCAAGGCAAAGAGGACAAGCTTTTGGTGTTATTTTGAGATGCTTCTCTGATGCCGGATATGGCGTTCAGTGGAGAGTTATTAATGCTTCTGAATTTGGTCATCCACAAAAACGTCGCAGAGTATTTATTTTCGCTTTTCACAAATCAACAAATTATTATAAAAAATTTGAATTGTTAAATGATTCTATGTCAACCGATGAGATGATATATAAAAATTTAATTTTTTCAAATTTGTTCAAAAGTAAATCAAAAAATGGTGAAAAAATTACAAATTGTTCTTTATCAAAAAATGAATTTAAAGATTTGGTAGACATTTCTTCAAATTTTTCTTGCGATTTTAAAAATATTGGATACTGTTTAGATTATAATGTATCTACTTTGCAAGTGATTACATCAAATATTGTCAAATCAAAAACGTTATTTCAATGTTTAGATGAAGATAATGTTGATGAATGCTGTTATAATGTTGATATCGAAAAGTTTAGATATCTCAAAGGATCAAAGAAAATATCTAGAGTTGCTAAAGATGGTCATAAATATATTTATTCTGAAGGTAAAATTCCGTTTCCAGATAAGCTTGATATTGCAGGCAGAACAATGCTTACCAGCGAAGGCACAACGAATAGAAGCTCTCATTTAATTCTTGATCCGATAACTAATCGATATAGGATATTAACTCCGGTTGAATGTGAAAGACTTGATGAGTTTCCTGACAATCGGACAAATTCTGGTATGCCTCAAAGAAAGAGATATTTTATTGCAGGAAATGCTTTAGTTTGTGGTCTTGTTAAAACTATAGGCGATGAAATTTCATTAATAATAGATAAGGAGGATTAATTTTTGAATTATCAGAGCGAAGTTAAAAATATTGTTTTGTTTTTAAATTCTTTTTGTGGTTCGGAAATTGAGGCCTTATCAAAAAAATTGAATTTTTTTACAAAAGCAAAGAATAAAAATTCTTTAATAATTAATCGACTTTTATCTTCCTATAAGGGTAAGAATTTTTATATTTCTTTGTTCAAACATGAAAATGTAATTGTGAAAACTATAAATTTAAGTGATAAAAATATCCCAGAAGAATCTATGTCCTTTTCAGCGTTTGATTTCAATAAAATTATAAAAGAAAATTGGGAAACATCTGAAATAAGAAATTATTTTAAAAATCATTTTTTGTTTTGCGTTTTTAAGAGACATGGTTGTTATAATTATTTTGTAGGATCTTTTTTGTGGGATATGCCAGAAAATGATTTGGAAAACAGTGTTAAAAAAGTTCGGGAAAAAACTGTTGCTGTTTTATTGAGTGGTGATGTGGTTAAAAATAACGAAGGAAAAATAAAATTAAATTTTCCAAAAGAATCTGAATATGAGGTTTGTCATGTAAGACCGCACGGAAGAAATTCACTTGATATTAATTTACTTCCCATTAAAGATTTGAATACATCGTTTAGAGGTCTATCTAAGCAATCATTTTGGTTAAATAAAAAATATTTAAAAAAAGTTATTGATCAAAATTGCAGAAAAGTATTATAAAAATTAATTTATATTAAGAAAGGAAATTAAATATGCAAAATTTATTGGAAGAGTCTCATACATATGGTAAAGGTTTACCTAAAAGAATGAACATTAATGGAATAACTAAAGATTATGAAACATACAGGATTCCGATTGAAAAATTGTTTTATAACGATATGAACGGAAGAATTTCAACTTATATAGAAGAATATGATGCTAATTCAAGTAATGATACTAAATTAGAATTGTTGTTTAAAAACGATATTAATAAATTTAATGAAATTATAGCCGGTTTTATTAAACAATCATCAGATGATAATGAGGTATCTTTCAATAAAACTTGCAATGATATTTGTGATAAAGGACAACAGATTCCTGGTGTGGTTTTATCTGATGGTCGAATAATTGATGGAAACAGAAGGTTCACTTGTATTAGGGAACTTTTTGCTAATAAAGGAGATGTTAAATTTGCCTATTTTGAGGCAGCAATTTTACCAGTTCCAGAAACAAAAGAGAACTGGCGCGACATTAAGCTACTAGAATTAAATTTACAATTCGATGTAGATGAAAAACGAGATTATAATAAAATCGATTTCCTTGTTAGTTTTTATAAAGATGCCATGTCTAAAAATGATGAGAGCAAAATTGATAAAAATACATATTGTCATGCTTCTGGTATGTCGGGAAGTGATTTTAATGCGAATGTAAATATTGTTGAGACTATGCTTGACTATTTAAAATGGAGAAATATGCCAACCTCTTTTTATATTTTGAAAAAAGAAAAACTTGACGGACCTATTGAAGATGTTGCGAAGAAAAAGGTTAAAATGAGTGAAGAAGATTGGAATAATAAAAAATTCGCCATTTATTCTTATATTACAATAGTTGATGTTGGTGATAGAACAAGACAAATTAGAAAATTAATGAATTCTGCAAAGAGTGATGGTGTTTTATTTGAATGTTTTGATAAAGGTATTTCAGATGACGGATATAATATAAAAATAATTGATGTAATAAATGAAATGAATAAAACACCAGATAGCGTTGAACAATCAAATAAATTCCAAGATGATAAACAAGCTGTCATGGAAAGAATGTCAAAAATTTTTGCTGATGCTGAATTTAAAGAAAGTGTTAAAGAAGGAAAAGACGGCCCTTACAAAGCTTTAGATTCTGCTACAAATTCTCTTGATTGCATTGATGTAGATTTTTTAAAAACTTTTAATGCAGATGAAAAGTTTAAGTTGAACGAAAGCATTAAAAATTTGTATGAAATTTTAAAGAAGTTGGATGATGCCACTAAATAATTTAAAGACTTTGAATTTATCAAGACATTACGATCCTGCTTTTGATGGATCGGATTTGATTGAGGATTTTTATATTCCCTGTCTTTCTGTTTCAAATAGATATGATAGAATTTCTGCTTACTTTTCTGCAGCTTTATTAAAATCCTTTTCTAATGGTTTGCAACAATTTTATGAAAATAATGGGCATATTCGTTTTATATTTTCGTGTCAACTAGCTCCTGATGAAATGAGTAATATTACAAGTGGATATGTCGAAAGAATGGAGTTAATGGCTGGTCATTTGGCCGAAAATGAAGACTTAATAAAAAATGATTATCAAGTGTCGAATTTAAGCTTTTTAATTAAGAATAATTTAGCGGATGTTAAAATTGCTTTTATGCTTAAAGATGAAGCATCAATTTGTCATATTAAAGCTGGTTTATTTGAAGATAAAGATCAAAATAAAATATATTTTGAAGGTTCGGGCAACGAAACAATTTTCGGTACAATGAAAAATGCTGAAAATTACACAATATCAAATAATTTTTCTTCCCCAGAACAATTAAATGATGTTAATTATGGTGAAGAAAAATTTAATAAAATACGGAATAATACTTATTCTCCTTCAACTGTTAGGACTGAATTTCCAGTAGGAAAGTTGTTTAATAAATTGATTTCGTTTAGTAGAGGTAAAATATTTAAAACCCAAGAGGAGTTATATTGTTTTGAAAATTGTGTTGTTATCGACATTAATAAGTTAATTAATGCTTTTATTTTGAGCGATTATACTAAAGAAAAATATCTATCAAATTATATGATTCTACAAACAAAATTTGAAAAAGATTGGGTGAAAGAATCTGAAAACGAATATTTATTAACAAAAATAAGTGTTCATATATTAAGAGATATAATTATTAGTACATTAAATAAATTTGGTATTAAATACTTATTAACACCAGATGCTCAAGCTTTTTTAAATGACAACAATTTAAATATGGAAAAGAGAATAAAGCTTGGTGCATCCATAAAGGAAAATAAGAATAAAGAATTGTGGTATGATGATTTTCTTAAATTTAAAGAAATTGTTAATGACGAAATGGTTGGTAGACTAAAAGATAAACAATTGATAAATTCGTATTTTCACTACAAGATGGTTGCTTCAGCTGATTATTCCGTTCCCGGTACAGGGAAAACATATATTTCTTATGGATTATTTGCTTTTTTATCTTCTAGCAAAATTAAAATTGCAGATAAACTTGTTGTTTTTGGACCACTTAATTGTTTTAAGGCTTGGATTGATGAACAAAAAGTTATTTTTGGTGACAAAAAACAATTCTCAATTTTTGATATAAGAAAACACAAAAGTGATTATAAAAATGTCCTAGAAAAACAAAAGTTTGATATTTACATATTTAATTATGATTTTTTAGGAAATGATAATGAGAATGTCAAAAATAAG
>CAYQCJ010000011.1:0-37633 GCA_964416025.1 uncultured Staphylococcaceae bacterium | reverse complement strand
TGAAGAAGGAGTATTCTCATGATAAAAGACATCTTAGTGTTCTCATTATCTTCGAATGTACAGCTTACGGATAGAGTTTGTGCACTTCTCGGCATTGAAAGAAGTAAATCTACAGTTCATCATTTTGCCGATGGCGAGTGTCTAGCTACTAGCGACGCTGATGTTAGAGGAAAGAAAATTTACATTATTCAATCAACCTGTAAACCAGTCAATGATCGAATTATGGAAACTCTAATTTTCATTGATGGTATAAAGAGAGCCAATTGCCGTGAAATTACGTTGATTTGTCCTTATTTCGGTTATGCAAGACAAGATAGAATTGCCCACATAAACGAACCAATAAGTGCAAGAATGGTCGCTGACTTATTTACCAATGCTGGTGTAAAACGTGTTATAACCGTTGAATTACATACACCACAAATTCAAGGATTCTTTGGAATTCCAGTTGATAACTGCTCTCCAAGTTTCTTATTCGCAAAGTATTTAAAACAAAGATTATTAAATGATAAAAATGTTAAGAATGATAACATAGCTATTGTTGCTCCAGACCATGGTGCTATTCAAAGAGCTAGAGATTTATCAAATTTCATTCCTAACACCAATATTGTTGTTATCGATAAACGTAGACCAAAACCAAACGTTAGTGAAATCACTAATATTGTTGGTGATATCGATGGTAAAGTTTGTGTCATGGTCGATGATATTATTGATACTGGTGGTACAATTTTAGCAGGTGCAAAAGCTCTTCATGATGCTGGTGCTAAAGAGGTTTATATCTGTTGTTCACACGCTTTATTTAATGGTGAAGCTATCAATAGATTTGCGGCTGCTGAATATGTTACTGAATGCTGTGTTACTGATACAATAGAGCATACTGAATTTGAAGGAAACTCTAAAATTCATGTCGTTTCAATTGCTGAGATGATTGCTGATGTTATTAGATCGCATGAATCTCACGAAAAGATTAAAGACGAATACGCTAGATTCCATTAATCTTTAAAACAAGAAAAGAATGGGGATTTGCAAGGGATATTGAGAAATATCTGCCGCAAATCCCTTTTATTTTGAGAATGAGAAGTGGTAGTGATATAATACGTCTTGCTCGAGTGTCTTTCCCATTGATTAACCACTCGTAAAATTTAACAAGGGGGATTATTTTCTATGGAAGAAAATAAAACAAAAAAGGAGTCAAAGTTTGAACTTTGGCTTAAAAAGAATCTGACGGTAAAAGTTTTAGTTGCTAACGCCAGTATTGCGGCTTTATATGCTGTAATAACAATTCTATGTGGTCCATTAAGTTATGTTGGTGGATCATTGCAACTTCGTTTCAGTGAAATTTTGAATTTATTGGTGTTTTTCAATCCAATGTATTCGATTGGAGTAACACTTGGATGTTTATTAGCAAATGTTATGAGCATGTATGGGTGGCCAGACGTTATTTTTGGTACACTTGGAACTTTAATTTCATGTATCTTCATCATCATAACTAGTAAATCAGTTAAAAATTTATTATTAAGTGGGATTTGGCCATGTTTAATTAATGCAGCCATCGTTCCTTTAATTTTATATTTTTATGGAACTGAGATGACATCCGTTTTTTATTGGACATGTTTTGGTTGGACTTTCTTAGGAGAATTCATTTGTATTATTGCGGTAGGATACCCAATATTTATGATTTTAGCCAAGAAATACAGGGGTTTTTACAAAATGATAGGAGCAGATTCGGGGATTAATTTTCGATTTTAAATTGTTAGAGTGCAAAATTTAAAATTAATGATATTTGAATCTTAATAGAATAGAATAGTGAATATGGAAAAAAAGAAAGAATTTTATTTAGAAATTTTGCATGAAGATAAAAATAGTCATGCTCGATATGGAATATTACATACTCCTCATGGAGATGTTGAAGTTCCAATGTTTATGCCAGTTGGTACTTTAGCCACTGTTAAAACAATGTCACCTGAAGAAGTTAAAAAATGTGGATCTGGTGTTATTTTAGCTAATACTTACCATCTTCATCTTAGACCTGGCGAAGATATTGTTGCTAAAGCTGGTGGCGTCCAAAAATTTATGAATTATAAAGGACCAATGCTTACTGATAGCGGAGGTTTCCAAGTATTTTCTCTTGCAGAAAATAGAAATATTACCGAAGATGGTGTAACTTTTAAATCACATTTAAATGGTGATAAAATTTTCTTCTCCCCAGAAGTTGTTATTGGTATCGAAGAAAAGATTGGTGCAGATATTATTATGTCTTTTGATGAATGTATCCCATATCCTGCAAGTTATGACTATGCTAAAGATTCTACTTTAAGAACTTTAAGATGGGCTAAAAGAGGATTAGAAGCAAAAACTAGAGATGATCAAGCCTTATTTGGAATTGTTCAAGGCGGAGATTATGAAGATTTAAGAAAAATGTGTGCTGAAGAATTAGTTAAAATGGATTTTGATGGCTACTCAATCGGTGGAACTAGTATTGGTGAGCCTAAAGACAAATGCTTTGAAATGATCGATTATGCTATTCCATATTTACCAAAAGATAAGCCTCGATATTTAATGGGTGTAGGTAGTTTAGATTACATTTTAGAGGGGATTGGCAAGGGAATTGACATGATGGATTGTGTTTTACCAACTCGTATTGCACGCCACGGAACACTCATGACACATCATGGAAGAATCAATATTAAGAAGGAATGTTATAAAGAAGATTTCACACCACTTGATGATATGTGCGATTGTTATACATGTAAAAATTATACAAAAGCATACTTAAGACATCTTTATGTAAGTGGTGAACAATTTGGAGCTCGTTTACTTTCAATTCACAATACAAGATTTTTAATCTCAATTGTTGAAGGAGCACGTGAAGCTATTAAAGAAGATAGATTTAACGAATATAAAGATGAAGTATTAAAAATGTATGGAGATAGCAGGGGATTTTAGTTATGGATATAGAATTATTTGATTATTATTTACCAGAAGAACTTATTGCTCAAGAGCCAAGTAAGGTTCGTGATGAGTGTAGATTATTAGTTGTAGATAGAGAGCATCAAACTTATGAAGATAAGATGTTTTTTGATATTAAAAACTATCTTCATAAAGGTGATGTTTTAGTAAGAAACAATACCAAAGTTATTCCTGCTAGACTTTTTGCGACTAAAGACAAAACAGGAGCTCATGTTGAAGTTTTGCTTCTTAAAGATTTAGGAAATGATGTTTGGGAATGTCTTTGCGGAAACGCAAAAGCTATCCGAAACGGCACTATTTTGCATTTTAAGGACGATATTTTGATTGGAACTTGTGTTGAAGTTTTAGATGAAGGAATTAGACATATTAAATTTTCTTATAAAGGTATTTTCTTAGAAGAATTAGATAAAATTGGTTTAATGCCTCTTCCTCCATATATTCATAAACAAGTCGATAGTAACGACGAATATCAAACCGTTTATGCAAAAATTGAAGGCAGTGCAGCTGCTCCAACCGCTGGATTTCATTTTACTGAAGAATTATTTCAAGAATTAAAAGAAATGGGTGTTGAAGTGATTGATATTACTTTAAATATTGGACTTGGAACTTTTAGACCAGTTAAAGTTAAAGATACTAAAGATCATGTTATGCATAGTGAAGAATATGAAATTAGTGAAGATGCTGCAACTAAATTAAATGCTGCTAAAAAAGAAGGCAGAAGAATTATTGCAATTGGTACAACTAGTGTTAGAACTCTTGAGGCTAATTTTGCCAAATTTAATATGTTTAAAGCTGAAAAAACAGCTACAAATATCTTTATTAATCCTGGTTATGAATATAAGGCAATTGATTGCATAATTACTAATTTTCACTTGCCAAAGTCCACTCTTATTATGTTAGTGAGTGCTTTTATTGGTAGAAAATTTACTCTTAGCGTTTATGAACATGCGGTCCAAGAAAAATATAGATTTTTCTCGTTTGGAGACGCAATGTTTATTTATGGAAAGTATGACTATAAAAACCAAAAAGATTGATTATTACAAAGAATCAATTAAAGAATATAAAGAAATTAAATCAATTGAAGGAAACAAAAAACCTAAGCTCCTTTTACATGTTTGTTGTGGAGCTTGCTCTTGTTATCCTTTAATTTTCTTAGAAGATTTGTTCGATATTACTATCTTTTTTTCAAATTCCAATATTTATCCTAAAGAAGAGTTCGATAAAAGACTTTTAGCTGTTAAAAAATATAAAGAAATAGTGGAAAAGAACTTTTCTAATTCAATTAAAATTGTTGTCGATGATTATAATTATGATGAATTTAAAAAAGATTTAATTCCTTATGGCGATGAACCAGAAGGAGAAAATCGCTGCAAAATTTGTATTGCAAAACGTATGAAAAGACTTTTTGAGTATGCAAGTAAAAATAATTACGAATATGTGACGACAGTTATGTCAATTTCGCGAAATAAGGATGAACAATATATCAATCAGATTGGCTTAAATTTTTCAAAATCCTTTGCCAATGTCTATTATTTTGTTTCCGACTTCAAGAAAAATGGTGGTCAGGACATTGGCGTTAAATTATCTAAAAAGTATGATGTTTATCGTCAAGATTATTGTGGTTGTGAATTTTCAAAAAAATATGAAAATTAATTTAAATTAATATAATTTAAATAACATATTTGGAAAACAATCACTTGATATGTATTTTCAAAGAAAATAACATTCAAATTATGTTGTTTGATTGGTCTTTTTTTCAACAAAATGCAAGATAAAATTATTTGGTAGTTTTGGTATTTTAATTTGTCTATAATCATAGTAATTAATGGAGGATTTTAGAATTGAAAAATAAATTCTTAAAAGTCATCTGTTTAGCTGGTGTCATAGGTATTCTAGGCACTTCGTTAAGTGGATGCGCAAACAACGGCGAAGATGCCATAACAAATGTCTCTTCAATTAAGATTAAAGGTGGTTCTATTGCCACAAATTATGAATTAAATGATGTTCCAAACTATGATAACTTAGCAATTGTTGTCACAACTCTTGATGGAAAAACTCAAGAAATGACTTGGAAATCAAACAAAACAACCATAACACATAGTGAAATTGTCACAAATGCAGCTGGTAAATTTTCTTTCACTGTTACATATACACCTTCTGAAGGTAACGAATTTACTGACAGTCTTGATTACAATGTTTTGAAACCATTCGTTGATGAAGTTTCAGCAATTAAGATTAAAGAAGGCACAATTACCAATGAATATTGGGAAGGTGAAACTGTTAGTTATGATAACTTAGCAATTACTGTTACCAAAACTACTGGTACTTTTGATTTACTTTATAAAGATAACAAAGACACAATTTCTTTTGAAAATATGAACACCACAACGGCAGGAACATTTGATTTTGTTGTTTCCTATACTCCTGTTGCTGGAAGTGTTTTTAAAGATACACTTAAATATACTGTTAAAACCGATACAATCTCTAAGATTGCTATCAAAGAAGGATCAATCGCCACTAAATATAGTCGTGATGAAACTCCTGATTATGATAATTTAACTATTCAAGTTACAAGATTAAGTGGTGTTAAAGAATTAAAAGCTGCTGACAATGCAACCAAGATTACACACACTGATATTGTTACTTCGGCTTTAGGTTCATTTGATTTTACTGTTACCTATACTCCAGTTGCTGGAACAAGTTTTGAAGCAAAAATTTCCTATGAAGTTGTTGAAAAATTTGAAAACACTATCAACAATATTGCTATTAAAAACGAGTCAATCAAGACAACTTATTGGACTGATGCAACTCCAAATTATGATACTTTAGCTATAATTATTAATAAAAATAGTGGGGCTTCGCAGGAGTTATTGTGGAAAGACAACCAAACTTCAATTACGCATACTTTGATTAATACAGCTGTTGCAACAACATCGGCTGACTTTACTGTTACTTATCACTCCGATGCAGAAGACAAAGATTTTACTGCAACAATTCAATATGTTGTTAACCAAGATGTAATTGAAGGAATCACCATTAAAGATGGTTTCTTACAAGCGTCTTATATCCTTAATGATACTGTTGATTACAGCACATTAACTATTATTGTCACTAGATCAAGTGGTGATACTGAAATGAAATGGGCCGACAATAAAACAACCATAACTCATACCGATATCGATACTTCTTCATTAGGAAATGATAGGACCTTTACCGTTACATACACACCTAACGCTTCTATAACAAAGAGTGCTTCTCTTACCTATGATGTTATTGAAAAACAAGATACATATCAGCCTACAAACTGGGCTCCAAACGAAACGTATCAAAGTTTTACAAACAAGAGAAATGCTGCTACAGATGCAAAAGATGGTTCCAATAATTTCATTAAAGGTGAAGCAAATAAACCATTTACAATTGCTAATTACAATGCAGTTGACTTATTGCCTAAAATTAAGGCTATAGATCCTTCAAATGGTCAAGTCGTTTATATTACTAAATTATCAACTGCTAAAGTTAGCGTTAGTTTATCGAAGACAAGCGATGGTTCTTCTTTAAATATTGCTGATTATGTCGAATCTGGCGATATTACTAATTTGACTAGTAAAGGAATAGTTAATTTTAAAAATAATCTTGGCGAACTTGAGCGTGAAGTTACTTTAACTTTCACATCAACCCTTGGTAATTTAAAAACCCCAATTGCCTATAAATTAAAGATAGTTGACGGCTACAATATTTCAAATGCTCAAGATATGTTATTGATTGATAATTCTAAATATAAACAAACTGGATACGCTGATTTTAAAGCTAGAAGGGACGCCGTGCTTCCAGGCGGTATTAATTTTGACAACTTTGTCTTTTTGAAAGATGTCACAATTGAGAAGTCAGATTTACCTGCTGAATATTTATATACAGCAAGTGAAGTTGTTGGCGGAGCAACTGGTGCAAATGCTAAATTAATTGGAACATTAAAAGATGACATTTATTTATATAATCACGATTATGATGCCACTTCTGCTTCAAATAGTTTCAATCTTTATGGTAACTATTTTGGTGTAACTCTAGGAACAACTTTCCCATATATTTTTGTTGAATGGCAAGGAACTTCCTTACCAGAATCTACTAATAATTCAATCGATTCTCATGCTGCACTTTTTGCTGATCAAGGCGATATTAATGTTAAAAAGTCAGTTTATGGCGACTATTCAATGAATTTCTTTGATTTTCAAGCTTATGGTAATCAAGGCGTTTCTACAAGTCAATTATCAGATCCTAACGACAAGACTTCTTTAAAACAAGGCGGAATTCTTTTTACAAAAGCTTTCGCTGATATGTCTTATAACAATTGCATTATTACTCACTTCTTTACTGTTCAAGTAAATAGTGGCTACACTGGAGAATATAGATTCCCAATTACAACTGTTAACGATACAAGAATTAGAGATTGTTTCTCAACTATGATGTTTAATTATGGTGATTCAAAAACAGTTGTAAATAACAGCGAATTAACAAAAGCAGGAGGCCCTTTATTTATTAATCAATGTAATGAATGGACAACTGACACCTGGAAAGGAACTGCTGAATCAGATAGACTTGGTTCTTATATCGTTGTTGATTCTTTAACAAAACTCGAAAACTGGGTTACTGGTCAAGGTGGTTGGTTTGATATTTATGGAGCTTCAAGTGCTATAAGTTCAATTAAAGCCATGAATGATTCATTATTTAATATTGCTCCATATAAAGTAAATTTCTTCAGTGCATATGAAAATAATTCCACTGATATGAGAATGAATATGATTGCTATAAATATGAATTCAAATGCTGAAGGTGCTGAAGCTATTTCACCAAACTTAATTGGTGGAACCAGTATTGGCGGAGTTGATTATATTTCTTATGAAGGCGATAAGGCAAAAATGGATGCTGATTGGACTACTGCTGCAACTGGTGGAAGTGCTGCCGCATTTACTGAAGACTTATATTCAACACATTACGGAAATCAATACACTTCTCAAATGAACGGAAATCCAATATTTGTTACTCATGGAACAAAAACTGATTTCTTCACTTCTGATGGTAAAACTTATCTAAAAAATACCAAAGGATTTATTACTTCACCAACTGATCCTACTTCTTCCGATTATGATTTAACCGATGACAATAAAGCTGATGGTTACTTAGGTATGTACTACTATTTCCTTGGAAATCACCAAGGATTAGATATAACTGATAGTGCAACAGCTACGGTTACTAAATATAAGAGTTATTTAGGAGCTGCAACATTCGGTATTGTTTTTGGAAATTACGGTAAAATTAAATAATTTTTAAACTATGACGAAGTCTTATCAAAATGTAATTTATACTCTTTTGATTTCATTAGGAGGGATAGCTTTATCCCTCCTAATGGGTTTTAATCCAAAATTTATTAATTTGGGTTTAATTATTTTTTGTGCAGCAATTTTAATATTTTTAGTATTGGTTTTATCTCCTAAAATCTGTAAAGACAATCCTAAGAACATTAATAGCAAAAGCAAAATAAAAAGATATTTTGCTAAAAAAGATAATCAAATTTCTTTTATAAGACAAACGATCGTTGTCTTATTATTTGGTGTATTTTTAACTCGTTTTATGTTGGCTCATGATTATCTAGAGTCTGTTGTTCAATTAAATTCTGAATTCTTAACCCCTTTTGAGACTGTTGTCTCAGGTTTATTGAATGTTTTTTTTATTGCATCTATCTTATTTGTTTGCATTTCAGAATTTATAAAATCGAACGTTTTTGATACAATTGTCAAATTTTTAGTCACCCCAATTACTTTATTATCCTTAATATTTATGCCCGTTCTGATTATGGGGATATGTGGCAATATTGCTGGCGGAGTTAACGATAATAGAATGTATTTTATGGCCGTTGAACTTGGAGTGGTTTTGGCTTATTGCATCGATACTTTTAAACGTAATCCGTCCTTGAAAATTAAAAAAGAAAGGGTATATGCACTAGTTGTTGCAATAATTTTGATGTTACTTACCTCTATTAGTGATTATTTACCACGAACATTTTTTGGCGAATCTTTCTTCTCTTTTGTATCGCCAATGGACTTTAATTTTACTCATAGAATTTTAGTATATTTAGCTTTTTTATTACCAATATTTTATTTTGCTTTATTGTATCCGTTCGACATTAATCATCGTCGTGCTTTTTTAGCATTTATAGCATTCAATATTTTATTTAGTTATATTGCTATTCAAAGAATTGAAATATGGACCCATATTTATTCGCTTCCATTGCATCTTTGTAATACAGCGATGTATATTGTTCCTTTAACTTTAGCGTTCAAATCTCATAAAGTATTTTATTTTACAATGTTCATAAATGTTATTGGCGCATTTATTGCTTTATTAATGCCAAATTATAGCGAAAGTACTGCGATTTTTGCTCCATCTATTTTCCAATTTTATAATAACCATTTATACGCATTTTTTATGCCGGTTTTAATTGTTATGTTAGGAATTTATGAGCGTCCAAAACTAAAGTATTTCGGGTATTCTATGGTTGGCTTTTTATTCTATTTTATTTTAGTTTTATTTGTTAATGCTTATTGTACTGCCCACGGAAATAGCGTTGATTTCTTTTTCCTTAATTCTAACTATGTTGGCGATAAACTTGGCGATTGGGCGACTGATTTATTTAATCAAAGTTGGTCGTTTAAGATTAATGATTTTGAATATGTATTTCACCCTGCCTATCAAATTGCATTCTACTTAACCTATGTTTTATTAGCTTTAGGTATGTGGTTTGTTTACGAATTATTGTTTGGTATAGTCGATGAATTCATTATGTTGGCTGATAAAAATAAAATATATAAAGAGTCGAAAATTAGATTTTTAAGGTATGAGAAAGAAAGAGGAATTAATATGAAAAAAATTCATTACGATCCAAATGTGGTAGCTTCATTAGAAATTAGTCATCTTGAAAAAAGATATGGGAATAGTAAAAACACCGCTGTAAAAGATTTTTCAATCAATTTAGAGGCTGGTAAAATATACGGATTCTTAGGGAAAAATGGTGCTGGTAAATCAACAATTATTAAGTCAATTGTCGGAATGCATACATTTAATAGTGGAAGAATTGCCATTTGTGGTTATGACATTGAGCATCAACCAATTGAAGCTAAAGAATGTATTGGATTTGTTCCTGATCATTATGCCTTATACGAGAATTTAACTGGTAGACAATACATCAATTATATTGCTGACTTATATGGAGTCACTAACAAAGAAAGAGAAGAAAGATTAAACGGATTGCTTGATAGATTAGGTATGAAAGCTGCTTTTGATAAGCAAATGAAAACATATTCTCACGGTATGAAGCAAAAAATTACTATTATTGGAGCTTTAATTCATAATCCAAAAATTTGGATTCTTGATGAGCCTATGACTGGTGTTGATCCTAACTCAATTTTTGAAATTAAAGAATGTATGAGAGAACATGCCAAAAAGGGCAATATAGTTTTCTTTTCAAGTCACTTAATTGATGTTGTTAATAATCTTTGCGATGAAGTTATTATGATTCGTCATGGCGATTTTGTTTTAAGAGCAAACGTTAAAGACTTAAAGAAGAAACATATCGATCTAGAGTCTTTATTCCTTGAAAAAACTGCCGATTCAGAAGAAGAAGCTGAAAAATTCTTAAAAGAAGAGGAAATGGACCAAGGAAAATAAAATGAAAAAAGCAGTTAAAGTTAAAAGCAAAAATAAAATGAAAGAAAGATTTTCAATTGATTTTTCAGCTTTTTGGGTTTTAACCAAAATGCTTCTTCAAGATCGTTTTTCACTTTCGTTCAAAAGCAACAAGAAAAAAACATTTATTAAATTGCTTACTTCGATTGCTGTTTTTGCAATTTTAGTAGTGGCTAGCTATGGTTTTTATTATCTTTGTAAAATATTTAATATTTTTAGTGTTCTTCCTAGCGTGCCTATTACAGTACCATCTTTACTATCGACATTTATATTGGTTATCGGTTTCTTAAATTTGGTTTTAGGGCTGGTTCAAACGCTTTATTTTAGTGAAGATAATCGTTTAATGATGACATATCCTTGTAATGGAAATACCATTTTTATTGCGCGTATGTTCTCTTTCTTTTTGAGTGAATATATAAGAAATTTATTAGTTCAAATACCTTTGTTACTGGGATATATGATTTTATTTTCTTTCCCATGGTATACATATATTTGGCTGTTTGTTGCTTGGTTCTTAATTACTTTTGTTGAAGTTTTGGTTGGAAGCTTATTATCAATTCCAACATACTATGTTGTAAGATTTTTGAAAGCCAACTCTTTAATTAAATTTATCGTTTATGTAATTTTAGGAAGTTTAGTAATTGGTTTTGTTAGTTGGGTTTTGATTCAAATTCCAAACAAAGTTAATATTTTTAAAGATTGGTCTCCATATTTTGCAAAAATACAGATAATTCTAAATGGTTACGAATCTTATTTGAGTGGATTTTATCTGCTTACTAATTTTGCATGTGGAACGTTTGATGGTTACAATGTTGATTTCCTAACTTTCAATTCTCTATATGTTTTATTGACGCTTGTTGGAAGTGCCTTAATTTTGTATTTAATAGTAATATTGCTTGTCAATCCCATCTATTTTAAGTTTTCGTCAAAATCTTTTGAGTTTGAATCGACTAGTTTGATTCACTCAAAAAATTCTAAAAAGCATAGTTTCGTTCGTGCTCAAATGCACAAGGAATTAATGATTTTTGGAAGCGATCCTTCGCTTATGATGTCGATTATTGTGACCTTTGCAATCCTTCCTTTGTTCGTTGCTTTAATTAATAAAATATTTGGTGCTATGGAATTAAATATCAATGGCGAAATATATGTAGTAATAATAAATTATCTATTAATTTCAATAATTGCCATGTCAACAAATTCCCTAATTGCATCTGTTTATTCGCGTGAGGGAAGCGCTTTTGCCTATAATAGAGTTTATCCTCGTAAGAGTAATTTTATATTATTTTCTAAATTAATTTTACCTATGATAATTGGTATTAGTTCCTTGAGTATTTCTTGCTATATATTTGCTCTCTTAAAAGAAATTGATGGCACTTTGACCGCGTTTTTTGCAATTTCTACTATATGCATTTACATTGGCCATATGCTATTTTCTGCTTCATTAGATTTTACCAATATTAGAAGCCAATTTATGAATGAAGTTAGTAGTTCAAAGAGTGAAAATAAATCAACAATGCTAGCGTTTGTTGTTCCAATTATTTTAACTGTTTTATTTTTCTATTATTTTAAAGATTCTTTAACAAGTTGCTATATTAAAATGGCTTGTATTGGAGTTGCTTTCTTAATTATTAATATCGTTCTTTTCAATAGAAGAGTTAAACTTATTTATAGGAGTGGAGAATAATGAAAAAGAGTACTATTTTAGTCATTGGACTTATCTCATTACTCGCAATAGTATTTGTGGCGTTTTTTGGAGTGGTTGCTGAAGGTATTCAACCTACAGTTTACATTACTTCTGTGGAAATTAGAGATCCAAAATCTAATCCTTATACCGAATTTGATAAAGACGAAAAGGTATTAACTTTGAAATATAAACCAAACATTTATGATCCTAATGATGGAAAAACCCCTGCAATGAGCTATTATTTTTCGACTTATGTTCTTCCTTTAGATGCTACTAATTCAAGTGCTTATATTTATTCCTGTGATGATAATGATTATGTTTCGTTTCTCGACCGCAATGCTGGCCAATTAATTATTCGTGACATGGAAGATAAAACTGTTCCTTATCAAATTGTTACTGTCACTTGTTCTGCTAACGATGGTGGTCCATCGGGTATCAAAGATACTTTACGTATTACAGTTGATTATAGTGGAAAATAAATGAGTAGAGTTATTATCACTGGTGGCTTGGGTTTTATTGGTTCATATTTCTTGAACCATTACGCTCCGCTTGAGAGTGGTAATCAATTTTTGGTCTTGGATGTCTTAAATAATACTGGTTTTATGGAGAACATTAAGGATGTTCTCGTTTTATCCAACGTTAATTTTAAAAAATGCAATATAAACAATAAATTTTTAGTTAATAAAATCTTTAAAGAATTTAAACCCGAGTTTGTAATTAATTTTGCAGCTGAAACAAGCGTTGATTACTCGTTTAAAAACCCTGCTATTTTTGAAAAAACCAACGTAAAGGGCCTTCAAAATCTTTTAGATGCTTCAATTATTAATGGTGTTAAAAAATTCATTCAAATATCGACTGATGAAGTATATGGCGATGTAGAAATTGGCGATAATACAACTAAATTTGATGAAACTTCGCCTTTAAAACCACAAAACCCATACGCTGTTAGTAAAGCCAAAGGTGACGCTTTATGTTTAAGTTATGTAAATAAGAGCCCAATGCAGATTTGTATAACAAGAAGCTCAAATAACTTTGGTCCACGTCAATTTATCGATAAACTCATCCCACACACTCTTTCTTCCTTATTATATAGAGAGAACATCGTTTTATATGGAGATGGACAAAATGTCCGTGATTGGCTCTTTGTAGGCGATAATGTGAAGGCAATTCATGAGGTTGTTCGAGTTGGTATAAATGGAGAAATATATAATATTTCTAGTCAAAATTTTAGGAACAATATTACCATCGTTGATCAAATAATTAAAAACGTTGATAATTACACCGAAAAGCGCCATGATTACGAGATTTTACGTGAAGTAGGACGTAAGATAAATGACCGAAAATATAGCATCACAAACGATAAAATTAAGCATCTTACAAACCTCGAATTTACGAATTTTGATGATGCTTTTTTAGATACAATAATTTGGTATTTAAACCACCCAGATTTCATTGAAAAATGTCGCAAAATAAAAGGGCAAATTAATAAGTAATTTAAGCCTCTCAAAACCCAATTTTTTTCACACTTTCGGGCCTCAAAGATTGTCCGACTTCTTAAAAGTGCTCAAAAAATTGACCAGAAAATCTTGAAAATTTGTTAATTTTTTTAAAATGATAAAAAGCTCGATTTTTTGGTAGATTTTTTCATCTTTTTAACGATAACCATCGATATTTTTAAAAATAATTTGCCATTTTAGAAAAAACAATTTGACTTATTATATATATATAATGTATGATTTTAACTGCTTACGGTTTGCGATGATTTGCGAGGTTGCTGATACACCCACAGGCGTTGTCATGATATGTATCAGGTAATTCGCAATGAGCAAGTGTTAAGTGGAAATTTAAATCGAAAGGAGATTAAATTCATGGCAAAAACAAAGAAGATTAGAGTTCGTTTACAAGCCTATGACCACAAAGTACTTGATACTGCTTGTGGCAAGATTGTTACAGCGATCACTAAAACAGGCGCAAGTGTTGTTGGACCTGTTCCGCTTCCAACGGAAAAACAAGTTGTTACTATTTTAAGAGCTGTCTTTAAATACAAAGATAGTCGTGAGCAATTTGAAATTAGAACACACAAGAGAATTATCGACATTGTTAATCCAAACAGTGAAACAATCGATGCACTTAGGAAGTTAGACTTACCTTCAGGCGTTGATATCGATATTAAATTATAGTAGGAGGTAAGACAAATGAAAGAAATCATCGGACGTAAAATTGGAATGACTCAAGTTTATGGCGAAGATGGAACAATGTATGCTGTTACCGTTGTCGAAGTCTTACCAAACGTTGTCACTCAAAAGAAGACAAACGAAAAAGAAGGTTATGCTTCAATCCAAGTTGGATATGAAGACAAAAAAGAGAAGAACCTTAACAAATGTGAAAAGGGAATCTTCGGAAAAGCTAATGTATCACCAAAAGCCAATTTATTTGAACTTAAGGGTGATGAAATGAACAACTACGAAGTTGGTGCAAGTATTACTGCTGACATCTTCAAAGATGGAGAGCAAGTTGATATTATCGGAACCAGCAAAGGTAGAGGATTCGCTGGTGTTATTAAGAGATGGGGACACAAGATTGGACCTAAAGGACACGGATCAGGCTATCATAGACAAATGGGATCATTTGCTAACAATGGTAGATGTAATAACCGTGTTATTCCAGGCAAGAAGATGGCTGGACACATGGGAAATCAAAGTGCTACTGTTCTTAACTCAATCGTTATCTCAGTCAACCTTGAAAACAACTACATCCTTGTATTAGGTGGAGTTCCAGGTTCAAAGAAATCATTAGTTAAAATTAGAAGTGCTATTAAACCATTAGACTACCCAACAAAGGTTGTTCCATTAATGAATAGAGCAAAACTTGAAGCTGATCTTAGAGCTAAACTCGAAGCTGAAGCTAAAGTTAAAGAAGAAGCAAGAGCTAAGAAAGAAGCTGAAGAAGCCGCTAAGAAAGCTGCTGAAGAAGAAGCAAGAGTCAAAGCTAACGCTGAGAAACAAGCTGCTGAAGCAAAAGCCAAGGCTGAAGCCGAAGCTGCTGAAGCTGCACAAGCTGCTGCTGAACCAGCTGCAGATGATAAAAAAGCAGAATAGTAGAAAGGAGACAAAATTATGGCAGATATTAATATTAAGGTTTTATCCCAAACTGGTGCTGAAGTTTCTACTATTAAGTTAAGCAAAGATGTCTTCGGAGTTGAAGTCAACGAACAAACAATGTTCGATGCTGTTATGACTTATTCCGCTAATGTAAGACAAGCTACTGCAAAAACTAAAAGAAGACACGAAGTATCTGGTGGTGGTAAGAAACCATATAGACAAAAAGGTACAGGTAGAGCAAGAGCTGGTTCTACTCGTTCCCCAATCTGGGTTGGTGGCGGATGCGTCAACGGACCTGATGGAAAACAAAGTTTTACTTTAAAGCAAAACAAGAAAGAACACGATTTAGCTCTCAAGAGTGCTTTAACTACTAAGGTTAAGGACTTCGTCGTTCTCGATAAATTAACAGTTGGTGGTAAGACCAAAGAAGTTATCGATGTTGAGAAAGCTCTCAAGATCAATGACACTAAAGTTTTACTTGTTAGTGAAGATAGCGCAATTCTTCAAGGCTGTGCTAACTTATCCAACATCATCGTCAGAGGAGTAAAGAATATCTCAGTATACGATTTACTCAATGCTGGCAAGATTGTCATCCTCACTGATGACATCAAAAAGATTGAGGAGGATCTTAAATAATGGCTACCGCAAAGAAACCAGTCGAAGTTAAAGAAACAACTGAGATTAAAGAAGAAGTTAAGAAACCTGCTAAGAAAGCTGCCGCTAAAAAGGTTGCTCCAAAAGCAAAGGTTGAAGAAACTGCTACAGTTAAAGCAGAAGTCGCACCTGTTAAGGCCGACTCAAAAAAAGCTACTCTTCACGATTATGAAATCATTCTTGAACCATTAATCACTGAAAAGAGTATGGCTCAATCACAAACTTTCAATCAATTTACATTCAAAGTTAAAAAGAATGCAAGTAAGACTGAAATTAGAAATGCTATTGAGCACATCTACAATGTCCATGTAACTGGTATCTCAACTGTTAAACAAATTGAGAAATCAACTACAAGAGGCAGTAAATTCAGAGGAACAATAAGTGGATTTAAGAAAGCTATTGTCACAGTTAGACAAGGTGAAACAATCAACTTATTCGCTGAATAAAATTAACTTATATATAGGAGAAATAAAATGTCAATAAAAACATATAAACCATATACTCCTTCAAGACGTGAAATGGCTTCCATGTCATATGAAGAAGTTACTACATCTACTCCTGAAAAAAGTTTAGTTGTCACATTAAAGAAATCCGGTGGAAGAAATAACCAAGGTGTTATTACTTGCCGTCATATCGGTGGAGGCAACAAAACCAAGTACAGAATTATCGATTTTAAGAGAGATAAAGATGGAGTAGTCGGTAAGGTCGCTACTGTAGAGTACGATCCAAATAGAAACGCCAACATTTGCTTAATTAATTATGCAGATGGTGAAAAAAGATACATCATCAAACCTCAAGGATTAAAAGTTGGTGATTCTATCGTTAGTGGAGATGCATGCGATATCGTCGTCGGTAACGCCATGTTATTAAAGAATATTCCTGAAGGTACAACAATTCATAACGTTGAACTTTCCCCAAAGAAGGGTGGACAACTTTGCAGATCAGCTGGTTGTTCCGCACAAGTCTTAGGTAAAGAAGGTAAATACGTTATTGTTAGATTACAAAGTGGTGAGACTCGTAAGATTCTCGATACTTGTAAAGCTACAGTTGGTACAGTCGGCAATGAAGATTTCAATCTTGTCAACTTAGGTAAAGCTGGTAAGAGAAGATATCTTGGTGTCAGACCAACCGTTAGAGGTAGCGCCATGAACCCACCAGATCACCCACACGGTGGTGGTGAAGGTAAATGTCCAGTTGGACGTGATGCACCTCGTACACCATGGGGCAAGAGAGCTCTTGGTGTTAAGACAAGAAAAGCAAAGAAAGCCTCTTCTAAATTAATTGTTAGAAGATGCAATGCTAAATAAACTTAGGAAAGGAGAAAATATATGTCACGTAGTTTGAAAAAAGGACCATTCGTCGATGCTAGCTTGATGAAAAAAGTTGAAGCCTTAAACGCTGCTAACAAAAAAGCTGTCATTAAAACCTGGTCTAGAAGAAGTACAATCTTCCCTGAGTTCGTTGAACAAACATTTGCAGTTTATAATGGACATACCTTTATTACAGTTTATGTAACTGAAGATATGGTCGGTCATAAATTAGGTGAATTTGCTCCAACAAGAACCTTCAAGGGTCACTTTGGAAATAATGCGGATGATAAAGCAGCCGCTGCTAAGAAATAAGGGAGGTAATGAATATGGCAGAAACTAAGAAAACTGCTTCTACTAGTAAGAAAGTTACTAAAACTGAAGCAATTAAAGAAACTGAAGTAAAAGAAACCAAAAAAGTAGCCTCTACTAAAAAGGAAAAGGCTCCTACAGCTGCTAAAACAGCTAGTAAGAAAGATACAAATCTTGCTACTAGAACTGATGACAAGAAAGCTAAAGAAGTTAAAAAGCCAGTTGTCACTAGTGCTAAAGCCAGTGCTCTCTCACTCAAAGTCACTCCAAGAAAATGCAGATTAGTCTGTGATCTTGTGAGAGGCAAAGATTGTGATGAAGCTCTTGCAATCTTATTCAATACTCATAAGGAAGCAAGCGAGATGGTTAGTAAATGTATTAGATCAGCAATGGCTAATGCAATTAATAACTACAACATGAATGAAGATAAATTATATGTTGCTTCAATCATGGCTAGCGATTCCGTCAAGATGAGAAGATTCCTTCCACGTGCTAAAGGTAGCGCTTCTGGAATGGTAAAAAGATTTGCAAATTTATTTGTAGAAGTTAAAGAAAGAAACTAGGGGAGGAAAAATCAAGTTATGGGTCAAAAAGTAAATCCAGTTGGAATGAGAATTGGTCTTAATAAGAATTGGAACTCTCGTTGGTTCGCTTCTGATAAGGACTTCTCAGATTATTTATATCAAGATATCTCCATTAGAAGATATTGCGATAAGAAGGTTCCTCGTGATGCTTACTTAAGCCACGTTGAAATCGAAAGAAAAAAGACTGATAAAGGAACTAACGTAAGAATTATGATCTTCGTTGGTCGTCCAGGTGCAGTCATTGGTGCTGAAGGTGCAACTATCAACAGCATTAAAAAAGACTTACAACAACTTTGCGGCGCTAAGGTCGAACTTAAAGTCGATGTTATCGATGTTAAGAATCCTTGCTTAGATGCTCGTATCGAAGGCGAAAAGATTTGTCAACAACTCGAAGCACGTGCTTCATTCAGAATTGTTCAAAAGAAAGCCTTAAATGAGATGAGAAAAGCTGGTGCTAAAGGATGCAAGACATCAATTAGCGGCAGACTTGCTGGTGCTGATATTGCTAGAAGTGAAGGCTACAAGGCTGGAATTATGGCTATCAATACCTTAAAGAGTGATATTGATTTTGCAATCAGTGAAGCTATGACTACTTATGGTAAATTAGGTGTCAAAGTTTGGATTTGTAGAGGTGAAAAGAACACTTATGACGAACCAAGCGAAAACGACAACAAGAAACCAGAAGGCAGAACATTTAGACCACGTTCAAATTTCAATAACAATGCTAAGAAGGGAGAATAACTATGTTACAACCAAAAAGAGTTAAATATAGAAGACCTCACATTATTAGATATGAAGGTTTAAGTAAAGCCGGTAACGAAGTTAGCTTCGGTGACTGGGGATTACAAGCTACATCTGGTAACTGGGTTAGCGATCGTCAAATCGAAGCTGTCCGTGTTGTCTTAAGTAGATATACCAAAAAAGGCGGAAAGGTTTATATTAGAATCTTCCCACAAATGGCTAAAACAAAGAAACCAGCCGAAGTCCGTATGGGTAGCGGTAAAGGTAATCCAGAATACTGGGTCGCCGTTGTTAAGAAAAACAGAGTTATGTTTGAAATTGGTGGAGTTCCAGAAGCTGATGCTCTTGAAGCACTTCATCAAGCCAGTTACAAACTTAATGTCAACTGCAGAATTATAAAGAGAGTCCAAAAGGAGGGTAAGTAATTATGGAAATTAAAGACGTTAGAACAAAATCTACAGAAGAATTAAATCAACAAATTTACCTTCTTAAAGAACAACTTTATGATTTAAGAAGAAAAAAAGCTGTTGGTCAACTTGAAAATTTAAGTGAGATCAAGAGAGTTAGAAAAGACATCGCAAGATGCTACACAGTTCTCAAAGAAAGAGAACTTGGTGTTGAAAGTAAATAAGGAGAAAAATTATGGATCACAAGAAGAGAATTCAAGGTGTTGTTACCAGTAATAAGACTGATAAGACTATTACCGTAATGACTGTTCCTTATAAGAAACACCCATTATATCAAAAGAGAGTTGAAACTCGTCATAAGTACTATGCTCACGATGAAGCCAATGTTGCTAATATCGGTGATGTTGTCACAATCGAAGAGTGCCGTCCAATTAGTGCCACTAAGAGATTTAAATTAATTAGTGTTGATAAGAAAGCTTTCACTAAAATTGATGTTAAAGAAGAAGAAGTAGTTACTGAGGCTCTTCATGAAGAAGCTCCAGTCGCTGAAAACACTGAAACTAAGGAGGCTAAATAGTTATGATACAAACAGAAACAAATTTAGTCGTCGCTGATAATTCTGGTGCTCGTTCCGTTAGAGTCTTTAGAATCTATGGCGGAAGCCATGTTAAATCTTGTGGCGTTGGAGACATTGTTCTCTGCGCCGTTAAAAATGCTATCCCTGATGGAAAAGTCAAGAAGAGTCAAATTGTTAAAGCTGTTATCGTAAGAACTGCTTATCCAATTCAAAGAAGAGATGGAACAGTTATTAAATTTGATGATAATGCTTGCGTTATTATTAATGAAGATAAAACTCCCGTTGGCACCCGTGTCTTCGGACCTGTTGCAAGAGAATTACGTGAGAAGGGTGAAGGTTATATGAAGATCATCTCCCTTGCTCCAGAAGTCTTATAAGGAGGAGCAAATAATGAAATTAAGAAAAGGTGATAAGGTTATCGTTACTTCCGGCAAGGAAAAAGGAAAAACCGGCACTATTCAAAAAGTGTTACCAAAAGAAAATAAAGTCATTATTGATGGCATTAACATCGTTAAGAAATGTCAAAAACCAACCCAAGCTAACCCACAAGGTGGAATCGTCGAAAAATTTGCACCATTAAATGCTAGCAAAGTTGCTTATTATGATGAAAAGACTAAGAAAGCTACTAAATTAGGGTATGGCGTTGATAGCAAAACCGGAGAAAAAGTTAGAATTAACAAGAAATCCGGCAAGGCTATTACAAAATAAGGAGAAAATTATGGCAGAAACAAAGAAAACTACAGCTACTAAAGCTGCAACTTCTAAGGCTACTGAAGCTAAAAAAGTAGAAGCTAAACCAGCCGAAACAAAAGCTCCAGCAAAGACTTCTAAAGGACATAAAGCTCCTAAAGATATCAATAGACTTGAAGATAAATTCAATAAAGAAATCAAAGCAAATTTAATGAAGAAATTTGAATATAAATCAGTTATGCAAGTTCCATCATTAAATAAAATTGTTCTTAATGTTGGTGTTGGAGACGCAACTGAAGACAAAAAGAGAATCGACGAAGTTGTCGAGGAACTTGCTGCTATCACTGGTCAAAAACCAATCGTTAGAAATGCTAAAAAATCAATTGCAACCTTCAAATTAAGAGAAGGCGAGCCAATCGGAGTTAAAGTTACTCTTAGAGGCAAAAGAATGTATGAATTCTTCGATAAATTAGTATCGATTTCACTTCCTAGAGTCCGTGACTTTAGAGGTGTTAACAAGAATTCGTTTGATGGAAGAGGAAATTATACCTTAGGTATTAAGGAACAATTAATTTTTCCAGAAATCGTTTACGACAAAGTCGCAAAAGTTAGAGGAATGGACATCATCATCGTTACTACAGCTAACACTGATGAAGAAGCTTATGCTCTCCTTAAAGAGCTTGGCATGCCATTCTCAAGATAAATAGGAGGACAATAATATGGCAAAAACTAGTTTAAAGGTCAAACAAAGTAGACCTCAAAAATTCAAAGTTAGAGAATATTCCCGTTGTAAAAGATGTGGACGTCCTCATGGCGTTTATTCGAAATTCGGACTTTGCAGAATCTGCCTTCGTGAATTAGCCTATAAAGGTGAAATTCCAGGCATGAAAAAGTCTTCATGGTAATTAGGAGGAAAAGAAAACTATGCATCAAGATCCAATAGCTGATATGCTAACACGCATTAGAAATGCTAATGCTTTAAATCACGATAAAGTTTCGATGCCTTCTAGCAAAATGAAGGTTGGAATCGCTTCAATTTTATTAAGTGAAGGATTCATCAATAACTTTAAAGAAATCAAAGATAAAGATGGTAAAAAGAGCCTCGAAATTATGCTCAAATATGGTCCAGATGGCGAAAAAGTCATCAGCGGCTTAAAGAGAATAAGTAAACCCGGCTTAAGAGTTACCGCTGATAGCAAACATCTCCCTTATGTTTTAAGAGGATTAGGAATTGCTATCATATCTACAAGTAAGGGATTACTCACTGATAAAGGCTGTAGATTAGCTAACATCGGTGGTGAAGTAATCTGTTACATTTGGTAATAGGGGGAAATGAATTATGTCAAGAATTGGTAATAAATTAATCCCTATGATCGAAGGCGTTACTGTTGTCGTCAATGGTAATGTCGTCGATATTAAAGGACCAAAAGGCGATGATCACATCAAATTTGCTGCTCCTTTAATTAATGTTGTCGTTGAAGAAGGTCACGTCAAAGTTACTAGAAGCAACGATGAAAAACACACAAAACAACTTCATGGTACCACAAGAGCCTTAATTGCTAACGCAATCGAAGGCTGCCATCATGAGTTTACAAAAACTCTTGATATCGTTGGTATCGGATATAAAGCTGAGATGAAAGGAAAAGATGTTGTCTTACACGTCGGTCACACAAAGACCACTGTGGTCACTCCTCTTCCAGAAGTCACAATTCAAGTTGTTGATCAAAAGATCAAAGATGTCACATCAACTGTCATCGTTAGTGGACCTGACAAATTTGCTGTCGGACAAACCGCTGCCTTGATTAGAGATGCTAGACGTCCAGAACCATACTTAGGAAAAGGTATTCACTATAGAGGAGAACATCTTGTTCATAAGGAAGGTAAGAGAGCTGCTGCTGGTAGTGCACCAGCAAAGAAATAAGGAGGGCATAATGTATGATTAAAAATGAAAGCAAAAATCTTGTTAGAACAAGAAGACACCTTCGTGTCAGAGCTAAGATTAGTGGTACAGGTGAGTGTCCTCGTCTTTGCGTCTTTAGAAGCAACAAGAACATTGAAGTTCAAGTAATCGATGATGTTAAGAGAATTACACTTGTCTGTTCTAGTTCTGAATCACTTAAGTTAGCTGATGGGAACAATATTTCCGGAGCGAGCAAAGTTGGTGAAGATGTCGCCAAAAAATGTTTAGCTAAAGGCATTAAGAAAGTTGTATTCGATCGTGGTGGATATATTTATCACGGAAGAGTCAAGGCTTTAGCTGAAGCTGCTCGTAAGGGTGGACTTGAGTTCTAATCAGGAGAAAGATATGGAAGAAAATAAAACAAATCAAGAAGTAGTCACTAATGAGACTACAAAAACAGATTCTAAACCAGAAGAAGTAAAAACTAATTCTGGCGATGCTAGAGATGGTAATAGAAGAGATTTTAAAAAAGGCGGAAGAAGATTCCAAAGAAATAATCGTAAATATCCTCCAAAAGAGTATGAAGAAAGAGTTGTTTCTTTAAACCGTGTCACCAAAGTTGTTAAAGGTGGTAAGAGAATGAAATTCTCTGCTCTTGTTGTTATCGGAAATGGCAAAGGCGTTTATGGATTTGCTACTGGTAAGAGCGGCGAAGTCCCAGATGCTATTAAGAAATCCGTGGATAAAGCTAGACGTAATTTAATTACTGTCAAGTTAACAAAGGGTGGAACAATCACTCACGATATTACCGGATCATTTGGAGCTACTAAGGTTTTCCTTAAACCAGCCCCAGAAGGTACAGGTGTTATCGCTGGTGGTCCAGTCAGAGCTATTCTTGAATTAGCAGGCGTTAAGAACGTTTATAGTAAAGTCTATGGAAGTAGAACTCCAATTAATATTATTAGAGCTACTACCGATGCTATTACACATCTTAAGAACTATAAAGATGTTGAACTCTTAAGAAAAGGAGTAAAAGAAGATGTTAAATAACTTAAAACCTACTGAAGGTAGTAGAAAAGATAAGACAAGACGTTGCAGAGGACTCGGTTCTGGCTTAGGCAAGAACGGAGGAACCGGTAACAAAGGTCAAAAAAGTAGAGGAACTGGTAAAGTTGCTCTTGGATTCGAAGGTGGACAAATCACTTTATGGAGAAGACTTCCAAAAAGAGGATTCAAAAACTACACCAATAAAGAATTCGCTATCATTAATCTTGATGTCTTAGAGACATATAAAGATGGCTCAATTGTTGATGCTACTCAATTAGTTAGTGATGGTTTCGTTAAAAAAGAGTTAGATGGTCTTAAAGTTTTAGGAAATGGGACATTATCTAAGAAATTAACAGTCAAAGCCAACAAGTTCAGTGCAACTGCAAAAGCTGCTATTGAAAAAGCTGGTGGTGAAGCTGTTGTTGTTGAATAACAAAAATTGTTATAGAATAAATAAGTTGTTAATATTATGAAGAAGTTCATCGCAATTTTTAAAAACAAAGAAGTAGTTAATCGTATATTCTTTACGGTTATGATTTTGTTTGTCTTTAGAATTGGTTGCAATATTACAACTCCCGGAATTGATGCCTCAAAATTATTAGATGAATTATCGAATAATTCGAACAACCTCTTAAGTTTAATGAACTTATTAGGTGGAGGAGCCTTGCAAAATTTCTCAATTTTCGCACTAGGTGTCTCTCCTTATATTACGGCACAAATTATTATTCAATTATTGAGTATGGATGTTCTTCCAGCCTTAACTGAGCTTAATAAGCAAGGTCAATACGGAAGAAAGAAGATTGAAATGGCGACACGTTACTTAACTTTAATGCTCGCCGCTGTTCAAGCTTATGGAATTCTCCAAACGGCAAAAAACACCGATTGGATCTCATTTACTCTTAATGATAATGCTTTAACTTATTTCTATGTTATTACGGTTATGGTTGGTGGAGCAATGCTTGTTATGTGGCTCGGTGACCAAATTACAGTCAAAGGTGTTGGTAACGGAATCTCTGTTATCATCTTTGCTGGAATTGTGGCCAATTTGCCAAGTCAAATCTCAAGCGCATTCAACCTTTGGGTTACCACTAGCTTAAATAATGGTTCTTATGAAGCCACAAAAGGTATATTTACCTTCCTTGCTTATATACTTGCCTATTGTCTTATTATCGCCTTTGTTGTCTTTATTGAACTTAGTAAAAGAAAAATACCAGTTCAACACGCAACAAGAAGCGGCGGAAACGAAAAACTTAGCAAAGCTAGTTTCCTTCCAATCAAAGTCAATAGCGCTGGTGTTATTCCAGTCATCTTCGCTTCCTCAATCCTTATGGCACCTAGCGTTATCGCTAGCTTCATAAGCACTGATGCTGCAAATGCTGAATGGCTTAAGATATTCCAATACAATCAACTTGTCGATACGGGTGGTGTTATGATGCCTTGGGGCTTAATAATTTACCTTATACTCGTATTCGCATTTACTTTCTTCTACTCTAATTTACAAATTAATCCTGCAAGTTTAGCAGAAAACTTCCAAAAGAACGGAAGTTATATCCCTGGAATCAGACCAGGTGTTGAAACTGAAAAATACGTTAAGAAAGTTCTTAATAGGGTAACTCTTATTGGTGCTGCTTCACTTGTATTTATCAGTGCTCTCCCTGTTGTTATGACTCTCACCGGAATGTTTGGAGATAACTCTTCACTCGCTCTCGGCGGAACTGGATTAATCATTGTTGTCGGTGTTGCTCTTGAGTTAAATAACCAAATTAATGGTTTAATAGCTGGAAAGAGCTACGACGAAGTTATAGGAGGAATGTAGATTTATGTTAAGTGTTATTCTAATTGGACCACCAGGAGCTGGTAAAGGTACCAATGCAAAAAGAATTACAAAAAAGTATGGTATTCCTCATATCTCTACTGGAGATATGTTCCGTGAAGCTATTAAAAACAAGACTCCCCTTGGAGAACTTGCTAATAGCTACATTAAAGACGGGAAATTAGTTCCCGATCAAGTCACAATCGATCTTGTGAGAGAAAGACTTTCTCAAGATGATTGCGCAACTGGTTACCTTCTCGATGGTTTCCCAAGAACTTTAGCTCAAGCTGAAGCCCTTAAAGAAATCGGTCACGAAATTGGTAGACCAGTAAAGTATGTTATAAACATCGTCGTCGATGAAGCGATCTTAGTTGACCGTATTTGTGGAAGACGAGTTTGTAAAGTGTGTGGTGCTCCATATCACGTTAAATTCATGAAACCAAAAGTCGAGGGTATTTGTGATTTATGTGGTGGCGACCTCGTTCAGAGAAAAGATGATAACGAAAATGTTCTCAAAGAGAGACTTTCCGAATATCATAAGTCGACAGAACCACTCATTAAATACTATCAAGATCAAGGTATCCTTCACGATGTGGATGGTGCAATCGATCTCGATATCCTACTTGAACAATTAGACGTGATTTTTAAAAAGTAAGGTGATTAAATAATGGCTATTATTATTAAGTCACCTCGCGAAATCGCGTTGATGAAAAAAGCAGGAGAAATTCTTATAGGATTATTCAAGGTCCTAAAAGAAAACATTAAACCTGGAATCTCGACTAAAGAACTTGATAAAATTGCTGGAAGCTACATCACGAGTCATGGTGGTATCCCTTCAAGCAAAGGTTATGAAGGTTATCCAGGAAACATCTGTATTTCCGTTAACGATGTATTAGTTCACGGAATTCCCTCAAGCAAAACCATATTACACGAAGGCGATATCGTCAGTTGTGATTGTATGGCAACATTTGAAGGATATGTTGCAGATGCTACACGTACATTCCCAGTTGGGAAAATTAGCGATGAGGCTCAAAGACTCATCGACACCACCAGAGAAGCATTCTTTAATGGTGTAAAACTAATTAAACCAGGCATTAGGCTTGGTATTGTCTCTCATGCCATTCAGATGACAGCGGAAAAAGCGGGTTATACTGTAACTCCTGATTTCACTGGACATGGAGTAGGTAAAGAAGTTCATGAAGATCCATATGTACCAAACTGCGGTTCAATTCATGATGGTCCAATCCTTCAAAAAGGAATGACTATCGCAGTCGAACCAATGGTTAATCAAGGTAAAGTTGATTTAGTTGTGGATCGCGATGGATGGACAACAAGAACCAAAGATGGGAAATTATGCTGTCACTATGAAAATACGGTAGTAGTGACCGAGTCTGGCTATGAGATTATTACTCTAGATAAAGGAGAAGAAATTTAATGGCAAAACAAGATGTTATAACCGTAGAGGCGGTAGTCACTGAAAGTTTACCTAATTGCAATTTTAAGGTTAAACTTGAAAACGACGTTGTAATTCATGCCACAATATCCGGAAAAATTAGAATGCATTACATTCGTATTCTTCCAGGAGACAAAGTTACAGTCGAATTATCACCTTATGACTTAAACAATGGCAGAATCGTCTTTAGACACAAGTAATAGGAGGAATTAAAGATGAAAGTTAGAGCCTCAGTGAAACCTATTTGCGATAAGTGCAGAGTTATTAAAAGACATGGTACCGTTATGGTTATCTGTTCAAATCCTAAGCACAAGCAAAGACAAGGTAAATAATTTTTGGAGGAAAAAGAATTATGGCACGTATAGTTGGTGTTGATATTCCAAATGATAAGGTTGTTGTTGTTAGTTTAACTTATATTTACGGAATTGGTTCAACCACAAGTAAAAAAATATTAGCTGCTTGTAAGATTGATGAAGGTAAGAGAGTCAAGGATTTAAGCGAAGAAGAAATTGCTGCTATCAGAGCTGAACTTGCTCACTATAAGACCGAAGGTGATCTTAGAAGAGAATCAATGTTAAATATCAAGAGACTTCAAGAAATTGGATGTTATAGAGGTATTAGACATAGAAAAGGTCTTCCAGTAAGAGGACAAAGAACAAAAACTAACGCTCGTACTCGTAAAGGTCCACGTAAGACAATTGCGAATAAAAAAGAAGCTGTTAAGTAATAGGAGGTAGAAAAAATGGCACAAAAACAAACTACCCGTAAAAAGAAGATAAAGAGAACTTTTACAAAGGGTGTTGCTCATATTCACGCTACATTTAACAATACAATTGTTACAATTACCGATGAACAAGGTAACGCTATTGCTTGGAGTTCTAGTGGTGTATTAGGATATAAAGGAGCTAAGAAATCTACTCCATTTGCTGCTCAAGAAGCTGCCGAAGCTTGCGCTAAAGCTGCTCTTGATCAAGGAATCAAAACAGTTGATGTTGATGTTAAGGGACCAGGTGCTGGTAGAGAATCAGCCGTCAGAGCTTTAGCTGCTGCTGGACTTACAATCACTTCAATTATTGATACTACACCAATTCCACATAACGGATGCCGTCCACCAAAACGCACCCGTGGTTAATTTAAAAGGAGAATAAATAAATGGCAGATAATGAATTAAAGATTGCTCATCCATTCGAAAAACCAGATTTTAAAATCGCAGTTTCTCTCGAAGATGAACATTATTGCAAAGTCGTTTGCGAACCATTAGAAAGAGGGTTTGGACTTACATTGGGTAATGCGATGAGAAGAACTCTTCTTACTAGTTTAACCGGAACTTCAGTCTATGCAGTTGAAGTTGAAGGTGCTGTCCATGAGTTCTCTGCTTTAACTGGTATTGAGGAAGATTTAACACAAATCATTCTTAACTTAAAAGATTTAGTTCTTAAAAGTGATACTATTGGCGAAGCGGATTATGAAACAACCGTCGATGTCGATGGACCAAAAGAACTTACTGCTGGAGATTTAGATACTCCAACTGGTGTTGAAGTAATAAATAAAGACTTAGTGATTGCTCACATTGCTGAAGGCGGTCACTTACATATGGTTATCCATATGAAGAATGGTAGAGGATATGCTACAAGCGAAGAAAACAAGCAATATAGCCTTCCTCATGGAGCAATTGCTACAGATAGTAACTATTCTCCAATCGTGAGAGTCAACTACAAAGTTGATGCAACCCGTGTTGGTCACGATCCACGTTTCGACAAGTTAACTCTTGAAGTTTGGACTAACGGTTCCGTTAAGCCAAGCGATGCAATTGCTTTATCTAGCAAGATGCTCATTGAACATCTCAACAACTTCCTTAATCTTGAGGAAAAATTTGCTAATATCGATCTTGAAAAAGATCCAGTTGCTCCAAAAGAAGAAACTTTCGATAACTTATCGATAGAAGATTTAGACCTCAGTGTTAGAAGTTATAACTGCTTAAAGAGAGCTGGAATTGCTAACGTCTTAGAATTAACTCAAAAGAGCGAAATCGAAATGATGAAAGTTAGAAATTTAGGCAAAAAGTCTCTTAAAGAAGTTAAAGACAAACTTGAAGGCAAAGGTCTTCACTTTAAAGATGATAAAAACGACTAAGGAGATCAATTATGCAAATAGGTAGAAAAAATGTACATGGTAAAGGTGGTGTCCGTTTTAAGACCCCTTATACCTCTAGTAAGCAAAAAGCTCAAGTAAGAAATTTAGTTACTGAACTCGTTATTTTTGAAAAAGTTACAGTCACCAGATCAATGGTTAAAGATGTCGTTAAGACATTCGACCACTTAATTACTTTAGCTAAGAAGGGCGACCTTCATAGCAGAAGACAAGCTGCTAGCATCTTAAGACAATACCATATCGAAGACAAAGCAAATGCTTTAGAAAAATTATTTAATGATTTAGCTAAGAGAACTGCTTCACGTAACGGTGGTTACTTAAAGGTCTACAAGCTTGAAAACCGTAAGGGTGACAACGCTCCTATGAGACTTCTTGCTATCGCTGATTAATTAAGCGGAGATTATACAGAATAAAAGACGCTAAAAGGCGTCTTTTTTTGTGGCCAAACAATCAAAACCTACATTTTAATGCTAAATTAATTCATATATTCATTAATATCTATTAAAATATAAATTATGGATAAATCAATTTTACTAATCGGTGGAACAAATATTGATTATTTGGCCACAAGCAACAAAAAACTAATCAAACACTCATCGAACCCAGGAATTCTCTCAATTTCTTATGGGGGAGTTATGAGAAACGTTTGCGAGAATCTCGCTCGAATTGGAAACAAATGTTATTTTTTAACAGCAGTTGGTTATGACTTGTATGGTCAAGATATCGTTAAATATATGAGAAGTCTTGATGTACAAATGATTTTCCCTGCATCTTGTCTTCCTACTTCCAGTTATTTAGCAATTAACGATTCTAATCATGATATGGATGAAAGCATCAATGATATGCGAGTGATCGATGAGATCGATAAAGATTTTATCGATGCTAACTCACCATTAATTAAAAATCATGAATTTGTCATCTGTGATTCAAATTTAAAAGAAGAAACAATTGGTTATTTATTAAATACCTTTAAAGAACAAAAATTTTTAGTCGAAGGAATTAGTGCAATTAAAATTGTTAAGTTTAAAAAACATTTAAAAAACATTCATATGCTTAAATGCAACATCAATGAAGCTAGATCTTTATTTGATTCTAAAGCCGATGCCGCAACTTTGGTTCAAATGGCTTTAGATAGCGGTATTAAGGCTGTAGTAATCACTCAAGGTAAAGATGAAACATTTTATGGCGAAAATGGAAAAGTCTCTTCTGTGGCCGTTAAACAAGCCGAAAAGATACTTGGAAATACTACCGGATGTGGAGATGCTTTATTTGCTGGAGTAATCGATCATTATATTGAAGGCAAACCATTAAAAGAGTGTATTCTTTTTGGTCAAAAATTAAGCGCTTTAGCTCTTCAAACTAATAAAGCTGTTAACGAGGAAGTTTCCTCATTAAGATATAATCATTAACTATGGATAAGATTATAGTTATCAATTACGGAAGCCAATACAACGAACTAATTGCTCGTAGAATACGTGAATTAGGCGTTTATTCCTCTTTAGTGAGAAATACTATAACCAGCCAAGAAATTGCTCAGGATAAGTCTATAAAAGGAATTATTTTAAGCGGTGGCCCAAGTTCTATATATGATAAAGACGCACCAAAGATTGATAAAGATATTTTATCTTTAGGAATACCGATTTTAGGTATTTGTTATGGGATGCAACTTGTCGTTAGTGAATTAGGTGGAAGTGTTAGTAAATCTAATAAACGTGAATATGGAAAGACCGAAGTAACAATTAACATTAAATCTAAAATTTTTAATGGATTAAAACCAAAATCAATTTGCTGGATGTCACATGGAGATTCGGTTACCAAAATTCCTGATGGATTTTTAACTGTTGCTTCTTCAATAAATACTCCCTTTGCTGCAATTGAGAATGCTCATAAAAATATTTATTTACTTCAGTTTCATCCAGAAGTCACTCAAACTGAAGAAGGCTTAAAAATATTAGAAAATTTCGTTAATTTTACGAACGCAAAACACGATTGGTCGATGAAAGATTTTGCAGAAAAGAAAATATTAGAAATTCGTGAAAAAGTAAAATCCGATAGGGTTTTACTAGGGATTTCGGGTGGAGTTGATAGTTCAGTGACGGCAACTTTGCTTTATAAGGCGATTAAAAATAATTTAACTTGTGTCTTTGTTGATCATGGATTATTAAGAAAGAATGAAGCCCAACAAGTTATGCAAAGTTTTAAAGAAAAATTAGGAATTCCTGTTCATTATGTTGATGCTAGCGAATTGTTTTTAAGTCGTTTAAAGGGTGTGGTTGATCCCGAAGAAAAAAGAAAAATAATTGGTAAAACATTTGTTGAAGTCTTTTATAACGAAGGACGAAAATTAGGTGATTTTAAATATTTAGCCCAAGGAACTTTATATACCGATAAAGTGGAATCTGGTGCTAATAGCGCTTTAATTAAGTCTCATCATAATGTTGGAGGTCTTCCTAAAGATTTAAAGTTTGAATTAATCGAACCTTTAGATATGTTATTTAAAGATGAAGTAAGAAAACTTGGAAGAGTTCTTGGAATGGATGATTATTTAATAAATAGGCAACCATTTCCTGGACCAGGATTAGGAATTAGGATTATTGGAGACATTACTTTAGAGAAGATAAAAATTGTTCAAGAAGCTGATGCAATTTTGCTTGAAGAAGTAAAAGAAGGGGGATTGGCAGGGGATATTTGGCAATACTTCTGCGTTTTAACAAATTTAAAATCGGTTGGAGTTATGGGAGATCAAAGAAGTTATTTATATACAATCGCAATTCGTGCAGTAACTTCGGTTGATGGAATGACGGCTGATTTTTATCAAATGCCTTATGATGTTTTAGCAAAAATATCGTCTAGAATAGTAAATGAAGTGAGTGGAGTTAATCGAGTCGTTTACGATGTAACTAGTAAACCTCCAGCCACCATCGAATACGAATAATTTGTTGATGGTAACGACGAATTAGTTATTTTTTTGATTGTAAAATAATAGAGATTATCTCTTTATAAAATAGCCTAATGTTATATAATAAAAACATGGATAAATTTGTTATTTTTGATTTAGATGGAACCTTAATAAATACGCTTACAGGACTTACTGCTTGCGTCAATTTAACATTTAAAAAGATGGGTATTAATTACACATATGAAAAATCCGTAGTTAGAACCTTTATAGGGAATGGTGCAAAGATTTTATTTCAACGTGCTTTGAAGCCTTTTAAAGAATTTGAAGACAAAGATTACGAATTATTCTTAGAATGTTATGAGGAAACTCAATACGTTAGTGAAGTCTATCCAGAAGTTGAAGAAACCTTGGAAAAATTACAAAAGAAGGGGTATTGGCTAGGGGTTTTGAGTAATAAGCCTGATGAGATATTGCAAAAATTAATCGAAAAAAAGCTTGGACATATTGATTTTAAAGTCGTTCAAGGGCAAGACAATAAATATCCATGTAAACCAAATCCAAAGTTATTAAATGAGAAGATTATTGATAAATTTTCACTTAATACCACAAACGGATATTATGTTGGGGATTCTTATGTTGATGGAGAATTAGCACAAAACGCTAATTTAAAATCAATTATCGTTACTTATGGCTATGGCGAAAGACAAGCAATATTAGATACAAAACCTGATTATTTAATTGATAATTTTGGCGAAATTTTAAATATTGTTGATTAATAAAGGAGGCATAAAATGACTCAAGAAGAAGAATTAGTCTATGGACTAGGAAGATGGTGCATGAAAGCCCATAAATATGTTGGTGATTTGGATGTAAATCAATTTGTTGAAGATGAAAAATCTTTAGATGCAGTTTCTTATTGTATTGAAATTGTGGCTGAAATTGCTTTAAAACTCACAAAAATTAAAGATATTTGCGATCAACACAAAGATATTAACTTTGTAGAATTAAGCAAAATTAAAGAAAAATGTTTTGTTGGTGATAACATCAATATCGGCTTGATTTATCAACTTGCTAAGGAAGATTTCCTTAAAATATATGTTCTTTTAAATAAAGATAAAATGAGATAAAATAAAAACGTATGATAACGATTTACACTTCACCTAGTTGTGCTAGTTGTCGTAAGGCAAAACTATGGTTTAAAGAACACGACATTCCTTATGTAGAGAAGAATATTTTTGCATCGACTTTAAATCCAGTTGAACTCAAAGATATTTTAGCTAAAAGCGAAAACGGAACTGATGATATCATTTCTAAAAGATCTAATATTATTAAGGAAAATAAAGTTGATGTCGATGAGATGTCAATTAATCAATTAATTGAATTTATTAGAGCTAATCCAAGCGTTTTAAAGCGTCCTATTATGGTTGATGATCGTCGAATTAAAGTTGGATACAATCCAGATGAAATTACGACATTTATTCCAGCCGCTAGACGTATAGCAACACTTGCTTGCAATCACCCTAACAAATGCGAAGTTTGTCCTGGATGTGCTAAGGATGCTGAAGAAGCATTTAAGAGTATAAAATAAAAAATTCACCGGTCAATCCCCGGTGAATTTTAATTTTCTTATTATTATTAGTTATTTATTGTAGACATTGCACGAGCTTGTTTAGATTGTTTGTTGTCCTTATAAACAATGTTATTTTTGACACAAATTTCTTCAAGTTTGGTTTTAACAATTTCAAGTGATGGTCCTTCAAGTTCGAGTTCATAATCAACGATTCCGTTATAAAGGTTTCTATCAATTGATAACATTGAATTTCCTTCTTTATATTCAATTCTATGTGTAGTTAAAGAAGCAATAATCTTTAAATCTTTAACATCAACTCCAAGCATTGTAATAAAGTTACTGATATTTCCAGATGGAAATTTATTTTTAAAAGCTAATTCTTTATAATCTTGAATAAGAATTGATTGATTCTTTTCTAATAAACCTTCGGCCATTGGGGCTTTTAAGGTTAATTCTAATAAACCTTTAATCGATCTAATTCTTAATCCCATACCCATTGCCTTGATTTCACGTTTCTCAGTATCGATATAATAATTTGTTTGATCAAATTCATCGGTTTCGATGCCTTGATATATTTTAACTATCTTTTCGTATTCTTTTTTAGTGATAAGAGCCTTAGCTTCAATTTCAATATTTGCTGCCATAATTACTTTTTACCTCGCTGTTTTATGATACAATAATTACGAAAGTTTTAAAAGTGTTACATATGAGATATTGTATACGTTACAAAAAAGATAAGACCGCTGTAGAAACGGTCAAAAAGCTTATTCTTAAATTAGAAGAACATCATTTTGTTTTGGATGAAAAAGTACCTGAAATTGTCTTCTCTGTTGGAGGAGACGGAACCTTTTTAAAGGCTGTTCACGATTTCTTTGAGTTCAATCCATTATTTGTTGCAATTAACAGAGGAAACCTTGGTTTTTTATGTGAATTTACTGACCACGATATTGATGACTTGGTTGATGAAATTATTCAAAATTCCTTGCCAATCCGCACTATAAGTTTGCTTGAAGGTAAATTTATGAATCAAAAAATCTACGCTTTAAATGAGATTCGTGTGGAGTCTTGTAATGGTACAAGCATTCAATACGATGTCAATATTAATAACTCATTTTTGGAGACATGTAGAAGCGATGGAGCTTGTGTTTCAACTTCAATTGGAAGCAGTGGTTTAGCTCGCTCTTTGGGCGGCTCACTCGTTGATAATGAGATCGAAATGCTTCAATTTATTGAGAAAGCACCTATTTCAAATAGAAGATATAATTCGCTTCGTTCGCCTTTCGTTCTTAATGTTGATAAAACAATAACATTATCGAATTTTAGTTACGATTATTTTAATATTTTCTTTGATTGCAAATTTCTTAAGATTAATGCTTTTAAAGGTGATATCCAAATTAGAATTTCTCCGGATAAAAAGATTAGAGTATTACAAAATCACGATATAGATTATATTAAAAAGACAAGGGAGACACTTATTAAATGAGAACATTAGCAGACAATGCCTCAAACGGCAATTTATTTATCATTTTAGGAGTTGGCTTAGGATTAGTTGTTGCTATTATTATAGTTTCCGTAATTCTTTTTGTTCATTTAAAGAAAAAAACATCGAATGTAATCGATGTTGAGGCCACAATTAGTGAAGAAGATCATGCAACAATTGTTATGGCTTTAGGTGGAGATGAAAACATTAAAGAGCATTCAATTAATGGAACACGACTCACTTTAGTTCTTGTTGATTATAGTAAAGTTAACAAAGAAGAACTTAAAAAATATGGAGTTGAAAGAACTCTAGAAATGTCGAATAAACTTATATTAGTTGGTAAGAAATTAGATAATTTAAATAAGTCTTTAGATGATATTAAGAGACTTTAAATCGTCAGTTATACTTTCAAGAGGGAAGCCCATAATGTTGGTAAGGCTTCCTTTTATTTTTTGAATAATATGGAATTTTTCATCGTCTTGAATAGCGTAAGCTCCAGCTTTATCTAAAACATTTTCGTTATCGATATAATTGAGAAGTTCTTCTCTTCTTAATTTTTTAAATGTAACGTAAGAAATGACTTCTTTTTCAATAGTATTTCCAAGGTATGTAATTGTGTAACCAGTGATGACTTTATGAGTGTTTCCGTTTAAAGATTTAAGGATTCTATAAGCATCTTTTTTGTCTTTTGGTTTACCAAAAATCTCGTTATCTAAAACAACAATTGTGTCACAACAAATAAGTAAATCCTGGGGATTGACAAGGGATTTTACACTTAAAGCTTTATTTTTAGCTTCTGTTAAAGCGTAATGAGGATCGCTTAAAGAGATCGATTTTTCATCGAATGTTGGTTTGATTATTTTAAAATCATCCACGATTGTTTTTAGTAAACAAATTCTTCGTGGAGACGAACTTCCAAGTACGACCATAACTATTCAGCTGTTTTATTAAGAATTAAAGGAATGATCATTGGTTGTCTTTGTGTCTTACGGTAGTAATATTGGTAGACAACTGATCTAATGGTATTTTTAATATCGTTAAATGTGACGTGTTGAGTTTTAAATAAATTATTGATGGCTTCTTCAACTTTTAATGAAGCGTGACGGACGAGGTGATCCTCATAAATTCCGTAACTAACAAAACCAACAGTGATAACTTTTGGTTTATCAAGTAATCTATTATTTTTGCTATCAAGCGAAACAATTACTGAGACAAGTCCATCATCTTGAAGAATGTGTCTATCTTTAATAACTGCACTTGAAACACCGTTAATATCATAGCCATCGATATAAACATCTTCGGCAGGGATTCTTTCACCTACTCTAATCTTATGGCGCTCTAAAATTAATGTGTCTCCATTCTCTTGAACAAAGATATTATCTTTTGGAATTCCAACAGTCTCAGCAAGTCCGGCATGTAATTTAAGCATGTGATATTCGCCGTGTGCTGGCATAAAATAAGTTGGTTTGAGCAATTTTAAGTTCATTCTTAATTCTTGTCTTGAAGGGTGACCAGATGAGTGGATATCTTTAAAGACAGAATTTGTCAAAACATCGGCACCAGCTCTAGTTAATTGGTTAACAACTTTTGAAATTGAAACACCATTTCCAGGAATTGGGCTTGAAGAGAAAACAACTGTATCGCCAGGTTGAATTCTTAAACCTTTAAATGTTCCGTTAGCAATTCTACTTAAAGCGGCCATTGGTTCACCTTGGCTTCCAGTACAAAGAATAACAATTTGAGAATCTCTTGTAGATTTTAATTCTTCATCACCTAAAATTAAGGTGTTTGGAATCTTTACATAACCGAATTTACGGCTAACTTCGACAGTATTAATCATGGAACGACCAACAATATAAACTTTTCTATTATGTTTAATAACACAATCGATAATTTGTTGGATTCTATAAATGTTACTTGAGAAAGTCGAGATAATTAATCTTCCATTAGCTTTATCAAATATTTCGTTAATTGAATTTAAGACGTTCTTTTCACTTGGAGTCCATCCTTCTCTTTCCGCGTTAGTGGAATCAGCAAGAAGTAAATCGACACCTTCGCTACCAAGTTTTGCCATTTTATGGATTTCCATTTCTGGACCAACTGGTGTTAAATCGATTTTAAAGTCTCCTGTATCGACAATTCTTCCTTCGCTAGTATCAACACAAATTCCAAAAGAATCTGGAATTGAGTGGGTTACACGATAGAAAGAAACGGTAAAATCAGGAATATTAAAGACATCATTGCTATCATATTCAACAATTTTAATGTTTTCTTTTATTTTTTGGTCTTCTAACTTTTGCCTAATTAAGGCAGCGGCAAGACGTGGAGCATAAATCACAGGAATTTTAATAGTTTTTGCTAAAAATGGAATACCACCAATGTGGTCTTCGTGTCCGTGAGTGATGATTAAAGCTCTAACCTTACTTTGGTTGTCTTTAAGATGTTGGTAATTTGGAATGACATAATCAACTCCAGTTAACTCATCTTCAGGGAATTTCACACCTGCATCAATAATAATTAAATTGTTTTCGCTCTCTAAACAATATGTGTTCTTTCCGA
>CAYQCJ010000010.1:0-37763 GCA_964416025.1 uncultured Staphylococcaceae bacterium | reverse complement strand
AAAACTACTCCTCCAACTAAGGAAAACAAGAACATTAAACTTAAAATTGAAGGTGGCAATTTATCTACTAAACAATTATTAGAATTTAAAGATGTCGTAATTGGTTATGATAAACCATTATGTCCTGAATTTAGTTTTGATGTTTATGGGCAAGATAGAATTGCTGTTTGTGGTGATAATGGAATCGGAAAAACTACATTCTTAAAATCAATAATTAAGGAAATACCTTTAATTAGTGGAAAAATTAGAGAGTTAAGACCTATTAATTATGGTTATATTAAACAAAACGACTATGTTTTTAAAAGCGGAGAAAACGCTTTAACTTATTTAAGAAATAAATATCCAGTTAAGCTAGATAGAGAGTTAAGAACCATCTTAGGATCCTTTCAATTTAAGGGTGAAGATGTTTTTAAAGACACGTCTTTGATGAGTAATGGCGAAAAGATGCGATTAATTCTTTGTTCCTTCTCATTGAGTGGATATGAGGTTTTGCTTCTTGATGAGCCTACAAACCACTTAGATATGGTTACTAAAGAATGTTTAATTAAAGCTCTTGATGCCTATAAAGGTGCCATTATCTTTATTTCTCATGATCGTTATTTTATTAACCAATTAGCGGATTACACATTATATTTATCTCGAGATTATTCGATGTTTGTTGAAGGTGATTATAATCGTTTACATGTTTTGCTTGAAAAACGTAACGAAGAATTAAAATTGATAAAGATTGAGGATATCGAACATCCAAAAGTTGTTCGTCCAGAAAAATTATCCAACAATAAAGTTCAAGAATACTCTAAAGAAATGAGTGATATTGAAAAACGTGTTGCTGAAATTGACGAGGCTTTAGAAGATGATTTTGAATCTTATGATGAAGTTGATAAACTCCAAGAAGAAAAAGATGCTTTGGAACATCGTTATATGGAAGTTATGGACATTCTTGAAAAAGATAAAAACAATATTGAGGTTAAATAGGAGTTAATTATGCGAGTAGTATTGCAAGAAGTGATTAAGGCTAGTGTAACAATTGATAAAAAACTTTTTTCATCAATCAATAAAGGTTATTTGCTTTTAGTGAGTTTTACTCACAACGATACAGAAGAAATTGCATCGAAAATGGCTTTAAAAATCTCAAAATTACGTATATTTATGGATGGCGAAGGAAAGGCAAACTTAAGTTTAAGTGATGTTTGTGGTGAAATTTTAAGTGTTTCTCAATTCACTTTATACGCCGATGCAAAACATGGCAATCGTCCATCTTTTACAGATTGTATGGAGCAAAAAACAGCTAGTAATTTATACAATTTCTTTAACCAAGAACTAAGAAATCTTGATTTTAAGGTATCTACTGGTGTTTTTGGTGCTGATATGAAAGTTGAATTGATCAATGATGGTCCGTTTACTTTAATGCTTGATAGTAAGGACCTTTTAAAATAATTTTTATATTGTAAACGCTTTTATTTTTAAATTGTTTATTACATGATTTATAATTCTTATGGAGGTAAGCGATATGAAAATATTATTTTACGGAACTCAAGAATACGAAAAAGAAGCGTTCAATGAAGCTTTAAAGAATTTCAAGGATATTGAAATAGATTTTTTAGAAGGTGACTTAGAGCGACATACTGCCCATTTAGCCGAAGGTTTTGAAGCGGTTTGCGCTTTTGTTAATTCAACAATTGATAAAGATGTAATCGATTCTTTAGTACGTCATGGCGTTAAAATCTTATTAATGAGATGCGCTGGTTATAATAATGTTGATTTGGATGAATGCAATGCTAAAGGCATTATAGTTCTTCGTGTTCCTGGATATTCTCCAGAAGCGGTCGCAGAAATGGCTATGGCATTAGCTTTAGCAGTGAATAGAAAAATACATAAAGCTTACATAAAAGTAAGAGAAAATAATTTCTCTTTAAATGGTCTTGTTGGTGTTAATTTTTATGGAAAAACTGCAGGAATCATCGGAACTGGAAAGATTGGCCAAGCAATGATTAGAATTTGCAATGGTTTCGGTATGAAAGTTATTGCTTATGATAAATTCCCTGGAAAAGATAGTGATTTAGTGAAATATGTTACTTTAGACGAATTATATAAAACGAGCGATCTTATTTCATTACATTGTCCATTGCTCGACGACACTTACCATATGATTAATAAATTTACTATTTCTAAAATGAAAACTGGTGTCATTTTAATCAATACATCTAGAGGTGGATTGATCGATACAGACGATTTAATTCAAGGCATTAGAGAGAAGAAATTCTTCGGTGTTGGATTAGATGTTTATGAAGAAGAAAATAACAATGTTTTTGAGAATAGAGAAAGTGATATTTTGGAGCATAGTGTTACTGCAAGATTACTTTCTTTTCCAAACGTAATTGTTACTTCACATCAAGCTTTTTTAACAAAAGAAGCCTTGTTAGCAATCGCTAAAACAACGTTACAAAACGCTCAAGATTTTATCGATAATAAAGTTAATTCGCAAAATATAGTCAAATAACTTATTGCTCATTTAAGTGAAAATTGTCAACAATTGCCTAAAAATGGCCGTTTTTGTCCATTTACAACTAATTTTATGATATAATACGAAAGTTGATGGTTGGGGCTTTTTAGTTCCGGGAAATAAAGGGGGAACTATATGAAAAAATTTATTTTTAGTCAAAAATTTAAAACAGAAGTTAAAGATATATCGTTAGTATTATTGGGTTGTTTCTTGCTGGCATTAGCTGATGCAATTTTTATTATGCCATGCAATATTGTTAATGGTGGCGTTGACTCATTAGCCATTATTGTTAATCATTATTTGGAGCCATTATTCGGTTTTGATTTTACAGATATTGTTATGATCGCCATGCAAATTATTTTATGGTTGGTCAGTTTATTAACTCTAGGAAAGAAATTCACATTCCATACATTACTTGGAACATTGGCCTTCCCTTTATTTTATTCTTTATTGTTGCGTATAAATTTTAATGATTTGGTTGGAATATCAGATATGTATGCAAGGCATATAGATGCTAATGGAAATATAGAACTTTCATTATTGATTATTGCTGCCTGTTTTGGCGGTTTATTAAGTGGTGCCGGTGTTTCGTTTGCTTATCTTGGAAACGGATCAACTGGTGGATTTGATGTAATAAGCTTCTTAATTGCAAAATATACGAGTATTAAACAAGATTTATCTGGCTTTATTGAGGATGGTTCTCTAATAATTATTGGCTTAATTGTTTTTAAAAACTGGGAACTTGCACTAGTTGGCATTCTTAGTGCCTTCGTTTGTGCTATTTCAGTTCAGTTTATTTATATTTATACCAACTCATTCATTATTGTAGATATTATTTCTGATAAGAATGAAGAAATTAAAGATTATGTCCATAATGATCTTGGAAGAGCTTCAACACTTGTTAATACAATTGGTGGATATACCGGCGAAAAACGTAAAATGTTAAGAGTTATAATCTCAAAAATTGAGATGAGCTCATTGAAATCTTTTATAGCTGCAATCGATAAAAACGCCTTTGTTAGCTTCGTTCAAGCAAAAGCTATAAATGGAAATGGTTTCGAGCCATTTGTTATAACGCTTAAAGAGAAAAAACGTATTATTAAAAAATATCAAAAGAATAAAAAAACTAATAAAAAAGAACCATATAAAACAGAAGTTAAATAGTACATTGTCATTTTTTGTTCAGTTTTAAAAATCTATGTTATTGATTGGAAATTGTTTGGAATATTGCAAATTATAATAATTCCCCTATTTTTAGGGCTTTATCTTTGTTTCATTAGTCCTGTTATAACAAATAATTATATGGTGAACGTTTCATCTAACGAATAAAAAGATGATATCGAAAACTATAAATAATTAACTTTATTACTTTGAATATTTTGTTTTTGCTTTATTTATAGACTTATAAACTTTATAATTTGAACGTATGAAAGTAATGTTAGGTTTAAGTGGCGGAGTTGATAGCGCAGTTGCCGCCTATTTATTAAAAAAACAAGGCTACGATGTAGTTTGTTGTTTTATGCGTAATTGGGATTCTATGGCCAATAATGATGTGTTAGGAAATCCTACTGTTGATGATGGAATTTGCCCTCAAGAACAGGATTATTTAGATGCTAAAAAGGTTGCAGAAGACTTAAATCTTCCATTTTTAAGAATTGATTTTATAAAAGAATATTGGGATAACGTTTTTACTTATTTCCTTAATGAATATAAAAAAGGAAGAACTCCAAATCCAGATGTTTTTTGTAATAAATATATTAAATTCGGTCCATTTTTAGATTTTGCTAAGAAAAATGGTTGCGATATGATTGCCATGGGACATTATGCAAAACGTGTAGATATTGACGGAAAAGTTTATATGTATAAGGCTAAAGACTTAAATAAAGATCAAACTTATTTTTTAAGTCAAATAAGTCATGATCAACTCGCAAGTTGTTTATTTCCTTTAGGAGATATAACCAAACCAGAGGTTAGAGAGATTGCTAAAGAACTTAATTTAACCAGTGTTGAAACCAAAAAAGATTCAACTGGCGTTTGTTTTATTGGCGAAAGAAATTTTAAAGAATTTTTAGAGAATTATATTCCTAGCAAAAAGGGTGAAATTCGTGATATTTCAACTAATAAAGTCATCGGAATTCATGATGGAGTTATGTATTACACTTTAGGACAAAGAAGAGGCCTTGGTATTGGTGGAATTAAAGATCAAAATACTCAAGGCGGATGGTTTGTTTGTAAAAAAGATGTTAAAAATAACATTTTATATGTCGCTCAAGGTGATGAAGATGAGCATTTACTTACTGATGAAGCAATAATTAATACAATTAACCTATTTAATGAACCAATTGAAGAAGGTAAACATATTTGTGTTAAGTTTAGATATCGTCAACAAGATTTAGGGGTTACCGTTCATAATTTAGAAGACGGAAACATCAAATTAATTTATGATAAACCTTATAAAGCTGTTACTCCTGGTCAAGCATGTGTTTTCTATGATGGAGATTGCTGTTTAGGTGGCGGATTAATAGATAAAGTCTATTATAAAGGTGTCATTAGAAGTTATTAATTGTTGTTTTCTGGTAAATTTCTACTAAAAATAATCAATTTAATATAAAATATTTAAAAAGAAGGATTAATTATGGAAAAGACTCTATTTGAAAAATACTATAGCTGGCTAATATTCATCGTTTTTTCTATTTTTGTTTTATTATCAGCCTATGTTCTAGTTTCAGCTATTTATTTCAATAATATCGCTGGAATTATAATCGGTGTTATTGTCGCTGTAATCGATATGTTTGTTCTTGTTGTAGGTATTTTATTAACAATCAAGAAAGAGAGAATTGTGAAGTATTTTCACACTAACGAAAAATCATTATTAACCGGAGATTTTGTTAGTATAAGTCGTGTTCCTCTCAATAGACAAATTAAATTTACTACTGTCAATGGCCCAGCAGTTGATAAAAACTTCTGTGCTAGTATTAAATTTAAGAAAACTAAAGCCATTTACTTAATTTATAATAACAAACCTATATTAATAGATTTGAAGTAAATTTAAGCGATTTTGCTTTAATTTACTTGGTTATTATTTTATTATATTGACGAAGAAAAAATCTTTAATTTTATATCAAGAGAAGACTGATTGATGTGAAAGTCCTATAAAATAAAAGATGAGCCACTTCAAGACTATAGTTAATTACTACGTTGTTTGTAACGAAAAACAAATAAACTAAGTGCTTGTAAATTATTACAAGAAATAGGATGGTACCGCGAAAACATCGTTCCTAGGCAAATTTTTGCTAGGGACTTTTTTATTTAAGGAGACAAATTTATGAAAAAATTATCAAGTCAACAAATTAGAGAAACATGGTTGAATTTCTTCCACGAAAGAGGACACATGATCGAGCCAGGTGCTTCATTAGTACCAAATAACGATCCAACTTTATTGTGGATTAATGCTGGTGTAGCCGCATTAAAAAAATATTTTGATGGTTCGGTTATGCCAGAAAGCAAACGCATCACTAATGTTCAAAAATGTATTAGAACAAACGATATTGATAATGTTGGAAAAACTGCTAGACACCAAACATTTTTTGAAATGTTAGGTAATTTCTCAATTGGTGATTATTTCAGAAAAGAAGTGATTCATTGGGCTTTTGAAATTCTTACAGGTGAAAAATATTTTGCCATGCCAAAAGATAAGCTTTATTTTACCTACAATCCAAGCGATTTAGATACTAAAGAGTGCTGGTTAAAAGAGGGTGTTGAAGCTAGTCACTTAATTCCATTAGAAGGTAATTATTGGCAAATTGGTGAAGGACCATGCGGACCAAACACTGAAGTTTTCTTCGATAGAGGCGAAAAATGGGATCCTGAACATATCGGAATTAAATTATTAGCTGATGATATGGAAAATGATCGTTATGTTGAAATTTGGGGTATTGTTTTTAGTCAATTTAATGCCGTTAATGGTGTTGAAAGAAAAGACTATAAAGAATTACCACATAAAAATATTGATACAGGTGCTGGACTTGAACGTATTGCTTGCGTTCTTCAAGAAACAGACACAAATTTTGAAACAGATTTATTTAGCGGAATTATTAAAGCAACTCAAAAAATTTGCAAAAAACCTTATGAAGGCGAATATTTAATGCCTTATAGAGTTATTGCAGATCACATCAGAAGTTGTACTTTTGCTTTAGCAGATGGTGCCACTTTTAGTAATGAAGGTAGAGGTTATGTTTTACGTAGATTGCTTAGAAGAGCCATGAGATATGCTCAAAAATTAGGTATTTTTGAACCATTCTTATATAAATTAGTTCCAAGCGTTATTGAAGAAATGAAGAGTTTCTATCCTTATTTAATTGAGAAAAAAGATTTTATTGAAAAGCAAATTAAAGCTGAAGAAGAAAAGTTTATTAAAACATTAAAGAGTGGTGAAGTTATTCTTTATAGTGAACTTGAAAAAGGTGGCAAAACTCTCTCCGGAGAAGATGCTTTTAAGCTTTACGATACCTATGGATTCCCAATTGAATTAACTGAAGAAATTGCAAAAGACAAGGGATTTGCAGTGGATATTGAAGGATTTAATAAATGTTTGGAAGCTCAAAAAGAGCTTGCAAGAAAGTCTCGTAAGGTCATTGAATCATTCAATAAACAATCAAAAGATTTATTAGATTTTAATCTTCCAAGTGTTTATACATACGAAGATAAAACAATTAAAGCTAAAATTATTGGTTTATTTAAAGATGGCGTAAAAGTCGATTCTATCGATGATTATGGTGAAGTTGTCTTTGATAAAACTAATTTTTATGCCGAAATGGGTGGAGAAGTTAGCGACAAAGGATTTATTGAAAATAAAGAATTCCGTGCAGATGTTACTCATGTTGGAAAAGCTCCAAATGGCGAACACCTTCATGAAATTAAAGTTATTTATGGATCGATTAAATTAGGTGATGAAGTAACTCTTGATATCGATAAATTAACTCATGAAGCAACTATGAAAAATCATAGTGCTACTCACCTTCTTCAAGCAGCTTTAATCAGTGTTTTAGGACCAACAATTAAGCAAAAAGGTAGTTATGTCGATGAAAATTACCTTAGATTTGATTTCTCATATTTTGAGAAAGTAAAACCTGAAGATTTAGTAAAAGTTGAGCGTATGGTCAACGAATATATTGCTCAAGCTATCGAAAGAAAAACTTTAATTCTTCCTTTAGATGAAGCTAAAAAGACCGGTGCTATCGCTGAATTTGATGGTAAATATCAAGGAACAGTTAGAGTTGTTTGCTTTGGTAACATCAGCAAAGAATTTTGTGGTGGATGCCATGTAAATAATACCCGTGATATCGGTGTATTTAGAATTGAATCTGAAGGTGCTATTGCAAGCGGTGTTAGACGTATTCAAGCTCGTACAGGTTTAGGCGCTTATAATTTATTTAGAGATGAAATTAATTGTTTAAACAATGCTCGTGATATTTTAGGTGCTTCTTCCTATCCTGAAATCGATACTCGTATTCATTCACTTGAAAACGACATTAAAGATTACAAGACAAAATATGAGACTTTGAACAAAAAACTAGCACAAATGTCCTGTCTTTCTGTTCTTGATGAGATACAAGAGAAAGATGGAAAAGCTGTTTTGGTTAAGTATTTTGATAATATGAACAAAGCTGGATTAATGGATATTTTAGATAGTGTTAAATCAAAAATGGACAACTATATTATGGTTTTAGTCGGAAACGATGAAGGAAAACATCCAATTATTGTTGCTGTTGGCAAAGATTTAATTTCTCAAGGCATAAAAGCTGGTGAGTTAATGAGAAAAGTTGCTCCTCTTCTTGGCGGAAATGGTGGCGGAAAACCAGATATGGCACAAGGAAGCGTGCAAGATGTTTCAAAAATTGATAAGATAATTAAAGTAATTTTATAAATGGAAAAATTTATCGGTTTAGATTTAGGAACAACAACTGTTGGTATCGCTACTAGCGACTCTTTAGGTATTAGCCATGGACGCGAAAATTTTCGCTTCGAAAAAGGCAATTACAAAAAAGCTTTAAAGAGAGTTAGTGAATATATTGATGAAGAAATGATTAACAATATTGTTATTGGTTTACCTCTTCAATTAGATCGACAAGAAGGCGAAAGATGCGCTTCAGTTAGGCGTTTTATTGGAGATTTATTGATAATAAAACCTAAAATTACTGTCTATTATTTTGATGAATCTTTTACTACAATCGAAGCTCGTGATCGACTTCATGAAGCTGGTTTAAAAGAGAAAAAGATCAAAGAAATTATTGATATGGTTAGTGCTGAGATTATATTAGAAGATTTTATAAGGAGTAAAAGTTATGACAAAAAATAACGGTGATGACATCACAATCTATGATGACGAAGGTAAAGAATATTTAATGAAGATTCTTTTCACTTACGAAAATAAGGAAAGAAATTCTGAATATGTATTCATTTATTCACCAGATGCCCCAGAAGATATCTACTTGATGAAATATAACGAAAATCAAGAGTTATTTGAAGTAGAAGACGAAGAAGAAATCGCCGAAGCTAACGAAGTTTTGGATGCATTTAATAACGACGATAAAATTCAAGAATTAAAGGATAGTAAATAATTTATTAATTTTTAAAGATTTTATTAATTAATAATGTAATGTTTACTGACTTTTTCGTGATTTAAACTATACTTTAAAGTAAAATATTGCTATAATTACAAACGCAATTTATATAAGGAGAAATCTATGATTACAAATAAGAATATAGAGCTTACAAAAGAGGGTGTTGATAAACTTAATGCTGAATATAGAGAATTAATTGATATCGAACGTCCAAAGATTTATGAAGCTTTACAAAATGCTAGAGGTATGGGCGATTTAAGTGAAAACGCTGATTACGATGCCGCTAGAGATAGACAAGCTGAAGTTGAAAGCCGTATTAAAGAAATCGAAAAGATCTTAGCAAATGCTAAAATCGTCGATGTTAAAAAGAATGATAAAGGTGTTAGTATTGGTAAAACAATTACTGTCAAATTTGTTAAAAACGGAATCAAGAAGATTTTCCAACTTGTTTCTAGCCAAGAGAGTGATGCTTTAACTGATCCAAAGAAAATTAAAGTTAGTAACGTTTCTCCTGTTGGTTCTGCTTTATTAGGTCATAAAGTTGGTGACATTGTCACAATTGAAGGTGTTGCTAATCCATATGATGTCGAAATTGTTGATGTTAAAGTCACTCAATAATCGATAAAATATTAAATTTTAAAAAGGTAATAGTAAAAACTATTACTTTTTTTAATTTTAGGGTATAAAAATCGCTTCCTTTTGGCATCTTGTATGTAAGGAGGTGTAAAAATGGTTTTAAAAGTAATTGTAGTTGTTTGTGTTTGTGCAATTATTGGTTTAGTGGCATTCCAGTTCGTTGATCCTAATTTAGATTTAGGAGCTGGAGGAGGCTCTACAACCATAGTTGATGACAAAACATCAATAACTATCGGTGTAACAGGCGAAGTTAGTAGCCCAGGCGATTATGTTTTCACAGAAGACAAACCAACAATGGAGGACTTATTAGGTGCCAGTGGAGGTTTGAATACAAATGGAGATGATCGTTGTTTTAATCTTGAAGCAGTTTTAGAGGCAAATACCTCTTATTATATTCCACCAAAATATGATAACAGCGATATTTGCAGTAATGAACCTATTAGTAAAGTCAGCATAAATGACGGAACTAAAGAGGAACTTTTAACGATAAATGGTTTTGGAGATGCAATTGCTACTTCAATAGTTAGTTATCGTGAAGCAAATGGTGTTTTCTACACATTAGAATCTTTGATGAACGTTAGCGGCGTTGGTTATGCAAAGTTTAATATGTGTAAAAATTATATAATTCTTCATGATTAAAAATGCTATTTTTCTTATTCTTTTTATCATACGTTAGTGGATTAATTCTAATTAGTTTAAATACTTATTTTATAGGGATTATTCTATTAGTATTAGCCTTAATAATTTATTTATTAAAGTTTAAAAAGAATAGAAAAATAGCGATAATAGCGATTATATTTCTTGCTTTTGGACTAGTGAAAAGCAATTTAAATATTAAATCGCTACAAAATGAGAATTGTATTGGTGTAGTTATTGATAGTACTGATAACTATTTCGTGTTCTTTGACGGTTTGGAAAAATTTTATGTCCCGTGTACAGAAGATGTGCGTTTATATAGTTTAATTAAAATAAATGGTAGCCGATTTGATTATAGTTTTTCTAGTCTTGAATCTGGTTTTGATTTTGGAGAATATCTTAGAAATAAAGGGGTTGTTGAAGGAATCTACGTTAAAAATATTGAAAACATTATTCGTTTTCCTTTAGACTTTGATGCATATAAACTCAAAATTTTAGAAAAATTTTCGACAAGTGACAGTAGATCCTTTGCTTCCTCATTGATTTTTAATGATTCGCTAAAAAATTCGTCGTTAATCAATAAAGCAAAAAATATCCATATCATGAATTTATTTTCGATTACAGGAGTCTTTTTAAACTTTTTATTGTATGGAATAGCTAAAATATTAGGAATTAAATTAAAAGAATCAACCGCAAAATTCGTTTCATTAGGAATATGTTCTCCTTATTTATTATTTACAATTAATCGTTTTACGACGATTAGAGTAATTGTTTTTTATTTATTTTCCATACTAAACAATTACGTATTTAAGGAACGAATTTCGAGGATTAATTTTTTATCAATTAGTGGAATTGTGTTTTTATTATTTGATCATTATCTTATATATCAACTTAGTTTCGTAATTCCGTATTTAATATATTTTTTCTTATACTTTTCGCGGTTATTACTCAATAAATATCGAAAAGGTTTTGATAGAAAAATAGTGCAATCAATTATCATGTTCTTCATTCTCTTGCCTTTTGTAATAAACATGTATAACAGTTTCAATTTTTTAAATATTGTTCTTAATATTGTTTTATTGCCAATATTTCAATTTATTTTTGTTTTATTGGTCGGATCATTTTATGGAATATACTTCAATTTCTATGACAATATACTCGATTTTGCCGGCAAAATATTGAGATATATCAATATTGATAGTGTTAACATCAATGTTTCAAAAATGAATCAATATATGATGGGGATTTATTATATTTTGCTTGTTGTTTGCATGTATTTTATTGAAGTTAATTATCGTAAAAAAGCTAAGCAATATGTAAGTTTTTTGACAGTTTCTTTAGCGATTTATTGTTTACCAATAGAAAACGCTTTAATCACAGAAGTTGATTTTATTAATGTTGGCCAAGGAGATTCAACTTTAATTAGAATTGGTCAAGAAGCAATATTGATTGATACTGGTGGCTTAACTTATACAGATATAGCAACTCAAAACCTAATTCCTTTTTTAAGAAGTAAACGAATTTATTCAATAAACTCAATTTTTATTACTCATAACGATTATGATCATTGCGGAGCATTAGATAGCCTTAAGAGCAATTTTAAAGTAAAGAATGTCTATAATTACGATTCGATCTTTCCTGTCAAAATTGGGCCTATTACCTTTGATAATCTTAATGTTTATAAGGATGAAGCGACCGAAGAAAACGACAAATCTTTAGTTTTATATACAGAAATTAAAGAAAAACGATTTTTATTTATGGGAGATGCTCCAAAAAGCGTTGAAAACAAAATTTTAAAAGATAATATCGAATTAAACTGCGATTATCTAAAAATTGGTCATCATGGTAGTAATACATCAAGTAGTGAAGATTTTATTAATCGAGTTAGTCCAGAAGAAGCAATTATTTCGTGTGGACTTAACAATAAATTTCATCATCCAAATAAAGAGACTTTAACTTTGTTAGATAAATATCAAATTAAAGTGAGAAGAACGGATCAAGAAGGAACGATTTCTTATAAGTTTATGTAAAAAAGTGAGGCAAAATATAATACAATAAGTGCATGGCAATTTTATTGTATGGCAACCAACAAATGATGATTAAAAATCAGCTAAAAAAGCTGATTAAAGAACAATTCCCTAATCAAGATGAGGTGAATGTTATTCGTTTTGATGCTTCAGAAACTAGCGTTGAAGAAGTGGTAAACGAATGTTGCCAATTTAGTCTAGAGTTTCCTAAAAAAATGGTCGTTTTAAACAATGCATCATACTTTAGTAATGCAAGAATTAAACCAAAAATTTCTTTCAATAATAAATTTGATATTTTACTAGATTATTTAAAGAATGAAAATCCTGATTGCCTTCTTGTTATAATCGTTAATTCGGCCACAATAGCGCTAAAAAACGAAATTGTGAATTACATTAGCAAAAATGGAAAAATCACCGAATTAAAGGATTTAACTAAGGATGATTGGCCTGTTTATGTTCGAAAATATTTTAATCTTAAAAATATTGAAATTGATAATGACGCAATTAATGAAATCGTTTTAAGATCAAGCAATGATTTGAATGTTTTTATTAATGAAGTTACAAAATTGATTTTATATAAAAATAACAAAATAACATTAAAAGATGTTAAAGAAGTTATGATGGCCCCATTAGAAGAAAATTCTTTTGAAATTTTAAATAATTTATTATTAAACAATAAAGATAACGCTTTAAAGATTTATCGTGATTTAGAATTGTACAATGTTGAACCTATTTCTTTGGTAGCGATGATATCAACTTCATTAATATTTTATGATGAAGTGTATATTTTAGCTAAACAAGGATACGGTGGAAGTGATATTAGCACAAAATTAAATGCTAACCTATATAGAGTGAAAATGACTTTAAGAACTTTAAAAAATATATCTTATAAAAGAATCAGAAAAGCTTTAGATGATCTTTACGAACTAGATAGATCGATAAAACATAGTGAAGTGGATAGATTTTATTGCTTCGAAACATTCATATTAAACTTCTAAATACGAAAAAACCTCCAATTAATCGGAGGTTTTATTGAAATCAAAAAAATTAATTACTTGCCTAATTTATTAACAAGATTTTGAAGATTTGATTTTTGTCTAGCAGCTGTTGCGTGTTTTTGAATACCTTTGACAACTGATCTATCGATGACACTAAAAGCCACAGTTAACTTTTCTTGAGCTAATTTTTGATCTTTGGCATCAACAGCGACTTTAACAGCCTTGATAGCACTTCTTAATTTTGATTTATAAGAAATATTTCTAACTCTAGCTTTTTCGCTTGTGATAATTCTCTTCTTTTGTTGTTTAATGTTTGCCATAAATTCTACCTCTTTCGATACGGTTATAATAATAGCATAAATAACATATTTAAATCAAACAGAAAATATAGGTAAAAACTGTAAATTGGTATCGTAAAAACGGTATTTTTAAATTATAATAATCGAAATGGATATTAAGAAATTAAAAATAGTATATTTTGGGACCCCAGATATCTCTGCTAAAGTGTTGAAACATCTCATTGAAGATGGTTTTAATATTGTCGGTCTAGTCACACAAATTGATAAACCACAAGGTAGAAAAAATATTATTACTCCTCCTCCAACTAAAGTGGTTGCGATGGAGCATGGAATAAAGGTTTATCAACCTGTAAAAATTAGAAATGATTATGAATTTTTGAAAGAAATTCAACCAGACATTATTTTAACTTTAGCTTATGGTCAATTAATTCCTCATGAACTATTAGAATTGCCTAAAATTGGCGCTTTTAACCTTCACGGATCAATATTACCAAAGCATAGAGGTGCAAGCCCTATTCAATATAGTTTATTAGAAGGTGACAAAGAAACTGGTGTTACATTAATGGAAATGGTCGATAAAATGGACGCTGGAAAGATGTTCTATGTTTCTAAATTCAATATTACCGATGATGATAATTATTCATCATTAAAAGAAAAAATTAGTGATGCCGCTTATGACGCTTTTATTAATGGAATCCAAGATGTTGTTGATGGGAAAAATAAAGGTGTGGAACAAGATGAAAATCTTGTAACTTTTACTGCAAAAATTAATAAAGAAGATGAAGTGATTAATTTTAATTCTAATAATATTGCTCTTTTTAACAAAATTAGAGCTCTTTCTTATGAACCTGGTATGTATTTTGTGTTTAATAATGAAAAAATTAAGATATTAAAAACCAGTATTGTTTCTAAAAATGGTAAACCTGGCGAAGTGCTTGAGTATTCAAAAAATGGCTTTATTATCGCCACTTTAGATGGTGCATTATCAGTTGATGAAATTCAAAAACCTAGCAAAAAAGTGATGAATTTTAAAGACTTTTATAACGGAAATCAAAATTTATTTAAAGTTGGACAAATATTATAAAAATGATGCAGTTAAAACTAAGCGTTCATGAAATTGTTGATTTTTTATTAAGGAAAGGCGATATTGATGATCGTGTTTTTAATACTTCAAGTATGCTTGAAGGAACTAAACTTCATAGATACTATCAATTAAGGCAAGGAGACGACTATAAGAGTGAAGTTTCCTTATCAATTGATATTTCTTTAGATGATTATGAATTTGATATCTATGGCCGTGCTGACGGCATTAGTTTAAGTGGTATAGCAACAATTGATGAGATTAAAACAACAAACATCGATTTAGAGACTTTTTATTTAGAAAATGCAGAATGGCATTTAGGACAAGCCGAATTTTATGCCTATATGTACGCAAAACAAAATAATCTTGAGCAAATAAATGTTACTTTAACTTATTTAAGTCAGACTAAAAAAGATAGCTTAAAAAAATATTTTTCTTATACAATCGATATTTTAGAAAGTAAAATTTTCTATTATTTAAGAAATTACATATCTTATAAATCAATTTTTGAAAGAAGGTTGAATTTAAGAAATGAATCTTTAGCAAAACTTTGCTTTCCTTATAAAACAATTAGACAAGGTCAATGCGATTTAATTGATGCAACAAAGTATTCGATTGATCATAAAGAAAGTTGTTTTATTGAAGCAAGCACTGGAATTGGCAAAACTGTTTCTACTTTATATGGTGCTTTAGATTCAGTTAAAGATAATGAAATAGATAAAATATTCTATTTAACAGCTAAAAATAGCGGTTTTGTTAATTGTTTAAAGGCAATGAACGATTTTAAAAAGAAAGATCTAAGTTTTATAACAACTCAAATATCTGCAAAAGAAAAAATGTGCTTAAACCGCAAAAAAATCGGCAAATGCAATCCCGACGATTGTCCTTATACAAAGGATTATTTTTCAAAAATTAAAGATGTTATTGCTGAATCTATCGAGAAATATGAAATTTTCGATAATAAAAGGCTTATTTCAATAGCGAAAGAAAATGATATTTGTCCTTTCGAATTTAGCTTGGATTTATCTTTATATAGTGATGTTATTTTATGCGATTATAATTATGTTTTTAGTCCAATCGCTATGTTACAAAGATTTTTTGAAACGCCAGATAAACAATACAATATGGTTATGCTAGTTGATGAAGCACACAACTTAATTAGTAGATCCCGTGATATGTATAGTGCTGAATTATCCGTAAATACATTCTTGAAGGCGAAACCAAAACTTGACGAAATTAAATTAAAATCTATAAAAAATAGAGTTCAAAAAATTTCTTCATATTATAAAGAATTCTTAGATTTTGATTTTAGTTCTGGTAAAAACGTTGTTGTTGAAACCTTCAATTTTGAATTTATTAATCAATTGACGAAATTTGATAAAGAAATTAAAGAATATAAAAACAAACATAAAAGGTTTAAAAGCGATGAGGTCGATGTTTTAACAAGAGATATCTATAAGTTTTTAGTAATTTATGATTATTATAAAATTAGCCCCGAAAAATTTAGCTTATATGTTTCTCAAACATTCGATGATGTGGTTTTAAAGATTTATTGTCTTGATTCAAGTCTATATATTAACGATATGGTCGATAAATTTAGAGGATCGGTGTTTTTTAGCGCCACCTTATCTCCATTGAGTTATTATAAGAAAATACTTTTTGGTAGAGATAATTTTAAGGATTTAATAATTCCTTCTCCTTTTCCTAAAAATAATTTTAAATTATTAGTGAATAATTCGATCTCATTGCTTTATAAAGACAGAACTAAATCTATTGGTGAAATTATTAAAGAAATAAAGACATTTGTCGATGGTAAAACAGGCAATTACATCGTTTTTTGCCCATCGTTTGAATATTTGGACATGTTAGAAAAATCTACGCTCAAATCGAGCTTTAAATGCATTTTTCAAAAGAGATACATGAATTTTATTGAAAAAGATGAGTTCTTAAATTCTTTTGAAGAAAATCCAAATGAATCATTTGTTGGTTTTTGTGTTTTAGGCGGAATATTTAGTGAAGGAATTGATTTAGTTGGATCGAGATTAATTGGAACCGTTGTTATTGGAGTTGGTTTACCTATGTTATCTTTTGAAAATAATTTGTTAAAAAATTATTATGATTCAATCGGATTAAACGGCTTCGAATATGCTTATTCAAATGTTGGTGTTAATAAGGTAATGCAGGCAGTTGGAAGGCTTATTAGAACTCCTCAAGATAAAGGAGTGGCGCTTCTTTTAGATTATCGTTATAGTTATAAAAATTTTAAAGAATTGTTCGCGAATTCTTGGAGCAATAATGAAATTGTTAAAAATTGTGATGATATTAAAAATTGTTTAGATAATTTTTATAATAATTAACGAAAAAGCATAAATTAACTGATATAATGCTATGGAAATATGAATTACGATAAATCGAAGATTAGAAATTTTAGCATTATTGCGCATATAGACCACGGAAAATCAACATTAGCTGATCGTATTTTGGAATTAACAAATACCATTGAAAAACGTAATATTAGCCAACAAATGTTGGATGATAATCCAATTGAAAAGGAAAGAGGCATTACAATTAAATTAAATGCCGTTACTGTTCAATATAAAGCGGACGATGGAAATACTTATGTTTTTAATCTTATCGACACTCCAGGGCACGTCGATTTTACCTATGAAGTCAGCAGATCTTTAGCTGCTTGTGAAGGCGCACTTTTGGTTGTTGATGCAACTCAAGGTGTTCAAGCCCAAACTTTAGCTAATACCTATTTGGCTGTCGATAATGATTTATATATTTTACCTGTCATTAATAAGATTGATTTACCAAGTGCAATGGTTGAAATGACTAAACGCGAAATATCTGAAAAAATCGGACTAGATGGCGAAAATGCTATTGCAGTTAGTGCTAAAACTGGCGAAAATATTAAAGAAATTTTAGAACGTGTTGTTAAAGATATTCCTGCTCCTGGTGGAGATAACGATAAACCATTACAGGCTTTAATTTTTGATAGCTTTTACGATTCTTATCGTGGTGTTGTTGTATTGATTAGAATCAAAGAAGGTCACATTAAACTTGGAGATTCAATCCACTTAATGCGTCATAATAAAGACTATCAAGTTACTGAATTAGGAATTAGAACACCTAAAGAAATTAGTAAAACTGAATTAGATTGTGGTGAAGTTGGATATTTATGTGCACAAATTAAAGATATTCATGATGTTCACGTTGGTGACACCATAACTTTAACTGATAATCCAACTGCAAAACCATTACCTGGTTATAAAAAGATCCAATCAATGGTTTATTGTGGTGTTTATCCTTCAGATTCGAGAAAATATGGCGAATTAAAAGACGCCTTAGAAAAATTAAGTTTAAATGATGCCAGTTTAAAATATGAAACCGAAACAAGTAGAGCGTTAGGCTTTGGTTTTAGATGTGGTTTCTTAGGTTTGTTGCATATGGATGTCATCCAAGAAAGATTGGAAAAAGAATATAATCTTGATTTAATTTTAACCGCTCCTAGCGTTGTTTATAAAGTTTATTTAACTGACGATGTGACAGTAATTAATCTTGAAAATCCTGGTGATTTACCTGATTTAACAACAATTAAATACATTGAAGAACCTTATGTTACAGCACAAATAATGACTCCAAAAGAATTTGTTGGACCAATCATGAATCTTTGCCAAGACAGAAGGGGAATCTATAAAGATTTACAATATTTTGATGAAACTCGTATGAATTTAATTTATGAGATGCCTTTAAGTGAAATTATTTATAATTTCTTTGATAAATTGAAGAGTTATACAAAAGGTTATGCTTCATTTGACTATGAAATTTCTGAATATAGAAAATCAGATTTAGCTAAAATGGATATTTTATTAAATGGCGATGTAATCGACGCTTTAAGCAGTATTGTTTATAAACCATTCGCCTATAACCGTGGATTAAAACTGGTTTCGAAATTAAAAGACGTTATACCACGTCAACAATTTGAAATACCTGTTCAAGCTGCAATAAACGGAAAAGTTATTGCGAGAGCTGATATAAAAGCAGTTAGAAAAGATGTTTTAGCCAAATGTTATGGTGGAGATATTACTCGTAAAAAGAAATTGCTTGAAAAACAAAAAGAAGGCAAAAAGAGAATGAAATCCATTGGATCTGTCGATGTTCCTCAAGAAGCTTTCATGAGTTTATTATCAATTGACGATGATAAATAAAAATTTTTAAGAGAAGTAGTAGTGGTAACTAGTCATTAATTAGTATTTTTTAAGTATAATTTTAGTAATTTTAACTTTAATTTAATTAAAATTTAAATATAATATTACTAGATAGGAAGGCAAAACATATGAGTAATGAACTTGCAGTCAAATTTAGCGATGAAACATACGCTACTTACCAAGAAGTTGTAAATTACATGAAAACCCCACTTATTGATAATATTTGGGCAAATATCATTGAACACCGTTCACATTTTAATAAGCAACTTAGTCTCAAACATATAACTGGTGCAAACTTTTCAGTTTGTTATACACCTTATGTTACAAATAAAATTAATGAAGTTGAGAGAAAATTACTTAAGTTAACCACTTCTTATTTTCAGCTTTCAGCTAAAAAGGCCGATAAAGAGTACTTAAAATTAAGTTATACCGATATTTTAAGATCTTTGGCTACTAAATATAAACTTGATGTTGATGACTCTGTTTTAAATCAAATTGTTACTAATCAATTAAGTGTATTACCACCTAATTTTATGATTTTAAATCGATATTTTAGATGTTTAAAGGAAATCGAAAATAATCCTTTAAGTGAAGTAAATGACTCAATTCTTGGTGATTTCTATAGTTATTTGATGGGAACTGATGAATTAAATGAATTTTATAGAACTTCTGAAATAAGTGATATGGGTAGTAAGGTTTTAGTTGGAAAAGTTTATTTAGGAATTCCATCTTCAGCCATCGGAAACTCAATGGATGATTTATTTAAATTCATCAATTATTCTACTTCTAGCTTATTTGTGAAAGCGGCAGCTAGTTTATATTATATGTATTATGTAAAACCGTTTGAGACTTATAGTGAAGATATGTCGATTTTGTTGTTTAAAAAGATTATCGGTTTTAATGATATCGGATCAGTTGCTTCAACAATCGATTTTGAATCATTATTAATAAATAGAGAAGAATTCGAAAAAAGCTTAATTGATTCTCAAAAAACTTTCGATTTAACTTATTTTGTTTTATATATTGCTAATAAGACATCTGCATTACTTGATAAAGCATTAAATAATGTAAATCAAGCAAGAAATACTGTTATTAGTCAAGAAATGTATGAAAAAGAAGAAGAGAAACCAGTTATAGATCCAGATTTTAGTGTTGGAGAAAAAGTTGATAATAGCGGAGAAATAAATAAAAAAGAAACCGCTCCTATTAACAATCCTATTCAATATAAACCAGCGGATACACCATCTCCAGTTAGTTACACTCAAAGCATAGCAATTAGCAATGTTCCAAGTGGATTAAGTGAAGAAGATGCTACTCGTCTTGAAAATCATTTAATTGAAATGAATCCTGCATTAAGTAGAGCTCAAGCTTACTTCTATGCTCGTCATTGTACATTAGGCATGTCCTACACAATTTCTCAATTCAAGAAAAGTTTAGGTTGCGCTTATGAAACTGCTAGAAGCAGTATGGACCATCTTGTATTTTTGGGGTATTATAAAAAAGACTCATTGAGAAATAAATTTATTTATACGCCAGTAAAGAAAAATTAATAAGGAGTTTAATTATGAATTTAAATATCGTATTTGCATCAAGTTTCCCAGGATGGGCAATATTCTTAGTTGTTGTTTTACTTGCTGCCGTAATTGGTGGTATCGCTTTCGTTATCCATTTAGTTATTAAGAAGAGAAAACCTGAAGAAAAGAAAGAAAGTGAAGAAAAAATCGCTCAAGATAATGTTGATCGTTATGTTGAAGATGTTGTAGATGAAGAAACACAAAAAGAATTCGATAAATACGTTCAAGAGCACCAAGAAGATGATAAAAAGGACAATAAATAGTCTTTATATTCATATTCCTTTTTGCTCATCGATTTGTAGTTATTGTGCATTTTATAAGATTTTAAGTAACAAAAACGTAGAAAATACGTATATAAATCAATTAATAGACGACATTAATAAGTCTAAAGAACTTTTTAATCCTTTTAAGACTATTTATATAGGTGGAGGAACGCCTAGTTCTTTAAGTGATGATAATCTTTATAAATTATTAGATTCTTTACAATTACTTATTGCTCCTGATTGTGAATTTACAATTGAAGCAAATCCAGAATCAATTAATGAAGAAAAATTAAATATTTTTAAAAAATATAGAATTAATCGTATTTCGATAGGTTTTGAATCTTTTAATAAAGATTATCTAAAACTTATGAATAGAAATTATGACATTAATTATTTTGATTTAATTGAGATGGTTAAAAAGTACTTTTCAAACATTAATGTTGATCTTATTTATGGCTTACCTAATGAAAATATCGATATTTTAAATACTGATATCGACAATTTTCTTAAATTAAATGTTCCACACATTTCTTTATATTCTTTAGAAATTCATAAAGGAACTACCTTATGTATTAAAGGATATAAGGAAGAAAATGACGACGCTTTAAGAAATCAATACGATTTAATCCTCTCAAGACTTAGAAAATGCGGTTACGAAAGATATGAAGTCAGTAATTTTGCTAAAATTGGTTACGAAAGCAAACATAACCTCAATTATTGGCATGACAATGAATATTTATCCCTTGGTGTTGGTGGAAGTGGTTTTGTTGGTAATGTTAGATACAAAATAAATCCTCCAATTCATGACTATTTATTAGGAAAAAGAGATCTTGATAAAGAAACAGTCACTTTAAAAGATGATAAGGAATATTATTTATTAACCAATCTTCGTCTTAAAGATGGTTTTTCTGTAATTGATTACCAAAATAAGTTTAATTCAGATATTCTTATTGATAAAAAAGAAGCAATTGATAAATTTACTAAACTTGGTCTATTAATCGTTGAGGATAATAGGCTTAAAGTAACTGATAACGGAATGTACATTTTAGATTCAATTTTAGTTGATTTAATATAAAAATTCAGTTTTTATAAATTTTTAAAAATATAAATATATCGATAATAACGAGACTTTTATATAATTGTTTCAAAATTAGCACTTTTAACTTGACAGTGCTAATTATGGTTATATAATATATTTAGCATTTGGAAAAGAGAGTGCTAGAAAGGTGGTAAATATGTCTTTAAAAAGAAATGAAGTTATCCTCAAGTATATTGTTGAAGACTATATCAAAACAAATGAACCTGTCGGTAGTGAAAATCTTATTAAACTTCATAAATTACCTTATTCTAGTGCGACCATCAGAAATGATATGGTCTACCTCGAGAAAAATGGCTTGATAGAGAAAACACATACGAGTAGTGGAAGAGTTCCTTCATTAGAGGGATATAGATACTATGTTCGTAAGTTAAGAAGCGAAAAGATTGATAAGTCGATTCGATATGAAGTAGATAAATTATTCGATTCTAGTAAGTCTATTGAAGATTTATTGAACGAAAGTTGCATGCTTCTATCCCATATGACCAATCTTGCATGTTGCTTCTTGGCCCCATCAATTATCGAAGAAAGAGTAGCGAAGGTTGAAGTTATCCCCCTTAACGAAAATCATTTTAGCTTCATCTTTCTTACCGATAAGGGCTTCCTAGAAAATAAAACATTCGTTATCAATAAAAACGAATCGATAAAAGATCTAGTAAAAGCTATGGATTTGTTTAATCGAGAATTAGTTGGAACACATTTATATGAATTATTCCAAAAAATTAAAGATGCTAGAGGAAAATTTGGAAAATATGAAGATTATTATCCATATATGAATCAATTGATTGTTTCTGTTATTAAAGACTTTGTTATTAGGAGAAACGGACAATTCTATGGAAAGAACAATTTATTAGAACAACCTGAATTTAAAGATAACATCAACGAAATCAAGAGGATTGTGGATTTACTATCAAATCCATATCAAATAGGGGAAATGTTTAAAGGTTCAAGCGAGATTGCAATCTCAATTGGTGCAAATAACATTCCAGACGTTACAGTAATAGCTAAAGATATCAAATCTCCTGTTACTGGCGATGATTTGGGAAGAATATGTGTTGTTGGACCAACCAGAATGGATTATGATAAGGTGCTTGAATACTTAAATTATGTTAGTGACATGCTTATTAGTCACTTGATGGACTTAAAGGAGAATGATTATGGCAGATGAGAAAAAAGTAGATAGCAATCAACCTCAAGTTGATGAAACTAAAGATGAAACTGAGCAAGTTGATATGAAAACAAGTTTTAAGCGAAAGTTAGCTAAAAAAGATGATGAGATTGAGCAGTTAAAGAGCGATTCAGAACATTGGAAGAATGAATATTATAAAGCTTACGCTGATATGGCAAACCTTAGAAAAGATATTCAAAAAGACCATGAAGAAGTTCTGAAGTATCGCGTTGAAGGATTCGTTGATAATTTGTTAGGAGTGTTGGATTCATTCGATATGGCTTTCAAAAATGAACCAAATAGTCCTGAGATGAAAAATTATTTACTCGGATTCCAATATGTCTATAATCAATTACTTGAAGTCTTAAAAAATGAAGGAATTGAAATTATTGATCCTAAAACAGGCGATAAGTTCGACGAATCTAAGATGCATGCAGTTGATAAAGAATTTGATGACACGCTTCCAGAAGGAAGTGTGAAACAGCTTAATTTAAAAGGTTATAAATTACATAACCACATAATCAGAGCTGCGATGGTAGTTACTTCGACTAAAGTGAAAACTGAAGTTGAAGATAAAAAAGAAAAGGAAAATGTTGCTTAATACAAATTGGGAGGAATTACATTATGGCAAAAGAAATTATATTAGGTATTGATTTAGGAACAACAAATTCAGTTGTTTCGTATTTACAAAGTGATGGAACTGTTAAGGTCATTCCAAATCCAGAAGGAACAATGACTACTCCATCTGTCGTCGCTTTTAAAGGAAACGGTGAAGTTATAGTTGGTAACGCTGCAAAACGTCAAGCTATTACAAACCCAGATACTGTTAGCAGTATTAAAAGACACATGGGATCTGCTGAAAAGGTCCATGTTAACTGTATAAATAAGGATTTTACTCCACAAGAAATTAGTGCTAAAGTTCTTGCTTATATGAAATCATATGCAGAAACAAATATTGGTCATCCAATTCAAAAGGCTGTTATTACTTGCCCTGCATATTTCAATGATGCTCAAAGACAAGCTACTAAAGATGCTGGTACAATCGCCGGTCTTGATGTAGTAAGAATCATTTCTGAACCAACAGCTGCTGCTTTAGCTTACGGTCTTGGAAAAAATAAGAGTGAAAAAGTCGCTGTCTTCGATCTTGGTGGTGGCACATTAGATGTTTCCATCCTTGATATTGGTGATGGCACATTCGAAGTTGTCTCAACTGCTGGTGATACAACCTTAGGTGGTGATGATTGGGATAATGTTGTTGCTAAATGGATCGAAGCTCAAATTAACGAGCAATTCGGTGTTGATATTAACGATAAGATGGCTCTTCAAAGATATAAAGATGCTGCTGAAAAGGCTAAAATTGAGTTAAGTAGCTCAATGGAAACCACAATTTCTCTTCCATTTATTGGTATGAGTAAAAATGGTCCTATCAGCTATGAAGGCAAATTAACTAGAGCTAAATTTGAAGAAATTACCAAGTTCTTACTTGATAGATGTGAAAAACCTCTTCAAAAAGCTATTAGTGATGCTAAGATGTCATATTCACAAATTGATGAAATCTTATTAATTGGTGGATCAATCAGAATGCCTGCTGTTCAAGCACTTGTTAGTAGAATTACTGGTAAAAAACCAAATTTAAGTGTCAACCCAGATGAAGCTGTCTCAATTGGTGCTTCATATCAAGGTGGTATCTTAAGTGGTGATGTTAAAGATGTTATTCTTCTTGATGTTACTCCATTAACACTTGGTATTGAAACTATGGGTTCAGTTATGACTCCATTAATCACAAGAAATACAACAATTCCTACAACTAAGTCACAAATATTCTCTACAGCCGCTGATAATCAACCAGCCGTTGATATTGCCGTTTACCAAGGTGAACGTCCAATGGCTCACGATAATAAATTACTTGGTCACTTCCAATTAAGCGGTATTAAACCAGCTCCACGTGGAACTCCAAGAATTGAAGTCACATTTAATATTGATGTTAACGGTATCGTTAAAGTCAGTGCTAAAGATTTAGATACTCAAAAATCTCAAGAAATTACTATTAATGATAGCAACGGATTGAGCAAAGAAGAAATCGACAGAATGGTTAGAGAAGCTGAGTCTAACAAAGAAGCCGATAATAAGAGAAAAGAAGAGATTGAATTAGTTAATAAAGCCGAATCTTATGTTGCTTCAATCAATCAAGGATTACAAGAAAAGGGTGCTTCTCTTGATCCAAAACAAAAAGAAGAAACTGAGAAACTTAGAGACGAAATTCAAAATGCTATCAAGAACAACGATTATGTTACTTTAAAGAGTAAGATTGATGAACTTGAAAAAGCCGCTGCTTATATGCAACAAGCTCAAGCTGCTCAAGGTGGTGCAACAGGTTCAACTGGTGCTGATACCGGAAGTTCTGAAAGCACAAATAACTCAGATGAATTCACTGATAAAGCATCTTCTAACGATGATAAGAAGAAAGATGATGATGTTATCGATGCTGACTTCACTGACAAAAAGTAATTAATTAGTATATTGTTAGTAGAATAATAGGAGAACATCATTGGTGCTCTCCTATTAGTATTTAGAAAGGAGCATTCTAAAATGGCTCAAACAAAAAGAGATTATTATGAGGTGCTTGGTATTGATAAAAGCGCTTCACAAGATGATATAAAGAAAGCGTATAGAACACTTGCAAAGAAGTATCACCCAGACAATAAAGAAACTGGTGATGCCGAAAAATTTAAAGAAGCAACTGAAGCTTATAGTGTTTTAAGCGATGATAGTAAGCGTAAAACTTACGATCAATTTGGTGCTGCTGCTTTTGATCAAACTGCTGGTGGTCAAAACCCATTCGCTGGTAGTGGATTTGATGGATTTAACTTCAATTCCGACAGTGGTGATTTTGGCAATTTAAACGATTTATTTAGACAAATGTTTGGTGGAGCCGGATTCGGTGGAGGTAGTTCTTCTAGCTACGGTAGTCGTAGTCGTGGAGGATCGTCTCGTGGCGAAGATACATTAATGAGAATCCGTATCAATTTTATGGATGCTATCAATGGAAAAACAGTCTCTATTCCATTAACTTATGATGAAAAATGTACCGATTGTAACGGAACTGGAGCTAAAAATGGCACAGAATTCGAAACATGTAGTACTTGTGGTGGTCATGGTAGAGTTATCTCTCAACAAAGAACCATTTTTGGCATTATGCAACAAGAAACTGTTTGTCCAGATTGTGGAGGAACAGGTAAGAAAATTAAGACTAAATGTCCAACTTGCAATGGTGCTGGTTATTTCCATGTTAAAAAGAACGTTGATGTCACAATTCCTGCTGGTATAAATGATGGCCAACAAATTAGACTTCAAGGTAAAGGTGAACGTGGTAATAATGGCGGCCCTAACGGAGATTTATATATTGAAATCGTTATTCAAAATAACACTTCCTTCGTTAGAAAAGCTAATGATATTTATGTCGATATGGATGTTGATTTTGATTCTTGCTGTTTAGGTGATGATTTAACTGTTCCAACAGTCTATGGAGATGTTGAATTAAAGATTCCTGCAGGCACTCAATCTGGTCAAACATTTAGACTTAAAAATAAAGGCGTTAAAGATGTTCGTGGAACGAATTATGGTGATGAATACGTTAAAATTAACGTTAAAATACCAACATATCTTAACGAAAAGCAAAAGAAAGCACTTGAAGATTACAAAGCTTCAAGTGATAAAGATTCTTTCAAAGATAAATTCAAAAGAGCTTTTAAAAAATAGAACGAGAAATGCACTAAAAAGTGGTGCATTTTTTGTTATAATATACTAACATAAGTATTATTATTATACTTATAACGAGAACAGAGGATTTATTATGCCAAAATGTAAAAACTGTGGTGAAAATATTACTAAATTCGACAAAGAAATTTGTCCATATTGCGGATGTAAGCATCCATTAGATGAAGAAACTGCCGAAACATGCGATGTAACTCAAACAATCGAGACAATGGAGAATACTGATCCAGATATTTCGTATGAAGTTCATAAAAAGAACACATCTGCTGTATTAGGTGTATTTTTAGGTATTTTTGGAGCAGATGCATTTTATCTTGGCTTTAAAAATGAAGGTATTTTACGCTGTATTTTATCAGTTTTAGGTATCGGAATCGCCTTTGTTTTGTTTTATTTTGCATTTAAGCTATCAATCGGACTTTCCATTGGTTTTGCTTGTCTTGCTATATACATAATTACAGTTATTGTCGGTGTAGTCTTAGTTTTTACAAGAAAAAAAGATAAAAACGGAGTTTATTTAAGATAATTATGCAAAGATATTTTGCAACTTACGATTCAAATAATAATATAACTTTTTCTCCTGACGATATTTTTCATATGTCGCATGTTATGCGTATGAAACAAGGAGAAAGAATAGAGGCAAATTGCGATGGAGACTTGTTTTTAGTTGAAATCGAATCATTTTCACCATTTAAATTTAGAGTTGTGAATAAGGTGAAAGAAGAACATGAATTAAATGGTTACATTCGTCTTCTTTATTGCTTGCCAAAAGGTGAAAAGACCGATTTAGTCATTCAAAAAGCTACTGAACTTGGGGTTGATGAAGTCGTTTTAATAAATTCAACTCGTTCAGTTACAAAAATTAATAACGAAAACAAAGATAAAAAATTAATTAGATATAACAAAATCATTAAAGAAGCTAGCGAACAATCGAAGCGTAGTAAATTAATGAAATTAACCGATGTTATTACTTTTAAAGATCTTAAAAACTATCCTGGAGATTTCAATTTTATTGCTTATGAAGCGACAAAAACTAATTTAAACGATTTAAAAAACATCTTTCTAAATAATGATTTAACCAATAAAACTATCAACGTTATTATTGGCGCAGAGGGCGGATTAACTAAAGAAGAAGTGGAAATTGCGATGAATCTTGGTTATTCCGAAATAAGTTTAGGAAACAGAATTTTAAGAAGCGAAACGGCCTCAATTTATATTTTGTCGTTAATATCCTTCTTTTTAGAGAGTAAATAATATGGGCGAATTATTCAAAACTTTAAAACAATATAGAGATGTAAGATTCATAAATAAATCTAGTGAATTAGATTATTTTTATAAGAATAGATTTTTATTAAAACTAAATCAAATGGGTATTAAATTATACGATTCAAGCGATTTATTCGACATTATTAAGGCAAATGTCATCATAAAATCTCTTAAAAATAAGGATGATATTGAGCAAATTGTACATGAAGAATTGATAAATCACGGAAATTTAGCAGATATAAATGTTAAAGAAAATATCTACGAAAAACTCCTGGATTTACCATGCATTATTTTTAATACATACAAGGTTTATGTGCCTTTTTTCAATCAACCAACAAATATTGTTTTTAGTGTTGATTTCGAAAAAATGCAAGAAGAACCATACGTTTCAATCGATAAAAATAGTGTTCCTTTCACTGTAAATCCATTTGAAACCTATAACGTAAGTTTATTTGATTCGACATTTACCGAATTAATTAGAATTGATGAAGATTTAACTTCGGTTGCTTTCTATGATTATTCATTTAATACTTTATTTTTCATCAATAAACAAGGAAGTTTAGATGCTGCTGTATATTTATTTGATAAACATATGAAACATCCGAGTAGATCGAATGTTGTCGATAGATTAAGACCTGTAGTTAGTGCATATTATGACAATCGTTTGAATGATTTTGTTAACCTATTATTCAGTAACGATTTAATTAGCTATAAGTTGTATAGAAAGATTTGTAAGGTGAAAAAATTATGACATTTTTAATAGATTTTCTCGGATGCAAAGTCAACTCCTATGAAGTGGAGTGTATTGGCGATCTTTTAATCAAAAACGGCTATACTGAATGGGTCAAAAAACCTACTCAAAAAGAGCCTGACGTCGTCATTATCAATACTTGTGCTGTTACTGAAACTAGTACTGCAAAAGATAGAAAAATGATCCGTCAATATAGAAGACAATATCGAAAAGCCATCTTAATTGTTATGGGTTGTTATGCTCAATATGATTATGAATTAATTTCTGAAGAATTACGTGCAGATATTGTTTTAGGTACTGCAAATAGAGAAAAAATCATCGAATATATCGAACAATTCAAGAAAGATAGAAAACCTATCATCGATCATATGAAGAATAACGACATTAAAAAATATGAAGAATTAAACCTTTTTTCGTCTCTTTTAACTACTCGTGTTTATTTAAAAATCCAAGATGGTTGCGACAATTATTGTACATATTGCTTAATTCCTTATGTTAGAGGTAGATCGAGAAGTAGAAGCAAAGTGGATGTTTTAAAAGAAGTAAAAATCTTAATTGAATCTGGCTATAAAGAAATTATTTTAACCGGCATTGATATGTCGAGTTATGGTGAAGATTTATATAAAGAATACACATTAAGTGATTTAATCGAAGATATTTTGAAAGAAAATCCAAATTTGTATCGTTTACGCATTTCTAGTCTCGAAGCTAGTAAAATTGATGCTAAATTCATTAAATTATTAGAAAAATACCCTAATTTTGCTAATCATTTACACATTCCTCTTCAAAGTGCATCCGTTAATGTCCTTAAAAAGATGAATCGTCAATATGATATTGCTGCTTTTAAAGATAAAATTGCTCAAATTCGCAAAGTTAGACCTGATATATCAATTACAACCGATGTAATAGTGGGCTTTCCAACTGAACTTGACGATGATTTCAATGAAACCTACCAATTTTGTAAGAAAATTAAATTCAGCAAGATTCATGTTTTCCCATATTCAAGTCGTGAAGGCACAATTGCGAGTAAATATCCTACCGATTTATCAGATTTTGATAAGAAAGTTCGTGTAACAAAATTAATTGCTTTAAGCGATGAATTACAATTAAATTACGAAAAGAAATTTGATGGTAAAACAATGGAGTTTTTACTTGAAAAATACGATGAGAAGAAGAAAGAATATCATTGTCATTCATCAAACCATCTCGAATATTTTTATAAGAGTGATGAAAATAATTTAACTGGCAAAATTATCTCTATGAAATATAATGTAAATGCAGCAATTTTTGACATTGTCAAAAAGTAAATATCTCGATATAGTCGCATTTTTATAACTATTTTTTGAATATATCAAAAAAGTATTTGAATATCATTTTGTAAAGAATATAATAATAAAGCATAAAAAAGGAGATTTAATATGGCAGTCCCATTTAGAAGAACTAGTAAAACTACAAAAAGAATGAGAAGAACTCATTACAAACTCGAAGTTACTGGAATTACAACTTGCCCACACTGTGGTGCAATGATCCATTCACACACAGTTTGCCCAAAATGTGGTTATTACGATGGCAAACAAGTAATTAAAGTAAGCGAAAAGAAAGCTGACTAATTAACTACAAAATCCAAGAAAGGCGAAAGCCTTTTTTTCTTACTCATAATTCAGTAAAAATAGTAAGATTTTCCATCAAAAATAGAGTTTTTGTGGTTGATAATAATACCCTAATATTATATATTTACTTTGTCATTTTATATATAGGAGGCTCCACGATGAAGCTACAAGGTAAAGCGGAAAAACTTATTAGAAGTATTTGTCAAGAATACAAAAATGAACCTACACCTTTAATGATGATTTTATCGAAAATTCAAAAAGAATATGGTTATATTCCTCTTGAAGTTCAAGAAATTGTCAGTGAGGAAACCCACATTCCAGTGAGTGATATTTATGGTGTTGTTACATTTTATTCATTCTTCTCATTAAAACCAAAAGGAAAATATGTAATTGGTGTCTGTTTAGGTACAGCCTGTTACGTTAAAGGAAGTCAAGCTATAATCGATAAATTTAGCGATGAACTCAAGATTAAACCCGGAGAAACAACCGCTGATGGCTTATTCTCACTCGATGCTTTAAGATGCATTGGTGCTTGTGGTATTGCTCCAGCTATTAGTATTAATGGCAAAGTTTATCCAAAGATGACTGCTGGTAAAGTTATCAGTGTTATCGACGAATACAAGAAATTAGCAGAGGAGGATGCACAATAATGAGTACAACAATCAAAACTCCTGAAGAATTAAGGATGAAGATGGAGCATTGCGCTTCATGTTTAGATAAAAAATTCCATTGTGAAAACGGAAAAAGAGCTATCGTCGTTTGCGGCGGAACTGGCTGTATGTCTTCCAATTCACACGAAATTAAAGAAAGATTAACTCAATTAATCAAAGAAAAAGGCTTAGAAGATAAAATCAGCGTCAACCATGTTGGCTGTTTTGGTTTCTGTTCACAAGGTCCATTCGTTAAGATTTTCCCAGAAGATACTTTATACCGTATGGTTAAGGTTTCTGATGTCGATAAAATCATTGAACAAGATATTCTTGGTGGCAAAGTTGTCGATGAACTCCTATACATCGATCCTGTAACAAAAGAACATGTTCAAAAACAAGATGATATTAATTTCTATAAAAAACAAGTCAGAATCGCTCTTCACGGATGCGGAGTTATCGATCCTGAAAATATCGATGAAGCCTTAGGTTTTGAAGGTTTAGAGGCTTTATTAAAAGTATTAACAACTATGAAACCACAAGAAGTTATCGATGAAATTTTAGCCAGTGGTTTAAGAGGAAGAGGCGGTGGCGGATTCCCAACTGGTAGAAAATGGCAATTTGCTCACGACCAAAAGAACGACAATAAATATGTTGTTTGTAATGGTGATGAAGGCGATCCAGGTGCTTTCATGGATAGATCAATTCTCGAAGGAAATCCTCTTGATGTTATCGAAGGTATGATGATTGCTGGATATGCTATCGGTGCTAAAAATGGTTATTTCTACGTTAGAGCCGAATATCCAATTGCTGTTAAGAGACTTCAAATTATGATTAAAGAAATGGAAAACCTTGGTTTATTAGGTGACAACATCTTAGGAACTGGCTTCTCATTTAGAGCTCATATTAGATTAGGTGCAGGTGCTTTCGTTTGTGGTGAAGAAACTGCTTTATTAAATTCAATCGAAGGCAAACGTGGTATGCCACGTCCAAGACCTCCATTCCCAGCTGTTAAGGGTTTATGGGGTAGACCAACCATTATTAATAACGTCGAAACTTTAGCTAATGTTCCTTATATTATTAGAGAAGGCAGCAAGAAATACGCAAGTATTGGTACTGAAAAATCTAAAGGAACTAAAGTTTTTGCCTTAGGTGGAAAAGTAAATAATGTCGGTCTTGTCGAAGTTCCAATGGGAACCACCTTAAGAGAATTAATTTTTGATATCGGCGGAGGAATTCCAGATAATAAAGCTTTTAAAGCTATTCAAACTGGCGGTCCATCTGGTGGTTGTTTAACTATGGCCGATTTAAATACTCCAATTGATTACGATAACTTAATTGCCGCTGGTTCAATGATGGGATCGGGCGGAGCTATCGTTATGGATGAAGATAACTGTATGGTTGATGTCGCTAAATTCTATATGGAATTTATTTGCGATGAATCTTGTGGTAAATGTTCTCCATGTAGAATTGGTACTAGAAGAATGCTCGAAATGTTAACTGATATTACTGAAGGCAGAGGAACTGAAGATACTTTATATCAACTTCAATATTTAGCTGAAGTTGTTAAAGGTGGATCTCTTTGTGGATTAGGTCAAACTTCAGCCAACCCAATTCTTTCTACTATGAAAAAATTCCCTGAAGAATATCGTCAACACGTTGTCGATAAAAAATGTTTAGCTCACGTATGTAAGAATTTAATTTCCTTCCATATTGATGCTAATAAATGTAAAAAATGTTCGCTCTGTGCGAGAAATTGTCCAGTTAATGCAATTACTGGTGAAATTGGTAAAGTTGCTTACGTTATCGATGAAAGTAAATGTATTAAATGTGGATTATGCTTCAGTAACTGTAAATTCGGTGCAGTTATAAAGGATTAAGGAGGAAACAAAAATGGATAAAATTAATATTAAAATTGAAGGTCTTCCTTATCAAGTGGATGCTGGTTTAACAATTCTTGAAGCCGCAAAACAATGTGGCTATGATATTCCTTCTTTATGTTCTTATAAAAAAGGTGAATGTTCATTAGCTTCTTGCCGTGTATGTCTTGTTGAAGTTAAGGGTGCAAGAAGTTTAGTTGCTTCATGTGTTTACCCAGTCAATGAGGGTATGGAAATTATGATTTCCTCACCAAAAGCCATTGCTGCTAGAAGAACATCTGTTGAATTATTATTAAGTAATCACAACAAAAACTGCCAACAATGTATTAAAAACGATGAATGCGAATTACTTTACGCCGCCAAACAAGTTGGTGCTCGTGAAGGTATGTTTACTGGATCAAAATCTGAATCTTTTAAAGATGAAATTGCTCCAGGAATCGTCAGAGATACATCAAAATGTATTTTATGTGGCCGTTGTGTCGTAAGATGCAAACAAGCCCACGGTATTTCGGTTTTAGGATTTGAAAAAAGAGGATTTAAGACAATTGTCGGTCCTGCTGGAAATTTAAGTTTTGCTAATTCTCCATGTTTACAATGTGGTCAATGTGTTCTTGTTTGCCCAACTGGTGCCTTAGAAGAGCATTCTGAAATTAGTAAAGTTGATCAAGCTTTTAAAGATGGTAAATATGTTATCGTTCAAACTGCTCCTGCAGTTAGAGCGGCTATTGCTGAAGAATTTGGTGCAAAAATTGGTACAGTTGCTACCGGAAAAATGGTTGCTGCTCTTCATAGATTAGGTTTCTATAGAGTATTTGATACCAACTTTGGTGCAGATTTAACAATTATGGAAGAAGCTAACGAACTTCTTAATAGAATTAAAGGTGAAGGTGCTTTACCTCAAATCACATCCTGTTCTCCAGGTTGGATTAACTATTGCGAATTCTTCTACCCACAATTATTACCATATGTTTCAAGTTGCAAATCACCTCATGAAATGATGGGTGCTATTATTAAATCTTATTTTGCTAAAAAGCATAATATTGATCCAAAAGATATTTTCGTTGTTTCAATTATGCCATGTACTGCTAAAAAGTATGAAAAACAAAGACCACAAAACTCAGTTGATGGACTTCAAGATGTCGATGCAGTCTTAACAACTCGTGAATTAGGTCGTTTAATTAAGAGAAGCGGTATCGTTTGGAATAAATTAAAAGATGAAGAATTTGATCAAGATTTATTAGGAGAATATTCCGGTGCAGGCGCTATTTTCGGTGTCACTGGTGGTGTTATGGAAGCTGCTTTAAGAACTGCTTACTTTGCTTTAGAAGGTAAAGAATATGAAAAAATTAACTTTACTGAAGTTAGAGGTCTTACCGGTGTTAGAGAAGCTACAGTTCATATGGGTGGAATGGATGTTAAAGTTGCTATGGCAAGTGGTATGTCCTATGCTAAACCATTACTCGATCAAATCGATACTGGTACATCTCCATATACATTTATTGAAATTATGTGTTGCCCAGGCGGATGTGTTAACGGTGGCGGTCAACCATTCGTTAAAACAGTCTTCTTACCAAACGAAGATGATGATATCTTAGATACTTACGTCCAAAAGAGAGCTAATGTCTTATATAGCGAGGACGAAAGACAAGTTATCCGTCAATCTCACAACAATCCTGATATTCAAAAATTATATAAAGAGTTCCTTGGAGAGCCATGCGGTGAAAAAGCTCACAAATTACTCCATACCAGTTTTGTTAAAGATAGACAAAGATATAAAGATTAGTAAAATCAAATAGAGGGTTCAACAACCCTCTATTTATTTGATGATTTTACCGATATAAACTTATATAATAAGGAAAAGGAGTTTTTATGAACTACAATAAATTTATTGATAATACTTTATTAAAAGCCGATGCTACTAAAGAAGAAATTAAAGCATTATGCGAAGAATCAAAGAAATTTGATTTCAAATCCTGCTGTGTCAATCCTGATATGATCGGATGGACAAATGAATGTTTAAAAGGAAGCGACGTCCTTACTTGTGTTGTCATCGGTTTCCCATTAGGAAGCATGACTACTGAAGCTAAAGTCTTTGAAGCTGCTGATGCTATTAAAAAAGGTGCTGATGAAGTTGATATGGTCATCAATATTAGCGAATTAAAGGATCATAATGACAAATATGTCGAAAATGAGATTCGTGAAATTAAAAAAGCCTGTGGACATCACACTTTAAAGGTTATTATTGAATGCTGTTTATTAACAGATGACGAAAAAGTTAGAGCTTGCTTAGCTGCTAAAGCCGCTGGAGCTGACTTTGTTAAAACCTCAACTGGTTTCTCGAAATGGGGAGCAAAAGTTGAAGATGTTGCTTTAATGCGTAAAACTGTTGGCCCAGATATGGGAGTTAAGGCCGCTGGAGGAGTGAGAACTCACGAAGAAATGGTCGAAATGGTTGAAGCTGGTGCAACACGTATCGGAACAAGTAGTGGCGCAAAATTAATGTAATTTAACAAATAAGCAGCCATTTCGTGATGACTGCTTTTTTTGTGGATTTTTTTCTTATTTTGTTTGTCTATATATTAAGGAGAGCAATGTTAGCTGATAAAAAGACTATTAAAGCGTTACGTTTGGGTAGCGAAACAGCCTTCGAAGAGATTTATAGAGCGTACTATAATCCCATATTTTTTCTCATACTTTCTATCGTGAAAAATAGAGCTGTCGCCGAAGATATAACGCAAGATGCCTTTGTAAAAATGGTTAACAATGTTGCTTCACTAAAGAAATTATCGGCTTTTGACTCTTATTTCTATCAAATAGCAAAAAACTTATCGTTTAACTATTTAAATGAAAATAAAGTAATCAATTTGGAAGAAGCGGATGATTTTGGAACTAGTGAATCCAACGTTTCTTTAATCAACGAAATTAATAAATTTTTAACTAAAGACGAAAATTTATTAATTTCTTACCGTTTCATATATGGTTTCAATTTTGCTGAAATAGCTAAAATTATGGATAAACCATCGACGACAGTTCATCGAATATATGAAACGGCATTAAAAAAGGTTAGAGAAGCAATGTAGGAGGACAAAAAATGAAAATTAAAGATTTTAAGAAAAAAACAATCGAACAAATGAACCAAATTAATCCAATTAAAGAATTTAAGGGTCAAAGCAAGATTGAGAAACCACAAATTCAAACGAATAAATTTAATTTATTCTTCGTTAATCATCGAAAAATGGTGATAACTAGTTCAATTATTGTTGCTTTAATAGCAGTTAGTGCTTATCCAATCACTAAATTAATTATTGATAATAGCAATAAACTTTACGAAACAACTGTCAAAACCCTTGATATTGATTTTACTACGAATGATATTCAAAATTTAAAATCACAATCTTTTAAATATTTAAATAATGTTACTTATCCTTCAAAAGATAAGAAATTTGTTGAGGTTGATGATGATTTTAAAAATTCTTATTTTTCTTTTGTGAATACCATTTATAACAAAGACTCAACACATACCGACGAAAACTATTCATTTTCACCTTATGGTCTTTATTCTAACCTCAATTTATTGTCGTTTGGAGCCAGTTCTGATGTATATAAATCTTCTTTCGATAATTTATTAGGAATGAGTGATAATAGCGTTAGAAACGCTAATTTACGCCAAATGTACAAAAACAATTATTACGTTAATGATAATGGAACAATTCAAACTTATAATGGGGCATTTTATAACAATTCTTATACTGAAAATAGCGATGTAATCGACGAATTAACTAAAAATTATTGTGAAGCTTTTGAGCTTAATTTTAGCAATAATGATGATGTTAATAAAATGATAACTTGGGCTAATGAAAGAGCTGGAAGTGATTTAGTTAAAAAAGATGATTTAGAAATTAACGAAAATAGTGTTTTATACTTATTTTCAACTTTCTATTTTAATAATAAGTGGAATAATTCTTTTGCTACAGATTTAACAACCAAAAAAGATTTTAATCTTATGAATGGAGAAACTGCCTCGGTCGATTTCATGCAACATACATATTATGGAGATACTAAAGAGAACGACAAATATATTAGTTTCTATGATTATTTTCAAAACGGATCGAAAATTAAATATGTTGTCCCTAAATCTACTGAAAATTTAAATGTTTTCTCAGTTATTGGTGATGAAGATATTTTTAGTAGTGATGTTACTAATTATAAAAATAGAATCATTCAATTATCTGTTCCAAAATTTGATCTTAATTACGATATTAATTTCACAGATACCTTAAAAAAGGTTGGATTAAACGATGTTTTAGATCCAAATCAAAATAGTTTAGGCAAATTCTTTGAAGATTCTGAATCCTCAAATTTTCATCTATCATTCACAAAACAATTTAATAGAATTGCTTTTTCTGAAGATGCAGCGCTTATTTCTAGCGTAACTGAAAGTGGAATGAGTGATACTTCATCTCCTCAAATTGATGATAATCCAATCAGCATTAGTTTGAACCAACCATTCATTTATGTTATCTACGATTCAAATGATTTACCAATTTATGTAGGAAATGTCTCAAATCCTGCCTAAAATTAGTTAAATTTCATTGCTTTGCAATTTTAATTATAGTATTATTATAAAGCGATTTTGGAAGGTGGTGAGAAAAATGTCAAAAGTAGTAGTTAGAGACGGTGAAACACTTGATGAAGCTTTAAGAAGATTTAAAAGACAAGTCAA
>CAYQCJ010000009.1:0-45719 GCA_964416025.1 uncultured Staphylococcaceae bacterium | reverse complement strand
GCCAAAGAAAAAAGGCTTGATAACATTGTATCAAACCTATTCATTCAATATGGTGCAAGAGATGGGATTTGAACCCATACGGATTTCTCCACTAGCTTCTGAGACTAGCGCGTTTACCAGTTACGCCACTCCTGCATTGGTTGGTTTTAATAACCTTAATAATTTTATCATAAGACAATAAGGATTAAATATTATTATTTATTATTGCTTTCTATGTTTATTTTTTAAAAAAGGATGGGGATTTGCAAGGGATTTCGCATATTTTTAATAAAAATAATCAAAAATATTAAAAATGTTCTACAATAAAAGTATGGATAATGATCAAATTAATCAATTAAAACTCTTAATCAAACAAGCTCGTAAAATTGTTTTCTTTGGAGGGGCTGGTGTTTCAACCGAATCAGGAATTAGTGACTTTCGTAGTAAAGATGGATTGTATAATTTGGAAAGCAAATATAACGCACCTTACGAAGTAATGCTTTCTAGAAGTTACTTTGACAAAAACACGGAAACATTTTTTAAATTCTATCGAGAATTTATGGTTGGAAACAAACCTCACGAACCAAACGAAGCGCATAAATATCTTGTTAAACTTGAAAAAAAGAAGCATTTAACAATTATTACACAAAATATCGATGGTTTACATCAACTAGCTGGAAGTAAAAATGTTATTGAACTACACGGATCAATTCAAAGAAATTATTGTATGAAATGCGGTGCTTTTTATGATTTAAACGAAATAATGAAAACACAAGGTATACCATATTGTCCAAAATGTGGAGGAATAATTAAGCCTGATGTTGTTTTATATGAAGAACCATTAGATAAAAACATTATGACTAAAGCAATCATCGCTCTTCAAGAAGCAGATTTATTGATAGTTGCCGGAACCAGTTTAAATGTTTATCCTGCGGCCAGTTTATTGCAATATTTTTATGGAAATAATATTGTGGTAATTAATAAAGACAGAATACCAATCAATCGCCAAGTAAAATTAGTGATGAACGATAAAATCGGAGAAGTTTTTTCTAAGTTAGATTAAAAAACAAGCACTTATGTACTTGTTTTTTTATAATGTACCAAATATTCTATCGCCAGCATCGCCAAGACCAGGAAGAATATAACCTTTTTCGTTTAATCTTTCATCAACAGCGGCTAAATATAATTCGACTTCTGGATATTCAGTTGTTACTTTCTTGATTCCTTCAGGAGCCCCAACTAAACATAATAATCTAATATTATTAAATCCCTTTTTATGTAAAATTTTAATAGCGTCACATGCGCTTCCTCCAGTTGCTAACATTGGATCACAAAGAACAACTAATGGATTTGGAACTTTTGGCATTTTGCAAAAATATTCCACTGGTTGCAATGTTTTTTCATCTCTATACAATCCAATATGACCAATCTTTGCAGTTGGAAGCATATTTACTACACCATTGCTCATACCGATTCCAGCTCGTAAAATTGGAACAATAACTATATCTTCATCGATGTCCATTTTGTCAATAACGGCTCCAGTTGGGGTTGTTATTTTTTTATCAGTTGGTTTAAGTTTTAAATCTTTAAAAACCTCATAAGTCATAAGAGAACTAATTTCGTCCAATAAGGTCCTAAAATCTTTAGAAGTGGTATTAACGTCTCTCATAAAATTCAACTTCATCGTAATTAACGGATGATTTACAACATGCAACATTTACTTTTCCTCCTTAGTTGTTTTATCAATATCGCTGTTAGCGTTATTTTCCTTATTTTTTTCCATATTTTCAGCAATAATTCTTGGTGTTTCAGAAGAATTTTGTTTTTCAGGAAGTTCATTATTAATATACATATGAGCTTTTGCTTTATTATAAAGTTTATATAACTTACTATTTAACGGAGCAAAAGATTGGTTTATTGATTCTTTAAACGAAATTAATTTATCGCTTTTTGCTTTTGATGTTTTAAAACTTAATTTCAATTTTTCAAAATCAACAATTTTATGACTATTAATGGCTTCACCTCTAACCTTAAAGGATAATTTAATAGAAGCAACTAAGTCGACAATTAATATAGCATACGCTGCTCCAATTAGAAAAGTAATTCCCCATGTATGTGGTAAAGCAGTAAATAATAAAGCACTAAATATTGGTCTTAATCCAAACCAATAAATTGCACCAACAGCAGTCCAAATAACTGAAAATAAAGGGCAAATTACACCTAAAATATTTCCTTTTAATTTAGAATAATCCCACAATTGAATTTGCATTCCTTTAACAAAAATTAACCCTGCAATAAATTCAATTAAAGTAATTAAAATACCAATGACTATGATAACAATGATACTAACTGCCCAAAATGGTAATGATCCGGTAGTCGAAAACAAAGTCATCACACCATTTTCATCGTACATTTTTATTCCGTAAAATGAATTATTTGCCATTGGATCATTAGCATCTAACAATAAACGAAAACCATAATCTGAACAAAAATGTAAAGCACATAATCCAAAACCATATAAAGGAAGACATGGTCCTTTTAAAAATCCTGGATTAATCCACTTATGCATTGAAACAAATCTTCTAAAAAATACTTCAACAATATAACCAAGGAAAGAGCCAATAATAAAAAGCATTAAATAAGATAAAAACATGCCAAATGGTCCATATGGATCAATATTAATTGTATAACCTGTTAAATTTATTAATATCATAAGTAACCCTTCCTAATTATATATTACCAAGAAAATATAACCATTAAAAAATGTTGCCAATAGCAACACTTTTTTATTTTATTTTGATTAATTCGTAATCTTTAGAACCAATACCAACTTTTGCAGCCATATCAATTGTATGTAAACCATGCAATTTCTCAATTCTATCAATCAAATGATCTTTACCATGATCTTTAGAATGATAAACAAAATCAACACATGCTTGATCAATAGCGACAGGATCTAAAGAAGCAACAATTCCCATATCTCCCATACAAGGATCTTCAGCTTCAGCGCAGCAATCACAATCAACTGATATATTTTTCATAACCGATACATATGCTGTTCTACCTTTAAAATAATTAACAACAGTTTCGGCAGCATCAACCATCGACTCTAAAAATTTATCTTGTTCAGTTTCAAAATAATTGCCTTGAGTATTACCGGCTCCATGAATATATTTTTTACCAAAACTTGATGCGCAACCAATAGAAAGTTGTTTAAGTGCGCCTCCAAATCCACCCATTGGATGACCTTTAAAATGAGATAAAACTAACAATGAATCATATTTAGAAATATCCTTTCCCACAAAATTAACGGGGATTTGCAGTGGTTTTTGAACTTTTAATTCTAAATCTGGTCCAGTTGAATCCAAAATATCAACATCATAAAATTTTGACCATCCATGATCTTTCATAAGTTTTATATGTTTTTCAGTTGTATCTCTCATTCCAGGATAAGCAGTGTTACATTCAACAACTGTTCCACGAACAAAATCAACCATTGGTTTAAACATTTCTGGGTGAAGGTAATTTTGATTTCCTTCTTCTCCACTATGAACCTTAACAGCAACTTTGTCTTTTAATTCAATTCCTAACGCTTTATAAGCTTTAACAATATTATCTGGTGTAATCTCTTTAATGAAATAAACTTTACTTTTTGACATATGAAATTCCCCTTTTTATTTATTATATAGCACTTAATTACTATTTGAATAAATTTGCATTAAATTTTAACTTTTTTAATAACATATACTCTACTTGCAAAATCAGGCATAGTACGAGTATCGCTTCCAACGCCAGTCCCAATCCACTTATTATCTAATTTTAAAGCACCTGACATTAAAGCTTTTCCACCGATAATATAATTTTCTTTTTCACCATCCATCCCAATTCGTTTTGTCAAAGCAGTAAATAAAGGTCCGCGCTCATTAAATTTAATTTTAATGGCTTGATGAACTAGACTACCGAAAGTTTGATAATTCAAAATTTGCTTTCTTGTAGTGAATTGATAATCAGAATTTGGGTCTAAACCAATTAAATTAATAGTCTCAGTTCCCCGGTTCATTTTGTTCAAACCTTGAAAATACCCTAGTAAAGCCTCACTCTTTTCTTTATTTACTACTAGCCAAAGAGCATATCCGTCTTTCTTAATATTCTTTAACTGATAAAAATCTCCATCTCTAATTAAAAGACGATATTTCTTATAAAACTTAATTGATTCAGCGATATTTTTATCTTCAATTGGGTAATTTTTTGTTAAATCTAATTCAAAACCGTATGAACCAAATAAAGCCACATTGATTCTAGTATCTAATGGCGTATTTCTTAATACTGAATTTGAAGGAGAGGTTGAAACATGGTTTGAGATGCACCTTAATGGATAGCCTAAACTTGTTCCGGATTGAATCTTAATTCTTTCGTAAGCATCAGTATCATCGCTTGTCCATATTTGATCAAAATAATTTAGAATTCCTAAATCGAAACGATTGCCACCACTTGAGCAACCTTCGTAATAAATATTAGGAAATTCGGAAGTAATTTCATCAAACACTCTATATAAACCTAACATATAACGATGAAACATTTCACCACTATCATAATTTAAAGTTCCAACATCGCTCATGTGGCGGTTCATATCCCATTTAATGTATGAGATATCCGCAGAACGAAGAACTTTTGAAACATTTTCAATAATATAATCTTGAACATCGGTTCTAGAAAGGTTTAAAACATATTGATTCCTACCCATCGATGGTTCGCGGTCATTACATTTAATAATCCGATCGCTATGAAGTCTAAATAACTTAGAATCTTCATTGACCATCTCTGGCTCAAACCATAAGCCAAACTGCATTTTATGTTTTTCTGCGTACTTGGCGATTTTATTTAATCCACCAGGGATCTTTTTAGTATTAACATCGTAATCGCCAAGTCCGCTATGGTCGTTATTTCTTGTTGAAAACCATCCATCATCTAAAACAAACATTTCCATGCCTTGTTTAGATGCATTACGAATAATTGAACGAAGTTTAGATACTTTAAAATCAAAGAAAGTGGCTTCCCAATTGTTAATAACAATAGGAGCCACTTTTTCTTTGTCTTTAATTACAAAATTTTCAACAAAATGATGCATATTTATTGAAGCACCATTACTGCCTTTTGTTGAGAAAGTCATGACACTTAAAGGGGTCACAAAGCTATCGCCTTTTTTAAGTTCAAAATCAAAACAGAAAGAATTAATACCATTTTGAATTCTAACTTTATCAAATGTTGAAAGCTCAATAATCTCTTCATGATTTCCACTATACATTAAGTTAAAAGCATAAACATTTCCAAAAACTCCTGTAGAACCCCCTTCTTTTAGCATAAAGAAAGGATTATGTCGATTTGAAGATGCACCAGTTTTTGAATCAATTTTAAATATTCCGTGCTTTAAAGGAGCTTCGTCAATATTGTTTTCGCTTCCCCAAGTTCCGTAAGTAGAAACTAAGGTAAAGTTTTGATTAGGCATCTCTAATTGCATCGAACTAGCTTTTAATAAATGAATTGTTTTCTTAGTTGGCTTAACAATAATATTTCTAATAATTACATCATCATCAACATCACAAACATAATGTAATTCCACCAATACACCATTAGTAGAATCTATAGTTTCAATAATCAATTCATCAAGATCAGCTTTTCTTAAATAAGGAAGTGCCTTATTAGGGCTATATTTTTGGATTTTGTAGTTTTGATAGCATAAATCCAAAACATAGCCCTCAGCACACTTAATAATAATTGAAGGTTCCTTATAATCTCCTTTACCAATTGAGGAGATTTCTAAGGATTGCATATCTAAAGAATATTGCGAATCAGTTTTATCATAAGCAATCGAAGAACCGGCAGGATATTTTATTGTTTCTTCGCTAAAAGCATAGTTATCTTGTGTATCAATTTTTGATCCATAATATTCACTAATAACATGCTTATGACAATCAATTCTTATTAAATAAGTTGTATTTGATGTGTCAATTTTGAATATATCATTTTGACAAGTAATCATAATTATTTAACTATACTTTCTTCAGTAGAAGTTTCTTTTCTTTCTTTAATTTCTTTAACCATTTGGTTATACATCTTTTCATCAATCTTATAATGCTTTTTAATTAAGATATAAGCAACGACAAGTAAAATCATAGGAATAATAGCAACACCTATTTTATAAACTACGACTTGCCACACTTCAACATTACTAGCAATATAGGAATTAGATAAATTATTAGCAACATCTTGGGATATTGTACCCATCGCTAATTCTTGTTGATAATTTGAAAGTTGCGAAACAACTGTTAATAAGCCAGCAGATGCTAAGAAAATATATAAGACTGCTTGTTGAACAGCACTCGACATTTTAGCATTGAGCGATCTAAGCGAGAAAATAACGGATTCTTTTCTTTCTCCGAATTTCCATTCGTTATATTCGATTGTGTTAGCATTTTGCATAACCAAAATTAAACCAATTAAACCTTGAGCAAAGAAAATACATAAACCAATTAAAATCATCGGAATTAAGTAAAGAATATTTAAACTTCCATCACTATTTAATGGGTTTGGTGATAAATAATTTCCGCCACCGATTGGTAATCCATAAACAAAGAAAGCGCAATAACCAATTACAGTTAAAATTATACAGAAACGAAGTAATTGAGCTCTTGTAAATTTCTTAGATAAAAATGGGAATAAGAATGTAGCAACAATAACGCCTAATCCATAAACAATCGTGAAGTAGGTCATTACTGAACTACCGACCGTAAAGTTAATAGAGAAATAGAAATAATTAATTCCTAAAGCGTTTAAAATTCCAGAACCAATATAATAAATTAAAATAATAATTGTTGACCATCTTACTTGATCATTATTTTTTAAGATGGAGAACATATCTTTAAAACTTGGAGGTTTATGAGTTTTTTCAGCTTCAACATCTCTAGTATGTTCTTTAGCACAGAAGAATAAGATAACTTGTAAAACCATAAAAGCAACGATAACAGCGATAGAAACCCACATATAAGTGTTTTGATAACCAAATGAACCACTTAATATAGGAGTTAAACCAGCAACAGCAAATTGTCCAACTGAACAGAATATTTGCATCATTGTTGTAACGGATGTTCTTTCTTTTTCATCACTGGATAAACTTGGTAACATTGCCCAATAGGCAACGTCGTTCATTGTGTAAGTTAAACCCCATAATAAATAGAAACAAGCAAACCATCCGACATAGCCCCAACCTTGTAAAGCAGGAACCCATTGAGGAACACAGAATAAACAGAAAACAACAACACTGTTAGTTAAGCAACCAATCAAAATCCATGGTTTATATTTTCCGAACTTTGAGTGAACTTTTTCAACGATAACTCCCATAAAAGGATCGTTTAAAGCATCAAAGATTCTGTAGCCAATAACTAATGCAGATATAACAGCAAACATCGCTGCATATTGTCCGCCATCAATTCCAGCTCCTGCAGGTGTTAAAACACCGCTAAACTGAATAAACGTTAATAAGAATAAAGATACAAGTGCATAACATGCATCTCTTCCTACTGCTGAAACGGAATAAATCCATTTCGTTCTCTTTGGGATTTTATCTCCCTCAAAGGTTTGAAAAAGTTTCATAAAAATACCCCTTTCTATTTCTTAAGAAATTTTTCTATATTTTTTTGTACTACACCTCTATTTTCAATAATAGAAGAATAGAAAATACCACTATTTCGAGGGGTCTTTACAAGGGTTTTTGCATCAAAAGCAATTAAACCAAAGTGAGCACTCATTCCCTCTTTCCACTCCCAATTGTCCATAAAAGTCCAATGGTAGTAACGCGCAACATAATCTAAATCATGAATCTTAAATAGATGATCATAAATATATTGAGTTCTAAATTTATCATCTTTGTCAGCTGTTCCGTTTTCAGTTATATAAATTGGACATTTATATTGTTTATGAAATTTCTCACAAACGATACGGATTCCGTCAGGTTCAATTGCCCAGCCTAAATCATTGACCGGTTTTGTTGGGTCAGGAGCATATTTAAAATGAGAAACTAAATTTGTTTGATAATAATTGATACCCATAAAATCATAAAACTTTCCTTTTTTATGACCAACAAAACCTAATGGAAAAATAAATTTTCCATAAGCCATCGCTTTAGTGATTGCATCATTAAAATATCGAGAAAACAAAAAAGCTTCAAATTTATAAAAAGGATTGTGTTTAGATTTTGGCTTAAAATATTGAATATGATTAGCAAATCCAACAACAGTTGAAGAATCAATTTCTTTGATAATTTTATAAGCTAAAATATGAGCTTTTGCTAAATTGGTGAGGCATTTACAGGTCTTTTTGATAGATTTCTCTTCATTTAACCACTCGCCAAACAAGTAACAATTGACTGCATAAACGTTTGGTTCGTTGATTGTGCAATATTCTTTCACTAAGCCTTTGAATTCATTAGCAACATACTTAACAAACTCACCAAATATTTCTGGAGATTTCTTATTAAGAAAACCACCCTTCTTTTCAAACCATATCGGATTTGAAAAATGATGCAAAGTTACTAAAGGTAAAATATTATTTTTGATAAGGCGTTTAATTTCATCTTTGTAATGATTTATTGCTTCCTTATTAAAAACACCTTCTTCTGGTTCAATTCTTGCCCATTCAACACTAAAACGATATGTTTGAAAACCCATTTCCTTCATAATTTCAATATCTTCAACATAATTTTTGTAATGCATATTAGCAATAATTGGAGAACTACCATCTTTGGTTTTATCTCCGTTTTTGCTCCACTCATACCAATTGGTATTGTCGCATTCACCTTCAATTTGTGTTGCAGCAGTTGCAACACCTAAAAGCAGATTATTATTTAGCTTAAATTCTTTCATATTTACCTTTCTTTATAATAAACTCTAGCTTCATAAGGGTATAATTCATCAGCTAAATGTTTATCATAATTAGATATTTCAAGTTTATATCCATTTAATTTTTTTAGGTAATTAAATTTTATATTTTTATCTTTAAATGAGCAAATTACTAAATATTCTTTATTTCCTAATATACGCTTATATACATAAACCTTATTTCCACCAACTTTAACTTCTTCGTATTTACCATCACGAATAACTTCATTATTAAGTCTTAAATTGATGAGCGATTTATAATAATAAAAAGTTGATTCTTTATCTTTTATGGCTTCGTTAGCATTAACAGTTTTATAGTTAGAACAAACATTTAACCAAGGTTTTACTTTAGAAAAACCCGCATTTAAAGAGGCATCCCATTGCATTGGAGTTCTTGCATTATCTCTAGTTACATCAAACATATGAGAACGAATTATTGGTCGAAGAAAAATATTTTTCTTAGCCATGTTATCCATATTTCTAATTTCAATATCTACTGTTTCATCAATAGATTTAAAATGAGGATTTGTCATTCCTAACTCTTGTCCTTCATAAATAAATGGCGTTCCTTGAAGGAAGAAATACATTGTTCCAAGCATTTTTGAAGAAATAACACGGAACTTTTCGTCATCGCGAGTACCAAATCTTCCAACACACCTTCTTTGGTCGTGGTTTTCTAAAAATAAAGAATTCCATCCGACATTATAAAGACCATTTTGCCAATGACCAAAAGCTTTCTTCAATCTTTTTAATTTAAATTTACGATAAATATATTTAATTCCAAATAAATTATCAGTATCGGTATGGTCGAAATTAAATACCATACTTAATTCTTCTCTTTGTGGTTCAACTAATAATTTAGCTTGATCTAAATTCGACAAAACAGTTTCACCAACTGTCATACAATCATAATGCGATAAAACATCCGTATATAACTCATGAAGATAAGTATGAAGTTTTGGACCATTAATGAAATTATCAGCACCAGTTAAAGCTACTTTTGGGAAACCATCTTTAAAGGTTTGCTTTTTACTAATCAAAGTTATGACATCACATCTAAATCCATCGACACCCATATCTAACCAGAAACGCAATACATTCTTAATTTCTTCTCTTAATTCAGGATTTTCCCAATTTAAATCAGGTTGTCCCTTGGCAAAAAGATGTAAATAATAATCTTCAGAGTTGCCGATTCTTTCCCAAGTTGTTCCACCGAAGAAACCACCCCAATTTGTTGGAGCTTTTTTACCATTGTTTTTTCCTTTTTTAATTATGTAGTAATTTCTGTATTTTGAATTTGGATCTTTAATAGCTTCTTTAAACCAGACATGTTCGCTTGAAGTGTGATTTACGACTAAATCCATTATTAATTTAATTCCACGTTTATGCATACCATCAAGCATTTCTTTAAAGTCATCCATCGTTCCATATGGAGGATAAATTGCTTCATAATTGCTTATATCATAGCCATTATCTTCTTGAGGAGAATCATAAACTGGCGAAAGCCAAACGCAATTCACTCCTAATTCTTTTAAATAATCTAACTTGGAAATTATTCCCTTAATGTCGCCAATTCCATCACCATTTGCATCACAAAAAGATTTTGGATAAATTTGATAAATAACGGCATTCTTATACCAGTTCGTTTGTTTCATTATTACCAACCCTTTAATTTATGTCCCTATTATAAACTTTTTAACTAATTAATTCTTTAAAAACATTACGGTGTCGAATTAATATTCAATAATCTAAACTTTAATGGTAATATTTACTTACCACATTGTAAGGGAGATAATTCAATGCAACATAAAATGACTAAAGGTCCACTTTTAAACAAAGATGGAAACCTTGCCGAACCAGGCTACGCTTTTTCGCTTGTTAAAAACTATTCTCGAGACAATATAAAAACAAGTGCATGGCGTATAAAAGAATGGGATTATTACTATTTTGGCAACAATGAATATGGTGTCGCTTTAACTGTTGATGATAACGGCTACATGTATCTTGCTTCAATTACTTTTTTAGACTTTAAAAACAGAACACAAACCACTACTACACGAATGGGGCCATTCCCATTTGGAAAAATTAAGCTACCTACTACTTCTGAAATTGGAGATGCAAAAATAGAAAAGAAGGGGTATTCGCTAGTGTTTTCTAATGATGGCGAGTCAAGGCACATTGTCGCTTCAATGAAAAATTTTGCAAATAAAGAAGATTTTAGTTGTATTTTAGAAATTAAAAATAATAACGAAGATTCGATGGTTATTGCAACTCCATTTGATAAAGATAAACACTTCTACTACAATCAAAAAATAAATAATTTGGAAGCTGATGGTTTTATCAAAATTGGTGACAAAAAAATCGATGTTAAATCTTGGTCTGGAGTTTTGGATTGGGGCAGAGGAGTTTGGACTTATAAAAATACTTGGTATTGGTCATCTTTATCAACCAAACAAAACGGACATTATATTGGTTTTAATTTAGGTTACGGATTTGGAGATACATCAAACGCTAGCGAAAATGTTTTATTTTATGACAAAAAAGCTTATAAGTTTGAGGATGTTGAATTTATCATTCCAAAGAACAATAAAGGAAAAGATGACTTCATGAAACCATGGAAAATTGAATCTAAAAATAAAGATATTTCTTTAACCTTTGAGCCTGTTCTTGATCGATATGCTAATTCTAATGTAATACTCATTCAAAGTTTACAACACCAAGTATTTGGAATATTTAATGGATACTTTATCCTTGACGGAAAAAAGATCGAAATAAAAAATGTTCTAAGTTTTGCTGAGAAAGTTAAAAACAAACGGTAATCATTTAACTTATATAGTTCAAATATCATTGTATTATCACTTATATCAAACAACTAATAAAAGTAGCATGTGAATGTAATTTAATAGAATTAAAAAGAAATATCCTGAAGAATTTTAAAAAATAAATTATTTTTTCCGTTTATAATTTGGATCTTCTTTTAATTTTTTTTGATATATTTTGCGGCATTCATTTATAGACCCAACATTAGGACCACCAAAATCCTCATTTGGATTGTCTAAATATAAAGAGTCGTTTTCCCAACCACAATAAGGACATATATCAAAATCATTTTCTTCTTTAAATTCATATTTGCCACATATAGGACACATTAATTTATTATTTTCCATTTTCTTTCTCCTTTTTTTCTTTCATAATATTTGTAGTTTTGTCTTTGAATAAAATAAGTTCTTATAACTCCATTTTTATCAACAACACCAAACTCATTTGTGGAATATCTATATTTTACAATATCTCCATTTTTTCTTCTATACCAGTCATCATACATAGTTGTTTCCTTTAAAATTACACACCGAATGTAAAGGCTGTATATACTTCTTTCGATGAAGAAGTAAGTAGTTATGAATCTCAAATAAATAGCGAAATTCAAAAAGATTCTTTTTTAAAATTGAATGGATTATATAACTATGAAATGCTTTCTAGTTTTGCAAAAGATTATAAAACTGATAAAAAACATTTTTCCAAGCCTCAAAAAATTAGAATATCTTCAGCAAATGATGGAATTAATGAAAAAATAAAAATTTTAATTTAAATATAAATACACTTCTTTTTATTGACAATATTTGAATGAAAGTTATAAAGAATTAAGGGTCTACACCAGAATTAATTTCATAAAAAAACCCTCCATTTATTTTACCCTATTGGGAAAATTACGGAGGGAATTGCATCTTTTTTGGTGGAGCTTACCGGGATCGGACCGGCGACCTCTTCCATGCCATGGAAGCGCTCTCCCAGCTGAGCTAAAGCCCCATACACCAAATCGCTTGATTATTATATTAAATCACTTGCTTTAATTCAACTAAATATTTTAGATATTGTTTTCACAAAACATGTATCAAACAAATAAAATCAATATTTTTTAAATAAAAAAAGGCACTTTAACTAATTAATCAATTAACGCCTTAATTCTTAAATAAAAAAATGTCAAATTTTAGTAATAATACTTAATCTAAACTAACAAATGATCGATACGATTTATTTGCTTTCGTTTGGTACAGGATTAACTGATTCTTTGTATTCGTTATTATCGTTCAATAAATAGTCATAAGTAACATTAAAAATCTCAACGAGTTTATTTAATTTACCTCTTTCAGGAGTAACGGCATCGCACTCCCATTTATATATAGTTTGTCTAGATACGTTCATTATATCGGCAAGCTTTTCTTGAGAATAACCTTTCTCTTTTCTTAAAAATTCTAGTTTTTTACCCAATGTCATACATACCCTCCCTTAAACTATTTTATTAAAGCAATTTGTAAACATAAAAGCAACAAATCACAGGTTAACATTTAGTAAACTAGGTGTTGTCAAACGGGTGTTTTTTACAATTTTTTACAATTACTTTTCGGTCTTTTTGTAGTTTTCTTTAAATCCGCGTATCGAAATTATAAAAGCAGCAACTAAACACAAAAACGCAATAATGAAAAATATCCAGAATAATGATGCATATAAAACTTGTGTATCATTAGACCAAAAACAAGTTAATAAAAAGAAAAATAAAGTTAAAGCTTCGAGAACAAAACTAAATATTCCATAGTTTTTTCCGTTTCCTTTTTCAATAAAAGAATAAATAATTTGTAGAATTATCCCAGCAATAACTAACAAAGAAGCAGCAAACATGAAGCCTCCATAAGTATTCAAATAGGAGTATCTAAAAGCATTATCAACTCGCGATAAAATATTAAAAACAGCACCACCAGCTATAAACAAAAATGAAAGCGATATAAATAAATATGATAATAAAGCTAAAATTTTATGATCACCTTTCTTTGCTGGTTTATTAGCAACATTAACACTATTTTGATTAATTACAGGCATTTTTTCTAAATCGGCACCACAATTAACGCAAAATCTGCTACCTTCCTTATTTTCTTTTTTGCAATTTGGACAAATCATCTTTTTTCTCCTTTTTTAAACACGAAGGACAAACGCCGAATATCTCCGTATTATGATCTAATATTTGAAAACCAGTATCTCTAGAAATCTTTTTATTAGCCTCATGATATGGACATCCACTAATAATTACTTTTTTATGACATTTAACACAAACCAAAACGTGCTTATCTGCCGAAGTATTAATGGAATAAACCGATTTTTTATCAGCGCCAACTTCTTTCTTTATTATATCTGCTTTTTCAAAAGAATCTAGTGAGCGATAGACAGTTGATAATGTAAACTCTCCTACTTTTTTGCTTTCTTCAAAAATCTCTTCGCAAGTTAAAGGAAATTTTGCCTTTGATAAAATCGATAAAATAGTCTCACGTGTCCTTGTTTTTTTCAAATTCATAAAAATATTTTATCATTGTTATTGTAATTTGAATACAAAATAGTATTATTTAAATGCAAACGATTCGCAATTACGAATTAATTGTAAAATTTTATGAAAAAACTGTTTCCAATACTGTTATTTGCCTTAACTTTGACATCTTGTCAAGCTAATGGAAATGAGGTAGATAGTTCAAAACCAACTATCTACACTTCTTTTTATACAATTTATGATTTGGCAAAAAGAATTGTTAAAGATAAAGCTAATGTAATTAATTTATGTCCATCCGGTACTGAACCTCACGAATACACTCCTACTTCCCAAGATATCGCTAATTTATATGATGCCGATTTAATTCTTATAAATGGTATAAACTTAGAAAGTCGGACTTCAAACTTACCACAAGAAATTAACAATAAAATCCATATTGTTACTAACAACATCGCTATCGAACAATACGATGGAGTGAATGATCCACACGTTTGGTTAAATCCTTTAAATGCTGTTATTGAGATGAAAAATATCACAGAAATCTTGAGTAATTATGATACTGAAAATGCTTCATTTTATTCAAAATCCCTTGCCAATGCCTCATATTTATTTAATTCTTTAAATGATTCGTTCACAAAAGATATTACCGATTTTAAAAATAAACATATATTAGTTTCACATGCTTTTTTAGGTTATTTTTGTAATCAATACGGTTTAACTCAAATCGCAATTAACGGTTTATCATCTGAAACAGAACCAACTCCAAAAGACGTTGAAAAGATTTATCAAGCTATAGATGATTACGAAATCAAAACAATTTTTGTTGAAGATTATGAAGCTCCTGAAATAGTTAAATCTATTGCAAAAACTAAAAACTGCACCATTTCTACATTAAATCCTTTAGAGACTTTAACTGAAGAAGATCAAAAAACTGAAGACTATATCAGCGTTATGATTAATAATTTCAATAACTTGAAAGAAGGAAGTAACTAAATGATAAAACTCGAAAATGTTAGTTTTTCCTTTAAAAACGAACCAATTCTAAAACATATTAATTTGACTGTAAATGATGGCGAATTTGTTGGTATTGTTGGCCCTAACGGAGCTGGTAAAACTACTTTAATTAAACTTATTTTAGGGATACTTAAACCAACAGAAGGCAAGGTTTCAAAAACAGATAAATCAATTTCTTATGTCTCACAAACTACTGCAATGAGCGACACTTCAATGCCATCAACAGTTCAAGAAATTGTTAGTTTAGGCTTGACCAAAAATAAACCCACTATTTTTTCCTATAAGAAAAATAAGGGGCTTTTGCAAGGGATTTTGAAAGAAACAGGTCTATATGACCTTAGAAATAGATTGATTACTGAACTATCAGGAGGTCAAATGCAAAGAGTAAAAATTGCAAAAGCCCTCATTTCTTCACCATCAATAATTGTCCTTGATGAACCTGATGCAGGCATGGATGAAAAGAGCCATACCAATTTAATTTCTACGATAAATGACTTAAATAAAGAAAGAAAAATAACTATTATCTTTATTTCGCATCATATGGACGATTTAAAAAACACTAACCATATTTACTTAGTTGATAACCAAACAATAAGAGAACTTAAAGGAGACGAAAATTATGTTTCAATATAAATTCATGATTGTTGCTTTTATTGTTGGAGCTCTTTTGGGTGTAATCATACCTCTTGTTGGCTCTACTGCCGTTTATAAAAGACTTTCTAATACAGGTGACGCTTTAGCTCACACTTCTTTATCAGGTGTTGCTATTGGCTTAGTTGCCGGATTAAATCCTTTAATAACTTCCGTAATTATGTGCGTAATATCAATCATTATAATTGAATTTATTAGAAAGAAATTCTCTAAATATGCTGAAATGGGCGTGGCAGTTGTGCTATCTGCCGGAATTGGTGTAGCAGGTATATTAACAAGTTTTACTAATGTTTCAAATTTTGATAGTTATCTATTCGGATCCATTCTTTTAATTGATGATTTAGAACTGTATTTAGTTATCGCTTTATTCGTTGTTGTCGTCTTATTCTATGTTTTATTCGATAAACAAATATTAGCAACTATATATAACGAAGAAGAAGCTAAAGTTCAAGGAATTAAAGTAAATTTAATAAACTTTACTCAATCAATTCTTTTAGCTTTAACTATTGCTTTATCAGCAAAAACAATTGGATCACTCATTGTTTCGTCTTTAATTGTTTTACCAGTTGCTACTGCTCTTCAACTTAAACAAAGTTACAAAATAACCATGTTAAGTTCTTTAGTAATTTCATTAGTTTCTACACTTGTTGGAATCACCTGTTCATATTATTTAAATGTAAAACCAGGAGCAACAATTATTATTGTTTCTGTTATTCAATTATTAATTTTCTTGTGCATAAAACCTATTATAACTTACGCACAAAAACGAAAATCCCTTGCGTAGACCCCTTATTTTTTCTTAGAAAGTTCTTTTGCCTTCTTAACTAATATTTCATAACCTTCTGTATAATCTTCAATATTTTGAACAGTTTTTTCCATTGGGCAAATGTCTGTCCCAGTTCTATTAACAATTTTATTAACCATAATATCGTATTCAACATAAACACCATGATTAAATAAATATTTATAGCCATCCTTACTTATAACCTGGGCATATACATTATTGATTCCGGCATAGCAAATAATCATGGCAGCCGCTTTACCAACAATCTTATCAGCAAGCGAAAACCCCTGTAAAGGTACCTTCTTTTCTAATAAACTGAGCATTGGATTAATGCCGGCTAACTTTAATTTATATTCAACATCACCCTTAATTAATATGCAAGTATAGTCTTCCACTAATAAAGATTTGGCTTTCATTAAATCGTTCATATATATTCCCCCATAAAAATAATTAACAAATTGGCGTCCTTGATGGAATTCGAATCCATGACCTATCGCTTAGGAGGCGATCACTCTATCCAGCTGAGCTACAAGGACACATTCTATATTCTAGTCTCTTGTATCATTAATTTCAAAATAATGACATCTGACCATTATTTTCGTTATCATCAATATCTTCTGGAAGATCTTTTAAAACACCTAAGTCTTTTAAATCTTTTATATTAGTTTTTGATAATCCACTTCTCTTTTTTAAATCTTTAAGGCTAGAAAATGGTTTTTCGCTCCTAGCTTTCATAAGTGACATACCAGCAGCATCACCTAATCCATCAAGCACTTTAAAAGGTGGGATAAGTTGATTGTGTTCTTTATCGATAATAAAATCTTTGAAATCTGATTTCTCAAGTGAAACATTAGCAAATGAGTAACCACGTTCAAGCATCTCTAAACAGACATCTAAACATCCAGCAATATCAATTTCTTTGTTTGTTAAAGCATCAGGGCCATAACTCTTCTTATTTTTTCTCTCATTAAGTTCTTGTGAACGTTTATAAATGGTATCAATACCACCAATCATTGCTTTTATATCGTAGTTGTCGCATCTTAAAGTGAAATAGGTTGCATAATACTCTAATGGATAATAAACCTTGTAGTAAGCGACTCTAACGGCCATATTGACGTAAGCACAAGCATGTCCTCTTGGGAATAAGTAAACAATCTTCTTACAAGCTTCAATATAGTACTCAGGAACACCAAATTTTTTCATTAAAGCAATTTGGTCATCTTTTAAATGTTTATCTTTTTTACGAACAGTTTCCATGATAACGAAAGCTTCGTGAGATGGCATACCTAATCCAATTAAGTAAGTCATAATATCATCTCTACATCCGATAACATCGTGGAATCCAATAACTTTATTGTTAACTAAATCTTGTTGATTGTTCGCCCACACGTCAGTACCGTGGCTTAATCCAGAAATAATTAATAAATCATTGAATGTGACGGGTTGAGTTTCTCTCAACATTGCTCTAGTTAATTTTGTTCCGAATTCTGGCAAACCTAAAGCACCATTATCTGGTTTCAAATATTTATGTTGTAAATGTAAAGCTTCATCACTAGTAAACAATGACAAAACTTTTCTGTCGTTAAAAGGAACACTAAAACAATCATAGCCAGATAAAACTGACATCATTTTTGCAGCTTGAGGATCAACGTGACCTAACATATCAAACTTTAAAATAGTGTCATGAACTGAACCGAAATCATAGTGAGTTGTCATCCAAGTTGATGTTGGATCGTTTGCAGGATATTGAACCGCACAAAAATCATTAACATCGTGATCTCTAGGAACAACAACGATTCCACCAGGATGTTGACCAGTAGTTCTTTTTACCTCACAACAACCATAAGCATTAGCACTAACCCAAGCAGAACTTGCGTTAACATTAAACATTTGGAAATAATTCTTAACATAACCGAAAGCAGTCTTAAATTGAACTGTACCGATTGTACCAGCTCTAAAAACGTGATCAGCACCCAATAACTCTTTTGTAAATAAGTGAGCTTTTGGTTGGAAATCTGTAGGGAAATTTAAATCGATATCGGGAGTTTTTTCAGCTTCAAAACCTAAGAAGGTTTGGAACCAAATATTTTGTCCATCAGCTTCCATCAATGTTCCACATTCTGGACATACTTTGTCAGGTAAATCAAAACCAGACATAACATCTTTTCCTTCGTAAAGTTCAAAATGCTTACAATGTGGGCATCTATAATGTGGAGGAAGAGGATTAACTTCAGTAATTCCAGCCATTGTGGCTGCAAAACTACTACCGACTGATCCTCTACTACCAACTAAATATCCAGCCTTATTAGTTAAACTAACAAGTTTATGAGAAATATAATAAATAACGGCGTAACCGTGGGAAATAATACCATCAAGTTCAGTTTCAAGTCTATCTTCAATTATTTTTGGTAATGGATTTCCGTATAATTCATGAGCTTTATTAAAACACAAATCTCTAAGCATATTTTCACAATTATCAATCTTTGGAGGGAATATACCTTTTGGAATTGCTCTAACGTTATCATCGACCATACTCATTATTTTGTTTGAATTAGTAACAACATATTCAAATGCTTTTTCTTTACCAAGCCAAGCAAAACATTCCAGCATTTCTTCAGTATTTCTGAAGTGTTGATCTGGATTTGGATAATAATATTTACCAGTAGAAAAGTGTTTTAAAGGATGCAATGCGCCACCAACACCGGATGACTCAATAAAAATATCACGATACTTTTTATCTTCAGGATTTAAATAATGACAATCGCCAGTGGCAACAATTAACTTATTTTGTCTAGTCGCTTCATTGATGATGTCCATTACATTCGCTTTTAAATTTTCAGGGCTAGAAACTTCTTTACTATAAACTAAATAAGAATAATTTTCTAAAGGTTGAATCTCAATATAATCACATGAAGAAATCGCTTTAGCTAAAGCTTTTCCATTTCTTCTAAGAGCACTATAAAAAACTTCACCATTAGCACAGGCACTACCAACTAAAAGATTTGCTCTATATTTCTCCAATAATTCTCTAGGAACAAATGGATGTGCTCCAATATGGTTAATATGTGATTCAGAAATAATATGATTTAGATCAATAATTCCTTGAACATTTTTTGCTAAAACAACTGTGTGGAAACCACCTCTATTCCATTTTTTGAGATATGGATATTCGATAGGTAATTTTGAAATCCCATGTAAAGAGTACTCGTTTTTTGATTCTTCGCTGGTTAAAGCGGCTTTTAATCTGTTTTTTAAAACAAACCAACAGTTAGCTAAAACTTCAGCATCGTAATCTCCTCTATGGGCACTGTCTTGGTCATAAGCAACCTCACAACGAGATGCAACGGATCCTAAATTATGCTTCATATTTTCAGGATTTAAAAAGTGGGAAATCGCTAATGTATCGATTGCTGAAAACTCTAAAGAAGGAAAACCATTCTTTTCCATTTCTTCATTTAAAAGATTGTAGTCAAATTCAATATTATGAGAAACCAAAATAGCGTTTGGATTATCACCTATAAACTTTAAAAAATTAGGAATAACATCTTTAATTTTTGGACATTCGCTGACCATTAAATTGGTAATATTAGTTTTTTCACTAATCATATCGCTAATTTGAATTCCTGGATTTACCAATTGATCAAAGTGATCAACAACAATGCCATTAACAATTTTAACAGCACCAACTTCGGTGATGTGATCGTAACGGATATTTAAACCAGTAGATTCAAGGTCGAATACAATGTAAGTTGCTTTATCTAAATCAATATCTCTTGGTTTTAAAGAGCCTTTAAAATAATTATCAATAAGATATAATTCAGAGCCATAAATGATTTTTAAGCCATATTTACCAGCGCAATCATCAGCTTCAGGGAAAGCTTGAACGACACCATGATCAGTGATTGCAAAGCCCTTCATACCCATGTTTTTAGCTAATTTACAATAATCAGCAACTGTTGGTAATCCATCCATTTCACTCATATGTGTATGAAGATGCAATTCAACTCTTTTATTAAGTTCTTTATCTTCTCTAAGTGGATCTGGAGGTAAAAGACTAAAAGTATGACAAACAATGCAAGGAGCACTGCTATATCTATCAAGATCAACACGACCTTTAATTCTTACATTAGCTCCAGGAGTTAAAGTATCAATAGCTTCTCGAGTTGTGGAACGCCCTTCAAAAATCGTTGCGTAGATTGCTGCAATTTCATTTTTAATACCAATTTTAGCAAAAGCTTTACCTTTTTTAGATGTTCTAACATCGACTTCAAAAATCTTACCATTAACATCAATTGCGCCACTATTTTCATCAATTTGTTCAATTGAGATTGGATTATAATCTCCACGTTTATAAAGCTCACGGTTTCTTCTCTCTTGTTCCATTTGCTTATAATTTTCTTCATATTGGTTAACAGCTTGAGCCTTGCTTTGTTCTTTAGCTTCGTTATGTTTTATTTCTTCGTCAGATAATTCTTTTTCAGGAGCCTCTTCTTCTTCATTAATAGGAGTAGCATCTTCAAAATTTTCTTCCTCTTCAATAACGCTTTCTTTTTCAAAAGAAGCACCCTTTACAAGTAATTTTAAAGAATAATGATAATTTATAGTCTTAAAAATATCTCTTAAATCATCTAAAAATGAGGAGAATTCAACAGCTCCATCATCTGATGAAAAATCAACATTACAGATATTTCCATAGAGTGTAACTTCAAAGTTAGCTTCCATAAAAAATCTATTGAAATAAAAGTCTTTTAATAATTTTTCAATATCTTGGCAGGTAATTTCCGAAGCATAAGTAAAATCAATACTATATTTATATGTAATTTGTTTAGTTGCTAATAAATATTGTTCTAATAAACCAAAATCCCATGGAGTCTCTTTTTTAATGCAGAACATGAAGAATTGATCATCGACAGAAGATTTAGTACACGAAATAAAGTCCATATCAAAATCATCAGTATTCGAAATACCGATCGATTCCAAAAATCTGACCATTCTTTGTGTACTAGCCATGTCTTAAAACATCCTTATAATATCAAATACAAAGATAACAGCAGCAAGAGCAAATAATAAACCTAAACCAACATAAGAGAAAATGCCTTTAACTTTTGCAGGAATTTTCCATTCTTTATAGGTATCATCTGCATTATCGGTTCCAATAGTAACTTCGGCATCAGCTTTATTTGAAGCAACATCATCGCCGTTTGAGATTTCAATATTATTAGCATTAGCAGCTAAAGCCAATTTAGCTTGTTTTTGTTTCTTAAATTTAGCCTTTTTAAAGCCATTTCCGATAGCTTCAATAATTTCAACTAAGATTTGCCAACCATCTAATCCTGGGAAAGGAAGAAGGTTAAATAAAGCGAGGTTAACGCTAATCATGCCCCAATTAAATAAATAAACATAGAATGGATTGTTCAATAATGTTGATGAAGTAGCATTTAAAATAGCAACTGGTCCACCAACGCTATCCCATCCTTGTCCAACAAATAAGTTGCCAAGGGCATCAACGATAGCTGAATTTGATCTTACCCATAAACTTCCAGCAGCTCCGAATGCATCCCATCCAAGCCAAACAGAATATTGAAACATTGATAAACCAAAGGAATTAAAAACATCATTAGTAAAATCAGGAGTTAATGTTGCATTGTAATGACCAATAATTTCTTTATTGTTGATGTGAGTAAAAGATAAATTAAATCCACCAGCATCTTTAATTAAAGTTTGACTAGAAGAAACCGTATTTAAAGCGGCATCAAAAGTTCCGTCTTCTAATAAAATTGGAACATATAAATCAACTGATTCCGTTGAAACAGTAGCTTCATTATTTGAATTATAAGTAACTGGATAAACAGCTTGAAGTTTAGAAGGATAAATCTTTAAGTAATCGCTATAACTTAAATTATTTAATGCAAAATTACTGACATCGGAGACCAATGAATAAGTCTTTTCGCCTTCGACTGTTAATGGAACTAAAGCAAAATCCTCGGTCAAAGTGTCATATTTTACGTTATATAAAGTTACAATGGTTTCATTTTTTGCATCTTTATATTTATAACTTAATGAGTTCATTGTTGAATAATCTTTACTAGAAAATTCAGCACCATCATCTTTAGAAGGAGCAAAATATTTAAGTTCATCATCACTAATTGGAGTTACACCATCTTCTTTATAGATCTTTAAAGCAGTTGATTCAGTTGTTGCATCGTAAGAAACTATATTTCTATAAGTAACTTCTTGAGGGAAACAACCATATCCAATTAAGAAAATTAAATAAGCTAAAATAAAATTCATCACAATACCAGCTGAAAAAATAATGATCTTTTTCCATCTGCTTATACCGGATAAACTTCTATCTTTTCCAATTTTTTCACCACCCTCAACTTCTGGCACATCTTCATCTTCGCCATACATTGCTACGTATCCGCCTAACGGAACGAGACCAACTGAGAAAGTAGTTTCGCCTTTTTTACGTTTAATTTTAATGATTTTTGTTCCGAATCCAATCGAAAAATCACTACAATAAACATTAAATGATTTAGCAGCAATAAAGTGCCCTAATTCGTGTATTGTTACCAATAATCCTAAGCCGACTAAAAAAAGCACAATGCCGAGAAGTATTTCCCACCATTGTCCTTTTAAAAATGAGGATGCCAATGTTATAAATTTCATCAATAAGTTCCCTTCTTAACTAAATAATCTACCGCTTTTCGTACTTTGTTATCTATAGAGACTACGTCTTCTATAGATACATTTTTCCTAAAATGATACTTATTCATTATTTTATCAATTAATTTTTCTATATCAACATAATTAACCTTACCATCTAGAAAAAGCGAAACTGCTTCTTCATTCGCAGCGTTTAAAACTGCGCCAGCATCGCCCTTTTTCTCGATTACAAAGTCCGAAAAACTGAGTAAAGAAAATTTGTCATAGTCCATATTTTTAAGATTGTAATTGTTAAGATTATTTACTTCAATATCACTTAAATCTACTGGTTCATTAATTGCTTTATCTAAAGCATATTTAATAGGTACTAACATTGTGGCTTTTCCAACACTGGCTTTAATTTTTCCATCTTTAAAAATAACATAAGAGTGAACATAGGATTTTCTATCAACTTTTATATCGATTTGTTCTCTTGGAAAACCAAATAAATAGTAAGCTTCAATCACTTCGAAACACTTATTCATCATCGTTGAAGAATCGATAGTAATCTTCTTACCCATCGACCAGGTTGGATGATTTAAAGCGTCTTTTAAGGTGATGTTGATAAAATCTTCTTTTTTAGTCTCAAAAAATGGACCACCACTAGCAGTTAAAACGATTTTATCAACATCGTTTAAATTTTCATTTTCTAAACATTTTGCAATTGCAACATGTTCGCTATCAATCGGAATTAATCTTCCATGCCCTTCTTTAAGCAATTGATTTATAAATTCACCACCAACAATTAAACTTTCCTTATTAGCTAAACAGAGTGTTTTATCTTTTTTAAGAACTTCAATCGAAGGAAGAAATCCATTAAACCCTGAAAGAGCATTAATACAAATATCAAAATCACATACACGAACCAAAGAAACTAAAGGATTAGATGAATAAATACAATTGATGTTTTGATATAATTCTTTATATTTTTTATAATCTTTTTCAAACTCAAAAGAAATCCATTTAATTGGAAATTCTTTAATCAAATTATCAACAAAAGAAGTATCGCTTCCGACCGAAAACCCCTGCAAAGATACCTTATTTTTTAATTCTTTGATTATCTGTATGCTTTGTTTTCCAATAGAGCCGTTAGTTCCTAATAGTAACAAATTATACATATTTTATGCAGCAAATAATCTTTCAATTCCTTCAAATAAAGGAATAACCAAACTTACTAATATTGCGGTAATTAAAACAGAATCTAACCTATCTAAAACACCACCATGAGCTCCAAATGCTTTCCCAAAATCTTTAACTTTGAATCCTCTCTTAACACTTGAGAATAATAAATCACCAAATGTCGAAGCGACAGGCATCAATAAACTCAATACAACTACATAATACCAATGATCAAGATTTAAAATATTCAAAATTTCGTGTCCAGTACCTGACAAAACAAAAGCGAAAGTCATTGTTAAAATAGCACTAATTACTACACCACCAACAAATCCTTCCCATGTTTTCTTAGGTGAAACTAATGGAGCCATATGATGCTTTCCGAAGAAAACACCAATAAAATAAGCACCAGCATCACAGCCTAAAGTTCCTAAACCAAAATAAATAAGGAATGTTGCTGATTCACCATACATATACCGTGGATTTGATAAAACCGCATTTGAGTCAAGTAAAGACGTTGTAATTGGATAATATCTTAAAAATAATAACGATTGAAAACCAACAGAAACAACAAATAACATTGTTATAAAGTAGAAAGCGTCATGAATTGAAAATGAACTATCAAAAAGCACAGTAGCAAAGAAAAAGACCATACAAACAGCAAAAGCACTTAACGAAACAACAGGAATGTTAAATCCTTTATAAATACTAAAATAATAATTAGCAGAATCTCCAGTATAACGAACAATATTGTTAGAAGCGAAAATCCAAAATACCAACAAGACCATCATTATGTAAGAAAAAATATTTACTGCGTTACTAAATTTTCTCTCAATAGATTGAGGAGCTTTAATAATTTCATGAGTTGCTAAAAGAGCAAGAACAAAAATCATTGCGGCATAAACATATTCCCCTAAACATATACCAAGTAATGCAATTGGGATAGCAATAACAGCTACTATCATTCGCGAAGACATCGATTTCTTATTTGCTTCGCTTAATTTGTTTATTTGAATTTCGTGATGTTTGTGAGGCAAAGTGTTATTTACGGTTGCATCTTCTTCAGAAGTTACAACTGGTTTTTTATTTTCACTTTCGTTTACCATCTTAAATTGCCATTATTTCGTTTTCTTTATCTTTATAAGTAGAATCAATTTCAGCAATAAACTTGTCAGTTAATTTTTGAATATCAGCTTCTTCTTTTTTTCTTGTATCTTCTGTATAAGAATCATCATCCTTAACAAAATCCATTAAATCACGTCTAATATTTCTAATAGCAATCTTCGCTTCTTCGCCATATCCTTTAGCTTTCTTACAAAGATCTTTTCTTCTATCTTCAGTTAAAGCTGGAATAACTAATCTAATTTGTTTTCCATCAATAACAGGATTAATTCCAATTTCACTGGCGTTAATTGCTGAAACAATGGCCTTAATATCATTTTGATCATATGGCATAATTAAAAGTTGACGTGGTTCTGGAATTTTAATAGCAGCAATTTGATTAATTGGCATCTTATCACCATAATAATCGCATTGAATATTATCTAAAATAGCAGCATTTGCTCTTCCAGTTCTAAGTGTGTTTAAACTCATCTTATAACTATCAATCGACTTACTCATCTTACTTTCAGCTTCGTTTAAAATATCATCCATACTATTTCTCCTTTATTGTTGAACCAATGTTTTCGCCTTGAATGACTTTAATAAAATTTGATAAATCATCCATTGCAAATACTTTAGTTATTATATTATGTTTTTGAAGTAATTGAATAGCAGTTCTATCCATAACCTTCAAATCACGGTCTAAAACATCATCGTAAGTTAAATTTTCTAAAAACTTAGCTTCTTTATTTTTTCTTGGATCAGAATCGTAAATTCCTTTGACGCCAAATTTCCCCATCAATAAGGCATCAGCACCAATATCAATAGCTCTACTTGCCGCACAAGTATCAGTTGTGAAATTTGGTTTGCCAACTCCAGCAGCAAATAAACAAACTTTGTGCTCGTTAATTGCTTGATTGGCAGCATCTTTAGAATATTTGGTAGCAACATCTTCAAGTGCTAAAGCACTCAATAATTTATTAGGGATGTTATTTTTAGTGAGCAAATCACTGATAGCAATCATATTAATAATTGTTCCAGTCATACCCATGTAATCGCCACTTTCGCTAGATAAACCATTTTCTTGAGCAATACGACCTCTAAAAATGTTGCCAGCTCCGACAACTACACCGACGTTGACACCAGAGAGATAAATCTCACTGATAACCTTAATTATTCCTGCCAATTTTTCTTTAGAAATAAATAAATATGCTCCATCATCTTGAAGCGCTTCGCCACTAATTTTTAAGACTACAGTTTTATATAATGAATTCATATGTTTATATTATAAAATAAAAGGCACAACAAAGTGTGCCTTTTTTAATTTATAAATACTATTTTGCTTGATTCATTACTTCTTCAGCAAAGTTATCTACTCTCTTTTCGATTCCTTCACCAACTTGGTAACGAATAAATGAAACAACAGCGTTGTCTTTTTCTTTAAGCATTTGACCGACTGTTTTGTCAGGACTCATAAGGAATTCTTGATCAGCTAAAACTGATTCAGATAAAACTTTATGAACCTTGCCTTTAAGAATGTTCTCTAAAGCAGCAGCTGGTTTACCAGCTAATTTTGGATCATTCTTAACTAATTCTTTTTGAATGTTAAGTTCTGCATTATAAACGTCAGTTGGAATATCGCTTTCAGCAATATACTTTGGATTATTAGCAGCAATGTGCATAGCGATGCCTTTAGCAAGTTCTGCATCATCTTTCTTAAGAAGAACAAGGACAGCAATCTTTCCACCCATGTGGATGTATGAACCGATGCCTTCTCCATCTTTCTTAACAATTGTATCAAATCTTCTAATTGATAATTTTTCACCTAATTTAACGGCAGCGTCGTTAAATTCTTTGCTGGTGGCATTAACTAAATCTTCAACTGTTTTGCAATCTTCTGTTAAAACAGCTTTTGTGCAAGAATCAGTTAAATTTCTGAAAGGATCGGAATTAGCGACGAAATCTGTTTCGCAGTTAATTTCAACGATACTAGCTTTTCCACATTTTTCACAAACGTGAACAAGAGCTAAACCCTCAGCAGCAATTCTATCAGCCTTTTTAGCTTGTTTAGCAATACCTTTTTCTCTTAACCAATCACATGCCTTGTCAACATTATCGTTATTGGCTTCAAGAGCTTTTTTGCAGTCCATAATACCTGCACCGGTACGATCTCTTAAAACTTTAATTAATTCTATATTTGCCATCAATTTTCTCCTTCTTATTTATCAGCTTTTGGTTCTTTTGTGAAAGTCTTCTTGTAAGGTTTTGCATCTGTTGAAGCAGCGTTGTCGTCAGCGTTGTCTCTTGGACCTCTATTTCCGAAAGTATTGTCACTTCTTCTCTTATTTTCTCTTTCAAGTCTTTCACGTTGCATTTCACGTCTAGCAGCTAATCTAAGAGCATTCTCTCTATCAGCTTGTCTAATAGCATCTTTCATAGTGACAGCTTCACCTTCATCTTTGGTATAAGCAATCTCTGGAAGTCCACCTTTAGCTTCGACAATAGCATCAGCTAAAACGCCGATAATTGTACGAACTGACTTGTCTGCATCATCATTTCCTGGAATGACATAATCAATACCATCTGGATCACAGTTTGTATCGCAAATAGCGAAAACAGGGATATTTAAGATTTTAGCTTCCTTAACAGCATTGTGTTCGATTGTTGGATCGACAACAATGATTGCGTTTGGAACTTTCATCATTTCTTTAATACCTTCAAGGTTCTTTGAAAGTTTAATTTGTAATTTCTTTAATTGAATAGCTTCTTTCTTAGGTAATTTTTCCCACTCACCATCAGTTTCAGCAGCTTCTAAATCTTTTAATTTTCTAATTCTAGTTCTGATTGTCTTAAAGTTAGTTAAGATGCCACCTAACCATCTATTGTTAATATAGAATGATCCGCTTCTCTCAGCTTGTTCTTTAATAATTTCTTTTGAATTGTCTTTTGTACCAACAATTAAAACTTTTCCACCATCTAAAACGATGTCTTTAAGTTTGTTGTAAGCAATTTCAATTCCAGCTTTTGTCTTGTTTAAATCGATAATGTAAATACCATTTCTTGGGCAGAAAATGTATTGCTTCATCTTTGGATTCCATTTTCTTGTTTGATGTCCATAGTGAACACCTGATTCAAGTAATTTCTTTAATGTGATAATCTCAGCATTAGGATCATGGACAATAGCTTCCATAGCATTTGGTTTTACTTCTTCATTTGTTGTTTCGCTAGAAGTAGCAGCGAGTTCTTTCTTTTCTTCGGTCATATTTGACTCCTCCAATTTGTTTTTCCTCCATCACTTCGAACACTTTCCCTCCACGCTATCAATGCTAATGTAGCATGAAGACTTGGCAGTGAATTCATGATGTGCGTATTCTTTTGGATATAAAAACTCCAAAAGTAGTCTAATTTTACCATTTATATATATATAAAATCAATAAAAACTATATTTATAAGACTACTTATCAGTGCCTTTTGGAAAATATTTTTCGTATTGAGCTTTCATCGCTTCTTTAGAAACATGAGTATAAATTTGTGTTGTGTTTATTGAAGAGTGCCCTAGTAATTCTTGAATAACACGTAAATCGGCGCCCCCTTCGAGTAAATGCGTTGCAAAAGTATGACGTAAAACATGTGGATGGAGTGGGAAGCCTAGATTTAAACCAGTCTTTTGAATAACTTCTGAAAGAATGTATTCAAGACCTCTACTAGTCAGCTTTTCGCCTCTATTGTTCAAGAAAATATAGTTGCTTTTCTTGTCTTCATCGCATTTTTTAAGTAATTCAACCCTTAAACCTTTGCAATAAGTAACTAAACAATTCTTAGCATCATCACTAAAAGGGACAATTCTTTCTTTTTTGCCTTTACCTAAAACACGAATACATCGTGAAGCAAAATCGATATGATATGTATCTAAAGCAACAACTTCACTACATCTCATTCCGCTACTATACATTAACTCAAGAATAGCTTGATCTCGATCTTTTAAAGCGTCGGTTCTTTTACTATTCGTTTCAAGCAAATTTAAAATTTGTGATTCATATAAAACTTCAGGAAGTTTATCGTGACGCTTAAAAGAATGGATACCAACAAACGGATTGGATTCAATAAAACCTCTCTCTAATAAATATCCATAAAACTTTCTTAAAGCACTAATTCTTCTACGAATTGTTCGCTCACTATCGCATTTTCCATTATCTTTTTCGTGAGTTAAACGGACTTGCATAAAGTCACGAATCAAGTTTCTATCAACTTTATCGTAATCGATTCCTTCGCTAAAAGAATAGGCTAAAAAACAATCAATATCTTGTTGATAAGAAACTAAAGTGTTATCACTATAATTTAATTCATGTTTTAAGAAATCTAAGAATTCTTTTTCTATTCTGTTCATTTAATTTGGTTTTTAAAATCATCAATAGCTTTAAGTGACCTATCAATAACTACATTTTTAGGATCAATATTTGCTTTATACATTATACCAAAATTAGCATTCATAGGCGAAAAGTTGTTTATACCTGTATGTGTAATATAACGAACTAATGAGCCTAAAACTGAATAAAAAGAGAGATTATTATGAGGAATATTCATAATATTCATGTAAATATAGTAAGCTGCTAGTAAACCAGTTGCAGCGCTTTCAACATATCCTTCAACTCCACTTAATTGACCGCCAATATAAACGTTTTTGTTATTTTTTAAGCGAAGTTCATCATCTAAAACTTTTGGTGCATAAACATAAGAATTTCTGTGCATTAACCCAAAACGAACAAATTTTGCATTTTCTAAGCCTGGAATAAGTTTAAAAACACGTTTTTGTTCTTCGTATTTTAAATTGGTTTGAAAACCAACCATATTGTATAAATCACCAATCAAATCATCTTGACGAAGTTGAACGACAGCATATGGAATATCGCCGTTTTTGTCAGGTAAACCGACTGGTTTTAAAGGGCCAAAACGCAACGTTTCGTAACCTCTACTTGCAATAACTTCAATTGGCAAACATCCTTCAAAATATTTAGTATCGAAAGAATGTAAAGGTGCCTTTTCGGCAGTTATTAAAGCATTATAAAATTTATCATATTCTTCTTTATTCATCGGACAATTTAAATATGCTTCATCTTTTTCATCTTCATATCTGCTTTTAAAATAGCATTTATTTAAATCGATAGATTCTTTTTTAATAATTGGCGAACTAGCATCAAAAAATCCGTAGGTCTTTTGTCCGGTAGTTTCACTAATTTTATCTAATAATTCTCTGCTCGTTAAAGGTCCAGTACAAATTAATGTAATTCCTTCTTTGAAGTCAGTAACATCTTCAGAATGAATCCTAATGTTTTTATTAGATTTAATCTTATTTGTAATGTATTCAGCAAAAACATTACGATCAACGTTTAAACTGTCTCCACCTTTAACTTCGCTTGGAATGCTCGCTTCCATCATTAAACTACCAAGTTTTTTGATTTCTTCTTTAAGTAATCCACAAGCATTAGTTAATTCTTTCGACTTTAAAGAATTGGAACAAACTAATTCTCCATACAAATCAGTATGATGAGCTTCGCTTGTCACCAATGGTCTTTTTTCGTATAAATCAACTACCAAACCTTTTGATGCTAAAAAATTAGCAGCTTCAGATCCGGCAAGTCCGGCACCAATTATATTAATTCGAATATTATTTGGATTCGTCATCTTTCACTTCTGGAGTGTAGGTCTCAATATGTTTGCACTTTGGATAATTTGAGCAACCATAGAAATAACCCTTCTTTGATTTACGTAAAACTAAATCATGTCCACAATCTGGGCAAACTTTCTTTGGAGCAGCCTTGATGACTTCATCCTCTTTAACCTCAATATATCTACATTTTGGGAAATTTGAACAACCAACAAATGTATCACCTTTTTTGTTTACTCTATAAACAAGTGGGGATCCACATTCTGGGCAGTTTCTACCAACTTCTTTAGCTGGTTCTTTCTCTTTTTTGAGAATAAATTTGCACTTTGGATAATTTGAACAAGCTTCGAAATCTCCAAATCTGCCGTGTTTAATAACTAATGGTGAACCACACTTTGGGCAAATATTGCCAGTGGCTTTTTCTTCTTCAGGATACATTTCTTTCTTTACCTCATTGAAGTGTTCTACAAATGGATAGTAGAAATCACTTATTACTTTCAATTCATCAATTTCGCCATCTTGAATCTTATCAAGATTAAGTTCCATATCAGCAGTATATTTAACATTCATTAAATCTGGGAAGTATTTTACTAAAACTGTGCTAGTTAATCTACCTTGTTCGGTAGGAACTAACGAGCCTTTTTCGCTAGTAACGTATTTTCTCATCACTAATGTATGGATAGTTGCAGCATAAGTCGATGGACGGCCAATTCCGTTATCTTCCATTAATTTAACAACTCCACCTTCAGTATATCTTAGTGGTGGCTTTGTGAAATGTTGCGAACAACTAACATTTTTAAATTTATACGAATCATTAACAACAAAATTAACATTGCTTTCAGTCTCAAGTTCGTCAAATTTTAAGATGTCGTAACCTGGGAATACAACGACAGAGCCTTTTGTTTCAAATACGGCGTCGTTATTGTTCAATTTAACTGTTGTAATATTCATAATCTTATCGGACATCATGGAAGCTAATGTACGATTATAGATCAATTGGTAAAGTTTAAATGATTTGTCATCAAGAAAAGATCTCATCTTTTCTGGAGTTCTATCGATGCTTGTAGGTCTAATACATTCATGAGCATCTTGTTGTCCTTTAACGGATTTAATTGCATGAACACCTTTATAATAATTTTCACCATATGTGGAAATAATGTAATCTTTAGCGGCATTAGCGTAACTTTCGCTAATTCTTGTGGAATCAGTTCTCATATAAGTGATTAAACCAGTTAATCCTTCAGAAAGTTCGATACCTTCATATAATTTTTGAGCTAAGAAAGCAGTTTCTTTAGTTTTGAAATGCAATTTTGAATAAGCATCTTGCTCTAAAGTACTAGTTCTATATGGTTCTCTACTAGTAACAGTTTTTTTGCTATCTTGAATTGAACTAACAACAACATTATCACCTAAAGTAGCAATAATATCTTTAGCTTCTTTTTCTGTTTTTAAATCAACTTTTTTGCCTTTATAAGTAACTAAAGTTAAAGGAGTTTCGTTCTTTTGGTACATAATCGAAGTATCGACTGTCCAACTTTCAACAGGAACGAAAGCTTCGATCTCTTTTTCACGCTCGTTTAAAAGCATTAAAGTAACTGATTGAACACGTCCAGCACTTCTACTTTTGATTTTTGATTGTAATAATTTAGAAAGTTTAAAACCAAGAATTCTATCGATAATTCTTCTAGCTTCTTGAGAATGAACCAACTTCATATTTAATGTAGTTGGATGATCTAAAGCGGCTAAAATAGAATCTTTAGTAATTTCATGAAATTCTAAACGTTTCGTGGTTTCAATTGGTAATCCTAAAACATCGACAAGATGCCATGCGATGGCTTCTCCCTCACGATCAGGGTCGGTTGCAAGAATAACTTCATCAGCTTTTTTTGCTAAAGCTTTTAATTCTTTGACAACTCCAGTCTTTTTTGGATCAACTTTATAAGTAGGTTTAAAATTGTCGTTGACATCAACGCCTAAACCTTCTTTACCGCAGATGGCCAAATCACGAATGTGACCAACGCTGGCTTTTACTTCATACTCACTCCCTAAATAATGACCAATAGTCTTACTTTTTGTGGGAGATTCAACTATAACTAACTTCATTTAATTTCCTCGTTTATAAACTATAAGGAGAAAAAAATAAATTGTAAAGTAAAAAAAGTAGCGCTTTTCCTATTAAATATATATATTTAAAAAGTTTTGAACGAGTTTGGTATTCTTGATGCTGTGGGGTGTAATGATCTTTCTAAGCTTCAAAACCATCTTATTATTAGCGAAACTTCTAACTAACTGATCGATTACATAATTACCATTTTCATCAACATCAACATTGATAACATTTCGTAAATCTTTTTCAGTTAGAAAACTGATAATCTCTTTATGATATGCTAAATTTTCTTTTTCTTTCATTTGTTAATACCCATCATGAGCAACACATCTTTTGCATTTTCAATTAAACTAGCTCCATCCTTAATAAATTGGTTACAGTTGCTCTTTTCGTTAGAATGATATGGGATACATCCAATGTCTCTACCTTCGTTTAAAGCGAAGCAAACAGTAGCATGCGTTCCACTCCTGGCATATGATTCACCCACTAAAACCGCTTTACCTAAACAGGCAATAATTCGATTTCTAAATAAGAAATTATTTGGTTTGGGTTCTTGCGCTTCTGGGTATTCGCTAAGAAGTAATCCTCCACCATTACAAATTCGGGTAAATAAATCTTTGTTTTCTTTTGGGTAAATATTATCAATTCCGCCACCCAATACTCCAATTGTCTTTTTGTTCGAATCTAAGGCTGCTTTTTGACCAGCTCCATCAATTCCACGAGCTAAACCACTCACAATAACAATGTCTTCTGGGAGATCTTTAACAATTTCAGTCACCGCTTCTCGACCATAATTAGTGCAATCTCTACTACCAATTACAGTTAAAAATTTACTTTGATCTGATTTTAATAAATCAATATCGCCCTTATAATACAAAACAAACGGCGGTCTAGTAGTTTCCTTAATAAATTGTGGATAATCTTCATCGGTCATTGCGATGTAATTTCCTTTAAACGACTTTGCGAAATCAACAACCTCATCCGGTTGCACTTTCTCTTTTGTTCTTATCGCATAGTAAATTTTGTCCCAGTCGCCTTCATACTTGTGAGATAAGAAAAGTAATAATTCTCTTGCTTGCATAATAGCCTCCTACTACTTACAAGATGTCTATAATTTCGAAATTTTATACCCTAAAATAATTTTTCTTGTTTTATTATGCAATCTCTAACAGGACCATAGGTATATCTATAGAACCCTTTTATAGGTCCAAATTTGTTTAATAATGCGATGTGCTCTTTAGTTGGATAGCCTTTATTTTGTTCCAAATGGTACATTGGATATTTTTTAGCATATTCATTCATGATTCGGTCACGAGTAACTTTAGCAATAATCGAACCCGCAGCAATTGATTTATAATTCGCGTCACCTTTAATAAAAGGCAAAACTGTCTTTCCTTTTATATATATAGGCATTGCATCCGTAATAACTAAATCATAATCGTGATTCATATTCTCAATCGCTAATTTCATTGCTAATCTACTAGCTTCATAAATATTGATTTTATCGATAGTTTCCGGATCAACGATTCCAACCCCAAAAGCCACGCAATTGGCAGTGATTTCTTCATAAGCTTTCTCACGTTGTTTCTCACTTAACTTTTTGGAATCGTTGATGTCGTCGTTATTATATTCGATTGGTAATATGCAAGCTCCAGCGACGACAGGACCACAAAGAGGGCCTCGACCAGCCTCATCAACTCCAACAATTAATTTATATCCTTGTTTATAGAATTCTTGCTCTTTAGTTAACATATTAAATAATATCTAAAGTGAAAGGCGTAATAATTCCATCTTTAAATTCTTTTAAAATTAAAATTTCTGATTTATTAACATCAATCTCTTGGTTTTTAATCAATAATCCACGCATTCTACCGATATATTCAACGATTTCATGATTTGGTGTCTCAAGAGTAAAACTTGATTTATAACGAGCATTTAATTTATCTAAATAATTATTTTTTAAGAAATCTAAACAATAAAAACACAATTCTTCGATAGGAAGAATATCTTGTTTAATTGAACCAATTAAAGCCAAATTAATCGCCATATTTTTATCTTTAAACTTTGGTTCAAGTATCCCGGGCGTATCCATGAGTTCAAAATTCTTATTTATTTTGGCCCAACTTGTTGCTTTTGTAAAACCAGGAGTATTCGCTGCTCCCATTAATTTTCGATTAGCAATTAAATTTATGAAAGTTGATTTTCCAACATTTGGAATACCAATTACCATTGCTCTACTCGTAACATTTTTAACACCTTTTGAGGCCATTTTATTTTGTTTATCCGCGCAAAGCCCCTCTATTTTTTCTAAAATTGCTTTTTTGGAGTTTCGATCTTCAAAAGAAATTGCGATAGCTAAATCACCATCTTTATTAAGTTTATTTACCCATTTAGTTGTCTCTTTTGGATCAGCTAAATCTTTTTTATTTAGTAAAAATAATTTTCTTTTGTTTCTAGTTAAAGCCAATAAATATTCATTGTAAGTTGAAATTGGTGCACGAGCATCCAAAAGAACAATTACAAAATCAACAAGTTTTAACTTGTCGCTAATTTGTTGACTGGCTTTCTTCATATGTCCCGGAAACCAATGAATGTTTTTGTTACTTTGTTCCATATTCACTCTATTCTACTTGTTTTTAGGCAAAAATAAAAGGTAGGGAATACCTACCTTTTAAGTCACTTTTTATTTTAATTAATCTAACGGCTAAACTATAAAACTTGTTTAATTCTTGCAGATTTACCTCTTCTGCCGCGAAGATAGTTAATCTTATTACGTCTAACTTTACCTTTTTTGATAACTTCAATTGAGACGACTGCTGGTGAGTTAATTGGGAATATTCTTTCAACTCCGATAGCTCCACTCATTTTTCTAACTCTGAATGTTTCAGCAATTCCATTTCCTCTACGGCCCATACAAACACCTTCAAAGATTTGGATTCTGGATTTTCCGTTTTCGATAATTCTAACTGATACTTTGATTGTATCACCAGAACTAAAGTTTGGAAGATCGTGTCTTAATTGGGAAGCTGTAACTTTGGCTACTAAATTCTTATCCATAATTGTTTCCCCTTTCTAAATTCGTTCTCTTGGCGTTCATATAAGAGTGACACTTAAAGCGGAACGTCCGTAAGCATTAATAAATGCCTTAATAATATACATAAATATTTGAAATAAGTAAAGTAGAAAATAGGGACCGATAATTGTTGAAAATGTTATGACGTGTTAAGTAATTTTACTTGACAAGCAATTATCAATAATGTTTAATATTGTCGTTATCTAAAAGGAGATAAAATTATGTCAGTTAAAATTAGATTATCAAGAGAAGGAAGACACGGATTAGCTTTCTATAGAATTGTTGCTGCAGACCACAAGTTTGCTACAAGCAAGAGATATCTTGAACAAGTCGGTATTTACGATCCATCCAAAGAAATTAAAGACGGAACCAAAGTTAACGAAGAAGTCGCTATCAAATGGTTAAATTCCGGTGCTCAATGCAGCGATTCAGTTAAAGCAATTTTTAAAGAACTTGGTTTAATCGAAAAAGCTAAAAAGAACGCTCCAAAAACCGTTAAAAAAGCTAAAGTTGTCGCTACAAAGACTGCTGTTAGTAAAAAACCAACTGCAAAGAAACCAGCTGCTAAGAAAGCCACTGCTAAAACTGATAAAAAAGGAGAATAGTTTATGAATTATCAAGCGTTAATTCATACACTAGTCGATTCATTTATTAGCGATCCAGAGTCACTTTTAATCAAAGAATTACCACAAGAAAATGATAGCGATATAACAATTTTGTTATGTGCTAAAAATGAAGATTGTGCTCGTTTAATTGGGAAGAAAGGCTGTGTTGCTAACTCTTTAAGAGATATTCTTAATATCGCTGGAAAGTTAGAAGAAAAACATGTCCATCTCAAATTAGAATCTTTCGATGACGAAGACAAAGATCAAAAAGAGGATAAGTAAGGAGATTATTTCTCCTTTCTTTTTTATGTCTAATGGAAAATGAATATTTAAGAGTTGGTCGTATCGCTAAGGCGGTCGGATTGAATGGTGAAGTCAAAGTTTTCTCCACCACTTCTTTTAAGAGCATTAGATATAAAAAAGGAAACAAACTTTTCTTATTTATTGATGATAAATACCAAGAAGTTACAGTTAGATCTTACAAAACAAAAGATGCCAATTTTGACACCATTGGTTTTGAAGAATTCACCACTTTAGAACAAGCAGATGCACTCAAAAATATTGACATTTACTGTGTCAAAGATGAAAAAACCCTTGCAAAGGGCCAATATTTTTTCACAGATCTTGAAGGATGCAAAGTTGTTGGTGAAAATAATGAAGACGTTGGAACTGTTGCTTCTGTTGAAGAATTTCCAGCCCAAATTACCTTAAAAGTTACTAAAGGCGATAAAGTAGTTTATGTACCTTTTATTAAACAATTTATTAAAAAAATTGATATCGAAAAAAAGATTATAACCATCATAATTATTGAGGGTTTACTATGAAATTTATAATTTTAACGACATTTCCTGAGATGTATGAAAGCTTCTTAAATAGCTCCATCATTGCTCGAGCAATCTCTAAAAAAATTATAGATGTAAAACTTGTAAATATTCGCGACTACACTAAAGATAAATATAAAAGAACCGATACCCCACCAATTGGCGGAGGAGCTGGTTTAATTATGAAAGCTCAACCAATAATTGATGCTTTAAAAGCGAATTCAACCTCAATTACAAAAAAATTAGTTTTAGGTCCAAAAGGTCATACATTTAATCAAGAGAAAGCTGTCAGCTTATCTAAAGAACAGGAGATCCTTATTTTATGCGGACATTACGAAGGAATTGATGACAGAGTTTATCCATATTTTGATGAAGAAATATCGGTTGGAGATTATGTTTTAACTGGGGGAGAAACTGCTTCATTTATTCTCATTGATGCAATTTCACGCTTGATTGACGGGGTTATTTCAAAAGATTCCACTAAAGAAGAGTCATTTACTAATGGTTTACTTGAGTATCCTCAATACACTGAACCTTATGATTTTTTAGGTGCTACAGTTCCTGATATTTTATATTCTGGAAATCATAGAGAAATCGACATTTATCACAAGAAAAAATCTCTAGAATTAACTAGAGAATTTCGTCCTGATTTATTTTCTAAATTTAAATTAAATAAATCCGATATCAAGCTTTTAAAAGAAGTCGATAGCAAGGAAACACCACAACACGAATTAGATGCCATTGAAAAAGGCAAGAAATTCACTAAAAACCACTAAGACCTGGAGGTAATTTACCTCCTTTTTTGTAGTTTTTCATCTCTTTCATCATCTTTTTAGATTGTTCATATTTCTTTAAAACTCTATTTACATCAGAAACATTTCGACCACTACCGTTGGCAATTCTGATTTTACGACTACTACGTAAAACATCAGGATTTTCTCTTTCGTAAGGTGTCATCGAATTAATAATAATTTCGAAATTTTTCATTTCACTTTCAGCAAGAGCAATCTGATCTTGGCTAATTTTTGGAGCACCAGGAATTAATTTCATCAAACTTGAAATACTTCCAAGTTTCTTAACTTGTTTCATTTGATCGAGCATATCGACCAAAGTGAAACGTCCATCCATCATCTTGGAAGCAGCCTTTTTAGCGGCCTTTTCATCCATATTTTCTTGGACTTTTTCAACTAAAGTTAAGACATCTCCCATTCCTAAAATTCTATCAGCAACTCTTTCAGGATAAAAAATAGATAAGTCTTGGATTTTTTCACCAACACCCATGAATTTAATTGGAACACCAGTGACTTTTGCAATAGATAAAGCAGCACCACCTCTTGAATCACCATCCATTTTGGACATGATTACGCCAGTTAAACCTAAATCTTCATTGAAGGTTTTAGCGACATTAACACTATCTTGACCAGCCATTGCATCAGTTAATAATAATATTTCATCTGGAGAAACATCTTTTTTAATGTTCTTTAACTCAGTCATTAAAAGTTCATCAATTTGTAAACGACCAGCAGTATCAAGAATTAAAACATCATAATGATCATTAAAAGCTGTTTCTTTAGCTTTTAAAGCTATTTTGACAGGGTTTTCTTTAGTTCCTAAATTAATTAAAGGGACATCAATTTGTGTGGCTAATTGACTTAATTGATCAATAGCAGCTGGACGATAAACGTCACAAGCAGCCAAAAGAACTTTCTTTTTAAGTTTGTTCTTCATAAAATAAGCAAGTTTAGCAGCAGTTGTTGTTTTACCACTACCTTGAAGACCAACAAGCATAATAATTGTTGGTTTATTTTTGTTATAAGTAAGTTCGCTTTGATCGCTACCAAGTAATTCAACTAATTCATCCTTAACAATTTTAACGACCATTTCGCTAGGGTTTAATTTGGTATAGACTTCTTGACCAATCGCTTTTTCTTTTACATCATTAGTAAATTCTTTAACAACTTTGTAATTAACATCAGCTTCAAGAAGAGCAATTCGCACTTCTTTTAGCATATCGTCCATGTTTTTTTCGGTTAAACGAGATTCACCTTTTATGCCTTTTATAATACGACTAAATTTATCAGTTAAAGACTCAAATGCCATAAATTATAGAACCTCCTTAATCTTCTTCTTTATGTTATCATCAATCGATGAATTATTCAAAATATCGGTGATTTGCATATGTTTTTTATAAATATGCAGGGTATTTTCATAGTTAATCAACTTCTCTTTTCCGTGTTCTAAAGCATCGCAAACTGCACTGCGACTAATCTTTAATTCGGAAGCGATTTCTCCAAAAGAAAGGTTAAAAATATAATATTTATCCATGATTAAAATTTGTTTTTCAGTCAAAAGATTTTTATAAATCTCATAAAGACCATTTATATAATTAAATTCATCTAATTCATTCTTCATCATTAATTAACCCACTACACAATCCATATAAATATTTATCTAAATCAAACTCTTCTAAATCTTCCATCTTTTCACCTAAACCAATAAAACGAACAGGAATTCCCAATTCTTCTCTAATTGCTAAAATAATTCCACCTTTACTTGTGCCATCCATTTTAGTAATTACAATACCGGTTATATCAATTAAATCTTTAAAAGCCTTGGCTTGTAAAACACCGTTTTGTCCGGTGGTAGCGTCAATAATTAAGAAACACTCAATTGGTTTATCGTATTCTTTTTTAATGACACGAGTAATTTTTCCAAGCTCATTCATCAAATTTGTTTTGTTTTGAAGTCTTCCAGCAGTATCAATAATAATTAAATCATCTTTATTTTCTTTACCGTAAACTACACCTTTATAAGCAACGCTTGCTGGATCTTCGTTAGCGTTTCCGGTCACAATATCGCAACCGAGACGTTTTGCCCAGATGCCTAATTGTTCGACAGCGCCGGCTCTAAATGTATCAGCAGCAACAAGAACTACTTTTTTTCCAAGTTTAACATATCTATTTGCTAATTTAGCAATCGAGGTGGTTTTTCCAACGCCATTTACACCAATCACTAAAAGAACACGAGGAGTTTCTGTAAAATCAATTTCGTTTTTGATATCTTCACCTTCTTTAAGATAATTAAAGAACATTTTATCAACTAACATTTCATTAATTTCTTTTGGATCAGTGACTTTCTTCTCTTTTGATTCTTCAAGAAGTTGATCAATAATGTTTAAAGTAAAGGAAACACCACAATCAGCTTCGATTAAAATTTCCTCTAATTCATTAAAATAATCTTCATTAACTTGTTTGTATTTTTTAGTTAAAGCTTCTAATTTGCTGGAGAAATTTTTACGTGATTTTTCAAGACCTTTATCGTATTTTTCAAGTGAGATTTGCTCACTTTTAGCATTTGATTTATCACCATTTTTTTCAATATCCCCTGCCAATCCTCCTTCTTTTGTGTTTTCTAAAGAAGAAGACTTAACATCTTTATTTTTACCAAATTTGTCTTTTAAAAATTTAAATAATCCCATAATTATAATGTTGCCCTTTTATTTAATGCATCGTGAGCCGCTGATTGCTCAGCTTCTTTTTTGCTCTTACCAACACCTTTACCAAGAACGGCTCCATTAAAACTAACTTGAACATAAAAAGTTCTAGAATGTGGAGGCCCTTTTTCATCATATGTTTTATAAGCAACACCTTCACGATGTTCACATTGAACCAATTCTTGAAGCATTGATTTATAATCTTTTACTTCTTCCATTTTAAATTCTTGAACATCTTTTAAGAAAACATTTTCGATAAAAGAAGAAACAAATTTGATACCTTGATCAAAATAAATTGCTCCAATTACTGCTTCAAAAATATCTTCAAGAATTGACTGATTCTTACTAGCTTCTTCAATCGTTAAAGAGTGTCCCGCTCTAACATAAGATGGGTAACCTAATTGACGAGCATAATTTGCTAAGGCTTTCGATTGAACAAGAGTTGCTTTAGCTTTTGTTAAATCGCCTTCACGCATTTCTGGATGACACTTAAATAATAAAGAAGCTACAACAAAACCAAGAACTGAATCGCCCATAAATTCTAGACGTTCATAATCGTGGTGATGAGTTTTGGCATCACTATTGTAACTTGAGTGCGTAAAAGCCATCTCATAAATTTCTTTATTATGAGGTCTAATTTTGTACTCTTTATAAAATTCTTTTAAATCTTTAATTCTTTCCATTTATCGTCGCCTTAATTTTATTAATCATATCTTCTTTTGCTAAGGTGTATGCTTGGTTAAAACAGCCCATAAACGCCTTAGGATCGCTATTTCCGTGTGCCTTAAGCATTAATCCATCAACACCTAATAAACAAGCACCACCGACCGATTTATAGTCCATAGTGTCACTAATATCTTTAACACCTTTACGTGAAAAGAGATAACCAATTTTTGTGAAAATATTTTTCTTAAAAGCTTTCTTTAAAAGAGAAGACATAATTTTTAAAGCACCTTCAGTACTCTTTAAATAAATATTTCCAGTGAAACCATCCATAACTAAAACATCACATTCACCTCTTAAAGGATCGCGTGCTTCCATATTCCCACAGAAATGTATTTGATTAGAAGCTTTTAATAATTGATAAGTTTCTTTAGTTAATTCGTTGCCTTTTTCTTCTTCGGTTCCGTTATTTAATAAATAAACGTTTGGATTATCTTTTTTATAAGCAATTTTATAGTATAAACTACCCATCACAGCGTAATTTAATAAATCTTCTTTTGTATTGGCAATGTTAGCGCCTAAATCACAAGCTATCATTTGCTTGCCTTTAATCATTGTTGGCATTGGAGAGATAAAACCAGGATGCCTAACACCTTCAAGTCTTTTAATTTTAAAAACGCCAAAAGTGACTAAAGCTCCAGTTGAACCAGCCGAAATTAAAGCATCGGCTTTTTCTAATTTATAACTATTGACTGCAACTGCTAAAGAAGAATCCTTATCGTTAATTGCACTCATTGGATCAACATCCATCGCTAAAACAGTCTTTGATTCAACAATTTTAACACCTTTAATATCTTTTAATTCGCTGAGTTGTTTTGGATCGCCAACGCAAATAAATTCGACATCATCGTGCTTTGACAAAAACTCTTTAACGGCAGGAATGGTTGATTTAACTCCATTATCCCCACCCATCATATCCATTACAAATTTCATAATATCTACTCCTTAAACAATAAAACCCTTCTTAAAAAGGGTTTTATATTTTGATAAATTTATTCAATACCGATTAAATAAGAATAAACAGGTTGTAATCCACTTCTTAAGTCAACATCACAATCAGGATAATCTTTTTCAAGTCTAGCAGCCACCACTTTAGCATCTTCTTCTTTGACATCAGAGCCATAAATTAAAGTGATAATTGCACTATCCTCAGTGACCATGTTACGGCATAAATCATAAACCGCTTCATCTTTATTCTTTTTACTACTAATAATATCTTTCGATTCTTTAATAGCTAAATAATAATCCTTTTTAACTTCAACACCATTGATTTCAGTATCTTTGATAGCGAAGGTGACAGCACCAGATTTAATCGATCCCATGGCTTCTGTCATAACATTTAAGTTATCTTCAACACTTAAATCAGCATTGAAATTCATTGCGCAAACTAATCCTTGCATGATAGTTTTAGTTGGAATTACATGAACTTCAACTTTATCTTTCATGATATCAACAGCTTGATTAGCAGCAAGAATAATATTTCCGTTATTTGGGAAGATGTAACAAACTTTAGCGTTACTCTTCTTGATCATCTTAACAAAATCTTGAGTGGATGGATTCATTGTTTGACCACCACTAACAATATAGTTAACACAAACATCATGGAATAAATCGTCGATACCTTTACCGCTACTTGTAGCAATTAAAGCATAATCTTTTGGTTCTTCAATTTCATTTGTATCTTTTTTAGTAACAGCTGCTCCATCCTTAATTTCACTGTTTTTATTTTCTTCATTAGATAAAATTTCGTTATGTTGTTCAGTCATATTTTCGCATTTTAATTTAACGAATTCTCCGAATTGTTGGGCATAATTAAAGATTGTGCCTGGAGATAATGTATGAACATGAACCTTAACAATATCATCGTCTTGGACAACCGCTAACGAGTTTCCATGACTTCCTAATACGCTAGTAAATCTATCTTTATTAAAGGCCTTCTTTTCGTTTGCTGGACCTAAACGAAGAATAAATTCAGTACAATAACCAAACTCACTTTCTTTAGAATCAGCTGCAACTTGAGCATTACCTTTAGTCTCAACGGCAGTTGCTTCGTTACGTTGAATAACATAACCTTTAAGAGCCGAATCCATACCTTCAAAAATCTTAACCAATCCGGCACCGCCACTATCAACAACACCAACTTCTTTTAAAACTGGAAGAAGATTTGGAGTTCTTTTTAGTGAAGCATCAGATTCAGCCATAATAACCTTAAATGCCGACTCAATCGACATATCCTTGGTTATAGCTCTATGTAATTTTTCACTTGTTTCTCTAATAACTGTTAAAATTGTTCCTTCAACAGGTTTAATAACTGCTTTATAAGCAACCTTAGTTCCATTATCAAAAGCTTCAGAAAGATCACTAACAGTAATACTAGTTTTACCTTTTAAAGCATCAGCAAAACCTCTAAAAATTTGGCTAGTAATAACACCGCTATTCCCTCTTGCTCCCATTAATAATCCCATGGAAAAGGCTTTTGCGATTGCGTAAACATCTTCATCATTTCTATTTTGAACTTCCTTAGCTCCGCTTGTCATTGTTAAGTTCATGTTCATTCCGGTGTCGCCATCAGGAACAGGAAAAACATTTAAAGCGTCAACTTCTGGATAGTGATTATAAAGATTGTTAGATCCGCTAACAATCATTTGTTTTAATAATTGCCCGTCAATAGTTTTCATTGTAAACTCCTTAAATTAGGAAGTTATAAATCAAGTAAATCTTCGATATAAACATTAATCTTGTTAAATCTTGGACCGTATTTCTTTTTTGTTTCGTAGGCTATTCGTTTACTTACTTCATTTACGACTTCGGAAATTTTGACTCCATAAGCACAAATGAGATGGACATCTATATCATATTTGCCTTTGGAATTCTTAAATATTAATATACCTTCGACATAATTTTGTTTTCTTAAAATAACTAATTGGTTTTTAATAGTTTTAACTCTTGTTAAACCAACTACACCATAAGTTTCACTACAAACTTCACCGATCAAGGAAGCTAACTCTTTATTGTCAATTTCTGCTTTGATTGGATTTTCCGCTTTTTGAACTTTTTTAGAATCAATATCGTTTTGTTTCATAATGCTCCTATAGTATCATAATTATACCACAATTTTATTTATTTAAATATATTAAATTGACATAAGAAAAGTCCGATGTAGTCGGACTTTTTTAACATTTTTGTAATTTTTTTCAACAAAGAGAAAATTACCATAAAAAAATAGCCCAGCTACTTCCTATTCTCGGCTTTCGCCTACCTTCAGCACTACAGCGCTTAACTTCTCTGTTCGGTATGGGAAGAGGTGTGTCCACTGCGTCATCGTAACCAGACTATTCTTTAAGAGTATAGCATAATTTTAAGTTATGTTCTCTGAAAACTAGATATTCTTGATCATGTTCATTTCTGATATTACCCAAATCTTACTTTATATTTTTTAACTTAGTTAAAATCTTAGAAATTAAGTCCTCGTGCTATTAGTAATAGTCAACTTAATGCCTTGCAGCACTTACATTTCTATCCTATCAACCTCCTGACATTGGAGGGCACTTACTTCTTGCGAATGGGAAGTCTCATCTTACGGTAGGCTTCGCGCTTAGATGCTTTCAGCGTTTATCCTTTCCATGGGCAGCTAC
>CAYQCJ010000008.1:0-46224 GCA_964416025.1 uncultured Staphylococcaceae bacterium | reverse complement strand
GAACCAAAAAATGCCTTCGTTGCTGACTTTATTGGTGAATCTAATATTTATAATGCAACGATGATTGGAAAAATGCGCGTTAGATTTTTAGACCACAATTTCCCATGTTTAGATGATTTCCCAATCAACGAAAAAGTCGATGTCGTCGTTCGTCCAGAGGATGTTATCTTTGTTAAAGATGCAAGTAAAGGTATGGTAAAAGGCACTATAATTACTAAAATATTTAAAGGTGTTAATTATCAATATACCGTGATGGTTGGTAAGAACGAATTACTTGTTAAAGATACTCACGATTTCCCAATTAATGAAGAAATTGGCATCGATATTGAAAAAGATTCAATTCAAATTATGAAGAAAGACTTCACAACTAATATTTATACAGATGCTTGGATCGATAAGAATAATCTTGTTCAAATCGATGACAAACCATTTGATTGCGATATTACTCAACTTTTACCTGGAAGCAAACTTGAAGATGGTAATTTAATTTCTAAAGATGGTAAACATACCTACAACTTTAACGACGCCGATGTTGTTGCTGAAATTGCTTTAGATAAAATTGATATTATCGATGATTTAGCATCATCTGAGTGTCAAGCCATCGGCGAAATCGTCGATTCGGTCTATAAAGGCGATCACTATCAATATATTATTAGAACAGAAAACGATGAAGATTTCGTTTGTATTACTCCTTATAACTACAATTTAAACGATAAAGTTGGTGTCCATGTTAAACCAGAAGACATCAAGTTAAGACTTAAAAAGGAGATAAGCGAGTATGAAATTTAGGTTTCAAAGAAAGTATCTTTGCATTCCTTATTTCTTATTTCTCATTCTTTTCGTAATCGTACCTATCATTTTCATTGTTTATTATGCATTTACTGATTCTGATGGATACTTTACATGGAGTGCACTTATTGATTTCTTTACATCAACCAATAAACTCAATGTTTTATTGATGTCTTTGATGTTTAGTTTATTAAATACAATTATTTGTTTAATTATTGGTTATCCAATTGCTTATATTTTAAGCAATGCAAAATTTAATAAAAACAGCATGATTGTCATGTTATTCGTTATGCCTATGTGGATTAACTTTGTTTTAAGAACTTGGGCGACTCGTGATGTTTTAAATTGGATTAATTTAGGTGGCGGAACCCATCCATATTTAGCAACAATGATCGGTTTAGTTTATAACTATTTACCTTTCGTTATCCTTCCTCTTTATAACGTCATGCTTAAACTTGATAAAGCACAAATTGAAGCTGCAACTGATTTAGGTTGTAATCGTATTCAAGTATTTACAAAATCAATTATTCCTCAATCGATTCCTGGAGTGGTTAGTGCCGCTATGATGGTCTTTATGCCTACCATGTCCAGTTACGTTATTAGTGATGTTTTAAGTGAAGGTAAGGTTGTTTTATTTGGTAACTCAATTTATCTTTCATTCACAAATTCTCAATGGAATGTCGGTTCTTTTATTAGTTTATTCATGCTTTTATTAGTTGGATTAAGTATGTTAATTACCCGTAATTTCACTGAAAAAGATGATAAGAAGGAGGCAGCAAAATGGTAAAGAAAATATTAGCAAAAAGCTACGTTTATCTTATTTTATTATTGATGTATGTTCCTATTCTTGTCTTAATTGTTTTTAGTTTTACAAATAGTGCTAATGTTGGCCAATGGAATGGATTTACCTTAGATTTATATCCTCGTTTATTTAGAAATAAAGAAATTATGACGGCCGTTGGAAATACTATTATTATTGCAATTTGTTCGGCTTTAATTTCTACTGTTTTAGGAACATTAGGAGCAATTGGTACTTTTTATTCCAAGAGAAAAACAAGAACATTTGTTGAAAATATCAATCAAATTCCAGTTGTAAACGCGGAAATTGTTATGGCTTTAAGTTTAACTTTCATGTTTGTTTTCTTTGGAAATTATGTCTTTAAAGCTGAATTATTCGGTTTTTGGACTATCATGATTGGTCACATTGTTATTAGTGCTCCATTTGTTTATTTAAATGTTAAACCAAAATTATCACAAATGGATCCTGCTTTATACGAAGCAGCCATTAATTTAGGTTGTTCTCCTCGTCAAGCTTTAAGTAGAGTTATTATTCCTCAAATTCGTCCAGGAGTTTTATCTGGATTTATGCTTGCCGTCACTTTATCTTTAGATGATTTTATTGTCACTGCATTTACTACCGGACCTGGCTTATTAAATGGAGCTGGAAAAATTCAAACAATCTCGACTTATATTCAATCAGTTATTAAGAAAAAAGTCGTTCCAGTCGAATTAAGAGCTTTAGTTACTTTAATCTTTATTTGTGTTATTTTAGCGACTGTTATCGTGAGTGTTTATAGAAAACATCAAACTTTAGCATATCGCCAAAAATATCAATCACAAGCGGCCTTAGCAAGAAGAAACGTTAGATATACTCTTCTCATTACTTTAGGTTTAATTATTTTAGTTGCTTTAATTGCTGTTATGGTCACATTATAGGAGGAAATAAAAATGAATAAATGTTTTAAATATATTAGTTTATTGGGTATTTGCGCAGTTTTATCTCCAATTATGAGTAGCTGTAATAGTGCTCAAGATTCTAGCGATGTAGTCTATGTAAAAGTTTTAAATGCTGGAGATTACGTTTATCTTAACGACCCAGAAAATGGATACGAAGATAAAGATTTAACTGATCAATATGTCGATTGGATCAACGAACCAGAGAATAAAGCCAAATATTTTGGTGCTGATTTTGATAAAAGAGTTGAGATTATTTACGATACATACGACACCAATGAGACTATGTATAACGAACTCAAAACTGGAAAATCCAGTTATGATTTAGTTTGCACTAGCGACTACATGATTCAACGTTTAGCTAAAGCAAACATGATTCAAAAAATTGATCAAAACAATGTTCAAAATTATAAAAATTACGGAAGTAATTTCTTAATTGGTGAAAATGGAAAATTAACAACCACTTTAATCGATCCTGAAGACAGTTCTTTAGGTACTTTGAACGATTTTACAATTGGTTATATGTGGGGCACTTTAGGCCTTATGTTTAACCCAGAATTCAATCGAATTAATGGCCGTGATAGTGAAGATGTTATTAATGATTTCTGTTCTCCAGATGGCTGGAATGCTTTATGGGAGAAGAGTCAATATTACAAAAATTGTGCTTCAATTAAGGACTCGATGAGAGATACTTATGCGATGGGTTTAGTCCACACATTTAGTGATGAATTCGCGAAATTATACGATGAATACGAAGGAAATTACAATGCTGAGTATAACGAAAAAGTTAGCGAAATCTTCAATCGTCACGATGATGAAACCATCGATAAAGTTCAAGCTTCTTTAATTGAACTTAAAGATTATATTTATGGTTTTGAAGTCGATACTGGTAAGAGCGACATCGTTACGGGCAAGGTCGGAATTAACCTTTGCTGGAGTGGTGACGCGGTCTATTCAATGGACACTGCCGAAGAAAATGGTACCTATCTTTACTTTGCTTTACCTGAATATTGTTGTAATATTTGGTTTGATGGTTTCTGTATGCCTGCTGAGGTAGAGGGAGAACATAAGATGGGAGCAAACTCCTTCTTAGATTTCTTATCACTTCCACAAACCGCTGCAAATAATATGGATTACGTCGGTTATACCCCATTTATTGGTGGAGATAATGTTTTTGAAATTGTCACAGATTGGTATGATTGTCGATATGATGAAGATGGTAACTTTGATGAAACAATTGAGTCTTATCCTTACGATTTAAGTTATTTCTTTAGACATGATGAGACCGATACTAACGATTACGTTGTTCATGTTAATCCTGAACAAATTAATCGTCAAATGCGTGCCCAATATCCTATGGAAAGTGATTTAACTCATTTAGCAATCATGCAAGACTTCGGTGCTCAACAAAACGACAAGATTGTTTCTATGTGGGAAAACGTTAAAGTTAATCCTTTACCAATATGGGTTACAATTATTGTTGTTACAGCTTTTGTTTTAATTGTTGGTTTCTTAGGAAGCTACAAATTAATTAAAAAAGCAAAAATAAGAAAGAGAAAAAGAATAAGAGAGGAATAAATATGAAAACGCTTAAACTAATTTTTCCAGGTCAAAGATATAGTTGTGACCGTTCGTTGCTTTATTTTATTGATACTAATATCGAAGGAGAATCTGTTTATTTTAAATATGATTTTGCCCGTAATGTCGATTTAAAAAGTATTACTGATGAAGAAATAATTGAGCGTGCAATCGATTATTCTAAGCAAATTATTAATCATATTGATTTTTCAGAATATGACGAAATCATTTTCATTGCTAAATCAGTTGGTACTTATGTTGCTGGATATTTCCGCGATGAATTAAAGTTAAATAGTGCTCGTTTTATCTGTTTGACTCCAATAACCAAGAGCTTAAAGTTTATTAGACAAAATGATTTTGTCATTACTGGTTCTTTGGATAAAAGAGTTGATCCTAAAGAACTTGAAAAATTTAAATATGCCTACCCTTTCTTTGAAACAATCGAAGGTGTTGGTCATTCTTTAGAGTATCGCGATAATTTAAAAGCGACTTTTGATATTCAATATAAAGTTTGCGAATTAGCTTTAAATTACCTTGATACCGCTAATAAAGATATTCTCGGTTAGTTTTATTATTGATTTAAAGATCGTTTTTTGCTATATTAATAAAGCGATTTTTAATGCTTCCTTAGCCAAGCTGGTAAGGCAATTGACTGCAACTCAATGATCAGTGGTTCAAATCCGCTAGGAAGCTCCAGTTAATTTTTTTAAAAACACCGACTAGTTCGGTGTTTTTATATTCTATAAATTAAATCAATAAGGGAAGAATTACTCAATAAATTATAGATATCATCGTATGAATTTATTTTCTTATTAAGCAATAAATTATGTAAAGAATTTATTAAATGATCGTTGAAGCCATCTTCTTTAGTGTAATCAACATTTTCTTCGTGACTAAATTCTTCATATATTAAATTAATCAATAATCTTCTAAAAGAAGATAATAATGTACTCTCAATCCAATACGAATATTTATCGACTAATTTATTTTCAGCCTTTTTCATTTTAACATATAATTCAAGACCGTCTTCAGCGTCATGATATAGGTCAATAAAGGCATAATCATAATGAGTGGTGTTATTTGCTACAAACTTAAAAGCATCGGCTTCTACAATGGTTATCTTGTCTCTATTAGGAAATTGAGGCAAAATGTTTTCCTTAAAAAGTTCAATGATACGATTATCAATTTCGACAATTGTTACATGAGTTACATCTGGTTTATTAGAAACCATATAAGCGTAATAACCTAATCCTAATCCATAAACTAAAACATCACCTTTTGCTTCGTTAATTGAAAAAGACATAGTATTAATTTCATGAGGAATAAGGGACATCCACGTGGTATTTTTGTATTTTATGACTGGATATGAGTAATCAGCGTCAAGATAAGTAAGTTGAGGAATTTCACGATAAAATTCACCCTCTACTTTGATATCTTTATAGATTATTGGCTCATAAGCTTTGATGGTTTCGTTACTTAATTTATAACTATATTTATTTACATCTCTAATCTTAATATTTTTAGTAAATTCATTATTTAAGTAGGGATTGGCAGGGGATTTTGAAATTTTATCGATCTCATAATCTTTGCTTAAAGATAAAAAATCGTTATCATTTGCTTCGATATCCATAAGTTTCATGAACGATGGCAAGAAGCCGTTTTTATCAATCATTTCTTTGTTAATTTTTTTAGCTCCATAAAAAAGAAATTCAAGATACATATTATCGATTGCTTCATTAAATTCATGAACTTCAAATAAATTATTAAGTTTTTTGGTTTCTACGGTATTTAAGTTATAAATCATATTACATTCCTTTAAGTGTTGCGTTAAAAAAGTGTTTATAAGCTAAAGAAAACACGTTATTTCTAGAAGTAGCAAAGACAAGTTCGTCGCATGATTCCCAAATGAAAACCCATGCAAAGATATCGAGAACTTCTTTTACAATGTCATTTCCTTCAAAAACAGCAAGACGGGAAATAGTGAAATAAATAGATAAAATAATTGCACCAATTAAAAGCATAAATGCTGATGTGATAACTGCTCTTTTGTTTTCCTTTTTCCTTTCTTTGGTAAGAATTGCGTAATGAACTTTAAATAATTTCATAATTTTTAAGCGTTCTTTTTTAGCAATAGTTTTTGGAAAATGGAAAACAACCGTAAGTGGAAGTTTCTTATTCTTAATTAAACGGAAATTTTCTTCAACAAAGTTATAAATAGCAGGGTTTAATGTCGATTCTTCACTATAATCTTCGTAAATTGGATCTTTTTCAAGATCAACATAAATAGTGGCCGATTTATCATCTTCAGTAAAGTTATTGAAGTTTAAATCGTTAATATATTCTTCGATACAGGCGTCCATATCTTTCTTAATTGTCTTTTCATTTTGAATAATTGTTAAATCATTTTGAATTTTGTCATTTAGGTCCATAATATTTCCTCGAATTCATAAATATTATATTCTCTAAGAAGATATAAAAGAAGAATAAAAATATTGAAAAAATGACGATATTGTTTTATATTAAATGGACGCGCTAGTAGCTCAACTGGATAGAGTATTTGGCTACGAACCAAAGGGTTGCGGGTTCGACTCCTGCCTAGCGCACCAAAATTTTAAATTATAAAACTCCTTTCAATAGTTTTTGAACTAATTGTTGAGGAGTTTTTTATTTTATTAATGTTTTATTTTAAATATAAAATGCAAATGTTTTAATTTTTATCTATAATTCAAATATGAGCACAATAGATTTAAATAATTTCAAAATAACAACTTTATTACTGATCGCTAAAGAATTTAATAAAAACAATATAATGTGGGCCTTAGGTGGGTCTTTAATGCTTTATTTACGAGGATACCAAGTATCATTTCACGACATTGATTTAGTAATCGACAAAAAATATATTAAAGAAACTAAAAAAATTCTTCTTAATTTAGGCACATTATTGCCTCCAAAAGATAATAAATCCTATAAAACATTATTTTTTGAAGAATATATTATTAATGGAGTTGATATCGATATAATGGCTGATGTAATTTATGAAGGTTCTGATTTTGTTTTGTCTCTTGATCAAAAAGACATTGATAAAATAATGATTAATAATGTTGAAATACCTCTTCATTCGGTTGAGAAGTGGAGAGAATTATATGTGGCGATTGGTCGAAACGAAAAAGTTAAATTAATAGATTCTTTCAATAAATAAAGGCTAATCCATCTTATTTTCTTTAAAAAAGTCTAAGGTTTCTTGAATGCTTTGCTTTATTGGTTTAGGTTCAATTCCTAAAATAGTTTTCATTTTATTGGTATTAAATTTACTATTTGTTTCAAGAGTTTTTAATGAACAAGCCGTAAATAGTGGTTTTTCTTTCTTAATCTTACTTGACATCATAAAGAAAGGAATTGATGCATAAGCCATAAATTTTGGTAAAGGAATAATCTTCTTTTTTCTATTGGTGAGTTCTTGAGTAACTTTAATAAGATCAATAATTGATATATATTCACCACTTATAATAAATGAATCACACCAAATATTGTCATCAATTATTTTGATAATAGCTTTACAAACATCCATAACATCGACAAAAGAATAACCACCTCTAATACAGAATGGTAATTTATTTTTCTTAATTTTAATTAATAATGTACCAAGTTCTGATTTACGATAATCGTTTTTACCAATTATTCCTGAAGGATAAATTACACTAGCTTTTAATCCTTTCTTTTCTAAATCAAAAATATATTTTGTAGCGATACATTTTGTTCTTTCGTATTCTGAAAAATCAACATTTGTATTAAGAATATTTGTTTCATCAATTGGTTTATCTTTAGTAGGTGTTAAAACGTGAACGGTGCTAACGTAAATTAATTTAGCATTGTTTGCTAAACATGCATTTGCAATGGTTTTTGTTCCTTCAACATTTACTTTATATAATAAATCTTTTCTTTCTTTAGTTATATCGATAATACCGGCTAAATGTATGATAATATCGTCCTTTTTAATAGTAGAATTAACAAACTTTTCATCACAAATATCACCATAAAGAATCTTAATATTTTTAGGTAATATATTAATGAAAGGGTCGTTCTTTAAAACGATAGCAATGACTTCATATTTATTAAGATCAATGCTTTTAATGAGGTTATTTCCAATGTGACCTGTTGCACCTGTAATAATTAATCTTTGCATAAATTTCTCCTTTCAACAGTTGATGAATATTAGACACCTGTCTAATTATAATTTATAATATAATTAATAAATGGAAATCAACAAATTTATTCAGTTGATGAATATCCAACAAATAGGGGGAAAATGTGCAAATAGATCGTCGAATAGAAAAAACTAAAACGGCTATTAAAAAAGCCTATATGGATTTACTTAAAAATCATACGACAAATGAAATTTCGGTCGTTGACGTCGCGAATCGAATTGATATCAATCGTTCAACATTTTATTTTCATTATGGATCGATTCAAGACGTTCAAGAAGAAATTGAAAATGATATTATCAATTCGATTCTTGAAATCGTAAAAACCAATAAAACAACAATGGGCGGAATGGTGATGGCCGTTGCTAGTTATGTAGAAACAAATCACAAAACATTAAAGACGATGTTTTTACGATTTGACGGGCATTTTACGAGTAAAATTGAGAAATCAATTTCCGAAATTGTTATCAATTCTCCTTATAAAAAGATCAACGGAAATGAGATAGAAAAGAATTATGTTGCTTCTTTTATTATGAATGGAGCGCTTGGTGTTTTTATTCATTGGATAATGGATGATTGTAGTTATCCAAAAGAAAAGTTAATAAAGGCTTTTTATCAAAATATAAGTTTTCCAATAAATTAGATATATATATTTATCTAATAAAACGTAAAAAATTAATACAACTTTATTTTTGTTTTGTTGTATGTAGATGTTAAAATAAATGAATGAAAGAAGAGTAATCTTCGATTGGAGCTGATGAATGAAAAACTTCTTAAAGAAATCAAAATTAGTAGGATATATCGTTCTTGGAATATTAGGGTTAGTGGCGATTTTAAGCATCATTAATCTATTTATTCCAACAAATCAAGATAATATGGCAATTTACGGAATTGCAACTAGCGATACTTATGCTACTGGATTTCATATTACTTCGTTATTATTAGTCATTACGACTTTCTTGATGATTGGAGCAATTGGTAGTGGTTTTATAAGTATTTTTAAGAAAAATAGTATCTTTTTATATTTTGCTTCTTTTTATTCTTTAGGTATTCAAGTTTTTGTTTTTATTTATCAAATAATCTTTAGTATTTTGCCAGTCTCTTGTTTAGTTATTGCGATTTTAAATGTTGTTTTGTGCTTTATTGCCGCAACTTTTGCGATTATCAGAAGAGCAACAATTATTCGTGATGAAGATATAAGTGATCAAGAAGAAATGACTAATCCTGAAACCAAACAAAAAGCTATCGATAAGAGAAAATTGGTTGTTAAGATGTTGGTTTTAGATATTGTTTCTTTGTTCTTATTAACGACTGTTTTCTTTATTCCTTTATATACTTTAGAGGAATCTGGAGAAGTGGTTTATCATATTTTAGGTTTTGTTGTTTTTAAAGAATCACAAACTTTGATGGATATGATTTTCTTCCTTAGTTTCTTAGTTTTATATTTAACTAGTTTATTTGGATTTATATATTCAATTGCCGATTATTATAGTAATAAAAAGACTTTTGCTAATGAATCAAAATCATTAATTTATTTTAATTTAATAGTCGCTGCAATCTTCTTTTTAAGCGGAACTATCTTGAGTTTTTATTATAGTGTCAATTCACAAGCTTCAACTTCATTTGGGTTTATTCCATTAGTTTTAATGGCAGTTTGCTGTATTGTTTTATCTATTTTTAAAGGTAAATACGATATTGGAAATCCTGAAGTTGCTCAAGAGAAGAAGGAAAGAAAATACCCAAAGATCGAATCTTTAATTTATGTTATTTTAGTTACTTTAGTTACCTTCTTATCGTTATTTTTAAATATTATTAAAGTTGAACAAGGTTATGAAAGTTACACTAATTCAGTTACCTTAAGTGGTATTGATTTGATTAAAAATTACGCTTCTTTAGGTAGTGGATATCAAGTAATTGCTTTCTATTTGATGGTGATGATGGTGGTTTCTGGATTTGGTTTATTATGGGCTTTAACCAGTTATTTAGCAAAATATAAATATTATGGCCGTGTCGCTAAAACTGTGACATACGCTAATATTGGTTTGATGTTTATGTTAGGAATTTCGGGATTATATTTTACAATCGCTCAAGAAATTAACCTTGATAACCTTAAATCGTTATTAACTTTATTTGGTTATTCTTATAGTGATTCAATTACGTATTCAATAAAAACTGATGCACTTTATGCTTTACTTATCGATATTGGTTTCTTAGTTTTAATGATTGTTCGTAAATCATTTAACGATGAAGAAACTTTATGGGCAAATGCTTCGATTGAAGGTGGAGAAGGCAATGAAACTAGTGGAAATAACGGAACTAGCGAAGATTCATCAAGTAATGAAGGTAGTAATGAAAATAACGATAAAGAAGGAAATGGAGGAACGACAAGTGGCGTAGAAGATGTTCCATTAACTAATTTTGATCCATGTCCTGCTTTTAGTTTGATCGATGAAAAAGCTGATGAATTTAAGAAAGATTATGAAGAAAAAATCAATAGTGCAGTCAAGAGTCCATCTTTAAATGGATTGGTTGAATTTGTCGTTGATTACGCTAAAGATAGCCGTTTACATTTATCATATAGTGAACAAGATATAGCAACTTTCATTAGTGGACTTGGTGCTTGTAGATTGACAGTTCTTCAAGGAATGAGCGGAACTGGTAAAACCAGTCTTCCAAAGATCTTTAGTGAAGCTATCGAAGCCAATTGTGAGATTATCGAAGTTGAATCAAGTTGGAAAGATAAGAACGAATTGATGGGATATTATAATGAATTTTCTAGCATGTATACGCCAAAGAAATTCACCCAAGCTTTATATAAAGCCTGTTTAAATAAAGATGTTCCAACCTTTATTGTTCTTGACGAAATGAACCTTTCTCGTATTGAATATTATTTTAGTGATTTCCTATCTTTAATGGAAAACGAAGAAGGTAAGAGACAAGTTAAATTATTAAATGTCGATTTAGAAAAAGTTGAAGATGGTGTTAAATCTCATTATTTATGTTTAGAAGATGGTAATACCCTTCATGTTCCAGCTAATATTTGGTTTATTGGAACTGCAAATAGAGATGAATCAACCTTCGTTATTTCTGATAAAGTTTACGACAGAGCTCACACTATGAACTTCAATAGACGTGCTCCTAAAGTAAGAGATTTTGATGCTCCTTTAGCTCAACAATTCTACTCATATGGAGTTTTATCTTCTTTACTTGCTAAAGCTAAAGAAGAAGGCAAATTCGATGCTGAAAAGAATGATTTAATCGCTAAAGTCGAAGAAATTTTACGTCCATATAACATCAGTTTCGGAAACCGTATCTTAAAACAAATCGAAGATTTTGTCGATATTTACCAAGCTTGTTTCCCTAAAAAAGATGTTCTCGACGAAGCTGTTGAAACTATTTTATTAAGTAAAGTTGTTGCCAAATTAGAAGTTAAAACAATCGACGATAAAGAGGATTTAATTAAGAGTTTCCAAGATCTTAAACTTACTCGCTGTGCTGAGTTTATTGCTAAGTTAAATGAGGATTAAGGATGGGGAAGAAGCAAGAAGAAAAACAACTTGAAGAATATTCCCATCTTGAGTCAGTCCTGCGTTCAATAAGCGGTTTTATCGCTAAACACCCTCGTGTTAATTATATTGAATTTGATTATTATACAACTCACGATATTACTCTCTTTTTTGTTGAACCAAATTTTGATTTCAATGCCTTAAAAGAAAATATTGAAAAAATAATTAGCATTCTTCCACCTACTAAAAGGATCTTTTCAAAACCAATCATCGCTTTAAAAGATTCTCCAGATGTTTTACCAGTTGAAGTGGTCTCAAGAATTAATCAAAATACCTTATCTTATTTAGGTAACCATTTTAATGATGTCGATAATATTACAAATAAAGGCGTTAAACCACGTAAATTATTGACGACAATTTATGAAGATGATTATGGAATTTACGAAAACATGGTTTTTACAAATTTTGTCGATGTCGTCTTAAGTTATTGCAGGAAAAACCTTCGTATATTACGTAATTTACTGTACGCAAGTGAAAAATTAGAGATCAATTTATTAGAGAGAGTAAATCATATCGATTACTTTTTGGCATTAGGCAAATTACATACTGGGTATATTCGAGACTTCGATAAATATTACGATGTCTCCAAAGAATTATTCCGTAAGATCATGTATATTTTAAATACAATTCGCCCTCGTTTAATTAAACCAGTTTATAAATTAAATGAGAAACATAAAAAAGAATTGCCTTTAAAGAAGACCAATATCTTTTTAATGCAAAAAGATTATCATCAAGTTTATTTAACCTATAAATATTTTATTAACCATAAAATGATTGAAGAAAAACCAAAAATCGAATTTAATCGTGGTAATTTACTTAAAAGTTACGCTGATTACGTTGAATTATTAACTATTTTTGCTTTAGGTCATTTTGGTTTCATCATCAATACTCATCGTAAAATGAGTTTAAAAAGACTTGATGTTACCTTCAAATTTAAAAAATGGACTATTAGTTTAAGAAAAGTAGAGAAAACTTGTATTTTAGTAACTGTTAAAAAAGAAAGAATTTATAAATTTTTATTAGTTCCTTCTATTTCTTTTGTATATAGTGATGCTATTAAAGAATTAGGCAGACCATATAGAGCTAAAGAAGTTATTTTATGCAATCCCTTCGAAGAAGATTATTCCTCAAGAAAATCTCTTTATATTTCCATAGAAAACATTGATTCTTTTAGAAGAATTCAACAGTTATTTTTAAAAGGAATGGTGTATAGTGATACCAAACATAAGGATTGCCCATTCTGTTCAAGTAACCTTTTTTACAATTCAAAAGATGATTCTTATGAGTGCCATAATTGTTGGACATTAATTAAACAAGAGACTTGTCCTAACACAAACAAAACTTTTTATGTGACTTCAATTTCAAATATTAAGAAACAAAAGATTGATCCTTCGTTGTTTAATGCCGATAGTAAATGGCTCTATAATAAAAAAGTCGAATCGCAAATGTACTTCAGAAACATCACAAAACTTGATAATTATGGAGATTATTTGTGTCCTATATGTAATGAAACGCACAAACATAATGATTTTTAATTAAAAAAATTAACAAAATTTAATTCCAGTTGGCTATAACATAACAAAGACTTACGCAATGACCTTTGGATTAAAATAAGGGGTCTTTACAAGGGATTTTGGATATTTATTATAATTTAGCTAAATCGCAAACACTAATGTTTGCGATTTTTATTAATTGTTTTGGATCAATTTTTATTTGATAACCAACTTTGCCACCACTAATAAAAATATGATCAAAATTATAACAAGATGAATCAATAAAAGTTTTAAATTGTTTTTTCATACCAAGAGGTGAGCAGCCACCATGAATATAACCAGTCAGCGGAAGCAATTCTTTTTGATGAATTAATTCGATGTTTTTTTCATTACTAGCAATCGCACATTTCTTAAGATCTAATTCGCTAGAGACATTAATTATAAAAACATAATGTTCTTTAGATTTGCCGATAGTAACAAGTGTTTTAAAGACTTGAAGTGGAGATTCGCCTAAAAAAGCTGCAATTTCTTCGCCATTAGTGAGATTTTGAGATGTATAATCCAACACTTCATATTCGATTTTCTCTTTATCTAATATTCGCATTACATTGGTCTTTAACATAACGAATATTATAGACAAAAATTGTTAATTTTTCACTTAACATTAGTTTTTCTTTATGATAATATAAATAAGCGCATTCGGGGCGTAGCGTAGCTTGGTATCGCGTCTGCTTTGGGAGCAGAAGGCCGCAGGTTCAAATCCTGTCGCCCCGACCATTATGCAAATTGAGTATGCAAAAGCATACTTTTTTTATTGGAAATATTAAATACACTTTAATACATGAAAAATATTAACAACAAAAATAGATCATTATAGTTATTAAAATGAGCATTACTCTTGATAATTTACTCAAATAAATAAATAATAAAAACAACGAAAGAAGGAATAAAAATGAATATTTACGATTTTAAAGTTTTAGACAAGAACAATAAAGAAGTGAGTTTATCTCAATATAAAGGAAAAGTATTATTAATTGTTAATACTGCAACTAGATGTGGATTTACTCCAACCTTTAAAGATTTAGAGAGTCTTTATGAAGATTATGGAAGATGTGGATTTGAAATCCTTGATTTTCCATGTAACCAATTTGGAGAACAAGCTCCAGAAGATATCGAGACTATCGATGACTTCTGTAGAGTTAAATTTGGTACAACCTTTGCAAGATTTGCTAAGATTGAAGTCAATGGAAAGAATGAGAGTCCTTTATATACTTATTTAAAGAGTAAACAAGGATTTAAAGGATTTAATAAAGACCATAAATTAACTCCAATTCTTGAAGAAATTAATGCTAAAAAAGATCCTAATTGGAAAGATTCTAGTGATATTAAATGGAATTTCACTAAGTTTGTTGTCGATATTAATGGTGAAGTAGTTGCTAGATTTGAACCAACTGCTAGTAAAGAAGAAATGGCTAAAGTCCTTGAACCATTAGTTAGTGAAACTAAATTATGTGATTTTAAGAAACCAGCTATTAAAGAAGAAGAAAAGATTGAGAAACCAGTTTTAAAAGGTTTATCTTTAGCAATGATGACTCATTGCCCACATTGTAAGATGGCTGAACGTATTCTTGATAAAGAAAGAATTATTTATGATCAAATTAACTGGGATGATCCAGAAGGCCAAAAGATTATTGAATCTTTAGGAATTCAATTAGTTCCAGTTTTATTAATTCCTACTAAAGATGGAATTGAAATGGTTAATGGAGAAATTGAAATTAACCGTTATGTACATACTCATAAATTAAATTAAAGGCACCTTTACAAAGGATTTTAAAAAATATTATAAAATTGTCCGCTTAAAAACGGACAATTTTCATTAATCTATTATTATTTTTAAATTTTGAATGTTTTACATAAAATAAAAATTAATATACACGATGTAATCGGTATTTTTTTACTTTTGTCATATTATTTATATATCGAATTTGCTTTTTTATGACTTGTGACTTATAATTTAAGTAAGAGGAAAAGATATGGACAACAAAGGCCAAAAATTAAAAGAATTACGAGAAAAATGTGGATACACTCAGGAACAAGTGGCCAATTTTTTAGAAGTTGATCAAAGTTTTGTTGCTAAGATTGAAAAAGATATTAGAAACATTTCTTTTTCGCTTTTAGATAAATTGTTAGTTTTATATGGTATCGATTATAAAACTTTTGCTAATGAAACAATAGCTAAGCCAATTTCATATGCTTATCGTTCGAAATTATTAACAAATTCTGAATTGAAAGTAATTAGCGAAATTAATCTAATTATTTTAAATTTGGAATTTATGGAGAAGATTGATGATTAATGAATTAGACACTAATACTTTAGCAATATCTTTAAGAAACAAGTTTGGGCAAAATAATGATTCACCAATCGATATTTTTAATGTTTTAGCTAATGTATCAAATATAACTATTATCTATCGTTCTATGGACCAAAATATTAGCGGAATGTGTAAAAAAACTGACAAGAGTTCTGTTATCGTTATTAATTCTGAGACAAGTTATGGAAGACAACGTTATACTGCAGCTCATGAGCTGTGTCATATATATTTTGATAATTTTGATGAATATATTTGCGATAAAAATTTAGATACTAACAGTTCTGAAACCGAAAGAAGAGCAGATTTGTTTGCGTCTTATTTTTTAGCTCCTGACGTGTCTTTTAAAAGCAAAACTAGTGAATTTTTGAAAGAGACTGATAGTAAACAAAAATTATGCACTAAACTTGAACAATATTTTCAAATGAGTCATCTAGCAGTTTTGGTGAGATTAAAAAGAGATAGAGTAATTTCTTTAAAAGAATTTGATGAAATATCTAAGGAAAAACCAAGTGTATTGGCATCGTCAATGGGTTATGAAACTGATTTATATCATTCAAGAAACGAAAAGAAAAACTTTACGACAGGTAGATATATTAGTTTAGTTAAAGATTTATATGATAAACAAATTATAAATCAGGCAAGATACGAAGAAATTCTTATTGATGCTTATAGACAAGACTTAGTTTTTGGAGAATCTGATGCATCGATTGATAACGACTGATTGTTATTTTGATACGGATTTATTATCTTCATTTTTAATGGTTGATGAGGAAGAATTATTTATAAAAGTAGTAGATACTTTAATTTTGATTCCTTTTGAAGTATATGATGAAATAAAAAAATATAACAAACTTGAAAATAGAATCAATAATTTAATAAAACAAAACAAAGTTAGAGTTGTACAAATCGAATATGAATCGGAAGCTCAAGATTTATTTAATGAATTTTGCTATCAACCAAAACATAATTATCCTTATATTGGAAAAGGTGAAGCGGCATGTTTGTCCCTTGCGATAGCAAAGCAAGCATCAATTGGAAGCAACAATTTAAAAGATGTTTATACTTATTGTAAATATTACAATTTAAAATTAATAACAACTGAAGATATCTTATTGTTTGCTTTAGATAATAATTATATTGATTTAAAAAGAGGAAATAATATTCGGAAAAAGATGCGCTTAAACAAAAGAAAATTACCTTATGATACCTTCTCAATGTGTGTTAAAAATAGGAGTGATAAATAAATTGCCTTTTATTGATAAAAGTATATTTTTTTAACATTATGCACTTAAATTTTAAACGGATATTATTATTCAAAAAACTATCTAAAACACGGCTAATAATAGTATAATAAAAACATGATTTCGACATATAAGCCTCAACAAGATAAAAAGAAAAGAATTTTTGAAATAGATTTTGTGCGTGGCTTTTGTATTTTATTGATGGTGATGGACCATTTCTTTTATGATTGGGGATATTTAATTCAAGATATTTTTAATTTTAATGATTTAAATATTTCTTGGATCGATAGTTTGAATAGTTTTGCTGTTGATTATTGGTCGTGGTCAGTAAGAACTATAGTTCGTGTTGTGGTTGTATGCTTATTTTTATTTACATCTGGAATATCTTCGACATTATCTAAAAACAATTTTAAAAGAGGCCTTATGATCTTCGGAGTTGGTGTTTTGATGAGTCTTGCTTTCTTTGCCTATTCTAAAATTAGTGGTGCTGATGATTATATTCTATTTGGCGCAATTACTTGTATTGGAACCTGTGTTCTAATTTATTCTTTATATGAATTTCTATTTAAAAAGATTGATAAAAAGAAAAAAATAATGCCCTTTGTTTCGCTTGCAATTGGTTTAACGATTGTTTTATTAGGTCACCTTGTAATTTGTCGTAATTATCCAAAAGCGCCTATTTTAAGCACTAAAAACTTAAATTGGACCAATTGGTGGCAACCAATTATTGGTTTTAAATATTATGGTGATGATTGGTTACCATTATTCCCTTTTCTTGGTTATTTCTTTTTAGGTGCTGGAATTGGCGGATTATTTTATCGTAATAAAAAATCATTATTTAGTTATATTGAACCAAAAGTTAAATATTATTATCCAAATCGTTTGAGTATGGCGGATGATTTCTTTACTAATCGTTCTGTTTATTTTGTTACTCGTCCTGGTTATTATTTGTTAAAAGGTGTTTGTTATGCAGGTAAATATACAATGTGGGTTTACTTATTCCATCAAGTTGTTTGGATTAGTTTAATCTCAATTATCATGTTATGTTGTGGATTTACCTTTAATTTCTAGGAGGTTACGTAATGAAATTTGATGCAAAAACGAGTATTTATAAGGCAGTAGAAAATATTGCTTTTACTTATCCAGAGCGAATCGCATTTTACTACATGAAGAAGAAGTTTAGATACAAAAAGCTTCTCACGAACATAAATTCTTTTTCTCAAAAGTTATTGGAATTAGGCGTAAAGAAAAACGATGTTATCACAACTGTTTTACCTAATATTCCTGAAGCCGTTTATCTTTTATATTCTATTAACCAATTAGGGGCTATCGCTAATTTAATTCATCCTTTGATGAAATTGGACCAATTAGAGGGAATTTTAGAAGAAACTAAATCAAAATATGTTTTTGTTTTAAATACGACTTACGATGAATTTATGCCTTTAATTGAGAAAGGGATAACTGTAATTCCTTGTTCACCAACTGATGAACTAATGAAACCAAAACAAGTAATTTATTCAAAAATGCATAGTGGCGAACTTAAAAACGCTAATAAAGCTACTTTGAATTGCCGTGATTTCTTCAATCAAACTCCATATAGAAAACACGATAAAGAATATATGAAAGATAGTTTCTATCTTCATAGTGGCGGAACAACTGGCAAAAGTAAAACGATTGCATTAAGTAATTTTTCTTTAAATTCTTTAAATGCTAATGATCCTTGGATTGTTGGTAAAGAAGACTTAAAAGGGTCTTACATGCTATCGGTTTTACCTATGTTTCATGGTTTTGGATTAGCAATGGGAATACATGCTGAATTGTCACATGGTGGAACCAATATGCTTATGCCAAAATTTAATACTCAAGAAACAATTAAATATATTAAACAGCATCATATGACGATTATGATTGGTGTTCCTACGCTATATGAGGCTTTATTGAGACATAAATCATTTAAAGGGTCTAAATTAAAGGGGATTGACGTTGCTTTTATAGGTGGTGATTTCGTGGCTCAATCCTTAATTGATAGATTTAATGAACGAATGGATTTCTATCATTCTAGATGTCGTATGTTTGAAGGATATGGCTTAACTGAAACTGTTACGGTTTGTTCGGTTAATACACATACTAATCATAAAGAAGGCACAGTTGGTCAAATGTTACCAAATTGTAAAGTTAAAGTAATGGATTTAGAAGGCAAAAAGGTTCTTGGTCCAGATGATTTAGGTGAACTTTATATTGCAGGTGATACACTTATGAATGGTTATCGATTTACTAACGAAAAACAACCATTTTATCCAGTAAATGGTGTAACATGGGTAAGGACTGGAGATTTAGGTTCAGTCGATGAAGATGGCTACATTCATTTCAAACAAAGAATTAAACGTTTGATTAAAGTTAATGGAATTAATGTATTCCCTAGCGAGATTGAAAATGTTGTTAAAAAAGTCGAAGATGTCTTTGATTGTTGTGCAATTGGAGTGAAAGATCCAAAACATGGAGAAATGGTTAAATTGTTCATTGTTCTTGATAAGAGTTCAAAAAAGACAAATATCGATGATGAAATTAACGATTTAATTGTAAAACAATGCGGAATATATGCTCGACCAAAAGCGATAGTTTATGTTGATAAATTTAATAAAACTTTGGTCGGAAAAGTTGATTATAAAAAGTTTGAATAATACAAAAAGAAGGGGTGTTTACAATGGATATTACAAAAAAGATTAGTGTTGAGCTTAATTTAAAAGAGACACAAATTGAGGCTGCTATAAAGCTTATTGATGAAGGAAATACAATTCCTTTTATTGCTCGTTATAGAAAAGAAGCAACTGGTTATTTAACCGATGCTGATTTAAGAAATTTATCAGATAGATTAACTTATTTAAGAAAACTTGAAGAAAGAATGAATACCGTAATTTCTTCAATTGATGAACAAGGTAAATTAACTGATGAACTTAAAAACAGCATTTTAAATGCAGAAACTTTAAGCGAAGTTGAAGATTTATATCGTCCATATAAGCCAAAGAAAAAGACAAGAGCAAGTATTGCTAAAGAAAAAGGCTTAGAACCTTTAGCAAAATATTTGGTTGCTGGTAAAAATACTAAAGATTTAATGGAATATGCTGCAACTTTTATTAATGAAGAAAAGAAAGTTATAACTAAAGAAGATGCTCTTCAAGGCGCTGAAGATATTATTGCTGAAATGATTAGTGATGAGCCAAAATATCGTAAATATATTAAAGATTTAATCAATCGAGTTGGTTTATTAACTAGTAAAGAAGTTAAAAAAGATGAGAAAGATACTTATGGTCAATATGCTGATTATAAAGAAGCAATTGCTAGTATTCCTGCTCACCGTATTTTAGCGATTAATAGGGGAGAAAAAGAAGGTTGTTTGAAGACTGATATTACTTTCCCTGAAGATGCGGTTTTTGCCGATATAGCGCGTGATTATTACGATAATAACGACTTCAAAGATGTGATGAAAATTACAATTGAAGATGCTTTAAAAAGATTGATTTATCCAAGTGTTGAAAATGAAATTAGAACCGATTTATTCACTAAAGCTGAAGATAAATCAATTGAAGTTTTTAAGAAGAATTTAGTTGCTTTATTGATGTATCCTCCTCTTAAAAATAAAGTTGTTTTAGGCTTTGATCCTGGTTTTAGAACTGGATGTAAATATGCTTTAGTAAATGCTAATGGAATTCCTTCAAAAGTTGGTGTTTTAAAAGTTACAAGCAATGATAAGCGTGAAGTCGATGCTAGCAAAATTGAATTAACAAAGTTATTTAAAGAAAACAAAATTGATTATATTGCTTTAGGTAATGGAACAGCTAGTAGAGAAAGTGAAGAAGTTATTAGAGAAATAATTGACGAAAATAAGTTTCCTATAAAGATTTTTATTGTTAACGAAAGTGGAGCTAGTGTTTATTCTGCAAGTAAATTGGGTGAGGAAGAATTTCCAAATTTACCAGTTGAAAAACGTAGTGCAATTTCTTTAGCTCGTCGTATTCAAGATCCATTAAGTGAACTTGTTAAGATTGAACCAAAAGCAATCGGAGTTGGTCAATATCAACACGATATGGACCAAACAAAACTCAATCTTTCCTTATCTGGAGTGGTTGAAGATTGTGTCAATAAAGTTGGTGTAAATCTCAATAACGCTAGTGTATCCCTATTAAAATACGTTTCTGGCATCAATGTAACACTTGCTAATAATATCTATGATTACTTAAAAGTTAATGGAAGATTTAAGAATAGAAGCGAACTTAAGAAGGTAGCTAAAATGGGTCCAAAAGCCTATGAACAATGCGCCGGCTTCCTTAGAATTTATGATGGAAGTGAACCTTTAGATATTACAAGTATTCACCCAGAAAGCTACGATGTTGCTAAGAAGATTTTAAAATTATTTAAGATTGACTTACTCAAAGATGATGAAGCTACAAAGAATGAAAAACTTGCTGGTTTTAATGCTAAAAAATTCATTGAAAAGACTGCTTCAAATGTTGGTGAAGCTACTTTAAATGATATCGTTATAGAAATTAAAAAACCTGGAAGAGATATTCGTGATGAAGTAAAGATTGTTGAACTCAACAATACTGTAAAAGATATTAAAGATCTTAAAGTTGGTATGATTCTTGAAGGTACTGTTAGAAACATTATGGATTTCGGTATGTTTGTTGATATTAATGTTCATTGTGATGGTTTAGTTCATATTTCAGAAGTTGCTAATAAGTATGTAAAGAACATTAGCGATCTTTATACAATCAATGATGTCGTTAAAGTCAAAGTCATTAGCGTTGATATAAATAAGAAGAGAATTGGTCTTTCAATTAAGCAAGTTACTACAAAATAGTGGGGATTTGCAGGGGATTTTGATTTCTAATCTCTAAAATTTCAAATAATAAAGTTAATTTTAATAATTTATTTATATAAACTTTACAATTTAAGCCATATGTAAAAAGAACAAAATTTAATTTATTCAAAATATGGCTTTTTTTGTCCGCATTTTTTCAAAAACCCTTGTAAAGACCCATTATTTTTAGTTTTTATACACTTTAAAAAAAGTAAAAATTTTAATGAAAAAATGCTATTACATTATTTTTAATATTGTCGCTACCGTGCTATAATTATAAATAATTATAGAGGAATCAAATATGTATAAAAAAAGATTAGTTGTTCAAGACACGTATTATGTCGGTGCTAGTGACAGAAGACTTCAATTATTTGAAAACGTTTATCCATTAGAAAATGGTATGAGTTACAACTCATATTTAATTATGGATGAAAAGACCTGTTTGATGGATACCGTCGATAAATCAGTCGAAGATATTTTTCTTAAAAAGATTAGTGAAGTTCTTGAAGGCCGTAAATTAGATTACCTTGTGGTTAATCATATGGAACCAGATCATTCTTATACGGCGATGACAATTTTAAGAATGTATCCTGAAGTTACTTTAGTAATTGATGCTAAAGCTTTAACGATGTTTAAGAATTATAACGAAGGATTTGAACCAAAGAATTTATTGATTGTCAAAGAAGGCGATACTTTAAATCTTGGGACACATACTTTAGCATTTGTTGAAACTCCTATGGTCCATTGGCCAGAAGTTATGATGACTTACGATACCTTATCGAAGACATTATTTAGTGCTGATGCGTTTGGAACTTTTGCTGCTTTAAATGGCAATTTATTCGCTCATGAAGTTAATTTCCATCACGATTACTTAGACGAATCTCGTAGATACTACACCAATATTGTTGGTAAATATGGTGATCAAGTTCAAGCTGCTTTAAAAAAAGCTTCAACTTTAGATATTCATAATTTATGTCCATTACATGGACCAATTTGGAGACAAGATTTATCTTATATTTTAAATTTATATGATAAGTGGTCTCGTTATGAACCTGAAGTTAATGGTGTTTTAGTAGTTTATGGATCAGTTTATGGACATAGCGAACAAGTCGCTAATATGATTTGCGATGGGTTAGCTCTTGAAGGTGTTAAGAATATAAAAATGTATGACGCAAGTAAGACTGATAAATCATATTTAGTTAGTGAAACATTTAAATATTCACATTTAGTAATTTGCTCTTCTACTTATAACATGGGCATCTTTACTCCAGTTGAAGAATATTTATTAGATTTAAAATATCACAATATGCAAGGCAAAAAGGTTGCTATTGTTGAAAATGGTTCGTGGGCTCCAAATAGTGGTAAATTAATCAGAAATATTGTTGAATCAATGAAAAATATGACTATTTTAAATTCTTCTTTCACAATCACTTCTGCTATTAAAGAGAATCAAGTAGCTAATCTTGATGCTATGGTTAAAGAGATTAGTGATGATTTCCCAAGACAAAAATTAAATGGAAATGTTATGTTCAATATTTCTTATGGTCTTTATGTTTTAACAACAAATGATGGTAAGAAAAATAATGGATGTGTTGTCAATACTGTTATGGAAGTTGCAAATAGTCCTGAAAGAGTGTTGGTTTCAATGAATAAGATGAATTATTCAACATCGACAGTTTTAGAAACTAAGATTATGAACCTTTCGTTATTAAATGTTCATACTCCATTCTCATTAATTAAACAATTTGGTTTCTGTAGTGGAAAAGACACTGATAAATTTGCTGGATTCAAAGATTTTGCTGTTTCTAGCAACGGTCTTCCATATTTAACTAGATTTACAAACGGATTTATTTCCTTAAAAGTATTAGAAGTTATTGATTTAGGCAGTCACTGGGGTTTCATTTGTGAAATTACCGATAAAGGTCAATTATCATTTGAGGCTTCTTTAACTTACACTTATTATCAAGACAATATCAAACCAAAACCAGCAAGAAACGAAAAGAAGAAGGTTGGTTGGATTTGTAAAATATGCGGATACATTTATGAAGGTGAAGTTTTACCAAAAGATTTCATTTGTCCTATTTGTAAACACCCTGCAAGTGATTTTGAAAAACTAAAATAAAGGAGGCAAAATGGACAAAAAAGAAATTAGTTTTAACGAATATCAAGAACACGCTTTTAATCTTATAAGTGAAGAAGGTCGTAAAGATCTGCTCACTAATGGAGTGCTTGGCTTAGCTGGCGAAGCAGGAGAGTGCTGTGATATTGTTAAAAAACACAAATACCAAGGTCATGAATTAGATAAAGACCATCTTAAGGACGAATTAGGTGATGTGCTTTGGTACATTGCGGAAACTGCAAGTGGATTAGGCATTACTCTTGAAGAAGTTGCTCAATATAATTTAGATAAACTTCATAAGAGATTTAATGGTGAAAAGTTCGATAAAGAAAAATCGATCCATAGGGAGAAATAACTATGTATGATGTAATAATTATTGGGGCAGGTGTAACGGGAGGAAGTATCGCTCGTTATTTGTCTCGTTTTAAACTTAAATGTTTAATTTTAGAAAAACACAACGATGTTGGGGAAGAAACAAGTAGTGCTAATAGCGCTATTGTTCATAGTGGATACGATCCAAAACCTGGAACTGTCAAAGCAAAATTTAATGTCTTGGGTTGTCAAATGATGCCAAAAGTTTGTGAGGAACTCGATGTTGCTTTTAATAAAATCGGTTCACTTACAATTGGTTTTAATGATGAAGATCATGCAACTCTTGAAGATTTATTAAAAAGAGCTAATGAAAATAAAGTCAAAGCAAGAATCATTGAACAAGCTGAATTACGTGAAATGGAGCCAAATATCAGTGATGAAGCTCAATGTGCTTTATTTTGTGAAGATGCTGGAATTGTAAATCCATTCGGACTTACAGTTAGTTTTATTGAAAACGCAATTGATAATGGTTGTGAATTAAAACTTAACCATGAAGTTAAAGAAATTCAAAAAAGAGAGGGGATTTACAGGGTTATTTGTAAAAATGATGAAGTATTTGAGACTAAAGTTTTAGTAAATGCTAGTGGTCAAAACAGTGCTTCAATTCACTCTTTAGTTGAAAAACCAGATTACAATATTGCGACTAGAAAAGGTGAATATATTTTACTTGATCACTTCAATGCTGGTTGGGTGAAACACACTTTATTTATGTGTCCTACTAAAGTTGGTAAAGGCGTTTTGGTTAGTCCTACAACTTCTTTCAATTATATTGTTGGTCCAAGTAATGACTTAACAACTATGAACGACACAAGTACAGATGCAAAAACATTTGATTATTTAAAAACACAAGCACAAAAACTTATTAAAAATATTCCTTACCAAGAAACAATAAGAGAATTCGCTGGCGTCAGGGCTAATCCTGATACTGATGATTTTATTATTGAAGAAAGTGAAGAAAATAAGGGATTCTTTGAAGTTGGTGGAATTATGTCACCAGGATTAGCCAGTTCTCCTGCAATCGGAGAATATGTTAGTAATCTTATTAAAGATGAACTTAATTTAGAAATTAACGATAAATTCAATCCAATAATAAGAAAACATCAATCATTAAAGACAATGAGTGCAAAAGCTTATAATGAATTTATTATGAAGAATCCAGAATTTGGAAACTTCATTTGTAGATGTGAAAAAGTTACTGAAGGTGAAATTGTTGATGCAATTCGCCGTAATTGTGGTGCACATACAGTAAAAGGTGTTAAAAAGAGAACAAGAGCGGGATTTGGTAAGTGTCAAGGAACATTCTGCCAAGAAGAGGTTATCAAGATTTTAGCTCGTGAACTCCACGTTTCCACAAGAGATATTAATTATAGTGAACTTGGTACTAACGTTATGAAATACGTTTCCAAGAATGGTGAATACGATGAATAAAGAATACGATTTAATTATTATTGGTGGCGGATCTGCTGGTCTTGCTGCCGCAATTGGTGCTTATGATGCAGGTATTAAATCAATTTTATTAATTGAACGTATGCCTCAATTAGGTGGAATTCTTAATCAATGTATTCATAATGGTTTCGGTCTTCATACTTTTAAAGAAGAGTTGACTGGTCCAGAATACGCCCATAGATTTATTAATGAATTACATGATAGAAATATCGAATTTTTAGTTGGTACTACTGTTTTAAGTGTAACTAAAACTTTAAATGTCACAATTAGTAATGAAACAATTGGTGTAACTACTTTAAAAGCTAAAGCCATTGTTAATGCTACTGGTTGTAACGAAAGAACTTTCGGACAAATTATGATTCCTGGAGATAGACCAAATGGTGTATTTACTGCTGGTTTAGCTCAAAAATATTTAAATTTAGATGGATATTTGGTTGGTAAGAAAGTTTATATTTTAGGAAGTGGTGATATCGGATTAATTATGGCTCGTAGAATGACGCTTGAAGGTGCTAATGTCATTGGCGTGAGTGAATTAATGCCTTATTCAAATGGTTTAAATAGAAATATTGTTCAATGTTTAAACGATTTTAATATTCCTCTTCATCTTCATAATACTGTTACAAAAATTATTGGAAAAGATCAATTGGAAGCAATTGAAACTATGGATGTTGGTGATGATTTGAAACCAATTCCTGGAACAACCAAACATATTGAATGTGATACTTTACTTCTTAGTGTTGGTTTATATCCATTTAATACTTTACTTCAACAAGCTGGTGCTAGTGTTTACACTAAAACCAAAGGTGCATTTGTCGATCAAAATTTAGAAACTACAATTCCTGGAATTTTCAGTTGTGGCAATGTTCTTCATGTCCATGATTTAGTTGATTTTGTTAGTCAAGAATCAACAAGAGCTGGTAAAAATGCTGCTGATTTTATTGGTGGAAAGAGAGGTAAATTAATTAAAACTCTTTATACTAATGCTCTTGATGGAATTGGTTATTTATTACCTAATATGATTCATGTTTACTCTAATTTAAATGAAGTAACTTTCAGCTTTAGAGTCAGAAAACCTATGCAAAAGGCCATTCTTTTTGTAAAAGATGGCGATAATGTCATTAAGCAAATGACCAAAATTAATTTAGTTCCTAGTGAGATGCAAATGGTAACTTTAAAAGATATCAACTTTGCACAATACGAAGAAATTGACTTTTTGTTAGAGGAGGTTAAATAAATGGAAAAACAATTTATTTGCATCTGCTGTCCAAGAGGATGCCACCTTACTTATAAAGATGGAGTTGTTACTGGAAATACTTGTCCTCGTGGAGCGGCTTATGGTGTTCAAGAAGCAACTAATCCAACTAGAATTGTTACTTCGACATTTAAAATTGATGACAAAGTAATTCATGTTTTACCTTGCAAAACTAGCGGACCTGTTCCAAAAGGAAAGATCTTTGAAGTTATGCAAGAAATTGATAAAGTCCATGTTCCTTTACCAGTTGAAGAACATCAAATAATTATTAAAAATGTTCTTAATTTAGGAGTGGATATAATCGCAACCAAGGGAAGTAAATAATGGGAACAATAGCGCACTTTTTAAGAGTCAACGGTAACAAAACCTTCAAAGAAGTTCCGTTTTGTGATGCTGATATTGTGGCTATTGGCTTATTAACTTATTGTAACTTTGAAGGCAGTGATGTTTGTGAAGCGATTGATATGGGAAATAATATGGTTAATATCCATTTATTTTCTACTTATCAAACTTTAGACAACCTAAACATTCACTTCCTAGTTCCAAAAGAAATTGATGATTTTTATACTCATTTTTTAAGATCAACTCGTTATAAGGATGTAAAAGTTGGTTACTTTAAAAAGATTGATGATACGCAACTTTGCAATCAATTTTTCGGTCTTACAATTAGAATTAATCACAAAACATTTGTGTGTGTTCGCGGAACAGATAGAACTATTAATGGCTGGGAAGAAGACTTTAATTTAGCTCTTCTTGATGTAATTCCTAGTCAAGAAAGTTCAAGAATTTATTTAGAAGACATTCTTTCTCGAGTGACAGGTCAAGTCTATCTTTTAGGTCACTCAAAAGCTGGAAATTTGGTCGATTACGCATTTTTGAATGCTACTCCAGAATCTAAAGAAAGAATTAAGATGGTTTATAACCTCGATGGACCTGGCTTCAAGAATTTAAAGAAAGATACCTTTGCTCCATATTTAGATAAATTAGTGAAAATCGTTCCAAATGATGATGTAGTTGGAATATTATTAGAACCTTGCGATGATTTTGAAATTGTTATTTCAAGTAAATCGAGTGTTTTTGCTCATGATTTATGCACTTGGGAATTAACTATGAAATCATCTTATAAAAATTTCGCCAAAGCAAAAACATTAACCAATAACAGTATCGCATTACGATATGCTTTGGCGCAATTCATTGATCAATTAGGGCCAGATAAAGTTCGCGAAGTTGGTCATGAATTATTTAGACTAATTAGAGAAAATAATATTAATGATGCTAAAGAAGTAGGAACAAATTTCTTATTTATTATGGCAAAATATGAAAGAAAAACTCGAAAAACAAAAGATAAAGCGGTGACTGATATGCGTTCATATATGACTTTATTTGCAAAATTATATATGAGTTCATTAATAAATTTACGTAATGTTAAGAAAGATGATGTTTCGAAACTTATCGAAAAATTTAGCAAATTAGGAGAATAATATGAAATATATTTTAGCTTTAGACCAAGGTACGACTTCAACAAGATGTTTACTTTATAATCATGATGGTGAACCTGTATTTCGTGCCAATCAAGAAATTGCCTGTTTATACCCAGATGATGGATGGGTTGAACAAGATGCACTTGATATTTATCTTAGTGCATTAAATGTCATTAATGATTGTTTAACTAAAATGAATATTAATTACGACAGTATTGATTCTCTTGGCATAACTAACCAAAGAGAAACAACTGTTGTATGGGATAAAAATACTGGAATGCCAATTTATAATGCAATTGTTTGGCAATCCCGTCAAACTCAAGAAATATGTGCCAAATGGAAGAAATACGAAGATTTAGTTCATGAAAAAACTGGATTAATTATTAATCCTTATTTTAGTGCTTCTAAAATTAGATATATTCTTGATAAAGTTCCTGGAGCTCAAGAAAGAGCAGAAAAAGGTGAACTTTGTTTTGGAACAATTGATTGCTGGTTAATGTTTAAATTATCCAATAAAAAGATATTCAAGACTGATGTTTCAAATGCTAGTAGAACAATGTTATTTAACATTAATACGATGTCATGGGATGATGAATTATTAAAATTATTTAATATTCCTAAGGTTATGCTTCCTGAAGTTTGTGAATCAAGTCACAATTTTGGAAATGCTTCTCAACTTAATTCTAATTTAAGAATATGTGGAGTGGCTGGAGATCAACAAGCCGCTTTATTCGGTCAAAATTGTTTTGAAAAAGGCGAAAGTAAAAATACATATGGAACTGGATGTTTCATGTTGATGAATATTGGTAAAAAACCAACATTATCACATAACGGATTGTTAACTACGGTCGCTTGGTCGATTGGTGGAAAAGTTACATATGCTCTTGAAGGAAGCGTCTTTATTGGTGGAGCATCAATTCAATGGCTTCGCGATTCTTTAAGAATGATTAAAACAGCGTCCGAAAGCGAAAAATACGCTACTGCCGTTAAAGATGATGGTGGAGTTTATTGTGTTCCAGCCTTTGTTGGACTTGGTGCTCCTTATTGGGATAATGATTGTCGTGGTGCAATTTTTGGTTTAACAAGAGCAACCACTAAAGAGCATTTTATTAGAGCGGTTTTAAATTCAATTGCCTTGCAAACTAAAGATGTCATTGTAACAATTGAAAAAGATACTGGCATTGTTTTAAAGAGTTTAAAAGTTGATGGCGGAGCTACTGCCAATAGTTATTTAATGCAATATCAAGCAAACATATTAAATACAAATATTACTTTACCAGCTTGTGTTGAAACCACATCGCTTGGTGCTGCTTATTTATCTGGTTTATCGACTGGTTTTTGGAAAGATATTAAGGATATTAAAGCAACTCATAAAATTGCTAAAGCTTTTAAGCCAAAAATGAGCGACGAAGAAAGAGCAATCATTGATAAAAAATGGGCTAAAGCAATCGAAGCTACAAGGGTTTTTAAATAATGTTTGATGTTTCTAGACTAAATAATTCTATTGTTATTGCTCCTAATTCTTTAAGAAAGTATTTTTTGTTCTTAAAAACAAAAGATCCTTTTTTAAATTTTAAATTTTCGACTTTGCAAGAAGTGCAAAATCAATGTTTTGGAACAACTAATGAAGAAGCCTTAATTAAGTGTCTTCATCAATTTAAATTAAGTTATCGTTATACAAAATCTTATCTCGATTATATTGAGCGCGGAATTGGTAGAAACGAGGAATTAAAAATTGTTGATGAAATAAGACAATTTTTATTTGATAACAATTTAATTTTTATTGATCCAACTTACAAGAATCTTTATATAAATAAAAAAGTTTTTGTTTGTGGTTATAGTGAAGAAAATAATGAACTAAAACATGTAATTGAACATTTTTCGATTAAAAATATCGAATATCTTAAGCTTGATGAAGTTATTGAAAAAGGGAATATTTCTGAATACTTTTATTTCAATTCCTTAGATGAAGAAGTGCATGAATTATTCATTAAAATTAGTAAAAATTTTCAAAATCACTTGCCAATCACCCTTATTTGTAGTGAAAGCAAATATAAATTTTATTTAGAATCTTATGCAAATAAGTATAATTTTTCTTTAAAATTTGAATCTAAAAAGACTATGTTTGATACGATTACTGGTAAACAAATATTGACTCATTTAGACGAACCATCTTTAATCGATTTTATGAAGAATCACGCTAATTTATTTAGTAATAAGACTGATTACGAATCAATCCTGAACATCTTTACAAAATATGATATCGATAATTTAAATAAAGATTATGCAATAGTAAAAGCTATTTTATCAAGTTATGAATTGAACAAAGATGTTATTGAAAATGAGATTAATGTTGCGTCATCTCTTTCGTTTGATCCTTCATCTACTTATTATTTATTGGATGCTTCTGATAATGGTTTACCAAAGAGTTATTTAGATACTGATTTAATTACTGACGAGATGAAAGAGAAAGTCAATTTAGAAACTTCTAATACTAAAAATATTGAGTCTAAAGAATTGGCTCATGCTTTTGTCCATTTTAAAAATCTTGCTTCAATTTCTTATCATAAATATGATTCTGAAGGAATGAGTTTTGAGTCCAATTTCTTAAAAATAGAGGGGATTGGCAAGGGATTTTCGAAAACTCTTGATTTAGATTATTCAAATAGTGTCAGTTTAGCTTACTATTCAAAATACAAATATTTATTCGATTTGTTCCGCCAAAATTCGCAAGAATATTGGAATTATAAAGCAAATTTCGGCGATTTAAAAATCTACGATTTTACATATAAAATGATAAATTGTGATGTGCCAATTAACTACAATTTAAGTTATACATCGATGAATTCGTTTTATAGTTGCCCATTCAAATTTTATTGTGAGAATGTGCTTAAATTAAACCAATTTACATCAACTTTTGCTTCACGAATTGGTAATTATGCTCATAAGATTATGGAAGATATAAAAGATCCTAATTTTGATTTTGATACCGTGGCTAAAAAATATGAATATATGCTTGAATTTACTTCTCGTGAAAGATTCTTTTTATTAAGAATTAACATGGATTTAAAAGCTGTTAGTGAGGCGATTAGAAAAAGAGTTTATGACTACGACAGTAGTTTTATTAGAACTGCTGATGAAGAGAAAATTAATGTCGAATTTAAAAATAACGTGGTCTTTACCGGGAAAATTGATAGATTTGAGGAATTTGAAGACTCACATTTTATCGTTTATGACTACAAAACTGGTGAAGATAAATTTGAACCTCGCTTAAATGAATTTGGTTTAAAATTACAACTTCCAACTTATGCTTTTCTTATTTCTTCTAAATATAAAGATGCGAAAGTTTTTGGACTTTTATATCAACATTTAAGAACTGATATTGTGGGAGTACCTGATTTTGATGATGAAAGATTTTTAAAAAGTTTAGACATGACTGGAATTTATGTTAATGATGTAAATATTTATAAAAAACTTGATCCTTTATATGAAGTTAATAAAGAATCTATTTATTTTCATCCATCAATTAGTGAAGGCGGAACTGGTGAATCTTTAACTGTAAGAAAAAAATCAAAAGAATACATTTTAGATGATTATTCAAAAATGGATGCTTTGGTTGAATTAACAAAGGAAAAGATTGATGAGATGATAGATTTAGTGCTTCAAAAAGAATTTGTGATTGCTCCTGTAAAATATAAGAAAAATTTGAAACTTTCTTGTGAATTTTGTGATTTCAAGGACGTTTGTTATGTTGTTAAATATAAAGCAATTAAAGATCTTGATGCATTGATTAAAGATAAAGATGTGGAGGTTGATGACGATGAAGTTTGTTAAAAATCCTGAACAAGAGTCAGTTATAAATGCTCCTATTACCAACATATTAGTTAGTGCGGGAGCCGGAAGTGGAAAAACTTCTGTTTTAACACGCCGAATTATCGATCAAATTATTAATAAACATTATAATTTAGATGATTTTTTGATTGTTACTTTTACTAATGCTGCCGGAGCTGAAATGCGTTCTCGTATTAAAGAAGCATTTATTAAAAATAATTTAAGTGAATTAGCCTCAAAAGTTGATTCAGCAAATATCAAAACTTTTGATTCTTTCCGTTTATTTTTACTTAAAAAATATGGATCTTTAATTGGAATAAATTCTGAAATTTCTAATATTGATACTGATATTATTTCTGTTAAGGTATATGAAGAAATTAACCATCAATTGGATGTTTTTGCGAAAACTAATCCTACCGAAATGCAGGATTTATACGCTAATTACGAAGTTAAAAATGATGATAGTTTAATAGATTTTATTTACGATATTTATTATTCATTAGCTTTTAAAGAAGACTACGAATCAATTTTAGATAATTATTCTGCAATATATTTTAAAGATATTGAAACTAGAATTACCGAAAAACTGTTTTCATTAGCTCAAGAAACTGTAAAAAATATTTTGCATTATGGCGGTTTAGTCTCTAATGATTTTTACGATTCACTTCATGATGTTTTTCAAGAATTTCTTGCCGCAAAAGATTTTAGCGAAATGAAGCTGGCAAAAAAACACGGTAAAATAGGCTGGGCAAAATTTGGTGCACAAGGTGTTCAGGAATATTGCAAAAAACCACTTAAAAAATTAAAGAATATAACAGATTTTGATTGTGAATATTTCCTTAATAATGATGTCCGCTTGCATAAAGAATTTATGCCAATTATTACCCAAATTGCTAAAAATGTTATCACAAATATAAGAAAATATAAGATGGATAGGGGTGTTTTTGAGTTTGCCGATATCGAAATGCTCACAAATGGTCTTCTTAAAAACCATCCAGAAGTTGCTAATAAACTCAAGGAACAATTTAAGATTATTATGATTGATGAATTCCAAGATACATCAATCGTTCAAGATCAATTTATTAATTATTTCTCTAACGATAACGTCTTTATGGTTGGTGATATTAAGCAATCTATTTATAAATTCCGTAAAGCCGAACCCGCATTATTCGCTAATTATGCGGAAAAGCTAAAAAATAAAAAAATGCCTGGTTTATTCTGCCCAATGAACACAAGTTTTCGTAGTAGACCAGAAGTCGTTAATGATATAAATGTTATTTTTTCAGGCTTGATGAGAGATGGTTTGGGTGGAACTAATTACATTGAAGACGGATTGTTGAATGCTGGAAATACAAATTATTTAACTGAAAAAGATTCTAAAGCAATATATGGAATCATTCCTTTAATAACTAAGTTAAGTGATAGAGTTATTGGAATTATTCACGATATTAAGGGTAAAATGGCCTCAAATTTCCAAGTTTATGATAAAGAAACAAATAAAATGAGACCATGCAGATATAGTGATTTTGCAATTTTAATTGATAGAAGCACTCAATTCCAAGATATTGGTAAAGAATTTACTGATAATGGAATTCCTTTAACGATTTTAAAAGATGAAAATATCAGCGATGAAAATTATGTTAAAGTTATTAAATCGATTTTTAGATTTATAAATACCTATAATTCTCCTAGAAATAACGAAACTGATGTCACTTTAAAACACGCTTATGTTTCGGTTGTTAGAAGTTTTTTATTTAGTTATGATGATGAAAAAATTTATAAATTAGTTAGTTCAAAAGAATATTATAAAAATGAAGTTTATTTAAAATTAATTAATTACGCCAAAATATCCAGTTCGATGACATTATCGGAATTATTTATGTTTATCATAAACGATTTAAATTTTGTCGAGAAATTATCTCTTATTGGTAACGCAATTACTTATTTAGGAAAGATAAATTTTATCAATGATAAGATTATTAAAATGGATGAATTAAGCTATTCGATTAATGATTTTATTTGTTATCTTGATTCAATTCAAAAATATGATTTGAAGATGGAAGCTAAAACAATGATGGAAAGCGACAATTCCGTTACATTAGAAACAATTCATAAATCAAAAGGTCTTGAATATAGTGTCGTTTATTTTCCATTTATTACTAAAGACTTGTATAAAAAACCATCAATGAAGAATTTTATAATTGATGAAAATAGCGGTTTTTGGCTTAAGACTTTAGGTAATCAAATAAATCCTTTTAAGTTATTTCAAGAAAAAGAACAGCATGATAGCGATGTTAATGAAAAAATTAGATTACTTTATGTTGCGTTAACTCGTTGCCGTGAGATTGGTTATATTATGTTTGATACTGAAGATAATAGATATTATAGCGATGATGGAGAACCAAAAATTAAAGATTCCGCTAAAAAAGATGTTTCTTATTATGACGAAGATAATGATGATGAAGAGAGTGAATACGATGATGATGAAGAACCACAAAAGATAACTGCAGAATCATTGACTGAAAGAATTAAACGCTGTAAAAGTTTCCAAGATATGATTTTTGAAGTAGGTTTCCAAGTTTGCCCAGAAAAAGATTCTCAAGATCAAATTGTTGGAATTAATTCAACTAGCCAAACTGAGTTAGAAACTCTTCCTGGTAAATTTGAACTTAAGGAAAATGTTATTCCACATGAAGTTTTAATTAAACAACATGCAAGTAAAATAACTTCTGATACGAGCAACATCTTTATTCTTCAAAAAGGTACTCATTACCATTTACTTATGGAAGAAGTGGACCTTGTTACTAAAGATGTTTCTTTCATTAAAAATGAAAAAGAAAGAGAAGATATCCGTAGTGTTTTAAGTAACGATATATTTGCTAAAATTACAAAAAGAACGGGGGTTTACAAGGAATATTCATATTTCGATGAAGTAAATAACGTTTCTGGATCGATCGATTTAATGTTAATTTATGATGACCATATTGATATTGTCGATTACAAATTAAAACATATTGATGACTTGGCTTATGAGCATCAATTAGATATTTATAAAGAGTATGTTTCTCGTATTTTTAAGAAGCCTACAAATTGTTATTTATTATCGATTATGGATAATAAATTAGAAAAGATACTTTAATGCTAATATTTTGGTTAATTTAGGTATAGAATAAAAATATGAAAGTTGCTCCAATCCAAAGAAATGAATTTAATACGGTACTTGATAACTTAAGAGTACCTGCTGAGATTAATCATGATTATTTATATGATTTATATTCTTCAGTATGCGGAGCAATTGAAGATGTTACACAACAATCTTCTTTAAATAATTTAACTCCAGTAAACCACGTTATTTTAGTTCTTTATATTATTAATGAATTTAATTTTCAGTTCTCACGTTTAAGTGTAGAAGATAGACAAAAGTTCGAAGATAACGATGTTTTTTATTCATCAGTTGCTTCAGTTAGTGCTGATAAATACATCACAAATGAAGAGTTAAATTATAAGAGTGAACTATTCTTATCACGTTTTAATCCTTCAATTTCTACCATCGAATTGTATTTAAATTTTTGCCTTCATTCATTAGAAGCTATCGATTTATCTAAACTCAATCAAGCTGATAAATTGGTTAAAGAAATGCTCGAAAAAGCTTGTAAAATGTCAAAATGCATCATGTCACTATTGACTCAAGGGTTTGAAACAGAAGCTTTTTCGACTTGGAGAACACTCCACGAATCAGAGTCTATTTTGACTTTATTGGTTAAATACTCTCAAGTTTTATTCCCACCTTACTTTAAACATATTAAATATGCTCTAGCGTATCGTGGACAACTTGGAAGCAAAGAAGAAACTGATAAAGTTTTTGAGCAAATTAAATCGGAGATGAGATCTTACGATTTAAAGAGCAAAGATATGAAAAAATATATTGAATATGGATATTTATTTTCAATTCCTAATATTAAATTAAATGAAGATTTTAAACTTAATTTTAGAGATGGTATCGAAAAAATGGCGGGTTTATCAAGTTATTCTAAAGTTTATGAGATGGCTAGTGAGATTGCTCATAGTTCACCTTTATTGCTTTATAGTAATAGAGCCTATTTCCTTGATTTAACTATTTTATATACTTACGAATCTTTCTTTAGACTTGAAAGTATATTTAATTCTTTCTATACCAATTTCTCTACTCCTCAACAAATTGCTCAATATCAAGCTTTAAGAAAAATGTATTTAACACAAATGATAGAAATTCACGATTCAGTTAAAGGGCATTTACTTAAAAACTACGCTAAAGAACCTGAACCAATTGTTCAAGAATCATCTAACGAAAATTAAAAGGCTTCATCGTCTGAAGCCTTTTTAAGTGGTCTTTGCGGGGGATTTTAGAATTCTCCAGAGTCTCTATAGCAAGATCCGCCAATAAATTCTTTAAGTAATGAATTACATGGAATCCATTTTTCATCAACGTTCTTAAAGTATTTAAGTAACTTGATTAATCTCTCAGCATCTGGTCCATATTCGCCATCTTTATCAATTTTATAAAGAAGTGGAAGAGCGTATGTTCTTAAAACACACATCTCATAATTTAAGAAACTATCGAATACGTAATCGGCATTTTCTTGAGTTTTATAAATCCAGTTAAATTCACCTTTTCTAACGCTTGGCCACATTTTAATTGTGTCTTCAGCGGTGGTTCCTCTATATTTGTTATCTCTAACAATTCTTCTGATTAAACGAATATCAGTTAAAGAAATTGGGTTCTCATAGTCAATATTAACTTGAGCTTGAGGAGCAATATAGATTTTGTACTTTAAGTACTTTGGAATTGTAGGAGTTAAGTCTTCACTTAAAGCATGAATTCCTTCAATAATTATTGGATCATTTGGTCCAATTTTAATTGATCTGCCTTTTTTACGAGCATTTTCTTTAAAGGAGAATGTTGGTAAATCAACACGTTTTCCATCGAGTAAATCGTTTAAATTCTCGTTGAAATAGGCAATATCGAGAGCGTTGATGGATTCGAAATCGTAATCACCGTTTTCGTCCTTAGGAACATCTTCTCTATTTTTGTAATAATCATCAATTGAAATACGGATAGGATTGATACCACGAGAAATCAACTCGACGGTTAATCTATCAGCGAAAGTGGTTTTTCCACTGCTTGAAGGACCAGCAATACAAATGATACGAATATCATTAATTTTGTTTTGAATTTCTTGTCCTAATTCACTGAGCATTCTATTGTGACGATCTTCACACATATTAATTAAAGAAACAGCTTCTGGGCTCTTAATGTGTTCATTAATTGCAGCAACTGAACTTAAATTAACTAAATTTCCCCAATCCATCGATTTATTTAGAGTATCTCTAAATGTTGGTTCATCGCTGAATGGTGGAATTTTTCCATCGGTTTCACTTCTAGGATATTGAATAATAATACCTTGGTTATATGGAATTAATTTGAAATTCATAATGTAACCAGTTGAAGGAACCATCTTTCCGTACATATAGTTGAAATATCCGTTACAAATATAGAAGTGGACTGTTTTTTCCTCTCTATATCTTAAGATTTCTTCCTTATCGAAAAGATTGTATGTTTTGTAAATGTCGCTAGCTTTGTCGTTAGTGACGATTGTACGTGCGAATTCATAGTTATTTTCAACTATTTCGTGCATTTTATCGGAAATATTTGTAACCATTTCCTTGGTTGCTACTTTGTTTTTGCCTTCAATAATTTGAGCAAAAATGGAACGAGAAATACTGTAGTTGAGTTTTAATCTCGTTTTTGGATAACAAGCATGTGCAGCCATAGCAAATATAAAACGTAATCCACGTTCATAAATGCCCATTGCATCATGATCTTTGATTGTTAAGAATTCGATTTTTGAGTCGTAATAAACATCGTAATCCAATTCCCTAATACGGCCATTAACTAATGCGGCTATGATTGTTTTGTCGCCATTAGTGAGGTCGATCAATCTAACCTTCTTGTCAAAGGTTTGGGTACTCCCATTGTAATTTAGTTTGAAAGACATATTTTCACCTCTAATGTGTCTAATACTATATCATTTACAAAACGAATTGACAATAAAATATATTTTGTCTTATATTTCGTATTTATCGATATAATTTTCATCTTTTATTTTATTATTAATAAAATAGTGTTAAGATAAAACTATGAATTATATTGTATTTACAAATGATTGGACAGCGTTCTGGTCTACTATAGGTGATTGGTTCGGAAAAATAGGGAAAAATCTCTATTATTTTTGGATTAATCCAAGTGCAAACCCAGATGCAACTGGTTCTGAATCCCCATATTTAGCTACATTTTTATTTGCTTTTGGCGTATTAATAATTGGTATATTTTTAATAAAATTATTGAACTTAATTTTACGTAAAGTTTTAAAACTTGGTAAACGTAAATTTGTGAAAGATAGAACGATTAAGAATTTTACTGTAAATACCATTAAAGCCGTACTTTATGTGTTGCTTTTCTTATTATTCTTATCAATCCTTGGAGTAAATCTCAATGGCATTGCTTCAATATTTAGTAGCGCTATCTTAGCAGTTGGTCTTTGTTTACAAGATGTCATTGGTAACTTTGCTAGCGGTATCGTTATTTTAACCAGTAAACCATTCCAAGTTGATGATTATGTTTCTTTCCCAGCCGCAAGTGTTGAAGGAACTGTTGTTGATGTTAAATTTTTATCAATTATATTAAAGACAGTTGATGGACAAAAGATTGTTATTCCAAATCAAAATGTCACTAAAAATTCGATTATTAATTATTCAGCCTATCCTGTTAGAAGATTGGTTGTTAATTGTGGTGTTCAATATGGAGAAGATGTCGATAAAGTTAAGAAGGTTCTTTTAGCGATTGCTAAGAAGGATAAGAGAACTTTAAAAGATCCAGAACCATACGTTGTTTTAACAAGTTTTGCCGATAGTAGCATTGTTATTTCTTTAAGAATGTATGTTCCAAATGATTTATATTGGGATATGCTTTTCCAAATTAACGAAACTATTTATAAAGAATTTAATGCTAATAATATTGATTTTGCCTTTAATCATCTCGATATTTGCGATGTTACTGGTAAAAAAATAGATTTAAATACTGTTGTTGTTCCTAAAAAATATGAAGGACACATCGCTCATGATGGTGAAGGTGATGGTGATTAAAAATGAAGTTTTTAAGAACTGAAAAATCAACGATTCTTCGGTATTCAATAACTTGTTTAATAATGACTGGACTAAGTTGTATTGGCCTTATTTACGGTTGCTGGGAAGTTTTAGCAGCCGTTGGTCTTAGCTCAGTTTTTTCATTAGGGCATTTATGTATTTGCTTGTTTTATAAAACATCGCCAGATGATTCTTCAAAAAATAGTGTGGCAATGCTTTCTTTAACACTTTTTAGATTATTATTTATTATTTCTGCGATTGTTGTTCCTGCTCTTATTATTTATTTTGTTCCAAATGGTGCTAGTGCAATTGTTGCTTTAGAAAAGAAAAGGTATTTACTGCTTCTCTTTACAGGACTTCCAATTTTTTCAAGTCTCCTGTATTTCTTTTTATGGTCTACTAAACAATGAAATTCTTAGATATTGCTGAACAAGGCGGAAAGATGGTTAGTTTTGATTTCGATCAAATTTTTCAACCTGCAATTGTCAGTGCCTTTTGTGTAGTAATACTCCTTATTATTTTAAGTATAATAATCAATATTTGCTCCAAAAAGTATATCAAAGACCCATTAAAAACCCCAAAAGGCATTTTTAATTTAGCGGTTATTTTGGTGACTAAAATTGAAGGTTTAGTTGTTGAAGTCATGGGCGAAAGAAATAGAAAATTTGCAATGTATATGGTGCCTTTAATGTGCTATGTATTCATTAGTTTTATTTGGGGATTAACTGGAATGACTAGTCCAATGTCTTATTTTGGAGTTCCATTATCTTTAGCACTTATTACATTTATTATGATTCATGTTACGGCTATCAAAACCAATCATTGGAAGTACTTTAAACGTTATATAGATCCTCTTCCAGTATTCTTACCAATCAATTTAATTACGATGTGGGCGCCATTATTATCTTTATCATTACGTATGTTCGGTAATGCTATCGCTGGATATTGCTTGATGGCAATTGTTTATTATGGATTTGAAAATTTATCTAACATTATTATTATGGGCGTCGAAGCCGCCTCATCTGTCGGTGGTGCAGTTGGACCTCAGAGCATTATTCTTGCTCCGTTAGTTACTCCAATTTTGCACGCTTATTTTGATCTATTTTCAGGGTTTATCCAAACCTTTGTGTTCTCATTGCTTACGATGATTAATATCTATCAAGAGCAAATTACAGATGACGAACCTGAAACTAGAGTTAAAGAAATTCAATATCAATAAGGAGGATTAAAATATGCAATTATTGATGAATTTGGCAAATATGCTCAACATACTTGTCGAGAGTGGAGCTGGTAACAATACTGGATTTACTTATATTGGAATCGGACTTGGCTCAATCGCCTTCGGTTTAGTTGGTCTTGGTGAAGGTTTAGTTGGTTTTAAGACCATTGAAACCATGGGTAGAAATCCTGAAATGTATGGAAAATTAAGAACCGGTATGATTATTGCCGATGCTTTAACTGAAACAACAGGTATCTACATGCTTTTAATGTGTATTTTAATGTTGTTTGTTGCTTAATTTATTAAGTATTCGTTTATAAAAAGGAGGAGAAAATATGAAGAAAACAAATAAATTTTTTCTAAGTTTGGTTGTTTTTTCTAGTGCTCTTTTCCTTACCGGTTGTGAAGGAACTCCAATCGAATCTGACGATATTATCAATAAATTATTCCCTAATGTTTGGGCGACTTTAGCACAAATTATCGCTTTTCTTATTTTAGTAGTTATTATGATTTTCTTGGTTTATAAACCAGTTAAGAAATATTTAGCTAGTAGAAGAGAATTGCTTGATAATGAAGTTAAAACTACTCTTAGCGAGAAGAAAAAAGCTGAAGAAAACCGCTTAATCAGTGAGAAAAATATTACTGCAAGTAAGAAAACTGCTAGCGAAATTATTAATAAAGCCCAATATGATGCTAAAAAGGAGGGTGCTTTAATAATTGATGACGCTAACCGTGAAGCAGTCGAACGTATTGATAAAGCGAATTTACAAATTGCTCAGACCAAAAAAGATGCTCAACAAGGAATTAAAGATCAAATTGTTGATGTTGCAATGGATGCAAGTAAACATCTTTTAAAGCGTGAAATTAACGCCGATGATAATCAAAAAATCATTGATGATTTTGTTAAATCTTTAGATTCGAAGGATAATGGAGAAAAATAGACATGGAAGATAATAGTCTCTACAATCGCTATGCTCTCGCTTTTCTTGAAGTTGCTAAAAAAGAAAAGAAAATCGAAGAGTACCGTAAGGAAATTATGGACCTCAAAGACTTTTTCAAAAGTGAGCCTAATTTTGTGCGTGTCTTAAAACTTACAGACATTCCAAAAGAAAAGCGTTACGACATTATTGATAAAGTTTTTAAGGATTTTAGTGCGGACAGTAGAAACTATTTAAAGATTATTGTTAAAAATAATCGTGCATATTTTACTTATAAAATTTTAAAAGAAACTTTATTTCGTTTTGATGACTATCTTGAAATTGAAGAAGGAACTTTATTCTCTAGTTTTGAGATGAATAGTCAACAAATCGAAGTAATTAAAAAAGCCGTTGAAAAGAATGTTAAAAGAAGAGTTGAACTTAAACTTGTTGTCGATCCTAATTTAATTGGTGGATTCGTTGTAAGCCTTAAAAATGATATTTTTGACGCTTCGATGATTACAAAAATTAATGGATTAAAATCAAGTTTAATTAAGGATTAATGGAGGTTAAATATGAACATCAAAACAAGTGAAATCAGTTCTTTGATTGCTAAAGAAATTGAAGAATTTAAGGGTGAAGTTCAATACGCTAACGATGTTGGTACAGTCGTTACTGTAGGTGATGGAATTGCTCTTATTTATGGTCTTGATAAAGCGATGTTAGGCGAATTATTGTTATTCCCTAATGATGTTTATGGCATGGTCATGAATCTTGAAGAGGATTCAGTTGGTGTTGTCATTTTAGGAAACGATATCAAAATTAAGGAAGGCGACAAGGTTAAAAGAACCGGAAAAGTCGTCGAAGTTCCAGTTGGTGAGGCTCTTTTAGGCCGTGTTGTTAATGCCATTGGAATGCCAATCGATGGAAAAGGTGAAATTAAGACAACTGAAACTTCGCCAATCGAAAAGATTGCTCCTGGAATTATGGCTCGTCAATCTGTTAATACTCCTCTTGAAACTGGAATTAAATGTATCGATGCCGTTATTCCTATTGGAAGAGGTCAAAGAGAATTAATTATTGGCGACCGTCAAACTGGAAAAACAGCTATCGCCATTGATACCATTATCAATCAAAAAGGTAAGGGTGTTTATTGTATTTATGTCGCTATTGGTCAAAAGAACAGTAGTGTTGCTAAAATTGTTGAAAAATTGAAGAATTTTGGTTGCTTAGATTACACAATTATTGTTAATGCTAGTGCAAGTGAACCATCTCCAATGCTTTATGTTGCTCCGTTTAGTGGTGTAACTATGGCTGAAGAATTCTGCAAAAAAGGCAAAGATGTTTTAATTGTTTTTGATGATTTAAGTAAACACGCTGTCGCATATAGAACCTTATCATTATTATTAAAGAGATCTCCAGGTAGAGAAGCTTATCCTGGCGATATTTTCTACCTTCATTCTAGATTATTAGAGAGATGTGTAAAATTAAATAAAGAACATGGTGGCGGAAGTATTACTGGTTTACCAATCATTGAAACACAAGCTGGTGATATCAGTGCTTATATTCCAACCAATGTTATTTCTATTACTGATGGACAAATATTCTTGTCGACTGATTTATTCAATGCTGGACATCGTCCTGCAATTGATACCGAACACTCAGTTTCTCGTGTCGGTAGTGCTGCTCAATTTAAAGCAATTAAGAAAATGAGTAATAGTTTAAAAATGCAACTTGCAAATTATAGAGAACTTCAAGCTTTCAACCAATTTGGAAGTGACCTTGATGAAAATACCAAAAAGATCCTTCATCATGGTGATATTTTGATGGAAATCATCACTCAACCTCAATACAAGCCAGTTCAAATGGACCGCCAAGTTATTGAGTTATTCTGTGCAAAATATGGTTTCTTAGATCAATGTGAAGCTAGTGATGTTAAAAAATTCTTAGATGATTTTTATGATTATTTAACTAAATTCCATAAAGAAGTCTTAACAAAAATCACTGAAACACATGATTTAGTTAAAATGGACCGTGATAATTTAAGATCAATCATGGCAACATTCTTAAAGGAAAGAGAGATTTAGGATGTCACAAAGCCTAAACAAAGTAAAAAGAAGAATTGGAGCAATCAATTCAACGAGAAAAGTTACTAGCGCAATGAAATTAGTTAGTAATGTTAAAACTCGTCGTTATTCTCGTGAACTTGATATGCAAACTGCTTACATTAATTCGATGGAGCAGATTTTAAACGATTGCGTTTTTATTAATCATCATAATGGTGATGAAAAAGTTGATTCTATTTATTTAAAAGAAAACGACAAATCGAATAAAACTCTTTATTTAATTTATTCTTCAACTTTAGGTCTTTGTGGTGGTTTTAATAACGAATTATTTAGATTTTTTAGAAATATTTATAAAGAAGGCGATGAATTAGTGTTGATTGGTGAAAAATCTCTTCACGAATATCGCGATCAAAACATCAAACTTTATACTGATTTTATTAAACTTAATAATAGCGTAAATAAAGATTGTATCGATGGATTAGCAAAGTTTTTAGTTGATAAATATCAAACTGGTGATTATAAATCTGTTCATTTCATCTATCACGATTATGTAAATTCGATGGTTTCAGTCCCAAAAGACCTACAAATCTTACCTATTTTATTAAAAGAGAACGATGAATATGCTTATGATCCGGTTTTCTGTCCTGATAAAGAAGCCGTAATTAAAGAAGTGGTCTCCAATTATATTAAATCGATTTTATATCAAAAAATGTATGCTTCGCTTGTTAGTGAAAATAGCGCTAGAAGAACTGCTATGGATAACGCAGATCAAAACGCTAAAGATATGATTGATAAATTACAACTTGAATACAATAAAGCTCGACAAGCAGCAATTACTCAAGAATTGACTGAAGTTGTCGCTGGTAGCAAGGATAAATAAAGAGGTGAAAATTTATGCAAAAACAAAATTTAAAAGAAAGTGAAAATGGAATAATCGTTCAAGCGGTTGGTCCAATTATTGATGTTTCGTTTAAAGAAGGTGAACTTCCACAAATTTTGACATCTCTTGAAGTTCCTTTTGAAAATGGAAAAAAATTAGTTCTTGAAGTTGAATCTCATATTGGTGATGATACGGTCCGTACAATTGCCATGGGTCCAACAGAAGGAATTGTTAGAGGCATGAATGTTGTCAATACTCACCATGCAATCATGGTTCCAGTTGGCAATTGTACTTTAGGTAGAATGTTTAATGTTTTAGGCGATCCAATCGATGAAAAAGAGAGCGATTCACTTAAAGATGCAACTCGTCTTCCAATTCATAGATTAGCTCCTGCTTTTGAAGAACAAACAACTACCAGTGAAATTCTTGAAACTGGTATTAAAGTTATCGATTTACTTTGCCCATATGTTAAGGGTGGTAAAGTTGGATTATTCGGTGGAGCCGGTGTTGGTAAAACAGTTTTAATTCAAGAGTTAATTAACAATATTGCTACTATTCAACATGGTATCAGCGTTTTTGCTGGTGTTGGTGAACGTAGTAGAGAAGGTAATGACCTTTATAATGAAATGAAAGGAACTGGAGTTTTAGATAAGACTGCTCTTGTTTATGGACAAATGAACGAAGTTCCTGGAGCTAGATTTAGAGTCGCTTTAAGTGCTTTAACAATCGCAGAAAACTTTAGAGATAATATGCATTTAGACGTGCTTTTCTTTGTTGATAATATTTTTAGATTTACTCAAGCTGGTAGTGAAGTCAGCGCCTTAATTGGCCGTATGCCTAGCGCCGTTGGTTATCAACCAACTCTCGCTACGGAAATGGGCCAATTACAAGAAAGAATCACTTCTACAAGGAATGGATCAATCACTTCAATTCAAGCGGTCTATGTGCCTGCTGATGATTTAACTGACCCAGCTCCTGCAACTACTTTCTCTCACCTTGATGCGAAGACTGTTCTTGATAGAAATATCGCTGCTTTAGGTATTTATCCAGCAGTTGATCCTTTACAATCTAGTTCGGTTATTATGGATCCTCAAATTTTAGGTGAAGAGCATTATAATACCGCTAGAGCCGTTATTTCTATTCTACAAAGATATAAAGAATTACAAGATATCATCGCTATTTTAGGTGTCGATGAATTAGGTGATGACGATAAAATTATTGTTGCTAGAGCTAGAAGAATTAGAAACTTCTTAAGTCAACCATTTACAGTTGCTGAATCATTCAGTGGACTCGATGGAAAATATGTTAAACTTAGCGATACAATTAGATCGTTTAAAGCTATTTTAAGCGGTGATTACGATAAATATCCAGAAGATGCATTCTTATTTGATGGACCAATTGAAGATGTTATTGGTAAAGTAGGACAAAATAAAGATGAGTGAAAATTCTAATCTCATAAATTTAGAAATTGTTAGTGAAGATGGTAAAAATCTTAATCTTCAAGTTGAAGATATTTACGTTCAAATAAAAGGTTATGGAACCATTGGTTTCTTAAATGGTTGTGCGCCATTTATTGGAATAATCGATATTTCTGGAAAATAGTGGATACAAAAACCTGATACCTCA
>CAYQCJ010000007.1:0-48569 GCA_964416025.1 uncultured Staphylococcaceae bacterium | reverse complement strand
AGATGATACCTTTTTATTTTATAACATTTTGTTTCACATCATTTGTTAGTGAACAATAATGAAATTTAACAATTCAAAAATGCATTTAAAAAGATTGCAATTGATGAAGAGGATTGATTCCTCATTCCGTCAGCAATCGCTTGAATTAAATCAACAAAGAAAATGACGATAATTATTGCAACAATATAAAATAAAATCTCAAGAATTGAGAGAATTAGCCCGGCCAATCCCAATCCAAATCCTTTTTGATGTTTCTTTTTGGCTTGAACAATTCCCATAATCGAAAACACTAATCCAAGAAGTGTAAATACGGATGCACCGAAAATATAATAATCAGTATGAGGTAGTGCAGCACCAATAAAACCTAAAGCAAATGCCAATGAACAAATAAAGCCAACCAAACAAAATGCATTTGTTTTCATATTTTCTTGCTCAATTGGTTGAGCAGGTTTCCCAATATTAATTTGTTGAGGTACAGTATTTTCGATTTTAGTACCACAAAATGGGCACTTATCTACATTATTAGGTATTTCTTTTCCACAATTTGTACAAAACATAGAAATTATCTCCTTAATAAATTATACAACGACTTAGTTTATTTACTATTTAATTTAAAGTTATCTAAAATTGAAAACAATTGATCAAGAGATGTTAAAGAAAAGGTAATCTGATTCTTTAACTCTTTTGCGCCAACAATAGAATTAAAAAATTTAGGAGCAATCCCTCTTAAATATTGGCAAGCTTTTTTCTCACCTTTTTCTTCAACTAAAGCTGTCGAATATTCTTTTAAATACGAAATTTGACGGTCAAGGTCCAATATTTCGCTATATTCTTCTCCATTAAAAGCTTTATTTAAATTAGTTATAAATTCAGGATTTCCAATGCCTCCTCTAGCAACCAGCACAGCATCAGCACGAGTAATTTTTAAAGCATTTAATGCATCAGCAACAGAAAAAATATTACCACTAACACCAAAAGGAATTTTAATTATATCTTTCAAATCTTTTATTGCTTCATAATCGGGTTTCCCAGTATAACCTTGAGCTCTTGTTCTACAATGAATTGCTATAAAAGATGCGCCTGCTTTTTCTAAAGTCTTACAGGTTTCAATAACATTAATTTCGTCCCATCCTAGACGTATTTTACAACTGACAGGTCTTGAACTAGCTTTAACAATCGCACTAACCATATCAAAAAGTAAATCTTGGTCTTTTAACCATGTACTTCCGCCGTTTCCTTTAACAACTTTATTGACAGGACAAGCAAGGTTTAAATCTAAAATATCATAGCCAATCCCCAATGAATTCAATTCTTGAAGCCCTTTTAATAGAGTTTCTTTTGATCCACCAAAAAGTTGAATTGCTAGTGGTCGATCAGTCCCATCAGATTGAAGTAATTCGAGCGTAGATTGATTTTTAAACATTAATCCACAATCACTAATCATTTCAGAATAAGTCAAACCACAACCAAACTTATTCATAAACTTCCTATAAGAAAAAGAAGTTATCCCTGCCATTGGGGCAAGGATAACTTTCGATTTAATTTCTATATTACCAATTTTGAATGACATAGAATTTATTTTTCTTCTTTGTTTTCAACATCCTTTTTATCATCTTTAGAATCATTTGAAGGGGTATTGGCGGGGGATTTTGCTTTTTCATCAGCTTTTGCAGTTGATGGTTTCTCTTCTTTTTTCTCTTCTCCAAGAATTGTATCATCACTAGAAATTCTAGCTTGATTCTCTTTTGTGAATGAAGATAAAGCACTATCTTTTTGAGTAACGCCATCAGGCATTTTTCTATTCTTTAATAAGTAATCAATTTGCTCTTCATTAATTGTTTCAAATTCAAGTAAAGTTGTAGCAATTAAGATAACATCTTCTTTTCTCTTATTAATAATTTCAATAGCTTGATTGTGAGCTTCTTCAATAATCTTACGAACTTCTTTATCAATTTCATCAGCAACAGCAATTGAGAAATTCTTTTGTGAGTTATTATAATCTCTTCCTAAGAAGACACTTCCAGTATCTTTTTCATATTGAATAGGTCCTAAACTAGACATACCATATTCAACAACCATACTACGAGCAATTTGAGTTGCTCTTTCAATATCGTTACTAGCACCAGTAGTGGTGTCATCAAAGAAAACTTCTTCGCTACTTCTTCCACCAAGTAAGCCGACTATTTCAGCGGTTAATTCTCCCTTGGTGAGTAAGAATCTATCGTCTTCAGGACCCATTAAGACGTGGCCGCCAGTGGTTCCACGAGGAATAATTGTAATCTTTCTAACTTTATCAGCATTTGGTAAAGTTAAACCAATAATAGCGTGTCCAGATTCGTGATAAGCGACGATTTGTCTTTCTTTTTCGCTCATACCTTTGCTTGATTTAGCAGGTCCAGCGATTCTTCTATCAATGGCTTCATCAATATCAGCCATAACAATAATGTCACGGTGAGCTCTAACAGCAAGGATAGCAGCTTCATTTAAGATGTTAGCGATATCAGCACCACTAAATCCAACAGTACGTTTTGCTAATAATAAGAAATCAATTGAAGGATCGATTGTTTTATTCTTAGCATGAACTTTAAATATAGCTTCTCTACCTTTTCTATCAGGTAAATTAACAGTAATTTGTCTATCGAAACGACCAGCTCTTAATAATGCTGGATCCAAAACATCCGATCTATTAGTAGCAGCAATAACAAGGATTCCAGAGTTTGCTTCAAAACCATCAAGTTCAACTAATAATTGGTTAAGAGTTTGCTCTCTTTCATCGTTTCCGCCACCCATACCAGCGCCTCTTTGTCTGCCGACAGCATCGATTTCATCGATGAAAACGATACAAGGAGCATTTTGTTTTGCAGTCTTAAATAAGTCTCTAACTCTACCAGCACCGACACCGACGAACATTTCGACGAAATCAGATCCAGAAATAGAGAAGAATGGAACGCCAGCTTCGCCAGCAACAGCTTTAGCAAGTAAAGTTTTACCAGTTCCTGGAGGACCAACAAGTAAGACACCCTTTGGTAAGGTTGCACCATTTTTAGTATATTTCTTTGGTTCTTTTAAATAATCGACTAATTCAGCCATTTCAGCTTTTTCTTCATCACATCCAGCAACATCGCCGAATCTAACTTTTGAATCATCAACACGACGAGCGGTTGATTTATTGAAATCCATAGCTTTAGAATTGGCGTTACCAGAACCCATCAACATTCTAAAGAACACAAATCCTATAACAACGAAAGCCACAAAAATCAAGATTGTTGGTAACCATGAAACAAACCAGTTTTGAACATAAGGTGTTGAATCATAACTAATTCTTTTGGTATCGTTACCAATTAATTGTTTGAAATTGTCATCAGTAGTGTAAAGTGTTTTAGCTTCTTCAACTTCTTCATTTAAAGCAACGTTGAAGCTTTTTCCACTATGTTCACTAGTGTCAGATTTATAAATGGTTTTGTTAAAATCATCAGATAACATTTTGAATGTGTAATATTCATTTGTGTAAGCGCCACTAGTAGCTTTATGTCCAACACTTAAATAAACTGTGGTGTCTCCATCAGCAGTTGAAGCATCGGTTTTATAAACTACATAATTGTTTGTATCTTTTGTTTCATAAACAAGGGTGATAGCGCTATTAGTAGAAATACTAGTATATTGAACGCCAACAACACTTGAAATAACAAAATATAAAACTAATCCAGCGACGGAAAACAATAAAATGTAAATTAATATTGAATACCATACGGGTTTTTTTCTTTCTTTCATTAAAATCTCCTTTACTTAGCAAGTATTTAAATAATACAACATGCCTTTTACTTTATAAAGTAAAAAACTCTTAAATTTGTCTTTATTTTATTTCACATAAATCAAACCATAAAAGTGATTCTTTTTTTGTGTTTTTAATCTCTTTTTGAAAGCGTGGAACATAGAGCAATTTCCCGCTTTCATCATAGATTCCTGGCCACACATTTCTATAGATTTCTGGAACTTTCCAACTAATAAATTGGCGGTTCATTTTTACTTTTTTGTCTTTAACTAAAATATAATCGTTTTTATCTACTGGTTTGATGATTAATTCACCCTCATAATCGATATTTTTAAATAAAGGTGATTCTTTATTTATCTTTATTATATCTTCATTCTTTTGATGTTTTCCTTGGATCAAATATCCGCGATTTTCAAAATGTTCTTTTGAAGTGATATAGAATCTTCCGTACGAATAGAAAAGCAAAAATTTTTCTTTCTTGATGGTAAAATTTTTGCCTGCTTTTACTTTTTCTAGATAGTCTCTTGCGCTCTGTGAAGAGATTGGTGAATAAAAATTATTAATCTCCAAAAAGCGGATCAAAATATATTGTAAATCTAAAAAAGAAGGGGGATTTGCAGGGGATATTGCAATTTCGTTGTGCTTTTTATCGTAATATTTAGTAAATAAAAGTTCCTTTTCTTTTAGTTCGTTGTTCTTAATTTTAATTTCTTGCAATAATTTTTCTCTATTTTCATCATCCATAACGGAAACAACTTCAGCACGAAGTTTATTTCTTTTATAACTTTTATCAGCATTCGAAGGGTCGATTGAATAGGGAATATTATTCGCAATATCATATTGCAATAATTCTTCTTTTTTATAGTTTAAAAGTGGTCTTAAAATATTAATTCCATTCTTAACATATTTTTCATTTAATCCATAATAAGAAACCACATTATTTCTTTGTTTTTGTAAGAGATAAGTCTCTAATAAATCATCTTCATTATGAGCAACCAAAATGTTTTGAATATTATTTTCTTTGGCAATTTTTAAGAAGTAATCATACCTAATAATACGGGCCCAATCTTCTTCGTTTCCATCTTTTTCACGATCAAAATAAACGCTCAAAACATGGATATTTTTTGAAAAACCCCTGCAAAGACCCCTTAATTTCTCTTCATCGCTATTAGCAGAAGGGATAAGATGGTAGTTTACAAAACACAAATCAAAATCATAATTTCCTTTAATCAATAATGAAAATAAGGCCATCGAATCTGGTCCATAACTACAAGTTAAAAGATATTTTTTGCTTTTATTGAGATTCAGTTTGATCATTTTCAATAATTTCATCACTTAAAACTTTATATAGAGTTCCAACATCGTCTTTCTTCGCAAATGGAAGAATATTTGTCACTTCAATAGTTAATTTATGTCTTCCTAAAGGCAAAACAAGAATATCGCCAACTTTTATTTCATTACTTGCTTTAGCCTTTCTTCCATTAATGGTAAAAAGTCCTCTATCTAAAAGTTCTTTAGCTACTGCTCTTCTTTTAATTAATCTTGTTAATTTTAAATACTTATCAATCCTCATTTTTTCCTTCTACCTTCATATATGTTTCATATAATTGTTGAATTATTAGCATAATCTTTAGAGTAAAATCTAGCCATGTGCCATTTTTCTCTATTGATATGCTTAACATTTTATTATTATAAGATATTTTTATCTGATTAATAAATCTTATTAATGCTGTGAATAAACTAGAACCAATTCCGTTAATATCGCTAAATTCACGAGATAACACCAACATAATGTGATTTGGATATTCATCAATCTTACTAAAACATATTTTTTCTGAAATCAAAATATCAATCTTTCTTTTAGTTAATAATAATTCACTAGATTGTGGTAAAGGTCCGTAAATATCGCGCATTTCTTGTCTTAATATTTCAACCTTATCTAAAGATTTAGCTTCTAAAATCTTTTGATATAATTCAATTTTATCTTCATCATTTGCGTATGTTGATGGAATATAGGCATCGACACCCAATAAAGTGTAACTTTGAGGAGTATTATTTTTAACAATACCAGTTTTCTTTTCTTCAATTGCTTCATTTAATAAACGAATATACATATCAACGCCAACTTCGTCGATAAAACCCGCTTGTTGAGGCCCTAAAATATCTCCAGCTCCTCTAATAAGCAAATCTCTTTGAGCAATTTTGTATCCACTACCCAATTCTGTAAAGTCTTGAATTGATTTAAGTCTCTTTTTAGCTTGATCATTTAATTCTTTTCTTCCGTTAATCATTAAATATGCAAAAGCCATTTTGTCGCCTCTACCAACACGTCCTTTAATTTGATAAAGTTGCGATAAACCAAAGTGGTCGGCATCGTAAACAAGCATTAAATTAGCATTCCTAACATCAATTCCATTTTCAATAATAGAGGTGGCCAATAATAAATCTAACTCACCCGAATAGAATTGTTCCATAACATCATCAATATCTTTTTTATCCATCTGTCCATGTATTACACCTAAGCGAATATCTGGAATTAATTGCTTCAATCTTGAAGCCACAAAATAGATTCTATCAATATAGTTAAAAACATAAAAGACTTGGCCTTTACGGGCGATTTCTCTTAAAATCAGGTCTTTTACGACGCTCTCATCATAAGGAATAACATATGTTTGAATAGGCATTCTTTCTTTAGGTGGAGTCTCAATTGTGGAGACACTTTTTAAACCAACTAAAGACGATTGAAGTGTTCTTGGAATAGGGGTTGCACTAAGAGTTAATATATCAATATTTTTATATTTTTCTTTAATTGATTCTTTTTGTTCGACACCAAATCTTTGTTCCTCATCAATAATTAATAAACCGAGATTTTTAAATTTTACTTTTTTACTTAAAACTTTATGAGTCGCAATAACAAAGTTCATGTTTCCGTTAGCAATATTTCCTAAAGACTTTGAATTCTCCGCATTGCTTGATAAACGAGATAACATGCAAATGTTAATTCCATAATCCTTAAATCTATCTAAAGCTACTTCATAATGTTGTTTACATAAAAGAGTGGTTGGACACAACAAACAAACTTGTTTTCCGTCCATTATCGCCTTAAAAGCGGCTCTAAAAGCAACTTCAGTCTTACCAAAACCAACATCACCACATAAAAGTCTATCCATTGGATGAATTGATTCCATATCTTCCTTAATGTCTTTTAAGGCGATACTTTGATCTTTGGTTAATTCATAAGGGAATTTGCTTTCAAATTCTGTTTGCAAAGCATCATCCTTAATAAAGGCATGTCCTTCAACTTTGCTTCTCTCTTGATAAAGATCTAGCAATCTTTCGGCTAAATCATTAACTTTTTCTTTTATTTTACGTTTGGTGTTTTTCCAAGATTCGCCACCCAAATTATTTAATCTAGGGGCTGTTCCATCTCGACCAACATATTTTCTTATTAAATTAAATTGATATAGTGGTACATAGACTTTATCGCCTTTAGCATATGCAATTTGAATATAATCTTCATGTTTTCCATCAACTAAAAGGGTTTTAATGCCTAAAAATTGTCCAATTCCATTATATTCATGAACTACATAATCTCCAGGAGTCAATTCTAAATAACTGCCTAAAATAAGTCCTTCTTTGAATTTTGAAGAATAACTTGCTTTAGCAGCACGTCTACCAAATAGTTCGTTGCTGGTTAAAACAACAATATTTTCGCTAGGTAACTCAAATCCTTCAAAAAATGGCTTAATTAACGCAATAACTTCGGCATCACTATCATTATTTAAAGATTTAACTTCTTCATAAGTTCTACCTAAATATCCTGCACATTCTTTTATTGCTTCGACTTGAATTCGATCGTTTAATAAACAAACAACTCGGTTGTTTTGTTTAATATAACTATCAATAATTAAAGAAATATTCTTTTCTTTTCCAGCCGTTAAAGCTGGTCTATTAAGTTTAATAGAGACACTATCTGAATGAATATAAAATGGATTTAATTGATCAATTAAAAGGGCATTTTTATAAGGATCAACATTTTCATTAAAGTAACTTAGATGAGTGATGCACTTACCTGCAATATGTAAATCGTTAAGGAACATATAAGATTCTTTAATTAAATTATCACTGTTTCTTAAGAAGTCTTCTTCACTAGAAACAATCAATGTGTAATTGTCTATATAATCAAAGATAGAAGTCAAAATCCCCTGCAAATACCCCATATATTTATAATTTTTAGATGAATTGGTATTGTTCTTGATGTCTTCAATATCATCCTCAATTGTCATTTTAAATGTATCTAAATTAATCTTATCAAAGGTCTTTAAATCTTCTTCAAAGGTCTTTCTAATTTTACTTTCGGCATTTTCTTTTTCTTCTTTAGTTAATAAAAATAGTGAAGCAGGTAAAATTTCAACTTCTTCAGCATTACCTACCGAAGTTTGAGTGCTTACATCAAAAAATCTTATTGATTCAACTAAGTCATCAAAGAACTCAATACGGATTGGGTTTTCATAATTTAAAGAATAAATATCAACGATGTCACCTCTTGCAGCAAATTGTAATGATTGATCAATCTTATTGGTTCTATAGTAGCCACTATCTAATAATGTTTGTTTAAATTTTTGAAAATCTAAAGTTTCTCCTCTTTTTATTTTAATACAATCATCTAAAAATAGTTTTTTAGATGGGAAGTATCTATAAAGAGTGGAAGGGGACAAAACAATGATTTTATGTTTAGCTTTTGTTAATTGATAAATACCATAAATTTGTTGAGCTAATAAGTCTTTTGAATATGATAAATATTCTGATCTAATGAGTTCATCAGAAGGAATAACAATCATATCTTTTTCATCAACAAAATCTAAAAAACCGCTGCAAATACTATTTAATTCGTAATTATTAGATGCTAATACGACAATATTTTGATTAGGATTTTCAAGAAATTTCTTATACCCAAGGAAGACTGTTCCTAGTATTGGATCAACGACAAAAAATCCCTGTTTATTTTTTCTAGGGGGGTTAATCGCAAATAAATCTAGAGTTTTCTTTAGGATATCGATAATTCTACCTCTCAGTTAAATTCTGTCATCGCTTTATTGAAGCTTTCCTTTAAAGCTACTTTAAGCGCCTTTACAGCATTATCTTGGGCTTCTTTAATCTTTAAGGCTTCATCACCTTGTGGATGTCCAAGAACGTAATCAACGCTGTTATAAGTTGGTTTTCCAATGCCAATCCTTATTCTTTTGAAATCTTGAGTTCCAATATTACTAATGATTGACTTAATTCCGTTGTGTCCAGCACTCGATCCAGTCGTCTTTAATTTAATAACTCCTGGTTCAAAATCCATATCATCATAGATAACAATGATGTCATTAACATCGATTTTAAAATAATCCATGATTGCTCTAACAGAATCTCCACTTAAATTCATAAATGTTTGTGGTTTTAATAAATAAATTACTTCATCAAAATATTTGGTTTTTTCATATAATCCTTTAAAACCTTCTCTTTCGATAGATGTCCCTAAAGAATCAGCAAAAAGATCAACAGTATCGAAGCCCATGTTGTGACGTGTGTGTTCATATTCTTTTCCAGGATTGCCTAAACCAATAATTAATTTCATAAAAACCTCAAATTTAACAATTTATACTATACTACATAATATTATAACTTAATACCAAAAAGCATATTTTAATAATCATTCAAATATTTACTAAATTCAAAAAAGAGTGGGGATTGGCAAGGGATTTTGCCTAAATTTCTAAATATTTAGGCTTTTTCTTATTTACGATCTTAATGATTAAAACAATTATAATTACAAGCAAAATTCCGGCTAAAAATCCGCTAGAATCAATTAAAACATCTTTTAATGAGGCACTTCTTCCTCCAGGTAATGTTTGACTTAATTCACTAAGTAGAGCCACTCCAACGCCTAAAACCATGAGTAAACTAGACGAAATATAAAACATCAAACCCTTATTTTTTGTGAACTCATAAAGGCTTAAACAACCGAAGAAAGCGGTGAATAAAAATAAAGAAAAGTGACCAATTAATTTACGTATTAGATAACTAATTTTTGAATAATCTTCGTTGTTTAATGGTGTTATTTTCATTTTGGTTGTTGCACTGATTGTTGGATTAATTTTTGAAGAAATAGTGATGTCACATGTTCCTTTTTTATAAGACAAAACATATCCATATTCATCAATATCCATAATGGATTTGTCAGATGATTCAAAGGTTAAATTAGTGACAAAATCATTAACGTTTGTAATATCAATTTGTTTGTTATTTTGATCATACAATTTATAATCTAATTTTCTTATTTCTCCATATTTATATATGCTAGAAACAAGTTCTATATTTTTGATACTTTCTATAGTTGTAGGAACATATTCAAAAGAAGAACTTTTAGTAACAATATTTTGATCAAATAGTTTGCTTCCGTCAGCAAAAGAAGTGACGACAAGTTTTGTTGTTCCTTCTTTTTTAACAATCATTGCGTTTTTAGATAAATCAATATCGATTATTGAACTATCAAAATCTTTAAAAACAAGCCTTTTATCAGTAGGACTTCCATTAAAATTAGTTCCAAAAGGATATGTTTGACCAACCATAAAATCGGTGTCATAAAACTTAATATCCCCTGTAAATCCCCCTTCAATTGTTGCTTCATCATCTCCACCAATGATGGTATCGACGATAAAATTGCTCTCAACTGAACTGGTATCTCCGTTTTTAAAGGACTCAACAAAAATGGTCGTTAAACCAAGAAAAAATAACGTAGAAAAAATAACTTTTTTAAAGAGTGTTTTTGTTGATTTTTGTAGCATATTTTATTCTTTGATCGCTCCAAAACGGCGGTTTCTTGATTCGTATATTTTTAAACAATCAATCAATTGTTCTTTATGAAAATCTGGGAAATAAGTTTTAGTAAAAACAAACTCACTATACGACAATTGGTATAACATAAAATTAGATAAACGTTCTTCGCCGCTTGTTCTAATTAATAAGTCAACTTCAGGAAGATTGGATGTATATAAATAACTAGCAAATAACTTTTCATCAATTTCTTCTAAAGAAATTTTGTTGTTTTTATAATCTTCTGCAATGGCTTTAGTGGCTCTAACAATTTCTGGGCGACTTCCATAATTCAAACCAATATTAAAAATAAATTTATCATTATCTTTAGTCAATTCAATTGCATCAACAATTGTTTTATAAGTCTTAGGTGGAAGTTTAGTAATATCACCCATTGTTTGAATTCTTATGCCTTTTTTATGCATAGAATTAATATCTTTTTTAAAGAAATCATTAAGATACTTAAAAAGGAGACTTATTTCTTGTTTTGGTCGATTCCAATTTTCGGTCGAAAAAGCATAAACTGATAAACATTTAATATTTAACTCTAAACAAACATTAACAAGTTCTTCAAGAGTTTTACAAGCCTCTTTATGACCCATTGTGCGTGGAAGATTTCTTTGTTTAGCCCATCTACCATTTCCATCCATTATTACTGCAAGATGATTAAGTGGTTTACTTAGTTTAAATTGTTCCATTGTTTATCCCTTCTAAAAAGCTTATTACCTCTTCATTGGTCTTCGCTAAAGCGCTTGTCCCACTGGTGATTGTAACTTCTTTAATATTACTATAATTTAGATTTTTAATACTTGAAACATCGTTTATTTTTAAAACAGTGCAGTCTTTATATTTTTTAGAAGCTATTTTAAATAATTGATCCGTATTGCTACTAGATTCACTTCCAATAACTAAAACTAAGTCTGGCTTATTTTTATCTTGAATGATATTTTGTTGCCTAATAGTGGCGTTATTACATACTTCTTTATTGATATGTGCGTTTGGAATATGTTTAAGAATTTCTTCATTAATTTTATTTACATCATGAAGTGATAAAGTGGTTTGTGAATAAACTTCTGGATTGCTTGTCTTAATTAAAGAATAATTGAATTCTTTTTTAATATCATAAAAATAAAGATTAGATTTTGCTAATGATAGTGAAGCGATAGTTTCAGGATGGTTTTCTATACCTAAAAAGATTACTTCTTTATTATCTTTTATCGATTGAAGGATATTTTTGTGATTCATCTCAACAATTGGGCATTCGGTATCAAAAAATTGAACATTATTTTTCTTTAAAATCTCTTTGTATTCGTTAGGAACCCCATGAGCTGTAAAAACTATAAAATCTTTGCTTGTATATTGTTTCAATAAACTCAATTTTTGTTCTTCGTTAAGTGATTTAGTGTCTACAACATTAACCCCATGCTTTTTAAGAATGTCACAAACAATTTCGTTATGAACCAATAATCCAAAGACACTAATTTTTTTATCCGTGTGTGTCTTAATGATGTCTAAAACAGCATTAATGGCCCTCTCAACTCCAAAACAAAAACCAATTGGTTTTAAGACATTTATTTTAATCATTAAGTGTTGCCTTTAATAAATTAACTAGTGAATCTTCATCAACTCCATAGAGTTGTTCTTGTTCTAAAATTGTTCCTTTATCAACATAAGTAATTGGAATAGATTTTTTAAGAACGTTTCCTTTATAACCCAAATCAATCAAGGCATTTTCCATTTGATAAACATATCCGCTTTCAATTCCATAAGGATTATAAATAACAATATTTTCGTAATCTAAATACTTCTTTAATTCATCTTTATTTATTGGATAAATGAATAAAGTATTAACGATTGTTAGACCTTTAAAATCTTTAGTTTTTTTCAAAATCCCCTGTAAATGTGGCCCGAAACTTAATAAACATACTTTTTTATCATCGTTAGTTTTTCTTAATAATCTCCACTCTAAATACTTAATATCTTTAGCATCTGATGTATTAGTATCTAATGTGGCTGAACAAGGATAGCGAATAGCAAATGGCTTTTTATAAGTTATAGAAAACGCAAATAAATCTATTGCATCTTGCTTATCTTTAGCCATCGCAATTGTTAAATTAGGGATACCAAATAAGAAACTTGAGTCATATATTCCTTGATGAGTTTCTCCATCGTTTCCAGTTAACCCGGCGTGATCAATCATGAAAGTGACATTATTGTTCATTCTACAAACATCATGAATAATTTCATCATAAGCTCTTTGTAAAAATGAAGAGTACATAAAGACATATGGATGAATTGTTGAGTCGGTAGCTAATCCATTAGCTAATACCACAGCGTGTTCTTCAGAAATTCCAACATCAATGCTTCTTTTATGATATTTATTTAAGATCTTTGAGACACCGCTTCCATAAGCGGTGGCTGGAGAAATACAATACAAATCATTGTCTTTAGCCATAGCTCCATATAATAAAGAGCTATATAAAGTCGAAAATTTAATAAAATCATTAGGAATAGTTTTTTCCATCTCTCCAGATTCAATATTAAATGGGGTAGTGGAGTGATATAGACCAGTTTCATCTTTTTCTGCAAAACTATATCCTTTTCCTTTTGTTGTCTTAACATGAAGAATTACTGGACGATTTACACTAGACAGTTTTTTAAAAGCTTTATCAAGTTTTTTAAGATCGTTTCCGTTGATTGGTCCATAAGATAAAATATTAAAATATTTTTGGTCATTTACACCTAAAAGCACTCGCTTAACTAAGTTTTTCATTTTACGAGTTATTTTTAAAATTCCACGGCCAATTCCCGTTCTTTGCATAAAAATAACATATCTATTCTTATCTTTTCTATAGGCGTTAGATGTCTCAACACCTTGAAGGAATTTAGCCATTCCACCGACTGGTTTTGAGATTGACATCTCATTATCATTTAAAACAATTAAGAGTTGATGATGAAAAGAATTTAAATTATTTAAAGCTTCAAAAGATAAGCCATTTGCAAATGATGAATCTCCAATAACTGTAATTACTTTATAATTTTCTTTCTTTAAATCTCTAGCAATTGCCATACCCATGGCCGCACTAAGAGAAGTTGATGAGTGTCCACATTCATAACAATCATAAACTGATTCTTTACGCTTTTGGAAACCATCACAGCCGTCTTTTTGACGTAAATTAGTAAGTGGTCTCCCAGTTAAAATCTTTTGCGTATAAGTCTGATGTCCAACATCAAATAAGATTTTGTCTTTTGGAGCGTTAAAACATTTATATAGAGATATCTCTAATTCAACCGTTCCTAAATTACTTGAAAGATGACCACCAAATTTTGCGCATTGTTCAATGATTCTTTTTCTAATTTGATCCGACAATAAAGTTAACTCTTCATAAGATAGAGTCTTTAAAATTTGGGGGTCAAAATTTTCATCTAATGTGAATGTTTTTGTGTTTGTATTTTTGTTTTTCATTTAATTTGTTTTGTTTTTTTAAATTTGATAAGTGATCGTTCTTTTCTTTTTATCAACCAAAGTTTTTGTTCCCATAAAGGCAAAAAATATCGAAAAAGCTAAAATTAAACCAGCGATAACATCAGTAAACCAGTGTCCTCCGGAAATTAATCTACCTAAGAATACAAAGATACCAATCCCGATTAAAACTACACTCAAAGTAATATTTAACCACTTTATTTTACACATTCTAAATAATTCAACAATAGTGGTTGGAACAACAACCCAAATAATTAAAACAGCACTGGAAGGATATGAAGCCTCAAATTGTCCATTGACTAAAATTGGACGATAATTAATATCTAATAATTCAAAAAGCACATAGAAAGCAATGCAAACAAGGTATGTTGCACCCAAAACGAAGATATCGCTATCAACTTTTTCAAGATGCTTTCTCTTGATCCATTGATAAATACCAATTCCAGCAAAAATAACTGCAATTACTAACCCTAATATTCTCATATAGTCCGAAATCGCAAATAATAAAGTATTTTCACCAAATAAGTTAAAGAAATAACTATTTATGGTACCAAATCCTACTAACGAGTCATTTGGACCAATTGGTTGAACATCAACAAAAGTGATTAAGGCTGTCAACAACAGAAACAAGGCCATGAAAACACCACTAATAATGTAGTATATAATGCATTTTTTACTCATAAAATTCCCTCAAAACTAATAATTTAAATTAATTTAACTCATTATAATACGAAACCAGGTCAAATCTAAACAATGTAAATCACAATTTTACTTTTTATTTTTATAATATTGTTTATATAGTCTAATAACCTGGGAAGGTTTTATAACGTAGATCTTGTTTGTTAATTTTCTGTTTTTAATAATGCTTTCGCCTTTTTCAAGATTCACAAGTTCTCCATCTACACAAAATGGCTCGTCATCTTCCAAGAAAATGTGTAAATCATCGTCGAAAGGAATGAAATTAACATGTCTTCCTCGTTTTTCTTTATTAAAACCAACAAAGAACGCCCTAAATAAAGAAAAGAACAATTTTATTTTACCAAAGATGTTTTTATGCTTTGGAGCCTTTATTGTTAATAAATAAGCTCTATTCTCATTATCTTTATACATACGATTAAAGTTGAGGCCAAAACATTTATTATTTTTTAAAATCATAATTATTGAGTAATTACCTTTTAAATCAATATATTTATTTTCATCTTGTATCGTGGCATAGATATGGTAAACTTTAAACTGTTTTAAAATATGCGAGATATATGCAAAAGCCTTGAATTTCTTTTTTTCTTTGTTTGAAACGACATATCCAAGTGGTGTAAAGGTTCCTGTTGCACACACATAAGAGAAGAGTTTTTCATTAACCTCTACAACACTATTAATAAATTCATATCCTTCATCATCAAAATGTTTTCCGTTAGCTTTTTCATTAAGTGTTCCATAAGGTACATATATAATTTGCATAATAACGTACTTAAACTTTGATCTTTTATCTAAAAAATTGGAAAAAGTCCCATCTCCTCCACAAACAACAATTCTTTCGCAAGGAAATAATTCATAATCACGATTTATTTCTGTAATTTCTATAACTTTGCTTTCATAACCAGAAGCAAATAATTGCATTAACATTTCAATATCAATCTTTGATGCAGATCCACTCATCCTATTGATGATAAACAAACATGTTTTCATATTTTAATTATATCTATCTAAATTGTTTTAATCAATTCACTAAAAGTTAGCTAAATAACAAGTCTGTTTATTTCAAAAAATAACATACGCTATTTAAATTTTTGTGTGATTTTATAAATATTAATTTATTATAAAAAACCATTTTCATTTAAAAAATTTGTTAATTTAATGTTAATAAATTTAAGAAATATAACATTTTTGTTAATTTTTTTACAATTTTGTTAATCTCAATTTTTTAGCTCTTCAACCAAATTATAAAAATATAAATTTTTTAAAAATTGATAATTTTTTATCTTTTATCATTAAATCTCGCTTAAAAAACCTCAAAAATTATACAAAAATTACCAATTTGTCTTTTTTTTAAATTGTAAAATTTTGTTTATAATTTGATAATTCTTTTAAAATTAATTTTTTGACTTAACTTTCGAATGTTTTCTTGTGTTGTCTAAGTAAAATTTTTAATTTATAATAATAAATACGTTTGGAGGGCATCTAATGGAAAAAGAAAACGACTATAGTCGAGAACCCCAAGAATTGCCAATAAATAAAGAAGATAGCAGTGATGGTTTGTCATTTAAGGACATTTTACTAATTATAAGAAAACACTTAATTGCAATCATCATATTTTTAGTTGTAGGCGGTGTTGGTGGTGAGGTTTTTAACCTCGTAGAAAAGAAATCTTATGAGGCTACTGCAACAATGATTGTTTCACCTGACTCAACTGGTTCCTCATCTGATTTAAGTGAATATCAATATTCAAATTACATAAGCAAAACTTATGTTGCATTTATTGAACAAGATGTTGTTATGGATCAAGTTTCATCAACAATTAAAAGCGAAAAGGGATATACAATCAGCAATAAAGATTTATGTGAAAATACAACTACTGGATTAGTTGATTCTTCCTTAGTTATTTCGATTGGTTATACTTCAGATAATGCGGCTAAATCCCAATATATTGCTAATGTAATTGCTAATAAAGCTTTCAGTGTATCCAATTTAGAATATGAAGATGGATCGCCAAGATTTAAGCTTCTTTATGGAAACATTTCCGTTCTTAGTGAAGCTAAAGAAGGTAAGAAAGTTTCTCACACCTTAAGAAATATCGGAATTGGATTTGCAGTTGGATTAGTTTTAGCCATTGTTTATGTTGTCGTTAGAGAAATGACCAACACAAAATTTAAGAGTAGTGAAGAAGTTGAGAAGTTATTAGGAACCCCTGTTTTAGGTTTAATTCCTTATTATAGTAACGATACAAAAAAGGAAGGTAAATAATATGAGTGAAATACAAAAAATTAATGCACATTATGTTATTACTAAAGAATTACCTTCTGATCCAGTTTCTGAATGTTATAGAAAAATAAAAACAAATATTGATTTATCAAATGCTGATAACAATATTAAAGTTATTCAAATTACTAGCGGTGTACAAGGAGAAGGTAAAACTACAACTTTAATAAACTTAGCTACTGTATTTGCTGAAGACAGCAAGAAAGTCTTAATTATTGATTTAGATTTACGTAGACCTCAAATTCACCATTTCTTTAATGCAATTAACGAAAACGGTTTGGTTGATTACCTAGCTGATAAAATTAAAAAAGAAGACGTAATAAAACATTCTGATAACAAATATATTGATTATATTATTAGAGGATCAAGTGTTCCTTATCCAGCATCAATCCTCAATAGTCAGAAACTTAAAGACTTTGTTGATTCTGTTAAAGATAAATATGATGTAGTACTTCTTGATTGTCCACCAATCTTAGTTGTCACCGACTCCTTAATTATTTCTAAAATGAGTGATGGTTTAATATTTGTTGTTAGTCAAATAGTTGCTAATAAAAACGATTCTATACAAGCAATCAAAAGCATTAAAAAGAACAACATCAATATATTAGGAACAATCTTCACAAATGTTTCTAAAAAATATAGTAACGCCTATGATGGTTATTATAGTAACCGCTACTATAAATATTTCGGAACAGAAGATAAGAAGAAATCACAATAAAATGATCGATATACACGCTCACGTAATCCCATTTATCGATGATGGGAGCAAATCTTTAGAAGATTCAATTCAAATGATTCGTGATTCTTTAGATAATGGCGTTAATACAATTGTTTGTACACCCCATCATCGATATGGTCAATACACTCCAAGTTTGGATTTTATTGAAAAAAACTTCAATTTACTAAAAACTGAAATTCAAGATCAAAACATTCCTATTAAGTTATATCTAGGTCAAGAAATTTATATGTCTTCTAGAGAAAACGCTTTAAAAATGTTGCAGTCACACGAATTGTTGACAATCAATAATAGTAAATATGTTTTATTAGAATTTAATTATGATGAAAAATATCCGGAAGTAAGTGAATTAATCTATAACTATATAGTTTCAGGTTATATTCCAATAATCGCACATGTTGAGCGATATAAATGGATGGATATTGAAACAATTAAAAAGATGAAAGAATATGGTGCACTAATTCAGGTAAATAGTGGCACTATCGTTGGAGAAAATGGCCTTAAAGCCAAATTGCTTTCTAAGAAGTTAATTCGCTTAGGTTTAGTTGGTATGGTAGCAAGCGATGTCCATTCGTTTAGAAAGACATCTATGAAAGAAGCGAATAATAAAGTCAAAAGAGAAGATTTATTCAATTTTGATTTGTTTTTATAGTTAATCACTACTAAGGAGAAAAAAGTGTTAAGAAATGAAGATGAAATAATTTTAACAAATAACGAGACACACAATAACACAGACATTTCTCACAAATTTGAAGAAAGCAATATTGCCGAAGAAAACTTCAAAATAAAAGGTGGAAAGTGTTATGCTTTTTTTAAGCGTCTTTTCGATATCTTTTGCTCTTTATTAGCTATTATTATTTTATCACCTATTTTATTATTATTAGGATTGTTAGTTGTTTGCACATCTAAAGGGCCAATGATTTATAAATCAATTAGAGTTGGTAAAAACGGCAAAGAATTTAAGATGTATAAGTTTAGATCGATGAAAGATGGAGCCGAAAAAGAAAAAGCTCTTTTAGAGAGACAAAACGAAGTAAATGGTGGAGTTACCTTTAAAATGAAAGATGATCCTCGTATTACTAAATTTGGTAAATTTATTAGAAAAACTTCTTTAGATGAATTACCTCAATTATTCAATATATTAAAAGGTGATATGTCTATTATTGGTCCTAGAGCTGCTTTACCTAAGGAAGTTGCTTTATATGACGAAAGAGCTAAAAAGAGACTTCTTGTTCCTCAAGGACTAAGTGGCGAATGGCAAACACATGGTAGAAGCTCAACTACTTTTGAACAAATGATTGATATGGATCTTGATTATATTCAAAACAAAAGGGGCTTTTGGTATGATTTTGGTCTTTGTTTTTTAACTGTTTGGGTTGTTATTACTCATAAGGGGGCAGAATAAAATGAAAATCGGAATGATTGGTCATAAATATGTTCCTTCTAGAGAGGGCGGAATAGAAATAGTTGTAGAAAACTTATCGACGATTATGGAACAAAAAGGTAACAATGTTGTTATTTTTAATAGAAAAAGAAAAGAATATCCGCAAATTGATTCATATAAAGGATGTAAAGTTATTAATGTTTTTACTATTAACAAGAAATCTTTAGATGCAATCATTTATTCTTTTTTTGCTACCGTTAAAGCTAAAAAGATGGCAAAAAAAGGACAATTAGATGTGATTCATTTTCATGCTGAAGGACCATGTTTTTTTCTAAATCTTTTCCCTAAGAAAAGCAAAAGAAATTATAAGATAATCGTAACAATTCATGGTTTAGATTGGCAAAGAGGAAAATGGGGCGGATTAGCCACAAAAGTTTTGCTTAAAGGTGAGCAAAACGCAGTAAAATATGCCGATGAAATAATTGTCTTATCAAAAAATGTGCAAAAATATTTTAAAGATAAATACGATAGAAAAACAACCTACATTCCAAATGGTATTTCTAAACCTGTTTTTAAAAAACCAGAAATCATTTTTAATGAATTCAATCTTAAAGAAAACTCATACATCCTTTTCTTGGCTCGTATTGTGCCAGAAAAGGGCCTTCATTATTTAATTGATGCTTGGCAACAATTAAACGACCAAGAAAAAAATGGTTTAAAATTGGTGATTGCTGGCGGAAACTCCCATTCGGACGAGTATTTTAAAGAAATTAAAAACAAAATTCAAAACGATAAATCTATTATTGCTACAGGGTTTGTTCAAGGACAAGAACTTCAGGAATTATATTCCAATGCATTTTTATATGTTTTGCCATCTGATGTAGAGGGTATGCCAATTAGTTTATTAGAAGCTTTATCATACGGAAATAAATGCTTAGTTAGTGACATTCCTGAAAATACTGAATTTCTTGATAATAAACAATTCGTTTTTAAACATGGAAATGTTAAATCATTAAACGACTCTTTAAAGAAAATAATTCAACAAAACCAAAACATTGTACGTAACCCAATCATTCCAATTACCCGGAACGAAGTTGTTGATAAAACAATCAAATTATATGGTGGTGAGACATTATGAAAATTTTAATGGTTAATAAATTTCATTATCACAAGGGCGGATCTGAAACATATTATTTTACAGTTGCAGAAACATTAAAAAAGATGGGTCATGAAGTCATATTTTTCGCTATGAAAAACGACAAAAACCTACCATGCGATCAATCCAAATATTTCGTTTCGAATGTTGGTGTTAATGGTGGCATTACTTCAAAAATTAAAATGGTAAAAAATATAGCTTATTCAAAAGAAGCCTATAACAACATGGAAGAACTACTAATTAATGAAAAACCAGATATAGCAATATTAAATTTAGTTCATAAACAAATTACTTGCTCTATTATCGATTCTTTAAAGAAACATAATGTAAAGATTGCTTGGACAATGCATGATTTGATTACTGTATGCCCAGCTTACACAATGCTTGATGGAAAAGGAAATGTATGCAAAAAATGTTTAGATGGAAACTATAAACATTGTATTAAAAACAAATGTGTTCATAACTCAAAACTTATGAGTTATCTATCTTACTTTGAAGCTAAACAAATTAAAAAACATAATTGGTACAATAAAGTTGATTTATATATTTGTCCTTCTTTGTTTTATAAAAAAATGCTTGAAAAAGCCAATTTTACAAATAAACCAATTGTATATTTAAGAAATCCTTTACCAATAAACACAATATATCAAATACCAAAAACAACAAAAAACTATATTTTATATTTTGGAAGATTATCGAAAGAAAAAGGGTTATTTGCATTAATCAACTCTATGAAGAACATTAATTATAATCTTGTAATTCTTGGAACAGGACCAATTGAAGAAGATTTACACAAATTTATTTTTGAAAATGAACTTAATAATAAAATTCAGATGTTAGGATTTAAAACAGGACAAGAATTAAAAAATTATATAAATGATGCTCGTTGCGTTGTTTTACCTTCTGAATGGTATGAAAATGGTCCTTACAGTGCTATGGAGGCAATGTCTTCTGGAAAACCATTAATCGTTTCTTCAATGGGTGGGTTACCAGAACTCGTCGATAATAATCTCAACGGTTATATATATAAGGATAAAGAGGGATTAACAAATTGCATCAATCAAATTATTAATCTACCTGATAACGAATATAAAAATATGTGCCAAGAATCTATGAATAAGGCTAAAAAATATTTTAATCCTATAGATTATTGTACCGAACTACTTAAATTAGTGGAGGAAACAAAATGAAAAAATTAAACGGAACTGTAATTGTTACATATAGATGTAACGCAAAATGTACAATGTGCAATCGATATAAAAATCCTTCAAAACCAGAAGACGAAATATCAATTGAAACAATTAAAAAACTCCCAAAAATGTATTTCACAAATGTCACTGGTGGAGAACCATTTATAAGAACTGATTTAAAAGATATTATTCGAGAACTATATAAAAAATCAGATCGTATTGTTATTTCAACAAACGGTTTCTTTACTGATAGAATAATAGACCTTTGCAAGGAATTTCCACAAATTGGCATAAGAATTTCTATAGAAGGCCTTGAACAAACCAACAATGAGATTAGAGGTTTAAGTGATGGTTTTAATCGTGGTTATAACACATTAAAAGAATTAGTAAAAATGGGAATGAAAGATGTAGGTTTTGGTATGGTTATTCAAGACAAAAACTGCCAAGATGTTATTCCCTTATATAAATTATCTGAAGAACTTCACATGGAATTTGCGACCGCTTCTTTACATAACTCTTTCTATTTTGTTGAAGCAAAAAACATAATACACGACAGACCAAAAGTTGCTAAATCTATGGAAGATTTAGTCAATGTTTTATTAAATACAAATTCTCCAAAAAAATGGTTTAGAGCTTATTTTAATCACGGATTAATTAATTATATTTATGGTCAAAAAAGATTGTTGCCTTGCGATATGGCTTTTGATACGTTCTTTATCGATCCATTTGGAGATGTTATGCCATGTAATGGAACAAAAGAAAAGAAAGTTATGGGAAACTTAAACGGATCTGTATCTTTTGAAGAGTTATGGGACGGCAAACAAGCAAATGAAGTGAGAAACGATGTAAGACATTGCGATCGAAATTGTTGGATGATTGGATCTGTTTCTCCAGCAATGCATAAATACATTATAAAACCACTTTGGTGGGTTATCAGACATAAATTTTTTAGATTTTTCAAAAAACAAAAATATTCAATGTACGAAAACAAAATATGTAGAGATTTTAGGGATGGAAAGGTAACCAAAGAAAAACTCGATAGTTTATCTACATGCGATACGAATTGTGCTGTTTACAATGGTTTGGAGAATAATGACTAAATATAATAATCCCAACATATTACTTATTGAAAAATATTGTCATTTAGACACTAAAATAAAATTTGGTGAAATAGTCTGCCTAATAATTTTTAATTTGATTTATTTTCAATGCGCATTAATGCTTGTTAGCGACATTTTTTCCTATATCGATGAAATCTTAATGATTTTTTGTATTCCTTTTGCAATACATTCATTTATTAAAAAAGGTGATAAATTTTCTATCAAATTTTTTATTGCTTTGTTGATTTATTCACTTGTTTCTTTTGCTAGCAATTTCAGAAGTGGAATAAATAATAATTTGTTTTCAATTATTTTGGCTTTTGCGTTATTTTTACGTAATTTTATAATTTTTATAGCCTTTTATAAAAGCACTTATTTAACAAAAAATTTCGTTAGAATAAGGAAGATAATTGTTTTTGAAATTAAGACTGTTTCAATCGTAGCACTGATTTTCTGTTTAATTAATTTTTTCTCACCTATCAGTTATATGGGTTACGATTATAGATTTGGCATTCATTCTTTTTCTTTTATATTTAATCATCCTGGCAATTTTTCTAATATTGTGTTTTTTAATGTTTTATTTTTATATTTCTATTCTTACAAATTCAAGAACATATTTATTTTCATAAATTTAATTCTTTTATTTTCTTCTTTAAGGTTTAATTCTTTCCTTATGATATTTGTTTTGCTAATGCTTTTCTTATATAGAACGAAAAAAATTAACAATAGTACAAAAATTATAGTCTTCTCATTTTTTCTTATTATTACATTTATAGTATGCCTTCCACAATTCATAACATATTTCGGAAAGTCTTCCGATGCTCCAAGAGCTTTATTTTATAGATATGCAGTTGTTACCGCTAACACCTATTTTCCTTTTGGTAGTGGTTTTGGTACGTTTGGATCTTTTGTTGCCGGAGACTACTATTCTGAACTTTATTATGAATATGGCTTTCAATATTTATATGGATTAGATCCTGTGAATGGTTTATTTTTATATGATAATTTTTGGCCAATGATTATTGGTGAAAGCGGCATTTTTGGTTTTGTTGTTTTTGTGTATTTGATTATTTTATTATTTAAAAAGTCAATAAAAAATATAGATTTATTATCTTTTATAATAATATTAGAACTCTTAATTCAAAGTATTTTTACTCCAAGTTTTGTACATTTTAATTCTATATTATTTTTCATCATGATAGGTGTCAGTTTTAATTTTAACGAAAACAAAAAACTTTTTTTGAGGAGCTTTTAAATATGAAAATTCTTTTTATAAATCCGATTCTTTATACAAGCGAAACCAAACATATTCAAAAAAAAGAATCTATTGAAGACTGTATGAGCGTCAGTTTGTGCAAGAGTTTTTCAGAAGCAGGACACGATGTTACCCTTTATGCTTGTTCAGAATACAAGCCTTTAAAAGAATTCGAGAGTTCTTTCAAAATAATCTTTGATAAACCTAAATTTAAACGAATCTTCTCTCCAAATAAAATACCTTATTTGCCAAGATTAAAAAAATTTGTTTTAAATAATAATTTTGATGTAATATTAACAAGCGAATGTTTTTCCTTATCAACATATACAGTTTCAAAAATTCTTCCAACAAAAGTATTTATCTGGCAAGAACTTGCATCATACCAAAAGTTTTTGCACGAGATACCAGCAAAATTTTGGTATAAAGTAATTTTTAGAAATCTTTTTAAAAAGGTTTGTTTTATACCACGCTCTGAACGTGCAAGAGAATTTATTTTGAGATTCAATCCAAATATTTCACGCATAAATATCTCTCACGGTTGTGATTTAAATGTGTTTTTATATAAAGTGGGAAAAAATAAGCAATTTATTATTGTTAGTCAATTAATAAAGAGAAAACATGTAGACAAATCTATTGAAGTGTTTTTTGATTTTTGCTCAAAATATGATCCTTCATACAAACTTTATATTGCAGGAGAAGGTATAGAGAAAGAGAAGTTAATTGGTCTTGTGAATAAAAACAAATATAAAAATAATGTTATTTTTCTTGGCTTTCTTTCTCATAAAGAGTTAATTATAATTCTATCTAAATCAAAGGCTATGTTAGTTAATACGTCTCGCGACCTCAATATGGTATCAATTGATGAATCATTAGCTTGCTGTACTCCTGTTATTACAAATTCAGTTCCTTTTACGAGTGATTATATCAAAGAAAAACAACTAGGAATAGTAAATGACAATTGGTCAGCTAATGATTTGCTTAATGTTTCAAAAAATAATATTTATGTTGATAACTGTATAAAAAACAGAGAATATCAGGATTATAAGTATAAGGTGAAGCAGTTTATTGAAGTTTTTGAGACAAGAATCATAAAGAAAGGACACAAAAATGAAAAATAAAAATTTTTACAAATTCGTATATTTAGTCTTAAACTACAACTCAGAAGAAGAAACAATCAAATTCATAGATTCTGTTTTCAAGAATTCATGCGATTTTTTTATTATTCTTATTGATAACAATTCTAAAAATATCGATAGTTTAATTGAGTTCATAAATAATAAAAAAGAGTTTATTCACTTAATTAAACAAAAAGAAAATGTTGGTTATTCAAAAGGAATGAATGCTGGATTTATTTATGCAAAAGAAAATTTTGATTATAAATTTCTCGTTCTTTCTAATAGCGATATACAATTAGTTTCTAAAAATTTTAATGATATGGTTGAAAATGACTATAACAAATATAAGTTTGCAGTTTTGGGGCCCGATGTATTACCCAAGCATAGCAACCCCTTGAACTCTTTTTTAGATTCAAATAAGAAAATATCTAAAGAAATTAGAAAAATGAAAAGAGCTAATTTCTTTATTGGTATCCCTCTTTTTAACTATTTATATTTAATTTTTATAAAAATATTTAATCGTCATTCTTCTAATGATTATAAAAATTTGAGCAATAAGGCATATGTTGATTTAGCTTTTGTTATATTTTCGGAAGAATACACTTTAAATGGATTGCCCGGCCTTCCTTTTATGTATAATGAGTGTAATTTTTTAAATCTCGTTTGTATTAAAAACAATTTTAAAATTCTATACGATCCTGAATTAAAAGTTTTACATGAGGAGTCGGCCTCAACAAAGAAAATTAATAATACAATTATAAAAAGAAAGAAATTTTATTATAAAGAGAATATAAAATCTTTATTAATTTATAAGGAATTTTTTGAGAAAAACAAAGATAATAATTAATATTTAATTTGAAAAGGAGATATTTATGAAAGGCATTATTTTAGCAGGTGGTTCAGGAAGTAGATTATATCCATTAACAATGGTTATTAGCAAACAATTATTACCAGTATATGATAAACCAATGATTTATTACCCATTAAGTACTTTAATGTTGGCAGGTATTAGGGACATCTTAATCATTTCTACTCCTAATGACACACCTAGGTTTAAAGAATTGTTGGGTGATGGAACAAAGTTTGGTATCAATCTAGTATATAAAGTGCAGCAAAAACCAAATGGCTTAGCTCAAGCATTTATAATAGGTAGAGATTTTATTGGCAATAGTCCTTGTGCCTTGATTTTAGGAGACAATATCTTCTATGGAGCCGGACTAATTAAACATCTTAAGAGCAGTGTAGAAAGAGCTAATAATGGCGAATCCACAATATTTGGATACTTTGTAAAAGATGAAGATGCTCATAGATTTGGTATTGTAGAATTAAATGATGACTTTAAAGCAGTATCAATTGAAGAAAAACCAACTCATCCAAAATCAAATTATTGTGTAACTGGATTATACTTTTACCCTAGTGGAGTGGTGAATTACGCTGAACGAGTGAAATTGAGTTCAAGAAATGAATACGAGATAACTGATTTAAATAATTTTTATCTCAAAGATAATAATTTACACGTTACCACATTAGGCAGAGGTTATTCTTGGTTAGATACGGGAACACAGGAATCTTTAGTGGATGCATCTAATTACATAAAATCTTTAGAAGAACACCAAGGATTAAAAATAAATTGTCCTGAAGAGATTGCATATATAAATAAATGGATTTCAAAAGAAACGATTTTGAAAGCTGCAGAAGCAATGAAAAATAACGAATACGGGAAACATTTAAAGAATGTTGCTGAAGGGAAGATTAAATATTAATTATAGAGGAAGAGAGAGATGAATATCGTAATTGTTGGCACAGGATTTTCAGGAAGCATTATTGCTAGAGAAATAATAGACAATACAATTTTTGATGTACAATTAATTGAAAAAAGACCATATATTGGTGGAAACATGTATGATTATATAGATGATAAAGGCATATTAATTCAAAAATATGGACCGCATTTTATTAACACTAATAAGAATTGGATTATAAAATATTTAAGCAAATACTCATCATTAATTCCGTATGATTGTTCTTTATTAACATATATTGATGGAAAATATATGCAATTACCTTATAATTTTCGAACTCTAAAACAATTAATAGGTGACGATAAAGCAGAGCCTATATTGCAAAAATTAAGAGAAGAATTTAAAGGCAAAGATAGAGTCACAATGTATGAATTATTAAATTCAAAATATAAAGATGTAAGAGAATTTGCAAATTTATTATATGACAAAGCTTTTAAAACATACTCATCAAAACAACGGGGAATCCCAATAGAACAAATTGATAAAAGTGTAATTAATAGAGTGAAATTCTGCATTGGTTACGATTCAAGATATCTAAATAAGGATTTTCAATATTTGCCTGAATATGGATATAAGAAACTTTTTGATTCAATGCTTAATTCCCCCAGAATCCATTTACATTTAAATACTGATGCGCTGGAACATATTATTTTTAAAAACAATATCATTTATTATGATGACAAAAAAATTGATATTTTAATTTATACTGGTCAAATAGATGAACTGTTCAAGTATAAATTTGGTAAATTAGAATATAGAACGCTAATTTTTAAATATGACTATTATAAAGAAAATAAACATTTGCCTGCCGAAATCGTTTCTTATCCTCAAACAAAAGGATTTACTCGCTCTACAGAATATAAACAATTTAATTTTCATTGTGATAACAAGACTGATACGGTGGTTGTTACGGAATATCCTGCTAATTATGATTCAAATAATGCAATCAAGAATGTTCCATGTTATCCAGTAATTAATCAGTTTAATAACGATATTTATAAACTGTATGAAGGATATTCAAAGAATTATGAAAATCTGTTTCTTTGTGGAAGGCTGGCTGAATTTAAATATTTTAATATGGATGCTGTTATCGAAAGCACATTCGATAAGCTTAAATTAATTAATAAATATATAACTAAAGTTGGTAAATAAAATGAAAGCAGAATTAGAAATAATCAAATCATTTTCTTTGAAAGAAGGGTTTAATAGTAACAAAAATATATTAGATTGGATTAAAAAGAAAAATGATTCTCTTAAAGTTTTAATAAATAAAACAACCTTGTCAAAATGCAATAATTGGTTTTTAAATGAGAATGGTGGGAAAATAAACAATAGAAATAATAGTTTTTTTTATATTACAGGAATAAAAGAATATAAAAATAACGAATTAATTAAAGAACAACCAATAATAGTGCAAAACGAGATTGGTTTATTGGGTATAATTTGCAAAGTTTTTGATGGGGCGCTTTATCTATTAATGCAAGCGAAAATCGAACCAGGAAACATTAATAAAATACAGCTTTCTCCTACTATTCAAGCAACAAAAAGCAATTTTGAACAAAAACACGGTGGTAAGAAACCTAATTATTTAGAATATTTTATTGAATCGAATAAATACGATATTATTGTTGATCAAATTCAATCTGAGCAATCTTCAAGATTTTATAAAAAGAGAAATAGAAACATAATGATTAACATCGGAGATAAGGATGTTGAGATCCTACCTTCTTATATGTGGATGACTATTGGGCAAATAAAGCAACTAATGAAAATAAACAATCTTGTAAATATGGATACAAGAACTGTACTATCTTGCATTCCTTATTTTTCATTTAAAAAAAAGAAAGAATTCAAATGTTTATTTAGCAATAGTTTTGTTTATAATTCTTTATTTAATAATCAAAAAACATGCATTAAAAAAATTTATAATAAAATAAATGATTCAAAAATGCTTGATTGTTCTCATACAGCATTTTGCAGTTTAAAAGAATTAAACGAATGGGAGTTATCGGACAACGAAATAAATTCTAAGAATTCAAATTTTAAGGTTATTTATTGTAATATTGAAATTGAGGGTCGTGAAGTAAAAGCGTGGTCACAACCCCTATTAGAAGCCAAAGGAAAAGCTTTATTTTGCTTATTTTTAGCAAAATTTAAAAATAAATATAAATTTTTAGTAAAAATAGAACATGAAATTGGTTGTTTCGATAATGTCGAATTAGGCCCAACATTACAAGTCGAAAATCATGATTTTATTAAAATTCTGTCTTCTAAAATTGGCAAAATTTTTGATTACCACACGAAAGAAAATAAAGGTATTTTATATAATGTTGTGCTTTCTGAAGAAGGCGGAAGATTCTTCCAAGAACAAAACAACAATATGATTATCGAAATAGACAAGAATGAGATTAAGAAATTACCAAAAGAATATTTTTGGGTCGATTTTAAAACACTAAATTATTTAGTACAATTTAATAATGTTTTAAATATTCAATTACGTAATCTATTATCTTTGTTGGAGGCTTAGTATGGAAAAAATAAGAGTTGCTGTATTGTGTCCTTCTGAAATTGCTTTTAGGAGGTTTATGCCAGCATTAAAAAAAATTAAAAATGCTACATTTGTTGGAATCGCTCACGCAAACGAAGAAGAGTGGTTTGGGAACATTTCAAAAGATCATAACCTAGATGTTCTAAATATCGATTCATGTAAAGCAAAGAACTTTATTGATAACTATGGTGGAAAAATATTTAATTCTTTTTCTGATCTTATAACTTCAAAAGATGTTGATGCTATTTACATTCCATTACCTCCAGCTTTACATTTTAAATGGGCGAAAAAAGCTCTTGAAAACGGCAAACATGTATTAGTAGAAAAACCTTCTACCACCTCTTTAAGAGACACTAACGAATTAATTAATTTAGCTTCTAAAAATAATTTGGCTTTGCATGAAAATTATATGTTTAATTTTCATTCGCAAATAGATTTTATTGAAAATAAGATTAAAGAAGGAGTTATCGGAGATGTTAGATTATATAGAATATCTTTTGGTTTTCCTTTTAGAGGAAACAATGATTTTAGGTATAATAAAAAATTGGGTGGTGGGGCCTTGTTAGACTGTGGTGGCTACACAATTAAATTGGCTACCAGGTTATTAGGTAATAACGTTAAATTACTTGCACATCAACTAAATTATATAAAAAATTATGATGTAGATATGTATGGATCGGGTACATTAGTTAATAACAACAATGAAGTGGCTCAAATTTCGTTTGGTATGGATAATTCATATAAATGTGATTTAGAGGCTTGGGGCAGTAAAGGTATAATATCTACTAATAGAATATTAACTGCTCCAGTAGGATATTCTCCTGTTGTTAAAATAACAAGTAATAATGAAACAATAGATATTCAGTTAGAACCGGACGATTCTTTTAAAAAATCTATTGAACATTTTTTATTTTGTATAAATAATAAAACAAGTAGATTGGAGAATTACGAACAGATATTAATTCAAGAAAAATTCATAGATATTTTTAAAGGAGGAAATTAATATGAGCATTAAAATTACTGAAACCGAATTAGAAGGTGTTTTAATTATTGAGCCAGATTATTTTTATGATAATCGTGGTTATTATTGCGAAACATTTTCAGAAAGATCTTTAAAGGAAAAAGGGTTTATATGTCCTCGATTTGTACAAGATAATCAAAGTTTTACTTTGAAAAAAGGAACTGTAAGAGGGATACATTTCCAAATCAACCCAAAACCTCAATCTAAATTAGTGAGATGCACTAGAGGAAAAGTATTTGATGTAGTTGTTGATTTAAGAAAAGATTCACCAACTTTTAAAAAATGGTTTGGGGTTGAATTAAGTGAAGAAAACAAGAAACAGCTTTGGATTCCTAATTGGTGTGGTCACGCTTTTATGACTTTAGAAGATAATGTTGTGTTTCAATACAAAGTAGATGAACTTTATTATAAAGAATATGATAGAGCGATACAATTTGATGATAAAGATATTGGGATAGTGTGGCCTATTCTAAATCCAACTAAATCACAAAAGGATATTGATGCCCCATACTTAAAAGACAGTGATGTTAATTTTTTGTATAAGGATATAAAGTAATATGAAAATTGTTGCTATTACAGGCGCAGATGGATTTATTGGCCATCGATTGACAAAAAATTTACTTAAACAAGGAATTGAAGTTTATGCTATTGGCATAAATCAAGATAAAATGAAAGATTTGGAATGCGACAACCTTCATTTTTTTAAGTTATTTTTTGATGATTATGATAAAATTCATACAATTATCCCTTTCGATAAGGTAGATGTTTTTTATCATTTTGCCTGGAACGGTCTTTATGGCGAATACTTTAAAGACTATTCAATGCAAATTGATAATATAAAACATAGTTGTGATGCATTAATGGAAGCTATTAAAGCTAAATGCAAAAAGTTTGTCTTCGCCTCAACAATTAATGTTTTAGAAACAAGAGCCTATATGTCGTTAGATAGATTTGAGCCTCGTTATACAAATATTTATGCTATGGCAAAATTATCTTCAGAAATGATGTTAAAAACGCTTGCTTACCAAAATAAAATTGATTTCAATTGTGGATTAATATCAATGGTATTTGGCGAAAATAATGTCGCAAAAACCGTTCAAAATGTAGTGCTGAACAATCTCTTATCTAACAAGGAGAGTAATTTGGTTTCTAAAAAAGCAAAGTTTGATTTAATTTATGTCGAAGACGTTGCAAATGCTTTTATTATAATTGGCGAAAAAGGATTTAATCAAAAAACGTATTATATAGGGCATCACACCATCTCTACTTTTGGTGAAATTTTTGACGAAATAAGAGCAATAATTAATCCAAAAGGTGTTCTTAACTATGGTGTTTATAAAGATGAAAACAATATCGATTATTCTTTGATTAAATTAGATGCCTTAAAAGAAGATACGGGATTTGAACCCGTTTGCGATTTTAAAGAATCTATTTTAAAGACTGCAAATTGGCTAAAAACTACATTATAAAGGAGAAATTTATGGCAAAATTTTTAATTACAGGTGGTGCAGGTTTTATTGGTGGAAACTATCTCCATATTATGGTTAAAAGATATCCAAACGATATTTTTATATGCCTGGATGCTTTAACATATGCAGGGAACATGGAAACATTAGTGTCTATATTAAAATACCCAAACTTTAAATTTATTAAAGAGAATATATGCAATAGGGAACAAATATATAAGATATTTGAAAAAGAAAAGTTTGATTATGTGATTAATTTTGCTGCTGAATCTCATGTAGATCGTTCTATAGAAAATCCTGCCATATTTCTAGAAACTAATATTATAGGAACATCAATATTAATGGATGCATGTAGAAAATACGGCATAAAGAGATTTCATCAAGTAAGCACAGATGAAGTATATGGAGATTTACCATTAAATAGGCCTGATTTACTTTTTAATGAAGAAACTCCTTTGCATACATCTTCTCCTTATAGTGCGTCAAAAGCCAGTGCTGATTTATTAGTGTTAGCGTATCACAGAACTTTCGATTTACCTGTTTCTATTTCTAGATGTTCTAATAATTATGGGCCATATCAATTTCCCGAGAAACTAATACCATTAATTATACAAAAAGCTTCAAAAAACGAATCATTGCCAGTATATGGAAATGGAACCAATATTAGAGATTGGTTATATGTAGGAGATCATTGTAATGCTATTGATTTAATAGTAAGAAATGGTAAGAATGGCGAAATCTATAATATAGGCGGACATAACGAAAAAAGCAATTTAGAAGTGGTTAAAACTATATTGAATGCCTTAGGAAAACCAATATCATTAATTGCCTATGTTAAAGACAGGCCGGGGCACGATTTAAGGTATGCTATAGATCCAACTAAAATTGAAAGGGAGTTGGGTCGGAAACCGGAATATAATTTTATTAAAGGAATTAAGGAAACAATCGAACGGAATATTTCTAATACAGATTGGTTGAAACATGTTGAAAGCGGAGAGTATATGAATTGGATTGAAAGACAGTATGAAAAATAAAGTCTGTTTTCTTATACCCTTTTTCGGTAAATTTAATAATCTTTTCAGATATTGGTCTTTTTCTGCCAGCAAAAGTAACTTGTGTGATTTTTTTATATTTACAGATCAACATGTCAAAACTCCGTATAAAAATATTTTTATTATTCAAATGTCTTTGGACGATTTTAAAATTCTTATAAAAGAAAAACTTGACGCATCTTATAATGTCTCAGATAGTTATAAAACATCAGATTATAGACCCGCTTTTGGAATTATTTTTGAAAAAATTGTAAAAAAATATAAATACTGGGGATATTGTGATATGGATGTTATTCTCGGTGATATTGATTCTTATTTTTATAAAATTCTAGGGAATTATGACAAGTATTTTTCAAACGGACACTTAACTTTTTTCAAAAATGATTACGAAAATAATCGTCGTTTTTTATTAAAATGCAAGAATCATGAATATGTTAATTTTGCTGATGTTGCAAACATTTCTTTCACATGTAACCAAGATGAAGCTTATGGCATTTCTAGATTATGGGATTATTACCACTTTTCAGTTTTTAATGATGTTTTGTTTGAAGATATTGATATTTATGAATTTGCATTTAAAACTACATATTGCAAATATAATAACTATAGAAAAATTTATCATTATAAAAATAATAAACTATATGTGGTTTATGCAAATGATGGTATTATTCATGAAGACGAAATTTTATACATACATTTGCAAAAAAGAATAATGGAAGTACCGGAAGATATTTATAATAATTTTTTAATCATTCCTAACAAAATTGAAGAATTTGTTGGAGATATACGTTATTTCTTAAATAAAAATACGAAGCAATGTTTTACATATAAGTTAAAGATGAAACTTAAATATAAGTATAATATAAAAAAATTTTTTTCTGATTATAAGAACGGGAAATATATATTTAAAAAACTGAAAAAAGAAATGAAATAATTAGCAAATGAGAAAGAACGTTTTTTTAAATTTAATTTACCAATTAATTATTTTGGTTATTCCTTTAATTACTTACCCCTACATATCTAGAGTGCTGGGAGTTGGTGGGGTAGGAACGTATAGCTATACTTATTCCATAGCTAATATTTTTTGTTTATTTGCGATGTTAGGAATAAACAACTATGGAAATAGAGAAATCGCTCGTTTTGATTCAGAAGATAACAAAAGAAAACTTTTTTGGCAAATCATATATTTTAGATGTTTCAGCACTACAATAGCGATCATTATTTATTTCTTAATTATTTTTATTTTTTTTAATACACAGATAGAAATATTTATGTGTCAATTTATTTTGCTTTTTGGAGCATTCATTGACTTAAATTGGGTATATTATGGTTTAGAAAAAGTAAAACCATTAATCATAAAAAATTTATTAATAAAAACGATTTCAACTATACTTATTTTCGTATTAATAAAAAACTCTGGTGATTTGATTCTTTATATAATCATTTTGTCTCTTAGTCAAGTTTTGGGACAAGTTCTCTTATGGCCATCCATATTAAAAAGATTTCCGCCCACAAAAGTAAATTTAAAATCAATATTCATACATGCAAAACCAATGTTAATTTTGTTTATCCCAATTATAGGCTTATCAATATATAGATTAATTGACAAAACTATGATCGGTTTATATTTAGGAGACATCGAATGTGGATATTACGAATCTGCTGATAAAATTGTTAATCTTTGTTTGATGGTTCTTTCTGCAGTTGGCACTGTATTGGTTCCAAGAATTAGTTTGCTTGAAGGAGAAAAAAACAAAGCAAAAATTAATAATATCTTATATTATTCATTTTTATTTATAATATTTTTATCTATTGCTATGATGTTTGGAATTTTTGCCATATCTAAAAAATTTGTTCCTATATTTTTTGGTGACGAATATAAACCAACCATAAACATTCTAATTGTATTAAGCTGCTCAATGTTTTTTTCTAGTCTTTCTAACACTATTAGAGCAGGCATACTTATTCCTAAACATAAAGACAAAGAATATGCCATAGTAATTATCGTCGGAGCTGTAGTTGATATTATTTTAAACTTAATTTTCATGTTAGTCTTTAAAAAGACAATTTATGTCGCTTTGGCAACTGTTATTTCTGAAATAATAACCTTCTTTATGCAATTTTTTGTTTGTAGAAAATGCTTCAATTTCAAAAAATTAATTATACCATTAATTTTTTGTTTAGTTTCTGGCGCTTTGATGTTTCTGTGTTTATATTTCTTACAAATTTATTTAAATATAAATCCTGTTATTGATTTGATTATTGTGATTGTTATCGGGATTGTTACATATGTATTATTTTTCTTATTATTAATGTTGATTTTTAGAAGAAACGATTTGATTAATATTTTAAAAAGTTTAAAGCACAATTAAACTCAGTAATAAAACAATAGGTAATTAATACAAGAAATGAATATAGTCAGATTTGCTCTTCAATATCGAGCGCTTTTATTTAAGGCAACCAGACAAACCTTATTCAAAAAATAAACATAAGCAACCGCCTTTCAACACAAGCACTTCTTATAACAAAACAAGATGCTTAGTAGATTTATCAAATCTTATTAACACAAAAGTTATTAATATAATTCTCGTTTGTTTTTATCTTGAAATAATAATAAACTACTAAATGAAAAAACTAAGCAAACAAGGAGATATATATGTCTTTATTAAAAAATTTACTCACACCAACCAGAAAAAGAAAATTAAGAAAAATAATAGCTCCGTTCAGGAGACAAGGGATAAAGAAAAGATTTTCAATTATCTCAAACAACTGTTGGGGAGGTATTCAGTACGATAAGTTTGGGCTCCAATATTCTTCGCCAACAATAGGATTGCACATTCCTGCTCAAGACTTTATAAAGTTTTGTTTAAACCTAGAGCATTATTTATCATTAACTCCAATTCCTGTTGTTGATAATACATATAATAAACATTTAAAAGCTAAACTTGATGATATTTTGATTGAATTTGTACATTACGATAACATTGATGAAGCTATAAATAAACGGGAAAAACGAAAAAAAGAATAGTTTGGGACAATATTATAGTGAAATTTACTGATGAATATGGAGAAGGACAAATCTGCAACGAAAACACTCTAGAATTATTTTCAAAAGTTCCATACAAAAAAATCTTATTTTACTCTTACAATTTTGATGCAAGCAAGTATAGTTATGCAATAAAACTTTCAAAACATAATGATAATGGATTTATCACTAAAGAATTTAAACAGGCATCAAAGCGTTTTTCGTTAAGAAAATTAAAAAACTTAATCAATAAATAACACTTTTTCTTAAAATAAAAATTTCGGCTTGCAATTTAAATGGCTTTAAAAAGATCTTTATAATTATTATTTTTTATATTATTTTCTCCATATCACACGCAATTCTAATCTTATAAAATTAATTTAATATGTCAATTGCAGAAGCGACTTAAACGAAAACAACTTAAATTTTAAATCCATTATTGTCAAAAATACCAGCATAAAAGCCAAAATTATTCATTTATTTAAATTTTTTTAAAACTCTTTTAGGGTGATTTTGTTTTAATACATTTAAGCGTTGTGAAGATATTAACAAAAATCGATCCTTTAATTAACATTATAAAAATAGTTTATATTACTTAAAAACATCGTGATCTTGTTTAACGATTCCTTTTTTAATTTCAAACTTTGAATCAAATACAGCCTTAATCTCTGAAATTTTACATAGTTCGTTTATAAGTATTTTTAATGGTTCTCCAATTTCTGACCATTTGGATGATTTAAAAAGAAATTCTTTAAATTCGTATTCATTTTTTATAGTCAAGATTTCATCGCCTTTGAAGATTTCTTCGTTTATTAAGATTAATTGATTAGCATTTATTTGTTCATACACATTTTTATAGAGACTAAAACCAAATTTTAATTTTCCAAAATATTTTTCCCTTCGTTTTTGGTCATTAAGCAACTGATTTTCATCATTTTTTAATTGATCCATTACTTCAAAACTGTTTTCCAATAATTCGCCAAGAGTTTTTTCTTTGTTGTTTTGAATAACACCAAATTCTTCAATTGTCACTTTTGCTAAATAATAGATTCCATATGGTAGACCACCAAGCATTTTATCTCTTAACATTAATTTTTTTGAATCAATTTCTTTTTGAGAAACTCTATCGATTAAAAACGAAATAATGGCTGATGACACCAAACCACTACCTAAAGAAAGAACAATTTCATACCATATTGATTGATAAGGCAAAACAAAATATATAATTATACTTCCAACAACAAAAAGCAAACCAACAACAAAAAGTACTAAAAAAAGAATAAAATTTTTAACTTTGACTCCTAAAATTTTTCTCATAAAAACCTCCATAGTTATTAATTGAATTATATTAATTATTTGCTGTTTTTAGTGGAAAAAATCATTAATTTATTTGACATGGTAAAATTGCTATTAAGCTCTTGTTAAATAAATTAATTATTAAATAATATCGCCCCAAAACAATTTCAATAATGGTTATAAAAACGCAACTAAATAATTAACTCCATTATCTTGTTTGTTTTTGATAGATATATTCTAAAATATCCTGTCATTTAAACTACAATGTATTCCCCATGCTTTTTAGGAGTAATTATTACTTTCTTTTTATGATATAATCCGATTATGTCGAATATTTTTGATAAAATCAAGTCAATCAACTTTAGAAATGTTATTTACACTTTCTTATTATATTTTGTAATTATCTTCACAATGGTTTTTGGTCAAATAACCAACGCAAATGACGGCTCTTTTGGTAATGGCATGGCTTTATCAACCGCTATCATAATTTATCTTATTATTATTGGTTTATACGCTCTTTTGTCTTTTATAGCTTTTAAACAAAAAATATGTAAATTTGACACTAAACTAAAAATTAGTATTTTTATTGGATTATTCATCTTGCTTTATATGATTCTTATCGTTTCTTTAACGGATTACGCCTCTTTAGAACCATTTAAAAGCGGGGCAAAAGAAATAACTCAATTAGATAAAGTGTATTCGATTATGGATTTTAGTTTATTAATACTTTTAATTTATTGCTGTTTCTTTTTATTACCAAAATATAAAGAAAAAGATCTATTTTTAAGAATTGCAGCATATTTAGTTTTTGTTTTCTGTCTTATTGCTATCGTTTATTCGCTAGTTACTGAATGGGATTTATATATAGAACAAATTCAAAAAGCATCTTTCTTTGACAAAAATTATAGTGGCGCATGGATTAAAAGCTTCTTTGCTTATGGAAATGTTTTTGGTCACTTAATGTTTATTGGAAGTTTATTTGTTACGTTTTTAGCAATTACTTATAAAAATAAATATATTTTTCTTTTTAATATAATCTCATTAATATTTATCTTCTTTAGCGGATCAAGAACCGGGGCAATCGCTGAACTTATTTTATTCTTTTTATTTATTATTTATTCCATTATTGGTTTATATAAGAAAAATAAAATCGCCTTTTATTTGATATCAACTGTTTTCATTTTTCTTCTAATCTTTTTATTATTAGATATGTTTTGTTTTCATCTAATTAAAATAGATCAAACAAAAGGCGAAGTAACAACCACTTATACCCTTTATGATATCTATGAACTATTTTTAGATAGCATGACATCTAGATTTAAAATTTCTTCTGACTATTTTAACGGATTACCACTCAATAACATCTTATTGGGTTTAGGTTATGACATTAATGATTATTATTTAAGAGCAAAAATCGGGATATTTAACCTACATAACGGATACACCGAAATATTTTCAACTGGCGGAATTGTTTTATCGGTTTTCTATTTATTCTTGTTTGTTTATTTATTCGTTCTTGCTTTTAAGACAACCAAAAATAAAGGCAACAATTACATTTACTTATTAATTATTCTTCTTCCAAGTATGATCTATCAATTATCAGAAGCCTTCCCTGCTTTCTTCACCTATTTTGGTGGAGGGGTCATGGGAATTCTCTTATTTGTTCCTATAATTACAGATAGTAAAGAAAATACTACCGATTTGAAGCATTTCTTTATTACTGAATCAAAATAAGATTATTTTAAAATATCATTAACCCATTTAGGGATAATATTTTCGTAAGAATACTTTTTGCTTTCTTCGTAAGCGGTTTTCTTAAATTCAATAAATTTCTTGTCATCGCTTAAAACAGAAATAATCTTATCAGCAAAGACTTCAGGATCGCGTCCATCTATTACATATCCGTCTTTTCCTTCGTTACATAATTCAATAGAAGAAGGGCCCCAATTTGTTGAAATAAAAGGCATTGAGAAGGCATTTGCTTCTCCTCTAATTAATGGACATCCTTCATATGTACTTGAAATCAACAATAAATCGTTTGATAAATAAGCTTTTGTAATTTCTTTAGTCATTGGAAATAATTTAACATTATCTTTTAATTTATTTATTTTAATAAAAGCAGTCATCTCATCTTTTAGGGAACCATCTCCATACATATTTAAAGTAAAATTAAAATTCTTTTCTTTAAGTTTTTTAGCAATTTTAAGCGCAAACATAGGGTCTTTTTGTGGATGAAAACGCCCACAAAATAAAATTGAATGGTTGTGAAGCTCAAGATTTAAAGGATATTCGTACATAATTGGATTATATAAAAAAGTGGAAATACCACGTAAATAACGATGTTTCTTTTCTACAATGTCCAACGTCGACTTGGTTAAGAAAATATATTTATCGGGTTTTCTAAATAACCTTAAATAAGTTTGCATAGAGAAACTATTAAAGATGTTTTCATTAAAATGAAAGTGGAAAAAGACCTTTCTATTTTTTGGGGCATAATCATAACTATCTAAACTTGAAGCAATGTATAAATCATCTTCAGACATTCTTTTTTTATTTAAACGTCTATAATAATTTCTATGAAAAACAAAATAATATAAAGTTCGAAATGTTAATCCTAAAAATTTAAATATTTTAAATTTACTTAGATATATTCGAGTATATTCATCATATCTAGCAATATCATCAGGAATATTAAAGCATTCAATTTTTATTTTTGGATTTATTTTATAAACAATTGGCCCATCAATTTTTGAAGTACAAATTATTGTAATATCAAAACGATCACATAAGTGATTAATCAAATCAACTGTCACCATTTCGGTTCCACCAATTTTATTTAAATGCTGGACGCACCAAAAAATTTTTTTCATAGTCTTTTACCAATATGCACATTATAAAGCAATTCCGTTATAAAAACTATGTTAAAGAAATTCCTGTTGTTGACTTATAAACATAATTAAGTATAAATTTCATATATCACTTTTCTCCGCACCAATAAATAAAAATAATTATTATATATAAGAACAATGATATAAAATAAAAATTGTAGTTATCATTTTATTAATAAGGAGCGAAGATTACTATGGAAAAATCTGAAATGTTTTGGCAATCATATTTAAATTTAGAAAACCAAGTTATAGAAGTGTCTAAATTTATTTTCATTACTGACACAAGCACAATTATAGAAAATGGAGAAGAAAAAACAAAGATTGTCAGTTCTCAACTTAAAACATATTCTCCATATATTTCAGATTTGATATTAAATTGTTGTGTTCAAATTGAAGCCATTTCTAAAGAAATCTATTTGAACTATATTGGTCATCAAAATAACAATAAAAAAACACTTTATTTTGACACTGATTGTTTAAAATTTATTAACGATAAACGGGGCACAAGTTCTAAAAAAGTGTTGGTTGTTTCCTCTTTGTTTGATCTAACAAAATCCGAAAACAATACTCTTACACCATTATGTAATGCTCATAGAAGAGGTGGTTCCGAACGGGAAAAATCATATCAAGCAATAAAACACGATAGATTTAATTCTTTGCCAAAAGGAAATGTAAAAATGTTACTGCATTCTATGGCAGCGCTTTTTTTGCTTAACATTTATAACAAAAAAAAGGAATTTTTTGTTTCTTTTATCGATTTCGACAAAATTGACTTTAGTTTTGGTTCAAGACTATTCAAAATTGTTTCTCCGAAAATCAATCCTATAATTAACTTAAAACATTTAGATTCAAAGGATAGTCCATATGAATATGAATATAAAGAAACAGACATCAAAAAATATTTAGAAGTCATCAAACAAGAAACAATGCGTTTTAATAATTATATAGAACAACAGCCTGAAAATAATGACCAGAATTTCCTAAATATTTTTAAAAATCCCAATATAGAACAAACAAAATTTAATTTATTAATCGAACTTTCGAAATATCGCCTCAACAAAACAATTGCTGGAATTTCTTTATTTAATGATAAAAGGTCATTATTACTTGATACCGAACAATTTAACGAATTGTTTCTATACTCTGATAAAATTAAAGTAGTGAATAATATGACTGAAGACAATTTGGGCAATTTTATAACAAAGGCTAGCACTTTTTGGGCCAAAAAAGTTTATTCGCAATTTTATAAATCAGATATTGATAGGTCTTTTTTTAATTTAGTACTAAAAATTTATATTCCCTAACTAATATAAAATATGTGTTTTATCGGTCAATAAATATCAAATGAAAGAGGCGTTACAATGACATTAGATGAGAAAATAATCCATACAACTATACTAATTGTCGGAAAAAGAAGCGACAATGTAACTTTTGGAACTGGTTTCTTTTTCACATTCGTTATCGACAACAAAGATAAGCCTTTTATCGTAACAAATAAACATGTTGTATCAACCTCAGATAAGATTGAACTTACTTTTAATCTATGTGATTTAAACGGATGCTTTATACCGGGAAAAACGAAAACCTTTTTTATTGAAAATAAAAACGGAGTGATTATTAATCATCCAGATTCTTCGGTTGACCTTTGTTTAATAAATATTGAAAAAATAATTAATAACCCAGAGAATCATGATCTATTTTTTGCGGCACTAAGCCAAAAACTTATTCCTAGCGACTCTTATATAAATTTACATACATCAAATATAGAAAATATTCTTTTGGTTGGGTATCCAGGAGCTTTTATCGATAAAAAAAATAATCTACCTATTACAAGAAGAGGTATAACTGCAACATCTTTACATTATGATTATAACAATAAAAAAGAATTTTTGATTGATTCTGCTATATTTCAAGGCTCCAGCGGTTCTCCAGTTTTAATTTATGATGGCGGATTTTATAATGATAAAGAAATGACGATACTAGGTGATAGAATAAAACTTGTTGGTATTTTACATGCTAGTGGGCTCAATTCGCTTCATGGAGACGAATTTATCAAACAAAATAATAAAAACAGTTGTTGTGTTAACGAAATTAGAATTCCAAACTCTTTAGGATTTGTTATAAAGGCTTCTTGTTTATTAGATTTTCAACCATTATTAAACAAAAGATTTCCTCAAAAATTTTACACATTTTAAACTTAAACAAGTGTGCGTTATATAACGAACCCCAACAAGAACAATTTTTAAATAATTAAAATTCTCCTTTCTTTTAAATGCAATTTTGTCTAAAAACTATATTTAAGGGGAATCGCACCAGTTTTTAATTTATTAAGTCGAGTTTTGTTGAGTTTTCTTATATAATTAAGCCTATGGATAAAGAAAAACCAGAAATTATAAAAAACGAAGAAACTTTAGAAAAATATAATGTAAAAAGTTGGTTTAAAAGCGGATTGATGGGCTTTTTAATTGGAATCGCCGTTATCGTTCCAGGAATTAGTGGTGCCACCATCGCTATGATTTTTAATTTATACAAAAAGATGCTTTATGCTTTAGGAAATTTACTAAAGAAATTTGTTTATTGTTTAGTATTTCTTCTTCCAATCGCTATTGGTTTAATTATTGGTTTCGTTTGTGGATTCTTTGGAGTTCAAGCTTTACTTAACATTGCTCCATTTGCGGTAACTTGTTTGTTTGCTGGATTAATGATTGGTAGCGAACCAGTTGTTTTTAAACAGAAGAAAACTAAAAATATGACACCTTTACAAGGGATTTTGCTAATTTTAGGAATTTTAATACCAGTTGCTTTATCATTAATTGCAATATTTGTATCGGCCGAGAACAATTTGTTCGAAGGCTTTCATTGGTATGCTTATGTTGTGATGATTCCATTAGGGATGGTAATTTCATTAACACAAATTGTTCCAGGCCTCAGCGCAACATCAACACTTATGTCTTTAGGTTTATTTAAACATCTTATAGACGCTGTAAGTTTTTCAAATATTACGGCCAATCCCCAATGGATTGGTATATTTGGTTGTTTAGGTCTTGGATTTATAGTTGGTTTGTTGTTGTTCTCTAAAATCGTTAGTTCTTTAATTCAAAAGCATAACGATACGGTATTTTCTTTGATTATTGGTTTATCACTTGGATCAATTATTACTATGTTCTTTAATCCTGAGATATTACATTCTGTATATATTCCTTGGAAAGAGGGAACATCACTTACTGGAGCAATCAGTATGGTTTATGATTTACCTTTAGGAATAGCTGGATTAATTGTCGGTTTCTTAGTTTCTTTCTTCTTAATGAGAAAACAAACAAAAATAGATAAAACAAAAATTGTCTCATCTAATGATTAAACATTGCTTTAACATTGTAAATTTTAATATAGATTTCATTTAATATTGTTCGTTTACGTATAATTAGTTTAAAATTTAAATATCTAATAAAATAGGAGATAAAAACATATGAAAATCTTTTTAAGAATTCTTTCAGTTATTTCTTTGATTGTTTTAGGTTTATTTTTTGTAGCGTTTATTTTATCTGTTTTAGTTAAAAATAACGTAATTGAAGGGAGTGGTATTGTAATTTCTATTATATCTTACCAAACAATACTTATATGGGTTGAGCTGATATTAATATGCATAATCGTTCCTTTATATATCTTGTCTAAACACTCTTTTAACAAAAAACATGCTGTTCAATGCGCTACAAACGACAACGAAGAACACAAAGAAGAGAAAAAAGAAGAGGCGAAGACTATTCAACCTTTAGAACCAAAGAAGGAAGAGACAGTTGCAGTTGTTGCCGCCGATGTCGCAACAACTCCAACAGTTGTTGAAAATAAATCAGCATCAATTACTCAAAATATTGGAAAACCAGAAGATTCTTATTTTGATGGCGGTTTGCTACAATTGATCGGAATAAATTTATTAAATAATTTCTTGTTTTTTATTACTATTGGCATCATTTTTCCACGGAATTTGACAAGACAAAAAAGATGGTACTATTCTCATACATATATAAATGGTAGAAGACTAAAGTTTACCGGAACAGGGGGCAGTTTAATAGGCAATTGGATTAAATGGATGCTTTTAACAATAATAACGCTCGGTATATATGGATTATGGCTTCCAATAAAGTTAAAGAAATGGGAAGTTGCTCACACAATATTTGAAGATACAATTAATAATAATTAAATATTTCATACATTTAAACCTAACTATAAAATTTCAAAAATATCAAGTTTGTAACTATTTGTTCAAAAAAACTTTTATAATTTTGTTTTATTTCAATTTCAATAATGTATATATTTTTAACATTATTTATCAACATTAAATTCGTCATAATGTAAGCGCTTTTTCTATTGACATTATTGTCAATTTACCTTAATATTCACCATATGCCAAGAACTATTTTTCAAAACGAAAAGATTAAAGACAAAAGAAAAGCTAAGATACTTAAATCGGCTTTGACTGTTTTTACGACCAACGGTTACGATAAAACATCGATGGATATGATCGCTAAAGAAGCTAAGTGTTCTCATGGTTTGTTATATCATTATTATTCAAATAAAGATGATATTGAAAAGGATATTTTCTTATTGGCGAACGAACACGTTTGGAAACCTTCAATTCAATGTTTAGAGGGGGATTCGCCGGCGATATTGAAGATTGGTAACTATGTAAAGACGTTATTTAATCTCATTAAATCGAACATTCTTTATGCTTACGAAATATATCTAACACTAACTTTTCCATATACAAAAAACGGTGCAAAATATTGTTCGTCAGATAACAAAAAAACACCACCTTTAGTAAAGTGTATAAAAGATGGGCAAAAAGAAGGGGATATCGTAATGGATAACCCAATGAAACTATTCATAACATTTAGATATATCTTATTAGGGTATGCTGAAACTGTTATGTTAAGTAAAAATAGTAATAAAGATTTTGATGAAAATATCATCATGAATCTATTTAGGAAGTAGGAGGTATTTATGAAAAGATTATTTAAAATTTTAGGAAAGAAACGGTACCTATGTTTAGGAGTAGCTCTCGCTATTTTATTCCAATGTTTTAGCCAACTTTATTTAGCTAATTACATGGGTATTATTCAAAAAGATATTTTGGCTGGTTCAATCGACAAGATTTGGACTGATGGCGGAATCATGATTGGTTTAACCTTCTTGGTTTTCTTTTTAGCATCATTTCAAAACTTTTTTGTCGCTTATTTAGCCGCTTATGTTGGCGAAGAACTTCGTGACATGATGTTTAAGAAGGTCAACGATCTCTCTTTGTCCGGATACAATAAATTCGGCACGGCGACATTGATCACTAGAACTACCAATGATATCGATATTATTAAGAATTTCTTAGTTATGAGTTTAAGAATCGTTATTATGTCGCCTGCCTATATTATTATGGCGATTGTTTTAACTGTTCAAATCGATCCAAAGTATTTACTTATCTTTGTCGTTGTTTTACCAATTACAACTATCGCATTTGCAATCTTATTATTCCTTGCATCTCCACTATTTAGACAATTACAAAAGAATATTGATGATGTCACAGTTTGTATTCGTGAAAACTTAACTGGTATTCGTGTTATTAGAGCTTACAATCAACAAGAAACTGAAGATAGTAAGTTTGATGTTAACAACAAAAAAGCCGCCGATACCATCTTAAAAGCTTCGCGAATTATGACATTTGCTGATCCAATAATTCAAATTTTATTTAATATTGCTTACATTGGTATATTTGCTATTGGTTTCTATTTAATCGCTAATATTCCTGCTAATGATGCCATTAATACAGTTGCTGATATTAGTGTTGTCGCGCAATATTCTAACCAAATTATGATGTCATTCTTAATGTTTGCAATGATTCTTATTCAATTCCCACAAGCCAGTGCTTCAATTAGACGTATTAATGAAGTTCTTAATACTAAGAACAACGTTATTGAAATTGATCACTCTGACTTCGATGAGAATAGATTTAATAATAGATTAGAAAGAGGCGTTATTGAATTTAATGATGTTTCCTTCACTTATCCTGATGCAGTCTATCCAAGTGTTCAAGGAATTAGTTTTAAAACTGCTCCTGGATCAATAACTGCAATTATTGGTTCAACAGGTTGTGGTAAATCAAGTTTAATTAATTTAATTCCTCGTTTCTATGATGCTACTCAAGGAGAAATCTTTGTTGATGGACTCAATATTAAACGTATTCCTAAATTATATTTAAGAAATATGGTTGGTTTTATTCCTCAACAAGCTGTTTTATTTAAAGGAACTATTAGAGATAACATTAAATTCGGAAAACCAGATGCAACTGATGAAGAAGTTAATGAAGCACTTCGAATTGCACAAGCTGAACACTTTATATCTAAACTTCCTGAAGGATTAGATTCTCCAGTATCACAAAGCGGAAAGAACTTTTCCGGCGGTCAAAAACAAAGATTAGCAATTGCTCGTGCTTTGATTAGAAAGCCAGAAATCTATGTTTTTGACGATTCATTTAGTGCTTTAGACTTTAAGACAGATGCTAAATTAAGACAAGATCTAGCCCCTTACGCTAAAGATGCCTCAGTTATAATCGTCGCACAACGTGTTTCTTCTATTTTAAATGCTGATAACATTATTGTTCTCGATGAAGGTAAGTGTGTTGGACAAGGAACACATACTGAATTACTTAAATCTTGTCCAGTCTACCAAGACATCGTTAAATCTCAACTTGATAAAGACGAGATTGAGAAAACTATTCGTATATTTAATCAAGTTGCTCAAGAAGGAGGTAAATAATTATGCCAGGACCAAGAAATGCTGGAAAAGCAGTAGATAAACCAGAAAATTCAAAAGCTACCTCTAAGAGAATGATTCATGATTTAAAACCAGAAAGAGTAAAACTCATCGCGGTCATGATCTTCTCCGTATTAAGTGCTGTATTATCAATCTTTTCACCTTTTGTTATCAAAGAATTAACTAATTCCTTAGTACCAGGAGAAAACTTTGCTAATTGGAAAGTTGAAGGCGCTTTAATTACTATTGGAGTTGATAACAGTATCATTATTGATTGGAGACAATTCTATATTTTATTCGGTATTATCGTTGCTCTTTATGTTTTAAGTGCTTTATGTAACTTCTTCTCACAATATGTAGCAGTGGGTGTTAGTGCTCGTTATGCTCAAGGAATGAGACAAAGAGTTCAAAGAAAACTTAATACATTACCTTTATCTTATTATGATCGTGTTCCTTATGGAGATACCTTATCAGTCGCCACAAACGATGTTGATAACATCTCAAGAAACATTCAATCAATTATTACTCAAGTCTTTGTAAGCGGAACCTTATTCTTAGGAACCGTTATCGCGATGTTTATTGTTAAGTGGCAACTTGCTCTTGTAGCTATTGCTTCTCTTCCTATTACCTTAACTATCGTCTTCTTTATCGCTAAATACAGTGGAAGACAATTCGTTAATTATCGTAATGAATTAGGTACATTAAATGGCCAAATTGAAGAAGATTATGCTGGTTACACCATTATTAAATTATTTAATAAACAAGTTGATGTCGAAAATGAATTCGGTAAGAACAATAAAGTTCTTGCTAAATCCGATTATTTATCACAATTCTTAAGCGGATTTGTCTTCCCAACAACTATCTTTATTAATAATTTATGTTTCGTTGCTATATCCGTTATTGCTGGTCAATTAAACGATATTCCATCGATGGTTACTTTCTTTATATTCTTAAATATGTTCTCTAGACCACTTCAAAACTTATCACAAATATTCTCAACCCTTCAATCCGTTATTGCTAGTGGTGAGCGTATTTATAACTTATTAGATGAAAAACAAAGTATTCCAGAAACTAAGAATGCAATCGATGATGAAAAAGATATTAAAGGTGATTTTGAATTTAGACACGTCTATTTCCATTACTTACCTGAAAAACCATTGATTGAAGACTTTAATTTAAAAGTAAATGCTGGTGATACCATCGCAATTGTTGGACCAACTGGTGCTGGTAAAACTACTATGGTTAACCTTATTATGAGATTCTATGAATTAAGTAATACTATGACAAAAGACGATTTAATTGCTCAAGAAAATTACTTAATGAATAAGGTCTCTTCTATTACTGGAAAACCAATAACCCATGCCAATACCCCTTCTTTTGATGATTCTTTATCAATTCAAGAAAATATCGAATTAGCTAAAAAGAACGTTATGGCATATTATGATGAATGCGTTAAAGGATTAGATGAAACTAAATTTAATAGAAAAGAACTTGAAGAAAAGCTTCCAGATTACTTAAATGATGGTGAACTCTTACTCGATAATGTTCCAACTACTGATTACACTAGAAGTGCCTTAAGAGGATCAGTTGGTATGGTTCTTCAAGATACTTGGTTATTTAAAGGAACTATTAAAGAAAACCTTC
>CAYQCJ010000006.1:0-50897 GCA_964416025.1 uncultured Staphylococcaceae bacterium | reverse complement strand
ATCATCAACGTTTATATTCGTTGGTAATGTACCTAATTGTTGTAACCCATAGAATGTTGAAGTAGCGTGGGTTGATTCGCTACGATCGATTGCGTATATCTGATAATCTTGACCAGTTAATTGTTTGATAATCACTTTCAATTTAACTTGGTTTTCTTTGATATTTACTTTAGTTGCAGGAGCTTTAAAGTCATAAAGCAAAACTAAATGTCTCTTAGTAACTGCAAATGGTTTTCCATCTTTTAAAATTGCCACATATTGAGCGTTATCGGCATTGATAAAACTATCTAATTTATCCCATATAGCAATAAGATTTTTTCTAATTTCTCTTTTTGCATTAGTTAAAACCATTAAGGAAATTAAAGTGTTTTCATCCATCTTTAAGGAATCGCCCTCAGTTAATAATTTGCTGAATTTCGAATTGTGAGGTTTGTTTATCTTTAATTCAGGCTTTGGTTGAACCAAAGGAACATTAGTAATAGTTGGTTTTTCTTCTTCAATAGGTTTTTGAATTATTGGAGTAGATTCAACAGGTTTTTGAACAATAGTCTCAACTTTAGGAGTGATAACTGGTTCTGGTTTTTCTACAATTTCCCTTGCCAATCCCTCTTCTTTTGTTGTTTTTTGCTCAATTGGTTTACTATTTACACTGAAATTTTCAGAAGCTTTTAACATGTATATTTCAAATAAGAAACGAGGGTTAGAAGTGGTTTTAAATTCGTTGGTGCATTGAATTAATGAATCAATGAATCCATTAATTTGTTGAGCATTAAATAAATTTAAAATATTCTTTGCGGTATCTTCTTTTGAAACTTCAAGTAAGTCTTTATTTGATGTTTTACTATAAATTAATGCGTCTTTTAATAAGTACAATAAATCGTTAGTTAAGCGGTTAATATCGACATTTCTATTGGCAAATTCATTGATTGTATTAAGAATTTCGTTAACTTGAGATAAAGAAACTTGTTTTAATAAAGTGAGTTTCTCTTGGTTACTTGTTAAGCCGAAAACATTTTTAATATCTTGAACTGCGATGTGGTCTCCACTATAAGCGATAAGTTGGTCGAGAAGAGATAAGGCATCTCTTGCTCCGCCATTAGCGATTTCGATTAATAAATTAACGACGCCATCGTCAGCAGTGATTTTTTCTTCTTTAAGAACTCTATTTAGTAATTCTTTTAAATCTGCATCATCAATTTTATGGAATTCATATCTTTGACATCTACTTAAAATAGTTGGTAAAACCTTGTAAGGTTCAGTAGTGCATAAAATAAAAACAACATATGATGGTGGTTCTTCTAGCGTTTTTAATAAAGCGTTAAAAGCATTATTTGACATCATGTGGACTTCGTCGATAATGTAGACCTTATATCTGCCTTTTATTGGGGCATATTTGACTTGATCAATTAAGTTTCTAACTTCATCAACACCCGAATTACTAGCAGCATCTATTTCAATTACATCTGGATGAATACCTTCACCAATTTGTATGCAGTTTTCGCATTTATTACATTGATGTCCGATTCCTTCTTCACAATTTAAAGCTTTAGCAAAAAGACGAGCAATACTAGTTTTTCCAGTACCTCTAGGCCCACTAAAAAGATATGCATGAGCAATTTTGTTGTTCTTTAGAGCATTTTCTAAAGTTTGAATTACAGGTTTTTGTCCGACCAATTCATCAAAAGTATTACTTCTGTATTTTCTATAAAGAGCTAAATAAGACATTAATTTTTACCTAATTTTTATTATACACAAAAGGTCACTTCTTATAAAGTTATAAAGTTTATATTTATACTATAATATGTAGGTTTAAAAATGACGAAAAATATAGTAATATTTGGTTGTTTAAAAGGTAATTATTATGGATAAAAGTATGTTTGATAGGTTAGTTGCTAGCGAAAAGCGTCTTGGAGAAATAGACACTCTTTTAAGCGACTCTTCCGTAACTAACGATTTAAGACAATTTAAAAGTTTGTCAAAAGAAAGAAGTGTTTTGGAGCCAATTGTTGAAACTTTCAAAAAATTTAAATATTTTAAAAAGAATATGGATGACGCATTAGTTATGACTGGTGACGCCGATCCTGAGATTTCTGCAATGGGAAAAGAAGAATTTAAATCTAATGAACAACAAGCTGAAAGAATTGAAGAAGATTTAAAGATTATGCTTTTACCTACTGACCCAAATGATGGAAAAGATATTATTTTCGAAATTAAAGGTGCTGTCGGTGGTGATGAAGCTGATATTTTTGCTGGTGATTTATTTAGAATGTATATTCGTTATTGCGATAAAAATGGTTGGAAATACAAGATTATTGATGAAAATCCATGTGGTGTTGGCGGATATTCATCTGTTTCATTCATTGTTTCTGGAGATGACGCTTATAGCCATTTGAAGTATGAATCTGGTGTTCATAGAGTTCAAAGAGTTCCTAAGACAGAAGCTAACGGAAGAGTTCATACATCAACTGCTACTGTTGTTGTTATGCCAAAAACCGAAGTTAATGATGTCACTATTAGAAATGAAGACTTAAGAGTTGATAGATATAGATCTCAAGGAGCTGGTGGACAAAACGTCAATAAAACTGAATCAGCTGTTCGTATTACACACATTCCTACTGGTATTGTTGTTTCTTGTCAAACCGAGAAATCACAAATTCAAAACCATGAAATTTGTATGGAAATGCTTGCAAGTAAATTAGCTCAATTAGAAGAAGAAAAGAAAGCTGCAAGTGATGCTCAATATAGAAGTAAGACTGGTAGCGGAGACCGTAACGAAAAGATTAGAACTTACAACTATCCACAAAATAGAGTTACTGATCACCGAATTGGATTTACAATTCAACAATTAGATAGAGTTATGGAAGGCGATTTAGATTCAATTGTCGATGCTTTAATTAATTATGATCAAGAGCAAAAAATTGCTGGGAAGACATTCTAATGTCAACACTAAGAGAGACTTTTTTAAAAACTAGAAGCGATTTAAAAACAAAAAATATCTCGCTTTCAGATAACATAATTTATCGATTATTAATGAATGCTGAAGGGTTAAATTCTTTTACTGAATTAATTACAAATTTTGATAAAACCCTTGCCAATCCCCATTGTTTTGATAGAAATCTTCAAAAAGTAATAGAAGGACAACCTCTCCAATATGTTCTTGGTGAAGCCCCATTTATTGACTTAGATATTTATGTAAATAGCAACGTATTAATCCCTCGTCCAGAGACTGAAGGACTAGTAATGTTGGTGCAAAAATTAATCAGCGATAATTCGCTAAATCACGATACGATTGGTGATATTTGTACTGGTAGTGGTTGCATCGCATTATATATGAAATATAAATATCCAAATAGTCGAATTATCGCCTCTGATTTATACGAAGATGCTTTAGAGGTTGCAAGAAGTAATTCGCGAAGACACAACTTATATGTTGAATTCTTGAAGGGCGATAAAATTCAACCTTTGTTAGATAACAAAATTAAATTAGATGTTTTATTGTCTAATCCACCATATGTAGAAAATAAAGATGATATCGAACCAATTGTTATGAATTATGAACCTATGTATGCAGTTTATTCGGAAGATGGTTTGGCGTTTTATAAAGATTATTTTAAAAACTATAGAAAGATTATGAATAAAAAGTTTGTTATGGCTTTTGAAATTAATTATGACCAAAAAGATGCTTTAACTCAATTAATTGGTAAATATTTTAAAGATGAAGACACATCATTTATATTTTTGAAGGATATATATGATAAATATAGATATTTGATTATCACAGGAGGCTACGATGTTAAATATTTCGAAATCTGATTACAAGACTGCTGCAAAAATTTTACAAAATGGCGGTATAGTTGCTTTTCCTACTGAGACTGTGTTTGGTTTAGGCTGTATTTCTAATAGTGAAGAGGCCTTTAATCGTTTAGTAAATGTAAAAAAGAGACCTCCAAATAAGCCTTTTACTTTAATGTGTTCCTCTATTGAGCAAGTTCAAGATATAATAGAGATAACTCCAAAAATTAAATCTATTATTAAAAAATTTATGCCAGGTCCATTAACAATTATTGTTAAAACTAAAAGTACGGTCCCACATTATCTAGATTTAGGAACAGGATTTGTAGGAATTCGAATTCCTGACTCACAATTTGTAATTAATATGATTAATGAAGTTGGTGTGCCATTATTAGTTCCAAGCTGCAATCCTAGTGATCTAGCACCTGCAACAAGCAGTAAAGAAGCAATTGAATATTTTAATGGTATAATAGACGGAGTTGTGTTTGGTGAATCCCAAAGCAACATACCATCAACTGTATGTAAAATTGATGGAGACAAAATTGTCGTATTGAGAGTTGGTCCTATTAGTTTAAAGGATCTAGAGGAGGCTTAATTATGGTAGAAAAAAGCAAAGGTATTATTTCTGTTGGTTCGGACCATGGTGGTTTTCAAGCTAAAGAAGTAATCAAAAAACATTTGATTGATAGTGGTTATGAAGTTGTTGATTGTGGAACAGATTCCACAGCAAGTTGTAACTATGCTGAGTTTGCTCTTAAAGCTGCTGAGTTAGTTGGAACTGGTAAATGTAAGTACGGTATTTTGTTTTGCTCAACAGGCGAAGGCGTTACAATTGCTGCTAACAAAGTAAAAAATGTCAGATGCGGAATTGGCTATAACGATGACGTTTCTCGTTTATTAAGACAACACAACGATGCAAATATGATATCTTTTGGTGCAAAACACATGGATATCAATGATATTTTAAGAAGAACTGACATTTTCTTGAACACTGATTTTGAAGGTGGAAGACATACAGTTCGTGTTGATACTATCTCAAAATACGAGAAAAAGTAAAAATTTAAAATTTAGGGTAGAAAAAACCTCCTTAACATACATCTTGTATGTGAGGAGGTTTTTATATTAGTAAAGAATTTATTTGTCCAGTTTGTGGAAATAAAGATCCTCGATATATTGGATATAGGAACAATATTCCATATTGTCGAAGGTGTATTTCATTTATGGGCGAATCAGTTGATGAGTCGATTAGTTTTTTAAAACCAGAAAAAAGCGATGCGATTATCAACTATGAATTGAGTGCCGATCAAAAAAGAATTGCTTCTTCAGTTTTAGATAATTTTAAGAATCATATTAATGTATTGATTTATGCCGTATGTGGCGCTGGAAAAACTGAATTAGTATTCAAAGTGATTGAGTATGCTTTAAGACATTCAATGCGTGTTGGTTTTGCTGTTCCAAGAAGAGATGTTATTATTGAGTTAGCAATAAGGTTTCAAAAGACATTTAAAAATAACGTTGTTACAAGTGTTTTTGGAGGAAATACAAAATTATTGAATGGCGACATTATCTGTTTAACAACCCATCAACTATATCGATACCCAGCTTATTTTGATCTATTAATTTTAGACGAAATCGATGCTTTTCCATATCATGGAAACGAGGTATTAAAAGCATTGGCAAAAAGAAGTGTTAAAGGAAATTATGTCCTGATGAGTGCAACTCCTGATAAAGCAACTCTTGAAGAGTTTAGTAAACCAGGGCACATCACACTTAATCTTTTTACAAGGTATCATCGACACCCTCTCCCGATACCGAAAGTGAAGGTATTCCCAAAATTTATTCTACTAATATGTTTAGTTAAACAACTAAAAATTTATCGTGAACAAAATAAGCCGTGTCTAGTTTTTGTTCCAACAATTTCAATGTGCGAAGACCTGTTTAAAATTACAAAATCCCTTGTAAAGGGTGGTTATTTTGTTCATTCTAAGGAAAAAGAAAGAACACGAATAATTGAGAAGTTTCGTGCAAAAGAATACAAGTATTTAATTACGACTGCTGTATTAGAAAGAGGTGTAACTCTTAAAAATTTACAAGTAATAATCTTTTGTGCGGACGATCAAATCTATAATTCAGCTTCTTTAATTCAAATATCTGGAAGGGTTGGTAGAGTTAAAGGAGCTGAGGGAGGTGACGTTTATTATTACGCAACGAAAAAAACCGCTTATATTGACGAAGCTATTTCTTTTACTAAAAGAGCAAACTCCTATTTGTAAAGTTTGTTTTAAAAGTTTTGATGAAAAGTCAATTCATCTCTTGCTCAATAATTATGTAGGTATATGTGATAAATGCATTCAAAGATACAAACCAATCTTCAAAGAATTCAAATTTGAATCGTTTCCCGGTTTAGCAATTTATGAGTATACCGATTATATAAAAGAAAAGCTTTTTCAGTTCAAAGGATGTTTTGATTATGAGTTGTGTTCGACATTTTTGGGCCCTTATAAACATGAATTAATGTTTCGTTATCGAGGTTTCGTTGTGGTTCCGATTCCGTCTAATAAAGAGGCTGATTTAGAGCGTGGTTTTAATCACGTGGAAACTATTTTTGAATCTGTTGGCTTTAAATTGACTAAAATTTTAGAAAAAAGAGGAGACTTCAAACAAGCTCTTCATAATTCAAAAGAAAGAGGAGAAATTAGCAAGCATTTATTTCTTAAGGAGAATTTAAATCTTGAGAATTCTAAGATTTTGTTGGTAGACGACGTTATTACGACTGGATCTACAATGCATAGAGCAATTGAATTAATTAAAACATTAAAACCAAAGAAAATAGAGGTGTTAGTAATGTCAAAAAGAATGCTTAATATTGAGAAGAAAAAATAATTTTATTTTAATAAGTTTTTAATGGTCCTCTGTTATATAATCTAGGCATTGAGGATTTATGTATGGAATATATTAAAAATGAAGATTGTGAAGTTTTCGATGCTATCGAAAAAGAGAAAATTAGACAACAAAATAATGTCGAATTAATTGCTAGTGAAAATTTTGTTTCCAATGCTGTTCTTGAAGCAATTGGCTGTGTTATGACCAATAAATATGCTGAAGGATATCCTGGAGCAAGATATTATGGTGGATGCGAAAATGTAGATACAGTGGAAGTTTTAGCTCAAGAGAGAATTAAAAAACTCTTCAATGTTAAATATGCTAATGTCCAACCTCATAGCGGATCACAAGCTAACATGGCTGTTTATAAAGCTTTATTAAATCACGGAGATAAAGTCTTGGGTATGGCACTTAGTGCTGGTGGACATTTAACACATGGTTATAAGTTGTCATTTTCTGGACAAGATTATGATTGTTATACCTATGGAGTTGATAAAGAAACTGAGCAATTAAATTATGATGAAATTGAGAAATTAGCTTTAGAAATTAAACCAAAAATGATTATTGCTGGTGCAAGTGCTTATTCTCGTTTTATAGATTTTAAAAGATTTTCTGAAATTGCTAAAAAAGTTGGTGCATATTTATTTGTTGATATGGCACACATTGCTGGTTTAGTTGCTGCTGGTCTTCATCAAAATCCATGTGATTATGCTGATGTTGTAACTTCAACAACCCACAAGACACTTCGCGGACCAAGAGGTGGAATTATTTTAACTAATAGTGCAGATCTTTATAAGAAAATTAATAAAGCTGTTTTCCCTGGAGTTCAAGGTGGACCATTGATGAATATTATCGCTGCAAAAGCTGTTGCATTCAAAGAAGATTTGGATCCAAATTTCACTGTCTATGCAACCAACATTATTAAAAATGCGAAGGCCTTTGCAGGGGAATTTGAAAAATTAGGCTATAGAATAGTGAGTGGTGGAACTGATAATCATTTGTTTATGATTGATGTCTATAATTCAATTGGAGTTACCGGATTAGAAGCCGAAACTTCATTACATTCAGTAAACATTACAGTTAATAAAAATACGATTCCAAACGAAACTTTATCTGCTAGAGTTACAAGTGGAATTAGATTAGGAACTCCTGCAATGACTACTCGTGGTTTTAAAGAAGAAGACTTCAGAAAAGTCGCACAATTGATTGATGCAAAACTCAAAAAAACAATGAGTGACGAAGAGATTAAAGGTCAAGTTAAAGTCTTGACTGACAAATACCCACTTTGGTATTGATGACGTCTTAAAAAAAGACTTAATTACCATTATCTATAATGGTATAATTTAACAACGTAAAGAAAAGGTGTTTTAAAAATGGCTAATATTATCGAAAAAATTTTCAGAGTTGATCAAAGAACTATCAAGAAATATTTCAAACAAGAAAGAAAAGTTGAAACATATGCGGAAGCAATGTCAAAGGCTACAGATGACGAATTAAGAAACAAAACTGTCGAATTTAAAGACAGATTGAGTAAAGGTGAAACCTTAGACGATATCAAATTCGAAGCTTTTGCTGTTGTTAGAGAAGCTGCAAAAAGAGTTTTAGGCTTATATCCTTTCCCATGCCAAATTATTGGTGGATTAGTTTTAAATGATGGTAATGTCGCAGAAATGCGTACTGGTGAAGGTAAGACTCTTACTGCTACTATGCCAGTTTATTTAAATGCTCTTTCCGGTAAAGGTTGCTATGTTGTTACTGTTAACGAATATCTTGCTCAAAGAGACTCAAATGAAATGGGTCAAGTTTATAGATGGCTTGGCTTAACTGTTGGATGTAACTTGCATAGTTTAAACACTACAGAGAAAAAACATGTCCATAGATGCGATGTTTGCTACACAATTAACTCAGAATTAGGTTTCGATTATCTTCGTGATAATATGGCTCCTACAAGAGAACAACGTGTTTTAAGAGGATTAAACTTCTGTATTGTCGATGAAGCCGATAGTGTTTTGATTGATGAATCAAGAACTCCTTTAATTATTTCGGGTGGTGCTAAAGCTACTGCCTCACAATATACTGTTGCTGATAGATTTGTAAAGATGTTAACTGCATCAACTCCTGTTGATGATGTTTTCAAAAACAAACATCCAGATTATATTCCTGATGGTGACTTTGAAGTTGATGTTAAGAGCAAATCTTGCAACTTAACTGATAGTGGTGTCGATAAAGCGGAAAAACTTTTTGGTATTCCAAACTTATATGCTCCACAACTTCAAGATTTAGTTCATAGAATTCACCAAGCATTAAAGGCTAATTACACAATGTCTAGAGATGTTGAATATCTTGTTGATCAAAATAATGAAATTCAATTAATCGACCAATTTACTGGCCGTGTCTTAAAAGGAAGAGAATATTCTGATGGTCTTCAACAAGCTATTCAAGCTAAAGAAGGCGTTAAGATTAAGGAAGAAACTGTTACATTAGCTACAATTACATATCAAAACTTCTTTAGATTATTCAACAAAATCGGTGGTATGACTGGTACAGCCAAAACCGAAGAAGAAGAATTCCAAAAAATTTATAACATGAGAGTTATTTGTATTCCAACAAACAAACCAGTTATTAGAGAAGATGCAACTGATTATGTTTTTGCTACAAAACCTTCAAAAATTAAAGCAATGGTTGTAGAAATCACTGAAAGACACAAAAAAGGACAACCAATTCTTATTGGTACACCTTCTGTTGAAGCAAGTGAAGAATTAGCTAAATATTTACGTGACGCTCATTTACCATTCGAAATGTTAAATGCTAAAAATAATGGAAAAGAAGCCGAAATTATTTCTCACGCTGGAGAAATGGGACATATTACTCTTGCTACTAATATGGCAGGTAGAGGAACCGATATTAAATTAACTCCTGAAACAAGAGCTCTTGGTGGTTTATGTGTTTTCGGTCTCGAAAGACACGAATCAAGACGTATTGATAACCAATTAAGAGGTAGAAGCGGACGTCAAGGAGATCCAGGTTTCTCAAGATTCTATGTATCTTTAGATGATGAACTTATGGTTAGATTTGCAAGTGATCAATTAAGAAAAGCTTTCGAAGGTTATGGTGATGAAGCTATTGAATCTCGTATGTTAAGTAATGCAATTACTGGAGCTCAAAAGAGAATTGAAGGCCAAAACTTCGATGTTCGTAAAAATTTACTTGATTACGATGATGTTATGTCAAAACAAAGACAAATTATGTATGCAAAAAGAGACAAAATCTTATTTGCAGACAGTATTAATGAATTATTATTAGATACTTTCAATGATTGTGGACAAGCTTTAGCAAAGAGAGCTGTTTTAGAAAAATCAGCCTCTAAAAATGTTAATGGCGCCTCATTAGTTAGTATTTGTGAACCAAGATTCTTAGAAGCCGGTTCTTTAAAATCAGCTTTATATGATGATGCTGATCCAAAAGAAGTTGGTGAAGATTTAAGTGATTTATTATTGGATCACTACAATGGTTTAAAGAAAAATTGGCCAAAAGAAGATATTGATAAAGTCGAAAGATCTATAACACTTAGATGTATTGATAGAAACTGGACACAACAAATCGACAACATGACTAGATTTAGAGAATCAGTCGGTTTAAGAGGATATGGACAAATTAACCCACTTCAAGATTATGTTAATGAAGGTTGGGCAATGTTTAGAGAAATGCTTGAAGTTATTGCTCTTGAAGTTGTTCTCAACTTAATGAGTGTTAAGATTCAACCTAAAGAAGAAGTTAAAAAGGATGCCTTTACTGTTGAAGTTCAACAACCGCAAAGCACCCCAATTGCTGCTCCTGAAGAAACTGAAAAACTTAAAGCTATTAGTACAGAAGATGCTAAAAAAGCTAAACTTAATATTAGTGATATTGATAAAGAAAAGAAAGTCGCTGAAGAACATAACTACGACGACATTCATACAAATTAAGGGGGATTGGCAATGGATTTATATATTTTAAAGCAAAATATGTCGGAGGCACTAAGTCAAATAGAACATCTTAGTGCATCTCTTTGATGTACCTTCTTTAAAAGAAAAAATTCATGAATTAGACGAACAATCCTTAGGCCCAAATTTTTGGGATAATCAACGTGAAGCTAGTAAAATTATAGATAAAAGAAACGGCATGCAGTTTAAAGTCGATTCTTTTACTAAACTTAATGGTGTCTTTAAAGATTTAAATGATTTTATTGATTCATTAGACATAAACGATCAAGAAATGATTGATATGGCCAGTGCAGATTTTGAAAAATTTAATGTCGAACTTCAAGATTTAAGACACTTAGTTTTATTTAATGGAGAATATGATAATTCAGGTTGTACAATCGATGTTCATCCAGGTGCAGGCGGAACTGAAGCTTGTGATTGGGCGAATATGTTACTTAGAATGTATGAACGTTTTTGCGAACAAAACGATTTTAAATACAGTGTTTTAAACTATGAACCAGGCGAAGAAGCCGGTTTAAAATCAGCTACTGTTTTAATTGAAGGCAAGAACGCTTATGGAATGCTTAAAGGTGAAAAAGGTGTTCATAGATTAGTTAGAATTTCTCCTTTTGATTCCAATGCAAGAAGACACACATCTTTTGCTAGTGTTAATGTAGTTCCTCAATTTGATGAAGCAGTAAATATTCAAATCGATCCAAAAGATTTAATTATTGATACATATAGAAGTGGAGGAGCTGGTGGTCAAAACGTTAATAAAGTCGAAACCGCTGTCCGTATTACACATATTCCTACCGGAATTGTTGTGAGTTGCCAAATTGATAGATTTCAATTAAAAAATAAAGAGACTGCAATGAGTATGTTAAAGTCTCAACTCTACGAATTAGAGTTACAAAAGAAAGAACAAAAATTAAAAGGAATAATTGGCGATAAAAAGAATATTGAATGGGGATCACAAATCAGATCTTACGTATTCTGTCCTTATACCTTAGTAAAAGACAATAGAACTGGATATGAATCTACTCAAATCGACAAGATAATGGATGGAGAAATACTTGGCTTTATATATAGTTATTTAGAAATGGAGGCAAAAAATCATGAATAAACTTTCAATGAAAAAACCATTTGATAGAAAGAAATTTTTGCATTCTATTTTTGAATTATTTATTGTTTTGCTAGGAACATTTATTGTTTCTTTAGGTTCTGGTATATTTTTAACACCATTTTCGATTGTTTCTGGTGGTGTTAGCGGATTAGCTATTCTTTTAAGCAATGCTGGTCTTTTATCGGTTGATATTTGGTCTTACATTATATGTTGGATTCTTTTCTTTGCTGGTTTGTTAATTCTTGGGCTTAAATTTTCTTTAAGCACTTTAGCATCGACAATTTTTTATCCTATTTTTGTTACTCTTATTTTAAGAACAGGAATGATTGATAATGTTTTGAAACTTATGGCGCCAGGTCAAGAGTTTGAATATATTAATGGAGTCATTCAATATGTAGGTACTGGATTAGATGCTGGAAGTTATCTTTTATTTGGTATTTTTGGTGGAGCTTTTGTTGGAATTGGATGTGGAATAACCTTCATTGGAGGGGGTTCTACCGGTGGTTTTGATATTTTATCATTTATTGTTAATAAATTTTTTGGAACAAATGTTTCTGTAAATTCGTTCTTTTTTGATGCCGTTGTTGTTATTGCTGGAATAATTGTTGATATAGTTTCTAACGATAGCACAAAGTTCATTGGTGGCTTAGTGGGTATTGTTTCTGCACTGGTTTGTTCTGTTGCAATTGAGTTTGTTTATAACGGTTTAAATGTGGCATATATTTGCGATGTAATTACTTCTAAACCAGATGAAGTTACTAAATATGTTAATGAAAAATTAGATAGAACAACCACAATTATTGATGTCGTTGGCGGATATTCTAAAGAAAATAAAAAATTAGTTAGAATAGTTTGTTTACGTAGAGAATATTTAAAAATTAAGGATGAAATGGCTGGTATTGATCCAACAGCCTTTATGACCTTTTCACAAAGTAAAAAGGTTTCTGGAGAAGGCTTCAGTAAAAACGAAAAGAGTACAAATACTGCTGCTAGCGAAACAATAAATTTAATTAAGCAAAATAAAGCTAAAAGAAAGAGCAAGAAAAAAGAAGAAAGCGATGGAAAGTAAAAAGTTTGTAATACATAGTCAATATAAACCAACTGGTGATCAACCAAAGGCCATTGCTCAACTTGTAGAAGGACTTAATGAACATAAAAAATGGCAAGTTTTATTAGGTGCGACTGGCACTGGTAAAACATTTACAATGGCCAATATTATTGAACGCTCACAAAAGACTACTTTAATTTTGGTTCACAATAAAACTCTTGCTGGTCAGTTATATGCTGAAATGAAAGAATTATTCCCTGATAATAGAGTTGAATACTTTATTTCTAACTTTGATTTTTATCAACCTGAGGCTTATTTACCAAGTAGTGATACATATATTGATAAGTCTTGTTTAATGAATGAAGAAATTGAAATGATGCGTGTAAGTGCCATCAATTCCTTAGTTAGTAGAAAAGATACAATAGTTGTGGCCAGTGTTGCTTCAATTTACGGTTTAAGTGACCCTTTAGAATATACAAAATTAGTTTTTGAAGTACGAGAAGGAGAATCAATAGATAGACGTAAGTTTTTTGTTAGATTGATTGAATCAAGTTACAAAAGAAATGATATAGATTTGTCACCAGGAAAATTTAGAGTTCATGGAGATATTATCGATATAATGCCTCCAGATAGTGACGAATGGTACATTAAACTTGATATGTTTGATAATGAAGTCGAAAAAATTTCTCGAGTTAATTATGTGACTGGAGAAATTTTAGAAAGATTTAAAACTTTTAATTTATTTCCTGCTTATGATCGAGCTGCAACAAGAGAACGTATTGAAAATGCTTGTGTGCATATTCTTGATGAATTAGAAGATCGAATCGCTTTTTATAAACAACAAGGTAAACCATTAGAAGCCGAAAGAATTGAAATGAGAACTCGTCAAGATGTTGAAAATCTTCGTGAGTTTGGAATGTGCCCTGGAATAGAAAACTATTCTCGACATATTGATGGAAGAAAACCTGGTGAAAAACCTTTCTGTTTAATGGATTATTTTCCAAAAGATTATTTATTAATAGTTGATGAATCTCATGTTACTTTACCTCAAATTAGAGGTATGTTTAATGGTGATAGAAGTAGAAAAACAACCTTGGTTGAGTATGGTTTTCGTCTTCCAAGTGCTTTAGATAATAGACCTTTAAATTTTGATGAATTCTTAGGAGAGATCAATCAAGTTATTTGTGATTCAGCTACTCCTGGAGATTTTGAAATTGAACAAGCTCATGGCGTCAGCGCTGAGCAAATTATTAGACCTACAGGTCTTATTGATCCTGTATTAGAAATTCGTCCTTCATTAGGGCAAATAGATGATTTAATAAGCGAAATAAAACAAAGAACTGCTAAGAATGAACGTACGATGATTGTTACCTTAACTATTAAAATGGCCGAGGATTTAACGGGGTATTTGAAAGATTTGGGTATTAAAACCGTCTACTTACATAGCGAAACTAAGACTCTTGAAAGAAGCGAAATTATTTACCAATTACGTAAAGGAAAATATGATGTTTTGGTAGGTATAAATTTACTTAGAGAAGGCTTAGATATTCCAGAAGTGAGTTTAATTGGCATATTAGATGCCGATAAAGAAGGCTTCTTAAGAAGTGATAGAAGTTTAATTCAAATTGTTGGTCGTTGTGCACGTAATGTTCATGGAAAAGCAATTATGTATGCTGATAGAATTACTGATTCAATGCAAAAGTGTATTGACGAAACAAATAGAAGAAGAGAAATTCAAATGGCATACAACGCAGAAAACGGAATTATTCCTACAACAATTGTTAAACCAATCACTCCTCCTTTATCAATTAAAGAAGATGAAACTACTGAGATAAAAGGAAAGATGACAAAACGAGAACTTGAGTATAAAATTAAGGAACTTGATAAAGCAATGCATGAAGCAGCTAAAAACTTTGATTTTGAAAAAGCTATTCAATTACGTGATTCTTTATTTGAGTTAAAAGCCATGAAAAATGGTGACAGTTTATAAATATAAGAAGGGAAAAAAGTATGAGATTAAAAGATAGAATTAGAAGAACAAATTTCGGTTCGTTTGGTGCATTTGTTACTGCTGTTTTGTGCGTTATTAACATTATTAGCGGAATTGTTGTTGCCATTGTTAGTAAAATTAATGGCGCTGAAATGAGCACTTATCTATTAACTATTATTTCTTATTTTATTAACGCTATATTTTATTTATCAGTTTGTGGAACATTTATTCGTGGCAAAAGTAATTTTGGTCAATGCTATCAAGCAATTATGATTCTTTGTGTATGTGATTTCATACTCCCTTTAATATTCGGTTCATTTAGTGGCGGAGTTTTGATTTTCTTTCAAATTCCTTCGGCTTTATTCGGTGTTTTATATTTTGCCTTCTTATTGGTTGATTTTTATAAAGGAAGAGGAAAAACAGTTTATTCAACATTATTGATTGTTTTTGGTGCTTTAATTTCTGCTGGTGCTTTATTAAGTTTAGCTGGCGATATTTATGTTTTTATTCTTCAAATAAGCAGCGGAACACTTAGTCTAACAAGTTATGTAAATCTAATCTGTGCAATTATTATTAGCGTATTTGGATTTTTAGAAACATCTTTATATCTCTTATATCCTATTTATTTAAAGAGAATGAGAAACAAAGGTTATTAATTAACAAATTTCAGTAAAAGGGTCGCAATCTTCTATATCAATAATATTTTTGATCGGAATATAAAAATCAGTAAAATAAATTATTTTTTTATTTATATCGATGCTTTTTATTTTGGTTTTAATGTTATAAAGATATCCATCTAGAAAGATCTTTATGGAATACAAAAAATCTGGATCGAATTCATGGAGAATTCGATCTATTTTTCTAGCTTGTTCGACTGAAATCTGTGGTTTAGACACCTTATTTTTTTCATAAAGCATCTGTTTAAGATATGTTTCTTGTTCAATCAAGCTAGAAAAAGGTAAGTACTTTTTCATTCCTCTTTCAGCCATACTTATATCTTAAATAATATACGGTTTAAATTAAACACAATTACTAAAAACTTATAAATTTTACAAAATAAATTAAGAGCATATTTGATTTATAAATGGTTTTATGATGTATAATTAAAAACATATGTTACAGTTTAGAAAAATTGAAGAAGCGGATTTGTTAAGGCTTAAAGACTATTTTGCTAGTAAAAAAAGTTTGAATTGTGATTTCACTTTAGGTGTGAAATTTAGTTGGAAAGATTATTTTGATTCATATTTTTGTATCGACAACGATACATTATATTTTAGAGAAGCGTTTGAGAAAAATAAGGCTTATTACAGTTTACCAATCACAAAAGATGGTGGAACTATTTTTGATACCGATGAAATTATTAATGATTATTTTGCAAATGGTAAATATCCCTTAGAATTTGTCAATTTGACTCACGATGAGGCTTTGGTTTTATCGAAAAAATTTCCTCATAATGAAGTTGTGTATTCAAGAGATTGGAGTGATTACCTTTATTTGACAAGTGATTTTGCTGAATTTAAAGGAAATAAATATAGTGCAAAAAGACACCATGTGTCGAAGTTTATGAAACTTTATCCAAATGTTGTTTATGTTGAGGCTAAAGATGACGAACTTAATAAAATGCAAGAATTTATAAAAGAATTTGCTGAAACAAAAGTTTTAACAACTGGAGAAGCAAAAAATGAAGAAAACGAAGCCATAAAACTGATTTGTTATTATAAAAAATTGGGTTTAAGATGTTTTCTTTTAAAAGATGGCGAAAAAATTATTGGTTTAACAATATTAGAAATAATTGGTGATTGTATTTTTGATCATATTGAAAAATGTTTAAGAGATTATGACGGAATTTATTCTTACATCATTTATATGACGGCTAATCATTTCAAAAATATTAAATATTTTAATCGTGAAGATGATAGCGGAGATGAAGGCTTAAGATTCAGTAAAGAATCGCTTCATCCAACACAAATGATTGATAAATATACTTTTACTGTTTTGAATAATCTTGATCTTTTAAAAGAAATACCTACTATTATGATCGATGATTCGTTGTCTTTATCTCCAATTAACGAAAATGATAAATCTATTTATCGTGAACTTAATATGGATGAAAAAAACAATGAATATTGGGGTTATGATTATAAATCTGATTTGAATGGTCAAGAGCCAACCGAAGATTATTTTTATAACATGGTTCAAGAAGATTTTAACAATAAAACTACCCTAGTTTTTGGAATTAAATTAAATAACAAATTAATTGGTGAAGTGGTTTTCGATCATTTAACTAAAGATAATAGTTTTGAATTAGGTTATAGATTATTAAAGGATTATCAACATAAAGGTTATGCTTATAAAGCAGTTAAATGTGCAATTGATTTTGCAAAAACCCATGCAAAGACCCCTTATTTTTCAATAAAAAGTTATAAACAAAATAAAAATAGTTTAAAAATTATTCAAAAATTAAATGCTGAAAAAATTAAAGAAGATGACGTTTTTGATTACTATAAATTAGTTAATGTAAATTAGTCAACGATCTTACTGAAGGCGATAGCTAATGACCCAGGTCCGATATGAACTCCAATTGAGAGTGATAATGGATCAAGCCATATATTTTCTTTATCTATTCCTAAATGTTTTGCGATAGCTTCTCTAAATCTTAAAGCAGCATCTAAATCTTCAGTATAAGCAATGGCGAAACGTATTTTATCAAAAGGAACATCTTTAAATTGAGTAGCAAGTGCTTTATCCATTCCATCAATCATGCATAAGGCTCCTCTTTTGAAACCTAAACTTGTGGCGTAAGCATCAAGTTTTCCACCATTAATTCTTAATATTGGTTTTAAATGCATTGTTTGTCCGATTAAGGCGGCAGCAGCAGTGATTCTTCCGCCACGTTTTAAATATTTTAAAGTTGAAACCATAATTAAAATAAAGGATTCAGAAGTGCCTTTTTCTTCTAATATATTTTTGATTTCGGTAGCAGTTTTTCCTTGTTCGACTAATTTAATAGCATCAAGAATAGCGGACTTTAAAGTGACACTAATTCTGTGGTTGTCGACTACAATTACTTTTCCATCAAAATCTTTAGCTAATAATTCAGCATTGTTAACACTCGATGTTAAACCGCTGCTCATTGGCATGAATAATATTTCTTCATATTCATTGAGATTTTCTTTCCACATATTCATTAAGTCGCCCATGATAGGAGCAGCTGTTTTGATATCTTCAGTTGTAGGAAGAGTCTCATAAAACTTTTCTGAAGTTATAGTTTCGTCTTGGTAATATGTTTCCCCGTTTATTATGATAGGCATTCTTATAATCTTAATACCTAATCTTTTTGCTTCTTTATGTGTAATACCGGAGTTGTCATCGGTAATAATTAATATCTTTTTCATTTTTTGTTTTCCAATTTTAGTATTATATAACTTTCTCGAAAATAAAAAAATCTAGTATTGATAACTAGATTATTAGTCAATATTGAACAAAATGTAAAAAATCTATAAAAAATCTCTTAATAAAACGGAAAAAACACTGAGTTTTTTGGTATTTTTTTAAAATATTGAGTTTTTATACTTAATTACTTAAAAAAGTCTAATTTTTAATATTAAAATCTATATAAAAGTGGCTAATTTTTGTCTATAATAAACAAAGAGTTAGGAGTTTAATTATGCCATTCTACGTACTTAAAGGTGATTTAGTTGAAATGAATGTTGATGCTATTGTCAATGCCGCAAATGTTAATCTCAAAATGGTTGAGGGCGTTGGTAGAGCAATATACCATAAAGCTGGTGATAAGAAGTTAGCTTTAGCTTGTAATCAAATTGGGCATTGTGACACTGGAAAAGCCGTTGTTACAGAATCTTTTGATTTAACAAACTGCAAATTTATAATTCATGCTGTTGGCCCTATTTATATTAATGGAAAACATGATGAAGAAAAAAATCTTACTAGTGCTTATAACGAGTCTTTTAAAATCCTTAATGAAAAAGGTGGTCATTCCATTGCTTTTCCATTATTAAGTGGTGAATTTAGTTATCCTTTAAAAGATTGCTATGAAGTCGCTTATAAAACAATTCTTAAATATACAAAAGAACATTTAAACGATAAAGTTTATTTGGTTATGTATAAAAATTTCCCAGAAACGATCGATGATGGTTTCCAAGAGAAATTAACTAACTTTGTTACTTCAAACTATCGCTCAAGCGTTAGTCGTGAAGTGGTTGAACCTGTTAAGAACAATTCTTCATTCGTAAAATTATTAAATAAGTTCCAAAAGAAAATGAGTGATGAAGAATTGGCCTTCAATTCTGATTTAACTCTTAATTACATTAATAAACTTAAATCCGATCTAACCTTAATTCCAACCAAGCCAATTGTTTATGCTTTAGCTATCGGACTAAAATTGGATGAGACTCAACTTGCTAAGTTTTTAAAAGAATTAAATTATTCCTTTGGCGCTAATCAATTATTAGATTTAATTGTTTCTTACTATATTCAAAACAATTTATATGACATCTATAAATTAAATAATGCTTTATTTAATTACAATCTATCAATAATTAAAGAATAAAATTAAAAAATAAATAGGGCCGAAAAACCCTATTTTTTTATGGTCAAATTCAGTATATTTTACCGATTAAATCGATAAAATATAATTCAGTAAAATTTTACTTAATTTTACTTTACTTTCTTAAAAAATCATATAAAATGTATTTTGGTTAAAGAAAGGAGAATTATAAATTATGAGATTTACTTTACCAAGAGACGTTTATTACGGTTCAGGTTGTTTATCTGAATTAAAGAATTTAAAAGGCAAAAAAGCCATCGTTGTTTGTGGCGGACATGCCATGAAAGCTAGTGGATTTTTAGATAAAACCATTAACAATTTAAAAGAAGCAGGATTAGAAGTTACAACATTTGAAGGTGTTGAGCCAGATCCAAGTGTTGAAACAGTTTTAGCTGGTGCTAAAGCTATGCAAGAATTCCAACCAGATTGGATCGTTGCAATCGGTGGAGGTTCCCCAATTGATGCTGCTAAAGCTATGTGGGCATTCTATGAATATCCATCAGTTACTTTCGAAGATCTTTGCATTCCATTTAATTTCCCAAAATTAAGAACAAAAGCAAGATTTGTTGCTATTCCTTCAACTAGCGGAACTGCTACTGAAGTTACTTCATTTGCTGTTATTACTGATTATCACAAAGGAATCAAATATCCTTTAGCAGATTTCGAAATTACACCAGATGTTGCTATCGTTGATCCAGACATCGTTCGTGGATTACCACAAAAGCAAGTTGCTTTCACTGGTATGGATGCTTTAACACACGCTATTGAATCATATGTTGGTACAATTGCTACTCCATTCACAGAAGGTTTATCCTTACAAGCTATTCAAATGGTTAATTCAAACATTTTCGATTCATATTTAGACGCTAACGGAAATGGTAGAGAACAAATGCACTATGCACAATGTTTAGCAGGTATGGCTTTCTCAAATGCTTTACTTGGTATTTGCCACTCAATGGCCCACAAGACAGGTGCTGCTTTCTCAACAGGACATATCCCACACGGATGTGCTAATGCTATGTATCTTCCTCACGTCATTGAATTTAATGCTAACAACAAGACAGCTCTTGAAAGATATGCCCAAATTGCTCAAAGATTAGGTATTACCGGAAAAGATGCTCACGAACAAGTTCAAGGTTTAATCAATAGAGTTCACGAACTTAACACTTTATTAGGAATTCCACATTCAATGCAAGAATTTGGTGTTAATGAAGAAGAATTCAAGAAGAAATTACCTGAAATTGCTCACAATGCAGTTTTAGATGCTTGTACTAGCACTAACCCAAACCCAATTAATGATGAACAAATGGCTGATTTACTTACTCATTGTTACTTTGGAAAAGCTTATAAATTCTAATTTTATAACAACAATTTAAAAGACCAGATATTCTGGTCTTTTTTGTTTAAAAATTAAAATTATTTTTTTAGTGAAGCAAGCTTATCGCAATAAAGTTTATTGATGTTTTGGGCATAAGTTAATGTTGAGTCCTCGCTAGTATTAATTAAGAAATCTAATTTGGTATCTTCAGGAATTAAAAAATTAATTTTATCGTTTTTAATTCTCGCCTCAATATCGGCTTTTTTATCTAAACGATTAATCATTCTTTGTCTTCTAACTTCTTCATCGCAAATTAAGAAGAAAGAAATAATATGAGGATCATTAAGTTGCATAAATTTTCTGAGTCCATTAGGTTCAATAATTAAAACAACGTTATCAGCGATGGATTTCTTTTCAGTGCCATAATAATTATTGTTATATTGAACATATTCGATAAATTCATTATTTTTAATTTTACGCTCAAAATCTTCTATAGAAATAAAGTTATAATCGACTCCGTCGACTTCGCCGATTCTTTTTGCTCTAGTGGTGGTTGTAACAAATTTTACATAACCAAAATTAAAACATAAACTTTTACAAATTTCGGATTTTCCGCTGGCACTAGCGCCACATAAAATAATCATATTTATATATTAAACAAAAACCTTTTAGTTTTCATTAAAAAAACGAAGTATTGAAGCATAATTATGCTCTATAGATTTGTGTTTTGTAAAATCATATCTTATAATTTAAAAACTGGGGGTTAAATATGGAAAAATCGTATATTGGAATTGATGTTGGCGGCATGTCTATTAAAGGTGGAATCGTTACGACAGATGGAGAAATACTGTATAAAACTTCGAAAAAAACTGATGCAAAATTAGGAATGGGAACGTTTTTAAAAGATATAAAAACACTCATTTTAGAACTTTTAGAGAACGCAAAATCTCTAAAAACCTCGGTAAAGGCCATTGGTTTTGGTATTCCTGGTGTTGTTAATACAACTAAGGGTACTATCGATTTTGCGACTAACTTATATATGGAAAATGTCCCATTAGCTGAATATTTGAAAGATCTTAAATTACCAATTTATTTATCAAATGATGCTAATGTTGCTTGTTTAGGTGAGGCAAAATTTGGTGCAGCTAAAGGATACAAGAATGTTGTTTTATTAACTTTAGGCACAGGAATTGGTGGTGGATTAATTCTTGATGGTAAATTATTTGAAGGAAATGAAGGAAAGGGTGCTGAACTCGGTCATGCAACAATAGTTGTTGATGGAATTTCCTGTAGTTGTGGTAGAAAAGGTTGCTTCGAGCGTTATGCAAGTGCTTCGGCTTTATTGAAATATACTAAAGAAGAAATGCTTAATAATAAATCTTCAATGATGTGGGATTTTGCTAAAGGCGATATTGAAAATGTTGATGGTTTAACTTCGTTTGAATGCGCTAAAAAAGGCGATATGAGCGCAAATTTCGTTGTTGATAAATATATTAAATATCTTGGTGAAGGTGTTTTAAATTACTGCAATATTTTTAGACCAGAAATCATCTTATTAGGTGGTGGAGTTTCTAATCAAGGTGCTTACTTAATTGAAAAGGTTACAAAATACTGCGCCAGTAGAAATTATGGTTATAAAGGAACACCAAAAGTGTTGATTGAATGTGCATCACTAAAGAATGATGCTGGTATAGTTGGAGCTGCTGCATTAGCAATGGAAAGAGAAAATAATAATTAATGAAGGGTACAATAATTGGAGATGTTTCGGGAAGTAAATATGAGTTTAACAATACGTTTGATGAGCATTTTGCTGATTTTATAGATTATTATAAGTGTAATTTTACAGACGATTCAGTTTTAACTGTTTGTGTTATGAAATATCTTTTAGATGTGCATTTTAATAAAGTTGCCGGTCCTTTTGTAAATTATTTAAAAGTGTTTGCAACTCAGTATCCTCATAGAGGTTACGGTCGTCGTTTTTCAAAATGGGCACATTCTGATAGTTATGAATCTTATGATTCTTTTGGAAACGGTTCGGCTATGCGTGTTGGGGCTTGTGCTTATTTTTCTGAAGATATTGAAGAATGTAGAAAAATGGCAACTGAAGTAACTATTCCCACCCACAATCATCCAGAAGGAATTAAGGGTGCTTTAGCGACAACTGATGCTATATTCTATGCTCGACACGGAGAAACCAAAGATTTTATTTTAAAACAAATCAATAAAGATTATGGATATTTATATGATGATTCATGTTTATTAAATAAAACTTTTGGAGTTAGTTGCCAAGTCACATTGCCTAAGGTTTTATATGCTTTTTCTCAAGGAAATTCTTATGAAGATTCGGTAAGAAAAGTAATTTCTTATGGTGGTGATAGTGACACCTATGCAGCTATTTTAGGGGGGATTTGCGAGGCTTTTTACAAATCTGATAGACAATTTATTGATACAACTTTTGAAGATTTATATAAATATAGAGTTATAGATGCTCGTTTTTATAGTATCGTTTCAGGCTTCTATAAAACATTCGTAAAATAATTAAAATAAAGATTAAATAAAAAGCAGCTTTCGCTGCTTTTTTGTTTACCTTGTGGCTTTGTCGTACGGTATACCTTCGGATTTTGGTGCACGTGATTTGCGTGAAGTAAAAGCTAAAACAATTAAACAAACAATATATGGTAACATTGAGTACCAAGTTGAATTTAAATTCATATTGTTTAAGAAAGGGATTGCGACATAAGTTAAACCGATCGCTCTAAAGAATCCGAATAATGTAGCACCAAGCATAATATTGATTGGTTTCCATTGTCCGAAAATCATAACGGCTAATGCTAAGAAACCGAATCCGCTAACGCCGACATCGAATGACCATGAAGAGTTAACAGAGGCGATGAAAGCAATTCCACCAATACCAGCTAAACATCCCGAAAGTGCGACGCCAATATATCTTGTTTTAACAACATTGATACCAACAGCATCTGCAGCGGCAGGATTTTCTCCACAAGACATAAGACGTAATCCAAATTTTGTTTTATAAATAACATAATAGGCAATACAAACTAAGACAACCATTATTGGAATGAACCAATTCATAGTCATAACTTTGAATAAACCAATTAAGCTTAAGATCATCATTAATATTGCTAATCCAAAGAAGATTGAAGTATTAACAATTTCTTTTGTTTTAACCTTTTCTTTTTTAATAACTTTTCTAAGGATGGAAGCGAGTTTTAATAATGAAACAATGATGAGAATAATGAAGACTCCCCAATCAAATCCAATTGTTCCAAGAATATTAGTGGCAATTAATACGATGAATAAAATTGCGATTGCAGCTAAAGAACCCATAACAACATAAGAAATAGTTCTTTGCTTCTTGTCAATTGTTTTGGATTTCATTGTGAAATAAAGAATAATTAAAGTTCCAAGAAGTAAAATTGTAGGAATTATCCAAGAAACATTAACTTCAGACATTTTAAATGTGAAATTTGATTGTAAATTGGTGTAATCGAGTTTTGGTGTTGCTTTTCCGTCTTGGTTTAAAGTAATGGCTTTAACAATAACGGTTGCAAGAGCAGGAGCCAAAATATTTAAAGCAGTTCCTGTAATTGTTTGATCTGCTTTAAAAGTAATAGTGGCAACAGCCAGCAACATAGAATATGCAAGTCCCGCTAGAATACTAACTAATATAACAAGAAATACAACTAGGAAAGCATTCATATCAGATGGTAAGTATCTCATGGTAATGGCACCACCTAAGGCTCCAATAACCATTGTTCCTTCAAGACCAAGATTAATAACACCTGATCTTTCACTAAACATACCACCAAGAGCGACAATTGCTAAAACGGAAGCAAACACAAGCGTATATTGAATAACAATAGCTACCATATCCATAATTATTTCTCTCCTTTAGCCGATTCGTTAGTCGGTATATCTTTTGGGGTATCAAATCGTTGATCTACAATCTTGTTACGTTTATTTAATACCTTTGTAATATACATTTTGAAGAATCCGACGAAGGCACATAAGTAAATAATGATTGCACTGATTAAGTCTGATATTTCAGCACTATAATAGGCTGTATCGAGACGGGCACCAGCACTATTAATATGGGTAATAACATAAGAAGAGAAGATTGTTCCGATTGGGTTAAGTCCGCCTAAGAATGCAGCACTAATACCAGTGAAACCCATTCCTGGAACGGATGAATTAGCGTACCAAGGTTCAATTCCGGTTTGATAATAAAGTGATGCACCAAGACCAGCAAGGCCACCAGAAATAAACATGGTTACTATTATGTTTCTTTTCTCTTTCATACCACAATATTTGGCAGCATTTTTATTAAATCCAGTTCCTTTGAGTTCATAACCGAAAGTTGTGAAATTAAGAACAACTAAAACTAATATAGCCATAAATATTGCGATAAACACAGCTAATGTTATATATTTACATCCACCGAAAACACTATCCAATCCCAAATTTGGAATTAAAGCGTTTTTATAATTTAACATGGTGTAAGTTTCGTGTTTTGTTGTGTCCCAAGCTGAAGAACCGGTAATAATAATATTCGTTAAATATAAACCGATCCAGTTAAGCATAATAGCGGAAATAACCTCATTAACATTCAAATATGCTTTAAGTACACCGACTATTGCGCCCCAAATTCCTCCAGCAAGGATTGCGAATAACATACATACATACCAAGGTAATTGCCAGACAATACCTGCATAAATACAAGCACATGCGCCCATTGTATATTGGCCAGCAGCTCCAATATTAAATAAGCCAGCTTTATATGCAAATAAAATAGCAAGACCAGTCATGATAAGTGGTGCTGTATTGGCTAAAGTTTGACCAAAATATTTTAATCTGAGACTCTCTTTATTAAATGTGAAAAAATTCTTGATGATTGTAGTGATACCATCCCAAGCACCAGCAGGATTTATGCATAATAAAACTATGTAACCGATAAATAAACCAATAATGACACAAATTAAAGAAGCGATAATTGATTGAACACCATCTTTTTTAATTGTTCTTTTAAAGAAATTGTCTTGGTTCTTTGTTTTTGTTTTACTATTGTTCATTTTTTATGGCCTCCTTAGAAGGAAATCTTTTTTCATCTCTTTTAGCACCGGCCATATAGAGACCAAGTTCTTGTCTTGTGGTTTTCTTTGGATCAAATTCTCCAACTATTTCTCCCTTATGCATAACAAGTATTCGGTCAGATAAACTCAAGACTTCATCTAACTCAAGAGATACGAGAAGAACAGCTTTGCCGTCATCTCTTTCTTTAACTAGCTGTTTATGAATTCCTTCGATTGCACCAACATCAAGTCCACGGGTTGGTTGAACAGCCAACAATAATTCGCAATTTCTATCGAATTCACGAGCTATAATGGCTTTTTGCTGGTTTCCTCCAGACATACTACGAACTTTAGTAATAGGTCCTTGTGCAGATCTAATATCATATTCAGCAATAAGTTTAGTGGCGTATTTTCTAATTTCTTTTTTCTTTAAAAAACCGAATTTTTCAAATTTTGGAGTAAAATAACTTTCCATAATTAAATTATTTTCTAAAGAATAATCAAGAATTAAACCATATTTTTGTCTATCTTCAGGAATGTGCGACATACCCATAAGATTTCTTTTTCTAATTGCTAAATTTGAAATGTCTTTTCCTTTTAATGTTATTTTTCCGGATTTAATTTTTTCTATTCCAGAAATTCCATAAATAAGATCGGTTTGTCCGTTTCCATCAATTCCAGCAATACATAAAATTTCGCCTTTATTAACACGGAATGAGACATTATCAACTGATAAAATGTGGTGAATTTTATCAGTCATACATAAATTTTCAACTTCAAGTAATGGATCACCGATTATTGATTTGTCTTTTTGAACGGTTAATTGAACTTTACGTCCAACCATCATTTCTGATAATTTTTCCTTGTTTGTGTCTTTAACATCTACGACACCAACAAGTTTTCCTTTTCTTAAAACGGTACATCTATCGGCAACAGCCATAATTTCATCTAGTTTATGTGTGATGAAAAGTATTGATTTTCCTTCTTTCGAAAGATTCTTCATTATTTTCATTAACTCATCAATTTCTTGAGGGGTTAAAACAGCGGTTGGTTCATCAAAAATTAAAATATCATTATCTCTATAAAGCATTTTAAGAATTTCAACTCTTTGTTGCATTCCGACTGTGATATCTTCAATTTTAGCGTCTGGATCAACAATAAGTCCGTACTTTTGTGATAGTTCTAATACTCTTTTTCTAGCAGTTTTACGGTCCAAATATCCGTAAATGGTGTTTTCAGCACCAAGAATGATGTTATCTAAAACTGTAAAAACATCAACAAGTTTAAAATGTTGATGTACCATTCCAATGTGAAGAGCAGTAGCGTCGTTTGGGTTACTGATTTTTACAACTTTACCATCTTTCTTAATTTCTCCTTCTTCAGGAGTGTAAAGACCAAAAAGAACGCTCATAAGAGTAGACTTTCCGGCTCCATTTTCGCCAAGTAGGGCGTGTATTTCGCCTTTTTTCAATTGCAATGAAATATCATCGTTTGCAATTATACCAGGGAATCTTTTTGTTATATGGAGCATTTCGATTACGTAGTTTTCTTCCATAAAGAATCCTCTCTTAGCACAATTATTATGCCTATTTAACTAAAATTTATGAAAAAGGAAGGCGAACCTCCCTTTTTCATTATAAAAACAATATTATTTAATGTTTCCTTGATAATCAACGGTTGTAGTAGCACTAACTGTTGGTTGAGTTAAAGCACTAGAAACTGTAATTTCTTTATCATACATCTTTTTGACTAAAGCTTTATAATCAGCTAATTTAAATTTAGTCATTGACCAAGTAGCTGTTGGTAATTGAACGTAGTTGCTCTCAACATCAGTACCTGAGACTAAACCTAATGTTTCAATGCTTGAAGTCCATTTTTCATCGATAATAGTGGATTGAAGTTTTGTCTTAACACTTGCAGACAAACCTTTCATAGCAGAAGTAATACACATACCATCACCGTATTTAGCATTGATTGTCTTTGATTGATCAACGTCGACACCAATGATTTTTCCATTAACTGCTTGAGCTGATTCGCAGGCTGAAGTATAAATACCGCCACCACATGCAAATGTGACTTGTGTTCCAGCTGTATACCATGTATCGGTACGAGCTTTAATATCGGCATCACCGAAGAATTGGTTTCCGTAAGCGTGTTTGATTTCGATAGCAGCGCCATCAGCAGCATCATCAGCACCTTGAACGAATCCGTAACCGTATCTAACAACTGCAGGAACTGACATACCACCTAAGAAAGCTAATTTTGTATATCCTTCTTTAACGGCAGCATAACCAGCCATATATCCACATAATTCTTCTTGATAAACAGCACAATAAACGTTTGATGGTAATTTATATCCAGCCCATTTTGTATTATCTGGATCATAATCATAATCACTGAAATGTGCAGCAAGTAAATCGCCTTTAGCAACATCAAGAGCGATAAATTTTATATCTTTATTAGCATCAGCAACTTCTTCGATTGTTCCAGCAAATGCATAACCTGGCATAACGATAACGTTATAACCGGCTTCAATAGCAGCATCAACTGATTCAACTCTATCAGCTGTGGTGTTTCCAGCAGGTTTCTTATAAGTGAAATCTATTTTGTTTTCTTCACACCATTCTTTACAGCCTTCATAAGTAGCTTGGTTGAAAGATTGATCTGTAATATCTCCGTAATCTGTAATCATGGCTACTTTATAGTTAGAATTAGAACCATCATCAACAACCTTATTACAACTAACGATTCCACTTAAAATACAAGCGGATGCGGCAACGAACAAGACTTTAGAAATGCTTTTCTTCATAACTTATTTGTCCTCCTATAAAGAAAAAGTAGGTATACCTCTGTGATTATAAATTCTAAAAAAATTTTAAAATACACAGATAGTCTCTAGTTTTATGGCCTAGAGCTAGAAAGATTGTGACCATTTTTACACAATTTATACCTAGTAATTTTTATTACTATGTCTATTTTATCAAAATACGTTTCTAGTTAAATACTTTTTTGTCATTAGATTGATTTTTAATACAAAATTAACGAAAACGTTCAATTAATAATGAATAAAATGCAATATTTATCAATTCATGAAAATCAAAATTATATATTTCGTTAATTTTTTCTTAGTTTTAATGATATATTTTGGTTATGGAAATAAATATTTGGTGTATAAAAAGTCTAATTTCAGAACAAAACAAAAAGATGGATGAAGCCATGAGCTTTCTTCACTCTATTGAAAAAGAAGCAAATATTACATTCAAAATGGTCGATGTTGATCGTTTAAATGAATCTAAAGTATCACTTATTTTTGTGGCTTCAGGGGGTAGCGAAAACGCTTTTTTAAAGAATTTTGATTATTTAAAAGAGCCTTATTTTATTTTAAGCACACAAAATAACAATTCTTTAGCTGCTAGTTTAGAGATTTTGACTTTTATTCATGAGCACAACAAACAAGGCGAGATTTTACATGGTTCTAGTAAAGATGTTGCAAAACGTTTGCTTGAGTTGATAAAGGAGAGAAAATAATGGATAGATTAGGAATATTAGGTGCTCCAAGTGATTGGTTAATATCTTGTCACGTTGATCCTGAGATGACTAAAAAAATTTTAGGTATCGAACTTGTTTCTTTAGATATTAATGAATTAAGCGAACTTTATAATGAGAATAAGGATGTGAAGTATCCTAAAGGTTTATTACATGCCTCTTTTGATGAAAAAGAATTAGATAAAGCTTATAGATTGTATTTTTCAATTAAAGAACTTGTTAAAAAACATAATTTAGAAGGTTTTACTATTCGCTGTTTTGACTTATTGGGTACTTTACATACAACCGCATGTTTAGGTTTATCTTTATTAAACGAAGAAGGAATCATTGCAAGTTGTGAAGGCGATGTTCCAGCGATGATTTCAATGTTTTTAGTAAGTAAATTAGCTAAAAAACACGGATTCCAAGCAAATCCAAGTTATATTTTACAAGACACTAACGAATTTGTTATCGCTCATTGCACACTTCCTTTAGATATGTGTAATTCATATAAACTTGATACTCATTTCGAAAGTAATACAGGTGTTGCGATTAAAGGTGAAATGCAAGTTGGTCCAGTTACTATTTTCCGTGTTTCTGCTGATTTAAAGCAATATGTAATTTTAGAAGGTAAGATTGAAGAAAATTTAAATCAAAAAGATTTATGTAGAACACAAATCAAGATTAAATTAGATGATCCTGATAATGTAAGATATTTCTTAAAGAATCCTATCGGAAACCATCATATAATAAGTTATGGACACAATAGAGCCGTTCTAGAAAAATATTTAAAAGATAAAGGATTAAAAGAAGTTATTTATTAAAATCCCTTGCAAATCCCCTTTCTTTTCACTAAATTATATGTGATAAGAGAGGGGATTTTCTTATGGCAAAAGTTCAGATTAAATATTTAACAAAACCAAACAATGAAGTGATGAGTCACTATAAAAATTGTAATGTTGAGTATAATGTAGACGCTTTACGTTTGTTTTTAGATGACGACAAGAATTTTGCCTTAATGATTTATGCTTTTGGTAAATTAAACGGATTTATTACTTTATCAAATGATGAAACTTCTAGAAGATTGATTGTAAAAGATAGTTTGTTTATTGATTATGCTCTAATAAAAGAATTGAGTGAATTTTTAACTAATAAATTTAAGAATTATAAAATTGTTTTTGGAAAAGACTTTAAAAACCCACATCTTCTTAACGAATTAAGAAGAAATAGAGCTGTCAGTAAAGATGGCGAATTTATACTTTATTTATAATTAAATTTTATTTGGATCGATATTTTCGTCTAATTCGACAAAATCAAATTTTCCAGTATCTTTGTAGAAATATAATATGCATGTATCTTTGTATAATTTTGAAAGATCTTCATAGATTTTTCTTGTTACTTTTTTCTTTAAACCTTTAAAACCTTGTTCGGAATAAATCTTTAAAAGCGTAGTTATATATTCTCTAGTCATTGGATGCATAAAATACCATGAAGAGCGAGTAACAAAAAAATTGTAGGGTTTGTCTTGTGTAAAACTTTTTCCTGAATAAACTTTGCTTGCAGCGATCATATCGCAAACATATTCAACAGAATATTTGTAAGGCATTTTCTTAACAACAATATTTCCTAAATATTCATCTTCCCAATATTCAAAGTGGTGTGGATTTCTATTTGTGTGGTGAACAGCTATTGAAGAATATAGTCCTTCATCGAATCTTTGTCTAAAAACTGGTGAACCAGTGCCTTTATAATATTTAGCGCTTGGAAAGAATTCTTGAGGAGAGTATTTTGATAAGTCGTGGACCAATCCACGCCAAAAGAAGCCACATTTGCAGCAGTTTTTGAAAACATTCCGTCTATGTTTATCTACAGTGTGTAAGTGTTTTAAGATGTGATATTTCATTTCATCGCCTTTCTAGCAATTGGTACAATTGTTTTCAATATGTTTTTATATCTATTCTTTTTATCTGAATCTAATTTTTTATATTGTTCTCTCATTAATTTTAGAGTAGTAATTTTATTATCGAATATTTCGTGGGAATAAGTGATTTTAGCCATATCCATAAGTTCAAAAGTCGTATCAACAAAGAATTTATATGTATCTAAATTGAGAAAATTTAATAATTTATCAATATTAGTGTAAAGCGATAAAGATTTTTCACTCAACTTTTTGCCTTTAATAAAAGAAATGTTAAGCATCGATACTTTCCAATTATATAAATCGTGCTGATAGAAAAAACTACCATCTGCTTCAACAATATTAAGATTTTTTTGTTTTTCAAACAGTAATCCAAAGACAGAATTTTCAGGAACATACTTAATAAATTTTGTCTCAAGAAGTGGATTATTTATTTTAAAATCTTTACTTATTTCTAGGCCTGGTCCATCAAAAGAGAGGACCTTTACAAGCCTTTTTTGATATTTTGGCTTACAATTGAGACTTCCGTAATATGCTAAATTTCCACCTTTTGAATGTCCACATACATATAATTTTTTAAAATTAAAATGAGCAACTTTATTAACGTATTCGATGGCTTTGAGTTGTCCAGGAGTTGCTCCTAAAGGCATATTAAAGTCTTCTTTCCGTCCGATTGTTGTGCCATCAGTGCCACGGAACACAATTATTAAAGTTTTAAAGTTAATTTGAAAAGTTACTGCCGAAAATTGTTCTTCGATTTTTTTATCTCTCGAAGAGACAAAATTTTTGACAATTACATTTTTGAATCTTGGATTTTTACTAACACTTTCAGCAAAAATTTTATCTTGTGGATTGTAAGATGGACGATCTAAAAATAATTTTAAATATTTTTCTTTACCGATTTCGGATAATCGCATAAACTTTTTGTTCGCTAAAAATACCCCGAAATCGAAGTATGCTAATTTTGAAAAAATAGCAAAATCAAGGGGATTTACAGGGGATTCTTTAAAATTCTTGTAAAACATTTGCACGTAATTCGTTATATTTTCACCATAATTCGCAGTTGACATACTCCATATTTTACAAGTTTATTTTGCAATATGGTATACTCAAAGTATGATTTTTCATGGTACGCCCAAATTAATAACTGAAAGACTTATTTTGCGCCCTATCGAACAAAACGATTTTAAATCTGCTTATAAGAATTATTGTTCGAGACCAAATGTTGCGCGTCTTTTAACTTGGGATGTTCATATAAACGAAGAAGCTACTAAAGAATTTTATGAATCTCAAATAAAGCAATACAATAATCCTTATTTTTATTGCTGGGTTATTACATTAAAAAATGATCCTCAAAATGTCATTGGTTGCATTTCTTCAGTGAAATACGATATATTGGCCGATGAAATTGAAATTGGTTATTGTTTGGGCGATGATTTTTGGCATCAAGGAATTATGAGCGAGTCTTTTGCTGCTGTTATTAAATATTTATTTGAGAGCGAAGATTTTCGTAAGATTTATGCATGTTATTTAGAGGAAAATCCTCATAGTGGCGGTGTAATGCGTAAATGTGGATTGAAATATGTACGAACTGAAAGAACATTTTATAAGAAATTAAATAAAGATATTAATATGATTTATATGGATTTGTCTAAAATTGATTATCTAAGAAAATAAACCAACAAATATACTCAAAATTACGGTTTGGCCTTACCTATGTGTGTTATAATTTTCGTATGGAATTTAGTGGTATAGAAAAACTATCATTGGTCGATTATGATAACAAATTATCGTGCATTTTGTTTTTTGCAGGCTGCAATTTTAGATGCCCATTTTGTCAAAATGGTGGATTAGTTTTAAAACCTGTTGAGCAACCTATAATTCCTTTTGAAGGAATATTAGATTATCTAAAAGAAAGAAGAAATGTGTTGGATGCTGTTGTTATTAGTGGAGGTGAACCTACATTAATGCTCGATTTAAAAGATAAGATTGTTGCAATTAAAAAACTTGGTTATTTAGTTAAGTTAGATACTAACGGTACTCATCCTGAGATCGTTAAAGATTTATATAAGAGTGGATTAATTGATTATGTTGCGATGGATATAAAGAATTCAGAAGAGAAATATCCAACAACAACTGGAGTAGAAAATTCGCGTATAAATAAGATTAAAGAAACCATCGAATTTTTAAAAACAAGTGGGATTGGCTATGAATTTCGCACAACTATGATGGCTGAACTTCATAATATGGAGTCTATGGAAGGCATTAAAAATCTTATAGGAAATGCAAAAAAATTGTACTTACAAAAGTATATTGATAGTAATAATTGTATCGCTCATGGTTTTCATGCAGTAAGCGAAGAAGATGCCATTAAATTTAGAAATTATTTAAGACAATTTATAGATAAAGTAGAACTTAGAGGTTATTAATCTTATGAATAAAGATAATTCCAATAAAACAAGCAATAAACGTTCTATAGGTGCGGGTTCTGCTTGGGCTTTCTTAATTTTAATGGCTTTTATGTCCTGTTTTAATGATATGGTTCATGAAGGCGCTTCTTCAATTATTGGTGCTTTCGAATCTTTTGTTGGTGCTTCAGCTTTAGCAATATCAATTACCAGTGGTTTAGGAATGTTTATTGGTTATTCTTTGCGTTTATTAACTGGATGGGCAGTTGATAAGACAAAACACTATTGGACATTTACAATTGTTGGCTACATTTTAGACTTAATTATGATACCTCTTTTGGCGTTAGTTCCAGCAAATGGATGGGTATTGGCGTGTACTTTTATAATTTTAGAGAAAGTTGGTAAGGCTATTAAAAAGCCAGCAAAAAACTCTCTAATTAGTTTTGCTGCTAAAGAAAACGGAACTGGAAAAAGTTTTGCTATTAATGAATTATTAGATCAAATTGGTGCTTTTTTAGGCCCTATTATTTTGACAGTTACTTATTTAATTGCTGGAGATATTAGTGATTATGATAAATATAGAATTGGATTCTTGGTTTTAGGAATTCCAGTTGTTATTTGCTTAACTTTATTGTTAATTGCAAAATTTAAATATCCTCATCCAGAAGTATTTGAAAAAGATCATCCAGAAGAAGAAAAGAAAACATTTAATAAACCATTTATTTTCTTATTAATTGGTTCAGCTTTAATGGCTTTAGGTTTTGTCGATTTCCCATTATTTACTGCTCATGTTTCTTCGCTAAATATAATTGATAATAATTATCTTCCTTTAGTTTATAGTTTTGCAATGTTAATGGATGCCTTAAGTGCCTTAATCTTCGGTATTTTATATGATAAGAAAGGGTTTTCGTCTTTAGTTATAGCAACTTTAATCTCAAGTCCTTTCTGTTTCTTCTTTATGTATTTTGGCCAACTTTGGTCAGTATTAATTGGTGCTGCTTTATGGGGAATTGGTATGGGTGCTCAAGAATCAGTTATGTTAAGTGCTGTTACCGATTTATCTAGCAAAGATAAAAGAGGAAAAGCTTTTAGTGTTTTCGATATTATATTTGGATTGTTTTGGTTCCTTGGATCGATACTTACAGGTTGGTTATGTACTGCCAACAAATTAGCCATGTGCTTAGTATCGTTACTTCTTGTATTCTCTGCTGCTATTCTATATATTTGTTCAGCAATATCCGTTAAAAAAGAAAAAATAAGCAAATAAAAACTCGGTTCATAATCGAACCGAGTTTTTATTTCTCAATATAGTCGATATAACCAGTTTGTTTTCTGATTCTATCTTTTTTGGTTTCATTGAAATATTCAACAGAAGCTTCGTCGCCTAGCATTTGACTTTCATCTAAGATATCTTTTACGTTTTCTTTAGTTTTATTCATGCTGTGCTCCTTTAACATCTTCTATATAGAAATTTGCATTGAAACTAGCGATACTAGCATCACTACAAGCAGTGGTTACTTGTCTAACTTTTTTATCACGGCAATCTCCCACAGCGTATACGCCAGGGCAAGATGTTTCCATGTTTTCGTTTGTTACGATATAACCTTTATTTAACTTAACTAAATCTTTAAATTTATCGTTATCTGGAAGTTGACCAATCGCAACAAAGGCACCACGAACCTTAAATTCTTTTCTTTCTTTTGTTTTAGTATCTTCAAATATTAACCCTTCTACTTTTTCAGTGCCTTCAATTTCAACTAAGTTTAAATTGTGGGCGACAACGATATTGGGAGTTTTTAAGACACGTTCAACTAAAATTTTATCAGCAAAGAATTTATCGAATAAAGTATTTAAATAGACATGAGTACAATAATTTGAGAGAAGAAGTGCGTATTGAAGGGCAGTATTGGCATCTCCAATTAAAACGACATCTTCACCTTTATAGAAAGCACCATCACAAACGGCGCAATAAGAAATACCTTTTCCAGTTAATTCTTTTTCGTTTTTGACGTTGATTTCTCTATGCTTACATCCAGTTGCAAGGATGATTGAATATGCTTTATAAGTTTCGTAATCAGTCTTAACTACAAACATATTTCCATCTTTAGTAATGGATTGAACGTCTTCAAGTCCAAAATCAGCTCCGAGGTCAGAAATTTGATCAAAGATATTATTGGCAAATTCTTCGCCGCTAATTTCTTTAGTTCCTGGAATATTTTCAACTCGAGGACTTACCGCGATTTGACCACCTATTGTTTCCTTTTCAAGAACAATACATGTCTTACCGTTTCTTCTTAAATTTAATGCCGCGGTAAGTCCACTTGGACCTCCGCCGACAATTACACAATCGTATGTTTTTTCCATAAATTAAAGGGGATTAGCAAGCGATTTTGCTTTTTTCGATATAGCCTTTAATTAATGAGGCATTCTCATAAACATCATAGTGATCACCATGTGGAACGAGTAATGTAGGAGCTTTTGTAACACCATAAGCGACAGTGGTATCCTTGTTAGCTTCAGCATCAATATTTGTATATTTGATGTTAGCTTGATCAAGCAACATCTTAGCTAATTTGCAATTTGGGCAAGTTGGAGAAGTGAATAACATTAAATCAGTTATTTGTTTTGTACCAGTTGCTTCTTTTTCCATAGAGCAAGCGTGACCATCTTTTGCTTTTAAGTGACTTGAACCTAAAACATATTCTTTTCTTTCTTTAAACTCTTCAACTTTTCCATCGTTCCAGTTTTGAAGTGGACGATAGTAACCAGTTATACGAGAATAAACTTCAGTCTTACCACCACACTTTGGGCAAGTCCAATGTTCACCTTCAATATATCCATGTTCTTTACAAACTGAATATGTTGGAGACATTGTGAAGTAAGGTAATTTATAGTTTTCAGCAATCTTACGAACAAGATTCATACAAGATTTCCAATCAGGAAGTTTTTGACCTAAGAAGGTATGGAAAACTGTTCCGGATGTATATAAAGTTTGGAATCTATCTTCGATATCAATAGCGCTGAAGACATCTTCGGAGAAACTAACTGGAAGGTGACTTGAGTTGGTGTAATAAGGAGTATGTCCATTTTCGCTAGCAGTGATAATATCTGGATATCTTTCTTTATCGTGTTTAGCTAATCTATAGCAGGTTGATTCTGCTGGTGTAGCTTCAAGGTTATATAAATCACCAAATTCTTCTTGGTAATCTTTTAATTTCTCTCTCATGAAGTTTAAAACTTCGACAGTGAAATCTTGAGCATCTTTATTTGTTAAATCATGTTTTAACCAACGAGCATTTAAGCAAGCTTCGTTCATACCGACAATTCCTATAGTTGAGAAGTGGTTTTTAAATGTTCCTAAACATCTCTTAGTGTATGGATATAATCCAGCATCAAGAAGTTTAGTAATAAATTCACGTTTAATTCTAAGTGATCTAGCACTGATATCCATTAATTTGGTTAAACGAGCAAAGAATTCTTCTTTGTTGGCGGATAAGTAACCAATACGTGGCATATTGATAGTTACAACGCCGATTGAACCGGTTGATTCTCCTGAACCGAAGAATCCGCCAGACTTCTTTCTTAATTCTCTTAAATCAAGTCTTAATCTGCAGCACATACTTCTAACATCGCTTGGTTGCATATCGGAGTTGATGTAGTTTGAGAAATAAGGAGTCCCGTATTTAGCGGTCATTTCGAATAACATTCTGTTATTTTCAGTATCGCTCCAATCGAAGTCCTTAGTAATAGAATAAGTTGGGATTGGGTATTGGAAGCCACGTCCATTAGCATCGCCTTCAATCATAATTTCGATGAAAGCTTTGTTGATCATAGCCATTTCTTTAGCACAATCTTTGTAGGTGAAGTTTTGTTCTTTACCAGCAACGACAGCATTAAGTTCAGCTAAATCGTTTGGAACAACCCAGTCGAGTGTAATATTTGTGAATGGTGCTTGTGTACCCCATCTTGATGGAGTATTGACGCCATAAATAAATGATTGAATGCATTGTTTAACTTGTTTATAGGTTAAATTATCAACTTTAACAAAAGGAGCAAGGTAAGTATCGAATGAGGAGAAGGCTTGAGCTCCGGCCCATTCATTTTGCATAATACCTAAGAAGTTAACCATTTGATTGCATAAGGTTGATAAGTGGCTTGCTGGAGAAGAAGTAATCTTTCCAGGAACTCCGCCTAATCCATCCTTAATTAATTGTTTTAAAGACCAACCAGCGCAATATCCAGTTAACATACTTAAATCATGAATATGAATATCAGCATTTCTATGGGCATCACCAATTTCTTTATCATAAACTTGGCTCAACCAATAATTAGCAGTGATTGCTCCAGAGTTATTTAAAATTAAACCACCAACAGAATAAGTGACGGTTGAATTTTCTTTAACACGCCAATCCTTAATATTAATGTAGTTATCAACTGTTTTCTTGAAATCTAATTCGGTTTCATTGAGTTGTCTAATAGTTTCGTGTTGCTTTCTATAAGACATATAGGCTTTAGCAACATCAACATATTGAGATTCGATTAAGCTTATTTCAACTGAATCTTGAATATCTTCAACATTAATAATGCCATCAACAACTTTTTTGTTGTTATTGAAGTTTGCAGTTGCTCTTAATGCAAGTAAACCAATAATTTCTTGGTCATATGCTTTGTTACAAGCTATAAAAGCTTTTTCAATGGCTCCTTCGATCTTTTTAATGTCGAAATCAACGATTTCGCCAGTTCTTTTCTTAACTCTAATCATAACGTTTATCCCCTTTTTAGAATGAATTTTTAGATAAGTCAGGTGGTAAAAAAACTAAGTACATATAATCCAATTATTTGTTTAATTGATCCCATCCGCTTAACGCACTAATACTATATTTGTTAAAAAGTAAAAATGAAAGCAAAAAAACTTGAAAATTTTTTCACAAAAAACAAAATTCGAAAAAAATATACTAATAAACTACTATTAAGCCGTAAAAGTTAAGAATTAATCGTATTTTGCTCCGATTTTCTTATTTTTCACAGTGACAAAAATTGGTTTTATTTTCACGGGCAATTCTTTTAAAAATTGAAGAAATATTTTTAAAACACACTCAATAGGTGTATTATTTTAATATGAATGTTGTTTTAAAAGAATTGCGTTTAAAAAATGGTTTTACTCAGAAGGAAATGAGCGATTTTTTAGGTATGCCATACCGCACTTATCAAAATTATGAAGAAGGAATCAATAAAATTCCTGAGTGGATTCTATCTTTAATTGTTTATAAGTTTGATTCATTCTCTTTTTATAGTCCAACAAGTGGAGTTTATAGCGTAAAACAAATTAAATTCATCTCAAAAGCGATTTTTAAATCTTTTAAAGTTAAATCAGCTTATTTATATGGAGATTATTTAAATAATAAAAAATATTTAACTACCAGTTCGATGATAAGAATTTTAATTAATTCAAATTTAGATAATGATCAAACTTATCAATTGCGAATTGCTTTAGAAAAAGAGTTTAAAAAGAATTTTGATATTATGAACATCAGCGAATTAGACAGACGCGGAGAATTTGTTCAAAATATTCTCCATAACGGAATTACTATCTATAGGTCTTATAAACAAAAGAAAAAATAATATCGGTACAATCGATATTTTTAAAGAAATAAATAAAATTAGCACTTTACACTTGCAAGTGCTAATTTTTGTATTATAATTAAAAAAGTGAAGATACGGAGGTATTAAAATTTATGAAAGAAACAAAAGAATTTCAGGCCGAATCAAAAGAATTATTAAACCTGATGATTAACTCAATTTACACAAATAAGGAAATATTCCTTAGAGAGTTAATTAGTAATGCTAGCGATGCAATTGATAAATATAAGTATATTCAATTGACTAGCGATGGAAAAATTCCAAGTAGAGACTATGAAATATGGATTAAGCCTAATAAAGACGAAAGAAGCTTAGAGATTTCTGATAACGGAATTGGTATGACTAAGGAAGAGTTGATCAACAACTTAGGTACAATTGCTAAATCTGGAAGCAAAGATTTCTTAAAGAAGTTTAAGGATGTTAAAACTAACAAAGATTTAAATATTATTGGTCAATTTGGTGTTGGATTCTATAGTGCCTTTATGGTCAGCCAAAAAATTGAAGTTACAACCAAAACAGTTGATGGAAAGGCATATAAATTTACAAGTGATGGTTTAAAAGACTACACAATTGAAGATGCAACTAAAGAAGATTGCGGCACTTCAATTAAACTTTATTTAAAAGATGATAAGGATGAAGAAGATTATTCAAAATTCTTTGATACTTATACCATTGAGAATTTAGTTTCAAAATATTCTGATTACATTAGATATCCAATTAAAATGGAAGTAACTACTAGTGTCCCAAAGAAAGATAAAGATGGAAAAGAAATTAAGGATCAATATGAAGATATTAAAGAAATTAAAACATTAAATTCAATGATTCCACTTTGGAAGAAGAATAAAAAAGATGTCACTGAAAAAGATTTAAGTGATTTCTATAAATCTAAATTTAATGATTATGAAGATCCATTTACCTCTTTATTTATCAATGTTGATGGTATGGTGAGATACGATGCTTTGGTTTATATTCCAAAACACGCTCCTTACAATTTATATAGTGAGAATTATGAGAAGGGCCTCGATTTATATTCAAAGGGAATCTTCATTCAAGAAAAATGTAAGGGTTTAGTTCCTGATTATTTAAAGTTTGTTAAGGGTCTTGTTGATAGTGATGATTTTGATTTAAATATCAGTAGAGAGACACTTCAAAATTCGCCACTTATTAAGAGAATTTCTGACAATATTGAAAAGAAAGTTTTAGAGAAATTAAACGAAATTAAAGATAAAGAATTCGATAAATATTTAGAGTTCTGGAAGAATTTCGGTGATCATATAAAGTACGGAATTTATGAGTCATACGGCGGAAGGAAGGACTCTTTGCAGGGGTTATTGGTTTTTAATTCACTTTTAAATGAGAAACCAATCGGCTTAAAAGAATACAAAAAGAAGATGAAACCTGAACAAAAATTCATCTATTACGCAAGCGGCAAAACTCTTGACGAAATTAAGCTTTTACCTCAAATTGAAAAGTTTAAAAAAGATGGAATTGATGTTCTCTTACTCGACAAAAAGATTGATGAATTCTGCGTCATGATGTTAAAAGATTTTGATAAAGTTGAATTCAAAAATATTAGCGATGAGAATAGTACTGAATTAACTAAGGAAGAAAAAGACAACCTTGATACACTTGTTGCAACCAACAAACGTTTACTTGATAACCTCAAAGAAGGTTTAAAAGGAAAAGTCGATGATGTCACATTCTCTTCAAAACTCATTGATTCTCCAGTTTGTATTACAACTAAGAACGGCATGAGTTTAAATATGGAAAATACTTTACATCAAGAAGCTAAAGAAAATAACTTCACCGATGATGAAGTAAAAGCCACAAAAGTCCTTGAAATCAACCCAAATGGCGATTTATTCAAAGCATTTAAATCAATTGAGGGCGATGATGACGCTACTAAAAACTATGCTTCAGTTCTCTATGATGAAGCCATGATGCTTGAAGGTTACGATGTTCAAGATAAAAAAGACTTCTGCACGAAGTTAAATGAATTATTAGTTAAGGCATTGAATAAGTAGTTATGTTATAATCTCCATTGTATCTAACAAGTTACATTATGGATAAAATAACATTTAAAAAAGTCAAAAAGTGTTTGTAAGAATTAAAACCTTTTTGACTTTTTATTTTGTTTGTTAGTGAATTATAAAGGAGAATGAAATGAATTATCAAATTACGCCTTACGACAAAAAGATTGTTTTTATTGAAGTTAATAATGGTCTAAATCTTAAAATGGAATTTTCAAATTACGGAGCTAGTGTTTATTCGATTTATTACAATGAAGAGCCATTAAATTTAATTATTAAAGACAAAGAGAAGTTTTTAAACTGCAATCAATTTTTTGGAAAAACACTCGGACCAGTCGCTGGTAGAATGGTTTGTGATGGTGAATTGAATGGCGAAAAATACCATTTAAACGAAACGAATGAAGGAACTAATTTTTCGCTTCATGGCGGTTTGATGAATTCGCTCAGTTTTAAACCTTGGAAATATAGTGTTAAAGATAATAAAACCGCTATTAAGGTCATTTTCTCATATAAAATAAAAGATGGATTTAATGGTTTTCCCGGATCTTCAAATATCAAAGTAATTTACACAATTAGCAAAACTAAAAATTCATTTAAAATTGATTTTGTTGGAAAAGCTAAAACTCCTGCTTTCTTAAATTTAAGCAATCACATTTATTGGAATTTTGCTAAATCAAAAGATTTGAATGATTATTATTTAAAAATGAACGCCAATACTTATGGATATTTAAGAGATGATTTATTGATAATTGGCGTGGACGATGTTCCTGCTTTCCTTGATTTCCAAAGAAGTAAAAAGATTAAAGGCAGTGCTGATTTTATAAAGAAGAATTTACCTATTGGCACAATCGATAACTCTTTCTTATTTGATGGCAAAAAAGGAAATGTCTGTTTAAAGAATAAAGATTACACTTTAAAACTTGTTACTGATTTACCTGCAATGAATATTTATTTAGATAGTTCGATGACTCCAGTTGAGTTTTTAAACCGTGATGATTTTGTTGAAAGAAGAGGCATTGCGCTCGAACCTCAACTCTTTACTTTTAACACTGAAAGCATGAAATTATTGCCAGGTCAAAAGTATCATTATACAATTAATTATACAATCAAAAAGAACAAATAAAGGGGGATTGGCAATGGTTAATTTAGAAAAGTTGCTTGAAAACTATAAAAATCGTTTCAAGAAAAATCCAGAATATTATGTAGATACCGGTGGTCGTTTTGAGCTTCTCGGAAACCACACCGATCACAATCACGGACTTTGTTTAGTTGCAAATTGCTCTTTAAGAATTAGAGCTTATGTCAGTAAAGAACCTGATATTGTTACTATAAAATCTAGTGGCTATAACGCTTTTAAATTTCATGTTAACGATGTTGATAATCCAAATAAAAAAGAATCTCCAACTTGTAGTTTAGCTAGAGGAATACTTTTTAAACTTAAGTCTTTAGGTTATCAAATTGGTGGTTTTTCTTGTTGTATTACTAGCGAAATTCCTGATGGAAGTGGAGTTAGTAGCAGCGCTGCTATTGAATCACTTTTTGGGTATATTATTTCTTATTTATATAACGATGGAAAAATTCCTCCAATGGTTATTGCCCAAGTTGGCCAATTTAGTGAAAACAATTATTTCCATAAACCATGTGGATTATTAGATCAAATTGGCACAAGTTTTCCAAATGCAAACTTCATAAATTTTAAAAATATAACTCAACCAACTGTTGAAACAGTTAAATTTAATCTTCCAGTAACTTTATTTTTGATTAAATCTGAAGGAAACCACTCCAATTTAACTCCATTATATGCAGCTATTCCTAATGGAATGTATAAAGTTGCTGGATTATTAGAAAATAAACAATTTTTAGCAGATGTTTATCCAAATGGTGTTATCGATAAAATTGAAAATCTCGACATTGATGAAGATACTAAGAAAATTGCTATCCATTTCTTTATTGAAAACGCTAATGTTTTAAAAGCTAAAAAAGCAATTGAAGACAACGATTTAGAAACATTCTTGGCTGAAGTTAGAGCCAGTCAAGAAACCAGCAAAAACAATATTCAAAATACATTTGTTAAAGGTGAATATGTTGGTTCTCCACAAAACATTGTCGATGAAGTTACTAAATTCATCGGCCAAAATGGCGCCATTCGTATTCATGGCGGTGGTTTTAAAGGAACAACTTTAGCTTTTATTAAGAATGATTTTGCCGATGAATTTGAAAAATATTTAAAGAAAAATTATTTAGGTAAATATTATCGCGTTCATATTTCAGACTCGGCAGTGAACATCAAAAAACTTTAATTCAAATTTAAAGCAAAAGGCATTTAACTCATAAGAAAATCCTGGCAATATACCAGGATTTTTTAATTATTAATTGTGGGATTAAGTGGTTTATTTATTGTTTTTAAGCAATTCTTCCCAATGTTCGACAGTCTTTTTATCAGGGACAAAAACGTGATCATAATTTCTTCCAATTTCTTTATAATCAAGTCCATAACCCATTAAAAATTTATTTTCTCTAAGAACTAAACCAGAAAAATCAGGCTCAAACTCAACTCTTCTTAAAGCTTTTTTATCAATCAAACAAACGACAGTAATTGATTTTGGCATATATTTAATTTTGATATATTCTTTAACGTAACTTAAAGTTAAGCCGGTATCTACAACATCTTCGACAATTACGACATCTTTGCCTTTAACATTTTCACTAAGATCTTTGGAGAGGTGGATGACGCCAGTGGTACTGGTTCCAGAATAACTTGAAAGTTGCATATAATCATAAATAAGATCGCCTTTATAAACTCTAGTTAAATCGATGAAAAATGGGTTAGCACCCTTTAAAACACAAACAAAGACTGGAATTGTCTTTGAATCTTTAAATTTTTCATATAATTTATCAGCTAAATCGTTACAAATAACTTTAATTTCCTTGTTACTTAATATAGTTTCCATGGCTTTTCTCCCAAAATATTTTTTAATTATATACAAAAACTATATAAATATTTCATGTTTTGTAAAAAATTAACGCATTTTTAACGCGATTTATAATTTTTATGGTATTAACAAATCTTTATATATATTTTTCTAAACTCTAAAACGTGATTATTAACGTAAAAAATGCGTTGAATGTTTTTGAGTTTTCTTATTTTTTTATTAAATTTCAAAAAACGTCTAATTTAGGATTTTTACAATTATTACTCATTTAATGATAAAATTATAAAACTAAAAAGGAATTTAGATATATGAAAGTATTATTGTATCAAGAAGGAAGAAAAGCTCTTGGTGTTTCTGGAATTGGTAGAGCTCTTAAACATCAAGAAAAAGCATTAAATATAAATGGTGTAGAAACTACTTTTGAAAGAAAAGATAAGTATGATTTTGTGCATATTAATACTGTTTTTCCTGAATCCCGTAGATTTTTAAAACAATGCCAAGAATATGGTGTTCCAGCTGTTGTTCATGGCCATTCTACTTATGAAGATTTTCGAAACTCTTTTAGAGGATGGAAATTTATGGAGCCATTCTTTGATAGAATGCTCATAAAAATGTATCGACAAGCTGATTTTATTATTACTCCTACCCCATATTCAAAAAATATAATTGAGAATTATAAAGGTGTAAAGTGCCCAGTTGTGGCGATATCAAATGGTATTATTTTAGATGAATATAAATACGATGAGAAAAAAGCTCAGGCTTTTAAAGATTATTTTAAAATTAAACCTGATCAAAAAATTGTAATTGGTGTTGGTCTTTTATTCCAAAGAAAAGGGTTATTGGATTTTATTGAAGTGGCTAAAAAGATGCCTGAAGTAACTTTTATTTGGTTTGGGAATTTACAAACATCCTTAACTCAATTTAAGATTCTAAAAGCAATGAAACATAAACCAGATAATCTTATTTTCCCTGGTTATATTTCTGGAGATGTTATTAAAGGTGCATTTTCATCAGCAAATGCCATGTTTTTCCCTTCTTATGAAGAAACTGAAGGCATTGTTGTACTTGAAGCTTTAGCTAGTAAATTACCTCTTATTGTTCGTGATATTGGTGTTTATAAGCCATGGCTTACTAACGAAGTAAATTGTTATATGGGCAAAGACAATGCTGAATTTATTCAATTAATAAACAAAGTATTAAGTAGTGATAATAGTAAAATGGTCGAAAACGGATATAAGGTTGCTGAAGAACGTTCGATCGATAAAGTTGGAAAAGAACTTATTGAAGCATATAAAGAAGTTGAAAAACTCGTTAAATCCAAGGTAAATTAAGGTTTTTAAAAAAATAATAATGTTTGAAATAGATAAAAATTTCTTATCTTTTAATATACAAATTTCTAAAAATTCGATAGAACAATATAATATTAAAAATATTATTAAATATGATAAAATATAACAGGTATAAAAATGGATACAAATTTAAAACTCTTAAGTGACTTTGTTAATAAGCTAGACAATTACAAATTGCCTGAATATAACGAATTACCACAAATTCCTTTATATATGGAACAGGTAGTAAGTTATATTATTGAATCTTTACAACCACTTTATTCAGAAAATGATCAAGTTTTAACGCCATTTATGGTTAATAATTACGTTAAAGCAAAAATAATTATGCCTCCAAAGCATAAAAAATATAGTAAAGAACATATAAGTTCATTAATGAGTATTTCTTTATTGAAGAATGTTGTTTCAATGAGAGACATTGCTACTTTGCAAGAAATTGAAAAGCGCTGTGAAAATAGTGGTGAGAAATTTTATGATTTTTTCAAGAATTTACAAAATAGTGCCGCTAAGAATGAAGCAAAACGCATTAAAGGTAAAGTTGATGATCTTCAAAAAATAAAGAAAAAAGGAAAAAAAGGCAGTAATGAGCCACTTTCTGATATTGATTTATTAGGATTAACTAGATTGGCCTTAGAGTTATATGTTGATAGTGAAATTAATAAAATTGTTGCTGACGATATTATGAAAATGGTTTCTTCAGTTGTTTTACCAAAGAAGGTAATGGAAGAAACTAAGACTGAAAGAAATTTAGATAAGAAAAAGCAAGAAAAAGAAGCTAAAAAACTTAAAGACAGGTAAAGGAGTATTTTATGAAAGTATTAGTAACTGGTGGATTAGGATTTATTGGTGCAGAGACATGCGTAAGCTTGATTGAACACAAGATTGATTTGGTAGTTGTTGATAATTTATACAATGCGAAACTTGATGTTTTAAATCGTATTAAAACTATTACAGGTGTGAAGCCAACATTTTATAATGCTGATGTTTCAGATGAAGCTGCAATGGATAAGATTTTTAAGAAAGAAAAACCAACTGCAATTATTCATTTTGCTGGTTATAAGGCTGTTGGTGAATCTTGTTCAAAACCTTTAATGTATTATGAAAATAACTTAAAAACCACCTTTGTTCTTTTAGACATGATGGACAAATACGCCTGCAAAAACCTAGTATTTTCTAGTTCTGCGACAGTTTATGGGGTTCCTAAAAAGGTTCCTTTAACTGAAGAAGATCCAGTTCAAAATGCGACAAGTCCATATGGCGAAACCAAAGTTATGATTGAAAGAATTTTAGAAGATATTAGTAAAGTTCATCCAGATTATAACATCGCTTTACTTAGATATTTCAACCCAATCGGTGCTCATAAATCAGGATTATTGGGTGAAGATCCAAACGGAATTCCAAACAATTTACTTCCTTATATTAATAAGGTTGCAATTGGCATTCTTCCTTATGTTAGAGTTTATGGCGATAACTATAAAACAAAAGATGGCACTGGTGTAAGAGATTATATCCATGTTGTTGATCTTGCTAAAGGCCACGTTTTAGCTATTAAAAAGTTAGAAACTAATCCTGGATTATTTGTTTGTAATTTGGGAACTGGTAAAGGTACTTCGGTTCTTGAAATTATTAAAGATTATGAAAAAGCAACTGGCGTCCATATTCCTTATAAAATTGAAGGAAGAAGACCTGGCGATGTTGATGAAAACTATGCTTCTACCGCCAAAGCGGAAAAAGAACTTGGATTTAAGTGTGATTTCACAGTTTTAGATGCTTGTAGAGATGGTTACAATTTTCAAAAAGCTGAATTCTTAAGAAATAAGAAAAAATAAATTAAATGGTTTTCTTTGGAGTGTAGACAAGCGGTAAAGTCATGGGTCTCTGAAACCCACATACGATGGTCCGAATCCATCCACTCCAGCCAAATATATTTTTAAAAACCTTTGATTAGGTTTTTATTTTGTTTTGATTTCCTTATAATGGTTATATGCAATACAACGAATTAGTTAAAAAACTATATGAATTAAGTGATAAAAAGTATCAAGAATTTTCAAAATCCCTTGTAAACACCCCTTTAATTGTTATCGGAGTGCGAATTCCTAAGATTAAAGAATTATCAAAAGAATTGAAATCAGAAGTGATTAAGAACTTTGTTTTTAAAGAATATTTAGAGACCGATATTTTTTATGGTTTATGGGTTAACCAACAAAAAATTGAGGAATCTAAGAAGTTTGAGATGTTAGAAGAAGTATTATCAAAAGCCTCAAGTTGGTCAATAACGGACACTATAATTTGTAATACGAAATTTAAAGACTTAGATCTTGTTTTTTCTTATTATAAAAAGCGGACAAAAGAAAAGAAAAATGAGTTTTTATGCCGCTCGGGATACTTACTTTATATGAAGTATTTTGCTAAAAATAAGGGGTCTTTGCAGGGGTTATTGAAAAATATCGAAGAAAGTAAATTCTATTATGTGAACATGATGATTGCTTGGTGTTTAGCAACGATTGCGATATATTTTGGTGATGAAGTATTTGAATTTTTAAAAGCAAATAACGATATTTCTACTATTAAAAAGCTCACTATTAAAAAGATAAATGAATCATTTCGTATTACAAATGAAGCCAAATGTAAGTTTTTGTCGATAAAATAGTTTATTTATAAACTAATTTTATTCTATTAAATATTTTTTAATATATAATTTGAATATGGAACAAATAGAATACAAAACAAAATTTGGTGACTCTCTAAAGGGAAACCAATGGATTGTCAAAGATCCAAAGGCTATTATCGTTATCGTTACAGGTATGGCAGAACATAGTGAACGTTATGATGATTTTTCAAATTTTCTTAACGCAAACGGATATTCTGTTTACTGCTTGGACCATTATGGTCAAGGCAAGAATGGTGAATTAGGAAATCCTTGTGATGACTTCTTCTTCAAAATGGTGGAGGTAATAAACGACTTTATTATTGAAAAGAAGGCAGAAACTGGGAAAGAGGCCTATATTTTCTCACATTCTATGGGATCATTTGTAACTCAAGCATATATTGAAAAATACAGTTCAAATATCTCTAAAGTTGTTCTTTGCGGAACTAATGGAAGAAATCCTTTAATTAAAGTTGGTTTATTCCTAGCTAAAATAATGGTTCACAAAGGCAATAGAAACAAAAAAGCTAAACTGTTACATAATTTATCGGTTGGTGCTTATGAAAAAGTTGTTAAAAACGAAAAATCTCCAAATGCTTGGATAAGTTATAACAAAGAAAATGTCGAAAAGTATGATAAAGACCCATTAAGTGGATATAGATGCACTAATGGTTTCTACCTTAACTTCTTTAAAGGCTTGGCTTCAATTCAAAAAACCAAAAATGTTAATGCGATTAGCAATAGCCTTAAAGTATTAATTACTGGCGGAGAAGATGATCCTGTTGGAAATAATTCAAAAGGATTATCAAAATTATATAAGTTATATAAAAAACACGATGTCAACGTAAGTTTAAAGATTTATAGAGGCATGCGTCACGAAATTCTAAACGAGACAGATCATCAAGTCGTTTATGAGGATTTATTAAAATTTTTTGAAGAGAATTAATTATGAAAAAGAGTAAGTTTGTAAGTTTATTAAGTGTTTTTGGTGTTGGCTTGTTATCGTTAACAAGTTGTAGTTTTTTGAAGAGTATTTTTATAGGTGACAATACTGTCATCGATGGTGGTTCAAATATCACAATAACTAAAAATACTGATAGTGAGAGCAGTTCTTTGGTTAGTGGCAGTTGCATTACTCCTGATCAAGTAACTCTTAGCATGAATGCTAGAACTCTCGATGCAAATTCATATGAGGTGAATTATTTACCAAGTACTGGTAATTCAAAAATATTAGTTGTACCAATTGATTTTACTGGTGTTTCAGGTATTTCTACTTCATACGCTTTTGATACAACAAACTTAAACAAACTTAATACTCTATTTTTTGATGATGGAACGGATACTAATTTAAGTTGGGAATCAGTTGCTTCTTTTTATAAGAAATCTTCTTATGGAAAGTTAAATTTAAGTGGTGGAGTTTCAGCTCCTTATAAAGTGACAAGTTCGGGATATTCAAAAATATCAAGCATTGATCAAAACGCTACTGTCAAACTTCTTTCTGATTCAGTTAAATCCTTAATTGCTGATGGTTCAGTAAATGTAAGTGATTATGATTCTAATAAAGATGGCGTTATTGATGCCGTTTGGATGGTTTATAACGTTAAAGATTACTTAAGTGGTAAATATAATAATTCAAATATGTGGGCTTATACCTTCTTTAATCAAGGTGCGAACAATTATGATCTTGTAAATACTTTTTCATGGGGAAGTTATGATTTCATGCTTGATAGCGGATCAACAAAAATTGATGCTCACACTTATATTCATGAAACTGGTCATATGATGGGACTTAGCGATTATTATGATTACAATAGTAATTGTGCTCCAACTGGTTATGTTGATATGATGGATGCTAATATTATCGATCACAATTCTTATTCTAAAATGTTATTAGGTTGGACTAAACCTTATATCGTTACTGGTGATTGTGAAATTAATTTAGCTAGTGCCGTTTATGAAAATAGTTGTATTGTTGTGCCATATGATGGCTATTCAACCACTAAAACCGGTAGCAATTATTCATTTAATCCTTATGATGAATATTTATTGATTGAGTTTTATACTCCAACCGGATTAAATCAAGCTGATAGTGATGAAACTTATTCTAATAATGTTAAAGGTATATCTTTGAACGGATTCCGTGTATATCACGTTGATAGTAGATTAATTTATTTAACTCAAACTTCAGTAAAGTGGTACGAATCAAGCGATAAACTTGGCACTGATGATGCGCTTTTACTTCAATTGATGACAAATACTACAGCTGGAGATAATGGAGAAAACGAAAGCTCTGTTATGAAAATAGTTAAGAATTACGTAAAGAATCCACCTTCATCAATGTTAAATATTGATGATAATCACGAATTAATGGTTATTGATAGTGGTAAAAAATATACTTACGACAAACCATTTGTAAATTCACTTGGGAAAATTACTCAATATACATTAAATGATTTATTCCAAGTAAATGATGTTTTTAATGTCTCAACTTATAAAAAATATTTCCGTTATGGTTCAACAAACAAATTTGATAATGGTAGTGAATTCACCAGCAACGTTTATTTTAAGTAGATTGTAATTATTTTTGTGTTTTTGGTCCTTATTTTAAGTTAATATATTATTTGAAGAAGGAGTATTCTCATGATAAAAGACATCTTAGTGTTCTCATTATCTTCGA
>CAYQCJ010000005.1:0-51697 GCA_964416025.1 uncultured Staphylococcaceae bacterium | reverse complement strand
CTCATGGAACTATCAGCAACATACTGAAGAACAGGCTTTATCTAGGCGAATACACCTGGGGTGGGACAACTAACAAGAATTGCTTTCCGGCCCTCATAGATGAAAAGACCTATGAGATTGTTCAGGACAAACTTGAAAGGAACGCCAACCATAATCAAATCTATCGTTCAGGCGATAACAAAGGCTATATCCTAACCGACAAACTCTTCTGTGGTGCCTGTGGTAGCAAAATGGTGGGAGAGTCATCTAATAGCAGAAACAAGACCTACCAGTACTACAAATGCAAGAGAGCCAAAAAGAAGCTTTGCAAGATGAAAGTCATACCAAAGAAGTGGATAGAGGACTTCGTAGTGGATTCAACCATGGAATGGCTTAGAGATCAGTTCGAGTTTGATGATTTGGTTGATTCAGTCTATGAACATGAACTGAAGGGAAATCCGATGATCAAGGAAATCGAAATGAACGTAGTTTCGGTTCAAAAGAGAATGGCGAATATCATGCAGGCTATCGAGAACGGAATGGATTCTAACGACTTCAAAGCGCGCTACGACGAACTGAAAAACGACAAATTAAGGCTCGAAAGAAGCCTTGAAGAAGAGAAGATGAAAAACCCTGTCTTAAGCAAAGACCAAATCAAGTGGTTTCTCAATCAATTCAGGAGCATGGAAATCAAAACTCCGAGGGACAAAAAGAGAATCGTGGATTATTTCGTCAACTCAGTCGTGATAGATGAAGACACGAAAAACGCTGTCATTACCTACAATTTCCGCACCAGGACGAATAGAATGCATCAAGAAGAGATTGTTGCGTCTAGTGAATTGATAGCTCCACCAAAAAAGACAACAAAACCGGAGTGATAGCATTGCTTTTTGTTAATTGGTGTGCTGGCATTAGGGCAATTATAAAAAATTAATGTGAATTCATATGCCTAAATTGGCGGACCATCCTGATTTTAATTATTTAAAATTTATGATTTGCTAGGTGTTTGTTGACAAAAGACCTAGCGTAACATAAAATATAGTCATGGTTTATACAACTAGTGAATTACTTGAACTTGGCGAGAGTGAGTACTCAATAAGAATAAAACTTAAAAATGGTTTACTTTTCAAAGTGTCTAATGGTTTTTATTCTGATAAAAAAGATTATGTCATTGATGAACAATATATTTCTAAAAAATACCCTTCAGCAGTTTTTACAGGATATAGTGCTTTTTATATGCGCGATATGACGGATGGAATCCCGCCATATTATTATTTAGCTACAGAACAAAAATCATTTCCGATACGAAGAAGTGATGTTAAGCAATCATATCAAAGCAAGACAATATTTAATATTGGAATTACAGTCATTGAATGGAATGGCGTGAAAATTAGAACATATAATTATGAAAGATTATTAATTGAATTGATTAGGCTAAAGACAAAATATCCATCTGATCTTTATTATGAAGTTCTTAATAGTTTTAGACAGATGAAAAGTGAAATTGATTTTGGTTTAATTCAGGATTATTTATTAAAATTTGAAGACGGAACTCATATTCTCCTTAAAATTAAGGAGGCAATTGCATGAAAACTATAAAAGAACTTATTTTGAAATATGTAAATTCTGGTTATTCTATAGCAACATCCCGAAATTTATCAGCTGAGGAAATTATTCTTAAAAAAATTTCCGAGTCAGATATGACAGATAAAATCGCTTTAAAAGGAGGAATTGTCTTATTTAACTTAACTCATAATGCTCGAAGAGCAACACGCGATATAGATTTTGACTTTATTCGCTATTCAATCGATGAAAACTCGATAAGACTATTCATTAAAAAACTTAATCAAAACAATGATGGTTTTAAAGTTGAAATACAAGGCGCTATAAAGCAACTTCACCAAGAGGATTATCAGGGAGTGAGAATCCACATTGTAATTACTGATGTTGATAAAGATGCTTTAAACTTAAAAATGGATGTTGGTGTTCATGCTTATTTAGACATAGAACAACAAAACATCTCCTTTTCATTTGCTGAAAACAAAAAAGAAGTGCTTCTTCAAGTAAATCCTCCAGAACAGATTTTTGCTGAGAAAATGATGTCGTTAGCACGTTTAGGCCCAATCTCAACCCGTTACAAAGATATCTATGATATGTATTATTTAACTACTTTGTCCAGTTTTAATAAAAGTAAACTAAAAACAGTCTTTTCGTGTTTCTTTATGAAGTCCAAAAGGGAACCTCATGATTTTGTGTCGTTGATTGAAAGGATAACTTTAACATTGGAAAACGCTATGTTTAAAAGAGAATCTGAAAACATTTCAAACAAGTGGCTTGATGTTGATTATGAAGAAGTCAAAAGAGTTCTGTTAATAACCTTAGAGGATCTTTTAATTATCAATTAAATATCTATGACGCTTATCAATACAAGGTTAGTAAAAGACTAAAATATCTAATAACAGAATGGTTCGACCACGTCTATGCCTTGTTCCGCCAATTTAATTGAAACTTCCTCAAAATTTTGACTTAAATGGTAATAATTTAAAGGGATTTTTTATAAGATTAACACTAGAGGAAAAAAAGCGTATAAAATGTTGGATAGAATTTTATTGCTTGCTAAATGTGTAAAATAGAATCTGACATAAATGTAAAATGGAAGCTACCAAATTAGTAAATTAAAACTAGGCAGAAGTGCAATTTACAAGCGAAATAGATGTAGGTGAACAAAATCGCAAAAAGCCCAAAAATGTTAAACGAAAGATTCTTATTATGATAGAAAGTAATGAATGCTTAAAAAGGATATAAATATTTTATTATCGTTACAAACTCGAAATTTATTGTGATTTGTAACATTATTCTTGCTTAAGTTTAAAACCAAAACTCCAAGAGAAAAAAAGAGTTTTAAATTATTATGTTAATTCGATCGTGATAGATAAAACACAAGAAACGCTGTCATTGCCTGCAATTTTCGCACAAGTAAGAACCAAATGTGTATAGAAGATATATAAAATGTGCAATTAATTGTTTTTGCTTATCGTAATAGCGGCATTTCTAGAAGAAACATTAGTGAAATCGATGGTGTAATTAAAACTCTCGCCATTATTCATTGTGGTTTTCTTTCCGAAGAAATCTTTATATTCATCAAAGGTAAAACTATCGCCAGTATGGAATAAATCACTAGAATTTAAGGTGTGTCTAGCTTTTAAAGAAGTGTCTTCAAATGTGTTTATTTTTCCAGCTTGAACAATTTGGAGTAAGTGACAACCTTCAACATCATCAGGTAAATGAGTATATGAATAAGATTCGTTATCGCTACAATTTGTTGGTTTTTCAAACTTAGTGTAAGTAGTGGTTTTAGGACTATCAATCCATTCACCTCCATTATCATCGAATCCGTATAATCTAGAATCGACGTGGTATAGTCTAATTCCACATTCGCCTAAATTGTTCCAATCTTGTAAATTATAATCCCAATCCATTTTGTTGTTGCCATATGGAGAGAATAATTCTAATAATAAATATTCATCATAAGGAGTTCCGTTCCAAGTTGAATAATTTGCTGGAATAAGGATGCAATCGCCAGTTTCGGCGGCATCTCCAATGTTGATAGTGGCTGTATCAGCTGTGCCATCAACAACATATGGATCAACCCATTTTGCAATCATTTTTGAATAAGAATTCCAGTCAAAACTGCCTGAATCTTGCATATCGTAATATCCAAGAAGATCAATAGTTTTTTCATTATCTTTTGGTGATGTGTAATCGTAGTAATCATCTAATCCAAAAACATGCCCTTGTTCATGAATTGCTGTACGAGCACCATAATAATAAGAAGTAAAATTTAATTGTCCGACATTTGTTGAACTATATATTTTAAAATTCCAATCTCCTGGAACCTCATTAATTGCATCGTCCATATGAGGCCAGAAAGTACTAGACCATTTATCATCATCATTAACATTTGTTATAAATGTTGGTGAATCTATGTATCCATCATTGTTTCCATCGTAATCAGCAAATGTAATTGCGGTTCCGAAAGTGTTTAAAAGTTTTCCGCTTTTAATATCGTTAATTGCGGCATTATACACAGTATAAAGATCTTTAAAAGAATCCTTAGTCGCGTATTCGTCCTCTTTTGCTTTAATTGATGCTGAAGATACTGAAGTGTGATAAATAGCAGTTATTTGCCCATTTAGAGAGAGTTGATCGTAACTTGCTGTTTGATAATATGAATTAAGACTATTCCATCTATAAGGTGTGCTAACTCTGTTCCCAAAATATGATATTTGTATATCTTTGATGGTTGAATCATCGAAAGTGTATTCCCCATCATCAAATGCTATAAGAATAACAAGTGCTTTTTGATGCCCGATTGTTGGAGCAAACGATGGATTTAAATCGTTAACTCCATAATCTATATCGGCTTTATAATATCCTTTATTTGTAACAGTTGAATTGCTGCAAGATATTAAAGAAAAAGATAGTATCGAAGTTAAAGTTAGTAATTTAATAAATTTTTTCATAAATAAATCTCCCGCAACAATTATAATTCAAAAATTGTTCACCTGATTAATTTTTTAATAAATTTTTATGTAATAAAGTACGATAAATCCGTCAAATTCGTTTTAATTTCTGCTTATTCGCTTTTTACGATTTCTATATCTTTCTTTCCGTATTTTGAATATAAAAAGATAATTAGTTTTGTAAGGAAATAAATTAAAACGAAAGCGCTTATAAAAAGTAATGATAAAACAAACAGTTTTAAATATACATTTTGTGGTAACCAACTAGTTATCGATAAACCATCGGTATTATTTGCTAAATATAAATAATCCGCTTCTGGAATATAGTAATTAGCGATTGAGGCTAAAATAGCTAAGATCAATAAAAATATAAATGGTTTATAAATATTAATTAATTTTGGACGATAACCATGTACAAAAACCATATAAAAAACAGCAAAAATCGGTAAAATATGTTCTGCCCAATATTGATAATATCTAAAATAAGCCGGACCAGTAGTGGAGATTACTGCTGGGAATAATAATGGAAAAATACCGGCAGTTAACGAAGCAAAAAAGCATATGTCGCAAAGATTTTTGCTCTTTTTCATCAACATTATTGAACCAATTATGCAAGTCCATTCACAAACTTGTAATGGTAACTTTTCTAGTAAATTAGTTTCTTCTGAGGACCCGCTTCCGACATATAATAAGCGCCAAAAATAAGCCATTTCAAAGAAAAGCATGAGACCTGCAAGAACATATCTGATGTTTTCTTCGTGTTTGGCATTAGCTATTTTATTTCTAAAAATATAGATAAGAATTATTCCGGCAATCAAGATAATAAGTGGAATAAAATGGGCTAATGACCATGGTTTAAAATTTCCAACTTCTCCATAACCAAAGAATCCATCTTTATAAAAATCGTTTTGTATTGCTGAAGTCATATTTAATTTCCTTTAAGCCTTACTCTTGGTATTTTCTGCTAAATTCCATTTTTTAAGACCTAACATACAAACGAAATGGCTAAATAATGAAAAAGCTAAAATAATAGCAATCGTAATTAAATAAAGCCGTGGATTTGCAATAAATGGATATTCTCTTGAGACTGTGTTCATTCCGTGAAGAATAAGTTGCGATACAAGAGTTCCTAGTGATAATCCAACTGCAAGAGCAATAATTAATTGGATTACTAAATTTATTAGCCACCAAGCAGAAATTTGGGAAACTTTCACTCCTAATACTCTTAAAATTGACAATCTTCTCTGTTCTTCTAAAAGGTTTGTTTGCTCAGTATTAAAAATAATGATCAATCCCATAATTACAGCAAATAATATACATATAAATACACCTATATCATATAAAGCGAAATTGTCCTTTGATGATTTATATAATTCTTCAGTGAAAGTAATTCCATAAAAATATGTTGTATTATAAATCTTTGATTCAATTTCGTTATTACTTGCTAAATCACAAAGGACAATGCCGCTATGCTTTGTTTCTAAAGAAACATCAGTTATTGGTATATATGAATTACGATAAACATATTGATTTGATAGTGCAGTTACTAATGTAGAAACTCCGTCAAGAGCAACATAATCGCCTACTTTTACACCTAAATTATCAGCAGTATGTTTTTCCAATACAAAACCAGTAATGTTGTTAATAACGCCATTATTTTCATCTGGAATTCTTAAGAGTTCGTTATTTTGGGGAACTCCATTAATGCTTATAGTTTCACTTTTTTCTTCAAAAGTAATGTTAGCTGAATAGTAAGAATAAACTTCAACTTTATTGACGCCTTCAATTGCTTTTATTTCATCAACGATATCTTGATCTGGGAAAGTCGTATAAACAACTTGGCAGTCGTTAGCAAATCTTAATTCAAATATTTGATCGATGATTGCTTCTTTTGAATAGTGAAATGAGCAAGAAGCGGTAATCAAAAAGATAGATGCAATTAAACATAAAGAAGAAATTAATAATCTCTTTTTCGATCTAAATAAAGTTAAGAGATTTATCTTGGTATAAGCGGATGTTCTCGATAACATTTTGCCCATTAATTTATTCTGTTTTGTCTCAGCTGGGTCAGGTGCTTGATTGATGATTTGTGAAGGAGAAATATTGAACATTACGGTAGTAGAAAGAAGTGCAGCAAACTGACTTATTACAATCGAAATTAGACACGCAATTAAAGTTGAAGAAATTGATAATTTACAAATTCCGATGGGGATATGCAGGGAATTTAGGAATAATGAGAAGGTTAAATTGGCTAAAAGGACACCAATTAATATTGCAAAAAGTGAGGATAAAATTGTGATTGATAAACTCAACAAACAAGCTATTAAAATCAATTGACCTTTAGTGTAACCAATGGCTGTTAAGATACCTAATTGCTTTTTATATTGTCGCGTCATTTGCAATAAAAATACACACGAAACTAATAGAGCTCCTGCATAGAAACAAATTGGTAAAAATATCGATAAAGACTTAAGTGGTTTGAGGTTTACGTCGATTGTTTTTTTGGCATTTGATTCATCAAAAGTAAATGAACTAGTTATGTTATCTTTACCAATAATTGTTGTTGCTGATTTTAATATTTCATCACGATTTGTGTCATTTTTTGATTTAATAACAACCTGATTAAAAACTGAAACGCCATAAATTTCTAATTTAGGTCCCCAAAAAGCATTAGGGATAAAAACGCCACCAAATCGATAATTATCGCCCCAAGATCCGGATGTTTGCTTTAAACTTAAACATTCAGGACATGTAATTAAAGCAGAGACTTCAACATCAACACTACCAAACATTTCTACTTTCATCGAGATGGTATCGCCTAATTTTATATCGTTATTTTTAGCGAATACATTATCAACATAAACGCCGTTAACCTCATCATTTTTTTCGTAAAAATAAAATGATTCGATTTCGTCGTTCGTAAAACAATAATATTTTGCAGATAGTGAAGACTTATCTTGAGTTTGTAGTCCGCCTTCAAAAGCGAGTCTTCCAGATAATTTATCAACGCCATCAATTGCTTTTAGTTGATCAAAATCTATATCTGAAGTTAAGTTTGTGTTGATAGTAACATCTGGATAATTATAGTTTTCTAAAAAAGCATAACTTGAGTCTTTGAAAGAATTATAACTCGAGTTCAAACCAATCATCATTGATGTTCCCATAGCAGAAGTTATAATCATAGCAATAATAAGCCATTTAAAATGGCGAACCATTGCAACAATAACTTTATAGATTGCTTTTACCATTCAATATCCTCAACAGTAACAGGAGATTCATTAATGGTTTCATCGACAATTTGTCCGTTTTTAACACGGATAACTCTATTAGCAATTGCTCCAATTGCTTGAGTATGTGTGACAAAAATAACAGTTTTCCCATCTTCTTTTGAGAGTTTTTCTAATATTGATACAATTTGTTTTCCAGTCTGATAATCAAGCGAACCAGTTGGTTCATCACAAAGTAAAAAATCCGAATTTTTTACTAAAGCTCTTGCGATAGAGACTCTTTGTTGTTGTCCACCTGACATTTGCGAAGGGTATTTTTTATATTTATCACCTAAACCGACAAGCTCAAGAGCTTTATTAACGTCTTTTTCGTTGTGTGATAGTGCAGCTGAAAGCAAAACATTTTCTCCAGCTGTTAAGTCAGTTAATAAATTGAAAGCTTGAAATATATATCCAACATTATTTCTTCTATATAAAGTAAGTTCTTTATCATTTAGTTTTGAAATATCTTTTCCATCGACAATGATGGTGCCAGAAGTAGGTCTTTCCATTCCGCCAATTAAGTTTAGTAAAGTAGATTTTCCACTGCCACTGTTTCCTAAAATAACAAGCAATTCGCCTCTTTTTACTTCTAAATCGACTCCTTTAAGGGCTGAAACTTGGCCATCTCCTTTGCCATATGTTTTAGTAGCCCCATGAACTTTTATAAGTATATTGTCTTTTACTTCATCAGCTTTTTGCTTGGGATCATTCATAATTTGCGCCTTTCATAGACATGAAATGTTTTATGTAGTTAATTATATTTTAATTTGTTGATAATTAAAAACTTTTTAAAAATTTCTAATGAATAATATTTTTAATTTTAATGGTTTATTATAATATTAAAGAAAATATGAAAAACAAAGGAACTAAAAACAAACTTATATTAACTTTTATTGCAGTTTCGTTACTTACATCGTGTGGCGCTTTTAATAATGGTCTTGCATTAAACGAAGATGTAAATATTACTTATAGAAGAACATCAGATTTAGAAGAAAATACCCTATCTAAATTGAGATATGATGAAAATTGGTTTTATGCAGATTCTTATACTTATAATGAAGATTTAGCGGAATTAAGTTTAGCTCTTGATATGGCTGCAACTGATTATGATAAATATGATGTAACTGGTAAAACTGGAAATAAAAATGTCAAAGAAGCTTATTTAAATTTAGGTTTTGATAGCGATTCGTTTTATTCGGTCGGTTACGACAAGAAAGATGATAATAGTATTGGATTATCAATTGCTTCAAAAAATATGATAAAAAATGGTTCTGAAGAATTTACTCTTTTATCTATTGATATGCGTAGTAAAGGCTATGGAAGTGGTGGATGGCTTGGTAATGTTAGTGTTGGTGAAGGTAAAGAAAATACTGAAAACATCGATAACAAGGACTATCATGTCGGATTTTATACTGCTGGACAATTCGTTTTAAACGAAATTAAAACTTATGTCGAAAAAGAAAATATTGATCTCAATAAAACAAAAATATGGTTGGTAGGTTTTAGTAGAGGTGCCGCTGTTTGTAATTTAACCTCAATATTTTTGGGTGATTTAATGGACCGAAAGAACATATATACATATGCCGCTGCAACACCTGCTTATAAAGTAAATGTCACTAACGACGAAACTCTTAAAAATATTTTTAACCTTATCAATACTGGCGATATCGTACCAATGGTTCCGCCATCAAGTTGGAATTTTGGTATTGAAGGAACAACGGTGAATTTACCAACTATTAACAATAATAATCGAAAATCATTTCAAGCCGAATTTTATAATCTAACTGGAGTTGAATATACTGGTTCAAATGATTATCAAAATAATTCAAAAAACATTATTAATATGTTCACTAAATACGCCTCTACTCGAGAAGAATATGCTTTGGTTTTTGAGCCATCGATAAAGAGTTTGTTCGATCGAAACGAAGATGGAACTGTTAATTATTCTTATATTGATAACATTCTCTCTTGTGAAGGCACTAATGCTGATGCCGTGACTTCAAGTACTATCATAGAATTCATTAAAAACACTGATTCAACTGATTTCGACAAAATTTTAGGTTTAGCGGCAAATATTATAAGCACACTTGAAACCGGAAAAGAGTATTGGGCCACAAAAGACTCTTATAATGATGAACTATTAGGAAAAATCATTGATATTATTAATGATGCTATTAAGTTATATGCTGGAGGCGGAACCGACGAAGAAAAGGTTGCTTTCAATACTTTAAAAGAAGCATTAAATCTTGGAATTGAATCTCCATTATTAGAGCAACATTGGGAAGAATTATATCTTTCAAAGTTCCATTTGAATTCGTAAATTTTCAAAATCCCTTGCCAATCCCCCTTCTTTTTGTATTTTATAATGTTTTAAGTTGGACAAATTTTAATAAAATTAAAAATATTTTAGTCGGTTTTATTTTTTGAATGTAAAATAAAGAGTGAATTAGAGGTTCTTGTTATGAAAAGAAATTTTAAGACTTGTTTACTTATTTCGGGATTTATTCTTTTATCTTCTTGTTCGAGCAATGATTTGGTTGTTGAACATACTGTTAATAAAAAAGTATTAGATGTTTTTGAAGATGGGTCCGTTTCTTATAAATTGGATTGTTATTTTTTAGATGACATCGATGCTCCTTACGTAAAATTGCCAGATTTATTAAATTATCGAATGGACAAACAATTTGCTAAAGGTTTTCCAATTGCTGATTACAGTTTTAATTATAAAAATGATGTGTTAACTGCAACAAATATATTTCAAGGAAAAGAATATTCAATCATATTTGATGGTAAAAACGATGAAATAAGAAGTGATGACTTTCAAAGAGCTACTGATCTCTTCGATTTAAAATGTCCAATAGATTTTATGGCTGCTGACTATTCACCAATTATTGAGATTTCAGATTTTGAAGTGATTACAGCTCCTAAAGAAACTGTTTTATCGCTCAAAGATTACGATATAGATTTATACCCTTATGATGATACTGTCTTAGTTCCGTTAAATATTTTGAATAATATATTATTTTCTGTTGGAGAAAAAGTGTTTGCTTATAACGGAAAATCCATATGCGAAACAACATATGTTAGTGAAGGAACTGATGCCTATAAATATTATTATGATTCTTATGCTGCTGCTGAAAAGAATCAATTAAGAAATCAAGACACTGCTGATTTTAATAAAAATGAATTTTTCTTTATTATGAATAATTTCTTTGGAAGAATGAATGATACTAATATTGGTGATTTTAGAGATTATGCAAAATACCTCGGTGTTTACGATGATATTTCATCTACAGAACCATTAAGAAGTTTTTATGGAATGTTTTATTTAGTTAATAGTATTGATGATTTACATAGTGCTGGTGATTATTGTTCTCCTGAAGTCGGTAATAGGTATGGAGCGGATAAAGCCGATTATGCCGTTGTTAAGGCATTAATAAAGTTACGTTATGAATCTGATGGTTATAGATATAATAATTTTGTAACAACATACAACTCCTATCAAGCGAATAGAAAGAGTTCTCTTGGAAGCGTAATTAATGCGGGGTTCTATTATTATAATGACACTTGTTTTATTAGATATGATTCCTTTGCTAGAACCTCAAACGATGAAGTATTTAAAGATGGCAAAGTTAATGAAGAAGTATCTTATGAAGGCAATACTTATACTCTTTTCTATAAAGCTTTTAAAGATTTAAAAGCAAACCATCCTGAAGTTAAAAATATTGTAATTGATGAAGCCATTAATGGTGGCGGAGACGTTACAACCATGGTTGAATTGGCTGGATTCTTGAATACAAAAACATCGCTTGTAGTTCATAATAAGTTGACTGGCGAAATTTATAAGACAACTTATAAAGTAGATACTAATTATGATGGTGTTTATGATGACAAAGATTATCAAGCAAAAGGTTACAATGTTTTTTGTTTAGCATCTTCCGCTTCATTTAGTTGTGGAAATTTCTTTCCGTTAGCTTTGAAAGATAACAATTCAGCTACTTTAATTGGTCAAAATACGGCTGGTGGTAGTTGTGTTGTTGAGCACGCATCTACAGCTGTTGGCGATTTATATCAATTTTCTTCTATTTATGAATATGGAACAATAGATGAAAATGGAAAATATTATTCGGGAGAATCCGGAGTTCATCCAGACTTGGGTTTGTCTTCGGCAAACTTATTTAACAAAGATAAAATTATTGAATTGATTGAATAGTATTTTGAGTAAATTCTCAAAATCCCTTGCCAATCCCCATTATTTTTATTAATTAACATTTTAAAAACTTAAAAAATATATAAATATTGAAAACTATATAAATTTTTTCTAATATTTTTTTATGATTAAAATTGCGATTGTCGAAGATAGTAAAGACGATCAGTAGAAATTATTAAAACGAATTTCTGATTATAAAATAAAGAAAACCCTTTTTTACTAAGAAGACTTTTGATAATGGAATTCAATTTTTAGAAAACGATTTAATCAATTATGACATTGTTTTTCTTGATATCGAAATGCCATATATTGTCTTCATCCTGAACAAAAAATAAATAATAATTGAGAGATAAAAGTGCTGCACTTTCATACATATGGACTGAATTTTGAACGATCATGCGCTTTTATTATGAATAAAAAAATATATAATAAATATAAAGATTATCTTGAACATTATGGGGTGAATTGGCATGTTAAATAATTCTGAATTTAGTGAATTTTTGGAAAGAGGCTGGGAAAGCGAAGCAGAACTTTTTTTCAACGGGAAGATTTATGTGTTTGAATGCTGCATGCTTAATGATAATAAATTCGAGTTAACAGTTTACTCTTTTAAAGCAAATAAGAACGATGATAAAACGTTTTCGTCATATATTGATAAAGATAATACGCGTATTGATTATAAATTAATTGTCAATTCAAAATATGATACAAAGCAAAAGGCTAAAGAAGCTTGTTTTTCATTACCTATTTTCGAAGGCAATAAATTTCGGGAAATCGAGGACCAATTGTATTGGCTAGAAAATAGTGATGATTCAATAGAAATATAGTTTAAACAGATGTAACTGACTTATTTTTGTTTTTAAATATTAATTTTGTATTTAAATTTCTTTATCTAATTATTATTAATCATAATTTATAATATATATTGAGAAAACTTAGGAGGAATTATATGAAAGGCAAATTATTTAAATTGGGTTTTTCGGTTGCTATGGCTCTAACTTTAGGTGCCTGTGCTAAAACTGAAACTCATCTTGTTAAATTTGATACAAATGGAGGTTCTGTTATTGAAGATAAGAGCATCAATGACGGAGCAATATTAACAGAACCAGAAGATCCAACAAAAGATAATATGAATTTTGCTGGTTGGTATATTGATAACAATTTTGAGAACGAATTCTCTTTTTCAACAACAATTACTAGTGATATAACTCTATATGCAAAGTGGGTTGGTGACTTTGATTATTTTAAAAGTAAAACCTATGATGGTTTTGAAATTGAAGCAATTAACACGGGATTGGCAGGGGATATTGTAATTCCTTCAACATATGAAGGCAAAAATATTGTCGCAATTGCTGAGTCTGGTTTTAGTAAAACTCAAGTAACTTCAGTACGAATTGAAAGTGGAGTTAAATATATTGGTGACGATGCTTTTAATGGTTGTTCGGAGTTAGTCGCTGTCGATTTAGGGAGTGTTGAAACTGTAGGAAGCAACGCTTTCGAAAATGCTCCAATGACATTTGTAACCATTCCTTCAAGTGTCAAATCAATCGGAAATAAAGCCTTCTATTTTTCAAAAGATGAGACTTCTACCGATGATATTGAATATGTTTTCCTTTCTTCAACAAATCCAACAATTGAAAATAGTGCCTTTTTGCCTAAGAGTGATTTTATAGTTTTAGAAGATGCTGCTGATTTAAAAGCTAACTTAGCAACAGTTGCTTCGGGCACCACTTATAATTTAGATGCTGAAACCGCTTCGTATGCTGGTGTCTATGTAAATGACGATAGATTGGTTTTTGTTAGCGGATCATTTAATGCAGTTTATATTGATTCCGATTCAATTTCAAAATTTACAATGGCCACAAATGATCAATTTATGGTAACAATCGGAACAGTTGATAATGTTGGTTTACTAAATAAAGAAACTAAGAAAGTAGAATATCTAACTCCAGATGCTGATGGCTTTATTATTAAAGATAATGTCCTTTATGATTATGTTGGAACCGACAACATTGTGTATATTCCAGAAGGAATAACAACAATTGGAGAAGAGTGCGGTGCTGGAAACACTAATACTAGATTAATTATTGTTCCTGATTCAGTAACTGAAATTAAAGATTATGCCTTTTTCTTTAATAGTTATCTTCAATGTGTTTGGATTGGAACGGGGATTAAAACAATTGGTGATTATGCCTTTGCTGGTTCTAGTTATTTAGGTGAAGTTAAGTTTGAATATTCGATTAATAACTGGAAAGATGATTTTGCTGGATTAGAAAGTGTTGGAACCGGGGCGTTTTATAGACAAAATGGAGCCATTTTTGTTCCTTCTACCTTGGATTTTGGCGGTTATTTGAGTTTTTATTGCGCTCAATATGATAAATATGATTATCGTCCAATTTTAAATGAAAACAACAAAGCAACTGATTCTAGTACGGGAGAAGAAGTTGGGGTTTATGAATTTAGCGATTTTATAACTTTAACAGATTTAGGAATTTCTTCGGTTGAAGGCGTAAATACATATAAAGGTGTAACTTATAAAGTATCTGACACAGAGACTATTTTGCTCGGTGGAGGAATGTTTGGAATTTATACCAAAAAAGATGCTGATGGGAATATTGTAAAACAAACATATGGAACTTATTCTTATACTGATTCAAACAATACAACTGTTAAATTTACAGCTATTACTCCAGGAGAAGATAATGTCGTATTTACCGGTGCTTTCGATATTGTAAACGATACATTTAAATCAATTGATGAAGTTGCTGGAACATTTAAAAATGGCGATTCTATCATCACTTTTAATGGATATGGAAAAGCACAAATAACTTTTGATGGAGTTTTAACGAATGATGTTGAATATTCAATTAAAGATGGCGTAATCACTTTTGTTGGATTTGATAGTATATCGGATGTTAAATTTGAAGATGGAAAAGTATCTTTTAAGGATAAATTAGATGCTACTTATTCTTTAACTAAAGTAGGTCAAGAAGCTGGTATTTATTATGATATTTCACATGGTTCATCAGTCAATTTAGATGGAAACGGAAACGCTACAGTTATCTACGATTCCGTCACTTATAATGTTACATATAAGATTGAAGGATCGTCTATAAAAATGACTATAGGAGAAAGCTCTTTTACTTTATCCTACAATTCAAAAGATCATAAATTAAGTGGATATTTTAATGATGATTATAATAACCCTACTTTAAATTATGCTTTTTCGTCAATTGGAAGTGAGGCCGGAACTTATACTAACGATAGTATGACAATAACTTTAGATGGGTTCTTTAACGCGAAAATTGTATCTAAAGAAACTACAACGATGAACTATTTTAAAGTATCTGAGACTTCATTTATCTTGTATGATGCTGATTTAAATGTTGTGTTTATCACAATTTCAGGATCTAGCTTCAATCTAACAGCAAAAGATGGTGATCTTTCTGGGGTTTATTATTCGGCAGGAAGCAATAACACAAAGTGGGATTCTTGGATATTTACTCCAGACGGCTATATTGTTTATAAATTTCAAGATATTGGAACATATACTTATGAAAGCGGAGTTTTAAAAATTAAGTATAAACATGATACTGATTTACATGAGATTTATATTTCTGATGATTTAAATGTTATCGAAATGAAATACAACTATTATGGCGATACTTATAATTATTTGTTTAAACAAGTTTCACCTCTTAGTTACACTCAATCATTCTATTCTTGTGTTGTGTTTACTAGTGCCACTGAGAGTACAAGCAGTTTTACTACTTACATATTAGACAATGGTTATGTTGTCGTTTACGAATATGGAAATGCTTTTACAATCTTTGCAAAACCAACCACAACTTTAGAAAAGATTGTGGCTGGAACTACTTTTGAGATTACTGGAAGAGACGGAACAGTCTATACAGCAACATGTAAAGACAATGACGGAAGTCTTTATATCGAGTATGTAATTAAAGCTTAAAAAAGTTAGCTTTTAGTAAAAAGAACGGGGGTTTACAAGGGATTTTGAAAAAAATCCTAATTGTAAACCCCTTTTAATTTGAAAAGTATTTTATTTGATTTAAAACACGATGTTTCGATTATGACTATAAATGTAAAAAATAATCTTGTATTATAAAGACTATAATATACAGGAATCTAATATGATAAGAATTGCAATTGTTGAAGATACAAAAGAAGATGCCTCAAGATTTAAGGAATATTTAGATCAATACCAAGTTGAATCTAAAGAGGTTTTTGAGTTGAAATTTTTTAAGAGTGCGATTGCTTTTTTAGATGAATATAAATGTGATTTCAATATTGTTTTTATGGATATTGATCTTCCAGGAATGACTGGAATTGATGCTAGTAAAAAACTTAGAGAAAAAGATCCTAATGTTGTTTTAGTTTTCTTAACTTATTTAGGAAAATACGCAATAAAAGGCTATTCGGTCAATGCTTTTGATTTCTTAGTAAAACCAATTACTTATTATTCTTTTTCAACAATGTTGGCTCGTGCAATAACTAAATGTAATTATGAAAAAGGTAATGAAGTTACAATTGCAACTGAAGGAACAATCATTAAATTAGATATCTTTTCAATTTTATATGTTGAAGTATATAGCCATCAATTAACTTACCACACCGATAAAGGTGATTTTAGTAAATGGGGCACTTTATCGAGTGTCGAAGAAGAATTAACTAAATTTGGATTTGCTAAAGGAAGTCCTTCATATCTTATAAATTTACGTCGAATAAGCGTTATTAATGGTAATGAAGTAATTTTAGATAACGGTAAGAATTTATTTTTATCGAGAGGCCAAAAGAAAGATTTTGCTGAGAAATTCACAGCGTTTATTTCTGGAGATGGCGCCTAAAAATGTACGATTTTAACGCTCTTTTTTTATATAAATTTCAGTTTTTACTTGAGCTTTTGATAGCTGAAGGATTATTTTGTATTCATTTAAAAAGAAGAAATAAGTTTGTTTTACGTTTAATTTTATCTTTAATTGGAGTTGCTGGGATTACATTTGCTATTCCAATTGCTAGTTATAATCCTTTTTATATGTCTTTAATTTTTATAATAATTTTTATTGCAACTGTCGCGTTGGTTGCAATATGTTTTGATGAATCAATCATTAATTGTATTTATTGTTGTACTGCCGGATATATTCTTCAACACATTGCCTTCTGTGCTTATCAATGTTTCATGGTTGCAACTTTGATTGATGGTGGAAAATCGCTAGATATGTATGGAAGTGGAACTTCAATTAATGCGGTGGTTGATTTTATATCTTTCTATATTTATTTAATTTTCTACGTTATTGTCTATGTTTTAGGTTACATATTGTTTGCGAAGAAAATTAAAAACCAAAAAGATTTTTATATAACCAATTTGTGGCTATTTATTTTAGTTATTATTGTTTTTGCATCAGCCGTTATTCTTAATAGTGTTATGGTTGATAAATATGAAGCCAAAACTGATCAAGTCGCTTTAGTTATTTCATTTATTTATGGAATGATAAGTTGTTTACTGGTTTTAATTTTACAACTTCAATTAAAAGATGCTAAAAATACTCAAAAAGAATTAGAGATTGTTCAAACTCTTTGGAAATCAGATAAGGAACACTACGAATTAGCTAAAGAAAACATCGATATCATTAATATTAAATGTCATGATTTAAAACAACAAATTTCGGCAATTAGACATGGTGGGAATATTGATGCTCAAGATTTAAAAGAAATTGAAAAGTCGGTTATGATTTATGGAGCTATTATCAAAACAGGAAATGACGCTCTTGACGTTGTTTTAACTGAAAAAAGCTTAACTTGTAATAAAAACAATATTACTTTAACTTACATTGTTGATGGCGAAAAACTTAATTTTATGAGTACAAGTAATATTTATTCTTTATTTGGAAACGCAATCGATAATGCAATCGAGTATTTATTAAAGATCAATCCAGAAAAGAGATTCATTCGTTTATACGCTAAAAATATTAATGACATGGTATCAATTCACATTGAAAACTATTTTGAAGGCAATCTTGAATATAATAAAGGCTTACCTGTTACGACTAAACAAGATACTGGTTTTCATGGATATGGCACTTTATCGATGAAAAAGATTGTTGAATCTTACAATGGTGAGATGTTTATTAAAACAAAGAACAATTTATTTATAGTTGATATTCTTCTCCCTATTCCAAAAGAAAGCACTAAAAAATAGGTCATTTTACCCTGCAAATTAGGAAATAAAAATAGCCGTTGAGGAAAGAAAAAAAGGAAAAATAGAATTTTGTCCTTTTTTTGTTGAAAATATTTTCATGTTATTTTTGTAATTAAATAAATTGAAAGCGCTTTCAATTATTCGTTTATTAAAAAATTACATTTTGACTTTAGAAAAAAGAAACAAAATAATCCAAAAAATTATCTCGATTTTGTCGACATTTTATTTTGAAATAAATATTTAATTATTGAAATTATATCGACACAATCGAGATATTTTTAATTTTAAGATTTTATTTAAGTTGTAAACTTTTGTTTAACGATTCTCATTGTTTTTTCGTCGTAAAACATACATAATTAATTTGGTTTAAATAGAAAAATTTACAATTTAAAATTTCCGAAATTTATCTTAAAAATGGTGCTTAAATTTTCATTACTTTTTCACTTATTTTCATAAATTTCATGGAGATTTCGGAAATTTTACTTGCAAATTTCCTTATGATAATATGACTTTACCAAAAACCGGAAAGCCTGGTTGATGAAAAAATCATTTGTTAATATAAAAGGAGAAAAATGATGAAAAAAACTAAAGTCGCTTGTTTTGCACTCTGTGCACTCTTACTCGTTAGTAGTGGAGTCATGATGGCTGGTTGTAATAATAACGAAACAGTTACACCTACACCAGATGGAGATGATAATGAAGTTGTTAAGGTTACTGAAGTTACACTTACTTTAAGCAAAACCAATGCTAAAGTTGGTGATACTGTTACTGCTAATACCACTGTTAGACCATCTAATGCTACTGATAAATCAGTTACATTAAGTAGTAGTGATGCAACAATTGCAAAAATTGAAGATGGAAAAATTGTTTGTTTAAAAGCTGGTAAAGTTACTATTACTGCTCGTAGTGTTCAAGTTACTACCAAAAAAGGTACTGCTGAACTTAATGTTTTAGGAACAGATGCTGAAGGTAGAGCTGAAAATGTTTTTGAAGCTGAAAAAGGTAATTTGATTGATGATAGTAGTGATGGACAAGCCGCAATGAAGGCTGAAACTGGAGATGATAGAATTTCTGGTGGATCACTTGTTGGTTCGATTAAAAAGAACGATAGAATTATTTGGGGAATTAATGCAAGTGCTGCTGAAACCAACGTTAATTTACATTTCACAATGATGGGTCCTAGCGGTTGGGGCGGAAATTGGGGTCAAATTTCTTATAATTTCTCCGATTTCTTTACTATTAAAGTAAACGGAAAGAATGTCGACACATCTTCTATTAATATTGAAGGATCAAAAGAACTTTCTGGTTCAGCTGATTACAATAATGTTAGTGATGTCGAAATTGGCGATATTGCTTTAAAAGAAGGACTTAATGTCGTTACATTTGTTTTATCCAATAGATACGATGTTTCTTCATATACTGATTCTTATTTTAATGGAAATATTTCAACATTCTGCAATCTTGATAAGATGACAATTTGGAGTAAAGCCGATTTAACTTATGTTGCTAATACAGCTGAAGTTGAAGGTGCTGATCCAGATGTTAATTATGTTAATAATAAATTAGAAGTTGAAGCTGCTACTACAAGAGTTTATGAAAGTGCTACAGCTCCAGACGTCGATATGACTGGAAAAACTATGGTTGAATTTAAAGAAGGCATGAACGTTATGTTTGGTCTTACAACCACAGCCGAAACCACAAAAGCTAAAATTACATTAAAAGTTGCTGCTCCTTATGTTGATGCTACAACCAAGATGGAAGATGTTGCTTTATCAAAGATTTTAACAATGAATATCGGTGGAAAGACCGTTTCTAACGCTAATTTAACTATTAAAGGAAACGATGCTACTGGTTCAAAAGAAAATTATACCGAAGTAGTTACTGGCTGGATCAATCTTCCAAAAGGAAGTAATGTTTTCTCAGTAGTTGTTAATTCAGGAATTACTGGTTACAGCTATTTAGGTGGATTAGATTCAATTACAGTTAGTACAATTTCAGAAACAGTTACTGCTTATAAAGTTGATACTCCAATTGTTAAACAAAAGTTTAAATTTGAAGCTGAAGCCGATACAACAAAACGTGTTGGTTATCCAGAATTAACTGCTGGAGCTACCTCAGTTGAAATGGTTGCTCCTACAAAAGTTGAAACCGATAAATACAATAACAAATTAGATACATCTAAAATTATTTATGGAATTGAATCAACTGGTGCTGCTTACGCTACATTAACAATGAAATATGCTGCTCCATACGCTAATACATCTGATCTTTATGGAGATGTAACTATTAGAAGTGTTGGTGATTTATGGGTTAATGGAACTATTGTTCCAACTCCAAATACATTAAAGAGTGTTACTGCCGGATCAAAAGAAAACTGGAACATTATTACACTTGAAACTCAAATTGAACTTAAAGATGGTAAAAATAGAATTGCTTGGGAACCACAAAATTATACTAGTGATAACCTTACATTCCTTGGAGCATTAGATTATATTGAACTTGAAACAACTAATGAATTAGCTGCTTATGAAGTTAATATGTGGGGTGATAGAAACACTTACTTTGATACATTAGGAAATGAACCAATCTATGTTACTTGTGATAGTGCAAAAGATTCTAGAAGTTGGATTGGTGTTTATCACGCAGATGATAGAGTAGACAATTCCGAACATGCTGGTTCATTATATTATTATTACCCACAAGGTGATAAACTTGGAACTGCGGTCAACATTAAAAACGAAGTTCCAAATAATAAACGTCATTTAATTGATGGTTTATCAAAAGAACATGGTTTTGGTGATGGTGACGGTTATGGATCATTCAAAGTTTGTTATTTTGCAAATGGTGATTATGAAGCCACTGATACATTCTATTTCTCTGCATGGACCGATATCGATGTTGGTTATGATGGAGTAGCAGAATAAAGGTTATAAAAAATGAAAGAGCGTACAAAATTTATTAAATCATTGATCTTAGTAGGCTCTTTATCATTGCTCGTTGGTTGTTCTAATACTGGAACAAACGATGATAATAACAATCTTCCTGACGATACAGTAGAAAAAACTCCTGATACAACTAGTGAATTATTCACTTTGAATTATGGAAATGAATCTACTATTAAAAATTCGTCTGAAGGTGCGTTAATTATTAACAAAACAGACAAGTTTAGCAGCAATATTGCTAAACTTGTCGTTTCTTGGGGTGATAAAGATTCTCAATTTGCTAATTATAATTCAATAAAAGAATTTACTGAATTAAATGCAACTGATTTTGAAGTTGATTTTACAAAGAATTCTTTGATCCCAATGGACGCAACAAAGATTTGGGTTGAAGCCTTGGATTCTACTAATGCTTCAATTAGCAAAGCTTGTGTTGGTGTAGAAGAATTCAAACAAATACAAACTCTTAAATATGAATTTCAAGTCATTAGTGATGAGCAAGTAAGTGTTGGTAACGATGCCTTTGTTAATAGAACGATTAAGACATTTAAAGATATTAAAAAAGAGTCTCCAAACTCGAAAGTAATTGTCTCAAATGGTGACATTGTTGATGAAGGTAAAGCTAGTAACTATGACTCATTTAACGAGGCCTTTACAGGGGTTTTTGGAGAAAACAGTACTCAAAAACAACTTATTGGAATTGGTAATCATGAGTTTATTGATCAATCTGAAAATGGTTCAGAAGCTAGTCAAGATAATGCAATTACTGCGCAAAGATTTACTGATAGATTGAACCTTTGGAAAGAAAAAACAGGTAACGAAAATCAATATTTCTATGAAGAAATTGAAGGTAGTTATTTTATATTCTTAGGCACAACTGCTATTCCTCATACATTAAGCGGGAACACTAGAGCAGATTGTACTTTAGGAGAAACACAATTGAATTGGTTAAAAGATACCATGATTAATGCAGGTAAAACCAATAAACCAATTTATTTATTCTCACATGGTTCGCTTAGAGATACAGTTAGTGGATCATTAAGTGAATTAAATCAAACATGGTATGGATATACTGAAGACGAAGAAACTAAATTGAGAAATATCATTAAAGATTATCCTCAAACATTATTCTTTAGTAGTCACTCTCATTGGTCATTTGAAAGTAAAAATCCATATTTAATTAGTGATGATTATCCATCTTTCTTTAATACAGCTGCAATTGGCTATTTATGGGAAGGTGAAGGTGGTGGCCGCCATTATAATGATAAAGATTATGAAAATGGTGGCGCTCAAGGTTTATATATTGATGTTTACGACAAACAAGTCGTAATTAAGGGAAGACAATTTGAAGCAACTGATGATGCTCGTAGCACTTATTGGTTTAGTGGTTATCAAGTTGTTTTGCCTCTATAGGATGGAGAATTTATGGGAAAAATTAAAACAAAAACACTAGTTGGATCGATAGGATTTGGTGCTTTATGTTTATTAAGTGCGGCCTTAATAGCTGGAAATGTCGTTTGTTTTCAAGTATTAGGTGTCGATTTTATTGATGCTGCTTTAAGTGGAACTGGAGCTAGTGAAGGAGACGAGGAATCGGCTCAAAAAGGTGCTAGTTTAGTTAAAAAGATTAGTGAAGAAGGTACTGTTTTACTTAAAAACGATAATAGTACTTTGCCTTTAAATATCGAAAGTAATAAAAAAGTAAATGTCTTTGGTTATACAGCTATTGACAATGCTTGGGTATTTACTGGTGTTGGTTCAGGTTCTTGTAAGCCAGATCCAGCTAAAAGAGTTGGTTTCTTAGGCGGACTTGAAAAAGCCGGATTTGAATACAATACAGAAATTATTGATGGTTATAAAAAGGCAATTCCAACCAGTGATGATTGGATGTCGATGAATCAAAACGGAAAGATTATTCAACCAAATAACGATTTTTATACAACATCTTTAATTGATAATGCTAAAAAATTTAGTGATACTGCAATCGTTGTTTTATCACGTATTAGTGGCGAAAATGTTGGTGAAATTCCATCAACATCAGTTGATTATTTAAGTGGTGCTGAGGATACAACTAGAAGTTATTTAGATATTTCTGCTAAAGAAGAATACATGCTCAAAGTTGCTACTGATAATTTTGAGAAAGTTGTTGTTGTTTTAAATACAACTAACAACATGCAATGTGATTTCTTACTTGATGATAAGATTGACGCGGCATTATTTTGTGGCCCAACTGGATTATGTGGCACTGAAAGTGTTGCTAATTTACTTAAAGGAAGCAAGATTGAATATGCCGATGATAGCGACACAACTGGAACTGAAGTAAAAATCAGTCCTAGTGGAAGACTTGCTGATACATATGCTAAAGATTTTTCAAGCGAACCAGTTTATGCTAATAGATTTATTAGAAATAAATCGACAACTGGCGGCAATATTTGCTATCAAGAAGGTATTTATTTCGGTTATAGATGGTATGAAACTGCCAATGAAGAAGGTTTCTTTGATGGATTAGATAACAAATATGATGACGCTGTTTTATATCCATTTGGTTATGGATTAAGTTACACAACATTTGATTGGATAGTAGCTGGAGTTGACACCAAAAATGTTACTGGTTCAACTTTAACAAAAGATAGCGAAATCACTATTAAATTAAGTGTTAAAAATACTGGAAGTTATCCAGGAAAAGATGTTGCTCAACTTTATTACAAAACTCCATATATTGATGGAGAAATTGAGAAGAGTTCAATTTCATTAGGTGCTTTTGCTAAAACTAGTTTACTTCAACCAGGAGAAAGTCAAACAGTAACTGTTACAATTAATGCTTATGATATGGCAAGTTACGATTGTTACGATGCTAATGGCGATGGATTTAGTGGATATACTCTCGATGCTGGAGACTACACTTTAGAACTTAAAAATAATGTTCACTCATTAAAAGAGATGACAGGAATTTCTAAGAATACTTATACTTACAATATTCCTACTACTCTTAATTATGAAAAAGATCCAACAACAAATTACAATGTAATCAATAGATTTACTGGAGATGATGCCTATTCTGGTGCTGCTATCGATGGTTCTAATGTTGGAATTAATGAAACTTATTTAAGTAGAAATGATTTTGTTGGAACATTTAAAGATACTCAAAGTAAATTACCAACTGATACAGATAAAGTAAATGCTGCTAGAGTTTATAGATCTGGTGCTCAAGAGCAAGATGAAATGCCTTCATTTGGTGTTGAAAGTAACCTTAGATTGATAACAAAACAAGACGGAAGCAACGCCACTTTAGATGAATTAAAGACTCCAAATGGATTAAAGTTTAATGATACATTAGTTGATGAATTAATGGAAAGTTACGATAGTCCTAAATGGGATGAATTAGTTAATCAAGTTAGTAAGGAAGAAGCTTGTGAATTAGTTGAGAAGAGTGGCTTTGGATCAAATGCTATTGCTAGTATTGGTAAAGCTAAGACTCTTGATTTTGATGGTCCTAGCGGATTCAACCAAAACACCCAAAAAATTGCTGAAGATATGTCAAGTTGGACCAGTTATCCTTGTGAAAACGTCATTGGATGCACATGGAATGCTGACCTTGCTTATGAAGTTGGTCAATCAATGGCTTTTGAAGCTAGTAAGAGTGGAATCAATGGTTGGTATGCTCCTGGAGTTAACCTTCATAGATCTAATTACAATGGAAGAAATTACGAATATTATAGCGAAGACCCTCTTATTTCTGGACAATTAGCTGCTGCAACAATTAAAGGGGCTAAATCCGGAGGCTTATATTGTTACTTAAAACACTTTGCTTTAAGTGAAGAAGGCGACAACGCTAAAGGTGTTGATACTTGGACAACTGAACAAACTTTAAGAGAATTATATTTAAAACCATTTGAAATTGCTGTCAAAGCTGGTGCAAATGGAATTATGACTGCTTTCAATAGAGTTGGTGCTGTCTGGGCAGGTGCAAATTACGATTTATGTACTGAAATTCTTAGAAATGAATGGGGATTTAAAGGATCAGTCGTTACTGACTGGAGTAGTGGTGATCAAATCATGAATACTCCTCGTGGCGTTATTGCTGGAAACGATTTATGGCTTAACCCAATGTCAACCAATGGCTCTCCATTAAATAGAAGCAGTGCTACTGAAATGTATTGTGCAAAATTAGCTGTAAAACACAACTTATTCACTTATGTTTCAACTTATCAATACAATAGAGATTATGATCCTGAAAACGATGATTATATTGTTACTCCAGGAATTAGAGGACCAAATTCTGTTTCAGGATGGTGGATTCCAACCTTAATTACTATTGATTGTATTATGTTTGCTGGAACGATTGCTTTTGGACTTTATATGTATGTCCCATGGTCAAAAGTTCTTGCTAAATTTAAGAAAGAAAAATAGATATTTAAAGAGAAAAGTAGATGGCTAAGCTATCTACTTTTCTTAAAAATATCAATATCCCTTGCCAATCCCTATTATTTTTGAAATTTTGATGAATTTTATGTGAGATTTCAAAAATAAAAGACGATGCAAGATACGACAATAAAAGCTCAGTTTACGCTCAATTTATTACATATTATAAAAATTGTGATTTAATAACATTAACATTTTTTATAGATTATAGGAGAAATATATGAAAAACGAAAAAATAATTTCGCAAATGACCCTAGAAGAAAAAGCGTCATTAACGAGTGGAAAAAGCTTCTTTGACTCCCAAGAAATTGATAGAGTTGGCATTCCAAGTGTTTGTTTTTCTGATGGCCCACACGGTTTAAGAAAACAATGCCCAGATGTAGCTGATAATTTAGGTTTAGCTGCCTCAATGCCTGCTACTTGTTTCCCTACAGCTGCAACAGTTGCATCTAGTTGGGATATCGAATTGGGTAAAAAATTAGGAACTGCCCTCGGAGATGAATGTTTAGCTCAAGAAATAAATGTTTTATTGGGTCCTGGAATGAATATGAAGAGAAACCCAAGATGTGGTAGAAACTTTGAATATTTCAGTGAAGATCCATATTTAGCTGGAAAGATGGCGGGAAGCTACGTTCAAGGTATTCAATCTAAAGGCGTTTCCGCATGTTTAAAACATTTTGCTTGTAACAACCAAGAGGAAAAGAGAATGACCATTGACTCTATAGTTGATGAGAGAACTCTTAGAGAAATTTATCTTACTGGTTTTGAGATTGCTGTTAAAGAAAGTAAACCAAAATGTATCATGTCATCTTACAATTTATTGAATGGTACACACACTAATGAAAACATGCATCTTTTACGTGACATTTTAAGAAACCAATGGGGATATACAGGGGTTATTGTCACAGATTGGGGTGGAGACAATGATAGAATTTTAGGATTAGAAGCCGGAAATGAAATCGAAATGCCATGCTGTAAAGATACAGTTAATGAAGTTGTCAATGCTGTTCAAACTGGTAAATTAGCTGGTTCTGTTTTAGATGAAAACGTTGATAGATTTATTACTTTAGCTTTAAATACTGCAAAACCATTTGCTGATAAAGCAAAACACGAAATTGATGTTGAAGGGCACCATTTATTATCTCAACACATTGCTGAACAAAGTATGGTTCTTTTAAAGAATCACCATCATATTCTTCCTTTAAAAGAAGGAACAAAAGTTGCTGTAATTGGTGATTTTGCTAAAAATCCACGTTATCAAGGTGCTGGAAGTAGTATGGTTAATCCAACTAAAATTGATAACACATTAGATGTAATTAAAGAATATGAAGGTCTTGAATTTGTTGGTTATGAACCAGGATTCGAAAGATACGGAAAAAAGAATAAGAAAATGATCAAAAAAGCTTTGGAATTAGCTTCTAAAGCCGATGTTTCCTTAGTTTATGTTGGCTTAGATGAAATTAGTGAAGCTGAAGGTATTGATAGACCAAATATTAATTTCCCACAAAATCAAATTGATTTAGTTTATGCCTTATCACACGCTGGAAACAAAGTAGTTTGTATTGTTAGCGCTGGATCACAAATTAAATTATATTGGTCAGATGAAGTCGAAGCTTTATTAATGTCTTATTTAAGCGGTCAAGCTGGTGCTAGAGCTATTTTAAATATTCTCACCGGAAAGGTTAATCCAAGTGGAAAACTTGCTGAATCTTTCCCTTATAAATATCATGATTGCTCCAGTAAAAACTATTTCCCAGGAAAAGAAAAGACTGTGGAATACCGTGAAGGATTATATATTGGTTATCGTTATTACGACACCGATTCAGTTCAAGTTAAATATCCATTCGGTTATGGTTTAAGTTATACAACATTTGCTTATAGCGATTATGTTGTTGATGATAAAGGTGTTAGTTTCAAAATTACAAATACTGGAAAAGTCGATGGTGCCGAAATTGCTCAATTGTATGTTTCAGGCGTGAATTGCAAGGTATTTAGACCAAAGAAAGAATTAAAAGGCTTTACAAAGGTCTTCTTAAAAGCTGGTGAAACTAAAGAAGTTCGTATTAATTTCGATGAATTTACATTTAGATATTTCAATACTTATACCAATTGTTGGGAGATTGAAACTGCCGTTTATAATATTATGATTGGCGCTTCATCAACTAATATTAAATTAAGTAAAACTTTAGATGTTAAGGGAACTAATGCTAAGAACCCTTATGACCCACAAAAAATGCCTTCCTATTATAGTGGTGAGGTTGATAATGTTCCAGATAGCGAATTTAAATTGTTATTAGGACATGATATTCCAAAATCAACTTACGATTTCTTCAAAAAGAACCGTATGAAGGTTGGTTACAATACCACAGTTAATGAATTACGTTATGCTCGTGGATGGACTGGAAGATTCTTCTCTTATGTAATTCGTCATCTTATTAGTTTCCTTAGAAAAACTGGTAAAGCCAGTACATCTAATGAATTAATTATGGGTGTCTTGCATCAACCAATGAGAGGTATCTCAAGAATGACTGGTGGAATGATTTGTTGGGAAGAACTTAACGGATTAATCACCATGTTCAACGGACATTTCTTTAAAGGTTTACATCAATTCTTTAAAGCAAGAAGAGAAAAAAATAAAAGAAATAAAATAGCGAAAAAAGAACAAAAGAAAGCTGCTAAAAACGCAAATAAAAATAGCAAGAAGGTTAAATAATATGGAAAACACAATTAACACAACAAAATTTGATATTAAGCCATTGAATAAGAATGCGTTTTTAGCATTCTTTCAAAAGATTTGGCGTTGGTGGCTTGGAGTTTGGTACAACTTTAGTGACAAACATCCTAAGTTAGCTTCAGGAATTTACTTAGTTTTCTTTTTCCTTGTCTTTAGTGAAGGTGTCACAGTTATTCAATATTTAATTATGACCTTCTTACCTTATTTATTTGTCGGTTTATCAACACAACCATTCATTTGGCCAGCTGTTAATTTAGGTTCTTTAACCTATGCTGACGGAACTCCATTACAATGGGCCATATTTAATGAACCAATGAGAAATGCGGCTGGTGCAATCACAACTGATCCAACTTTAGCTGCTGCTCAAGGTGGTTTAGGCAACTTTATTGCTTTTGAAATTGCTGTTTTTATTGCTCAATGCATTAACCTTCCTCTTCAAAGAAATATTACTTATAGATCACACGGAAACGTTGTTTGGCAATCTATGTGGTATTTCGTTGGTTGGATTTTAATTTCCTTATTCGTTAATGCTGTTTGGGGCATTTGCTCACCATTCTTAACTTTATGGGGATGGGAAATTTGGTTACAAAATATTCTTAAAACCTTCATTACTGGTGGTTTATCAATGATTATCTTCTTCTTTATATTTATGATTATTTTCCCTAACTATAAGAAAGTTAGAGACAATAAGAATAAAAAACTTGATGCTTTAAAAGCTAAACTTGATGCTGATCCAAATAACGAAGCTTTAAAAGAAAAATATAACAAAATTAATGCTGAAGCTGAAATTGCTGATGAAAACTTCCGTTTATCAGAAGCTGAAAAGAACAATCACACTTGCGAAACATTAGCTAATTCTAAAGCAATCGCTGCAAACGCTATGATCGATAAATATTCAAAGAAAGTTGAATCTTTAGATAATGCTAAGAAAACAAACGGCAATAATGTTGATGAAATCAATAAATTAGAAAATGAAGTGTCTTTATTAGGTGAAAAAGTAAATAAAGCCCATGATATCGCCACAAAATCATTTGAGAACAAAGTTAAAGCTAGTGAAGAATACACAAAAGTTAACGAAGAAGTCAAAAATTTAAGAGCTAAAAGAGCATAATCAATTGTAAAAATTTTTACAATTGATTAAAATTAATACCAATTATAGGAGCAATATAAATGAAATATATTTCGTTTTGTGTGCCCAGTTATAATAGTGAGGCGTATTTAAGAAATTGTGTCGATTCATTATTGGTGGGTGGTGAGGATGTTGAAATCATTATCATCAATGATGGTTCGAAAGATAAAACTTTGGATATTTGTAAGGAATATGCTGCAAAATATCCAACAATCGTTCAATATGTTGATCAAGAAAATTCTGGACATGGAGAAGGTGTAAACCAAGGTTTAATTCACGCAACTGGTTTATATTATAAAGTTGTTGATAGTGATGATCATCTTTATAAAGATGGTTATTTAGAGTTGCTTGATACAATTAAAAGACACTATAGAGACGATATTTCTCCAGATTTGTATTTATGTAATTTTGTTTATGACCATGTTTTGGATAAGACACAATTTGTTTCTTCTTATCATAAATATATGAAACCAAATGCTTTTAATACTTGGAAAAACATTAAACACATGCATTTTTCTAGCATGATCTTAATGCATTCATTAGTTTATAAAAGAGATACATTGATAAAAAGTAATACAATTTTACCTAAACATTGTTTTTATGTTGATAATTATTTCTCATATAAGCCTCTCATTTATTGCAAGTCTTTGTATTATTTGGATGTTAATTTATATTCTTATTTTATTGGAAGAAACGATCAATCAATTAATAAAGCTAATTTTGTTAAAAGATATGATCAACAATTAAAAGTTGTTAATTTAATGATTGATTCGATCAAATACGATGATATTAAGAAATTAGATAAAGGATTAAAATACTATTTAAAGCACGCTTTAAATGTAATTAATATTGTCACAGTTGCTTTTTGTACTATTGGAGATGGCGATAAAAAGAAACAATGGGGCGTTGTTAATAATTATTTTAAAGATATAAAAGCAAGGGACCCTCACATGTATAAATTTTTAAAATTTAGATCATATTATTTCTTTGTGTCACTAATTCCAACCAAGACCTTAAAGAAAAAACTAGTTAGTTCATTTTACGATTTTGAGTGTCGTAAAACCAAACTTGGATAAAAATAACGGGGATTTACAAGGGATTTTGCAAAATTGCAAAATCCTTTTTTAGTTAATTTTGATAACAAATATTCTAAATAGCTAGAATGTGCATAAATATTAGATTAATTTAATGTAAGTTTTATCGATAAAATAAATGAATAATTGAATTAAATGCTTTATAAGATTACAATTCGTATATGATAAATTTTTTGAGAAAATTGTTTATTAAGAATTATCAAGAAGTCAATAATGAAAAGGTTCGTACTGCTCATGGAGTTTTAGCTGCTTGTGGTGGTATCTTAATTAATCTTCTTTTATTTGCATTCAAATTGTTAATCGGAATAATTACTGTTTCGATGTCGATTATTAGTGATGCCATAAATAACTTAACTGATTTATTTTCATGCTTTGTGAATTTAATTGGTTTTAAAATGGCAAGTAAACCAGCTGATTTTAAGCATCCTTTCGGACACGAAAGAATTGAATATATTGCCGGTATGATAATTTCTTTTATCATTATTGGTGTGGCTTTAGTTTTAGGATATAGTGCCATCACAACATTGATTTCTGGTTCTAGCGATACAAATTACAATATTTGGGCATTTGTTATTTTAGGAGCTTCTATTTTATTTAAAGTAGTTCTTGGATTGTTTTATTATGGATTAGGAAAAGCGATCAATTCTGTTGCTTTAAAGGCTTCTATGCAAGATTCCTTTAATGATTGTATTTCAACTGGATGTGTCTTAATTGCATCTTTAACTCAATTCTTTTTATTAAAATACGCCAATATTAATGCTTGGTATATCGATCCATCTATATCAATTTTAGTTGCTATATTCATTCTTTATAGTGGAATTAAAATGATTGTAGAGACTGCTTCGCCTTTAATTGGTTCTGCTCCAGATGAAGAGTTATTTGATAATATTGTTAAGGATATTGAGTCTTATAATGGCGTTTTAGGAACACATGACGCTATCATGCATTCTTATGGGCCAACTAAAATTTTTATGACAATCCATGTTGAAGTTGATGGTTATGAAAATATGTTTAAATCACATGATATGATCGACAATATTGAGAAAGAAGTTGGAAACAAGTATGGAATTTCTTTAACAATCCATATGGATCCGGTTGATACTAAGAATAAAGAAATTCCAATTTTAAAAAATCAAATTGAGGAGATTTTACCAAAGATTCACGATAATCTTTCGTTCCATGATTTACGTGTAGTCGCTGGTCCAACACATACAAATGTTATTTTTGATTTAGTAGTCCCAAATGATAAGGATTTAGATAAAGCAAAAATTGCTCATGAAATAAGAAAAGAAATTAAAAAAATTAAACCTGAATATTTTGCTGTTATAAATTTTGATGAGAAATATGTTAAGTGATATTTTTCAATATCCCTTGCCAATCACCCTTTATTTTGTAAATTAAAGCTATTTAAAGCATCAATAAAATCATTTTCAATAATGGTAGAAAAATAATAAATAGTTGTTTTTGGGTCTTGTCTCATGTTGTTCTTAACCCAATCTAAAATAACGCCTGCAAATGCATAACGATAAAAACGAGCAATAAATTGTTTTTCTTCTTTTTTGACATATGGATAGTTAACGCCTTTTTCATTTAATATAGAAAGTAATAAATCATCGATTACTTGATACAAGAAATTCTCTAAATATTCTTTGGAAATGGATCGATAAGTGTTAAAAACAAATGGTTTATATTTAAGCATTAAATCTAAAACATTTCGAAAACCTTGAGTCCAAGATTCGTAATTTTTGTTTTCTCCAACAACTATTGCGGTTTGTTCTTTAAAAATAACTTCCAAAACTTGGTAGATATCGCAAAAATGATAGTAAAATGTTTGACGAGAAATATTACATTCTTCACAAATGCTTTTAACTGAGATGTTATCCAGAGTAGTTTTACTTAAATTCTTAATTAAAGTGAGTTCAATTAGTTCTTTTGTTTTCATTTTTTTAATTTTACATTATTCAAGTTTAATTAAAAAGAAAAATGAAAGAGAGCGGCTATATCTTTCAAATGCTTTAAAAATACAGGCATAATATAGATTATTTATTGCTTCAAGCCGGATTAAAAAAGAAATTAACCATATATTGAACATTAAGTTTAATTGAGTTTTTAATATTTGTATAATATCGATATGACAAGAAAAAGATTTTATATAGGGTTAGGTATATTTTTATTTATTTTTGTTGCGCTTGTTATTGTTGTTTCAGTAAATAATGGTGCACTTGATTATGCATTATCTAAAACGCTTGTTACAACATTAGAACCAGGCACAAGATATGCCACCACAATGTTTGGTAGATTAGGCGAAATGCTCGGCGAATCCCCCTTATATTTGTTAATTCAGTTCAGTTTTATAGTGTTTGCAATAGTAACTAGTAAAAGAAAAAATAAACCTTTATTTATTGTTTTAGAAATCGTTTTTCTTTTAGTTAGTGCTTGTGCTGGACTTGCTTGTGTTCATCGTATTGAAAAATATATTTGCCTTTACTATTCTCCAGAAAGTGAATGGAAGGAATTGTTTGCTATACTCCCTTTAATTGTTAATTTCGTAATTGGATCAGGAATTACTTTACTTGTTTTCTTTTTATTAAAGAAGCCACTTAGTAAAGTTAATGAAAAAAATTTACTTTCCTATTTTATAATGGGTTTAATTGCTTGTGGAGTCGCTTTAATCCTTGTTAATTATGTTTTTAAACCAATTTTTAATCGTGTTAGATATCGTGGATTAAATATGAATGATTCGTTAGTCTTTTCTCCTTGGTACTTCATAAACAAGGTTCCTAGTGAATTAGGAGTGAATATAAAGGACGATTTTACATCGTTCCCATCTGGTCACTCAGCTAGTGCTGCAACTTGCTATTTAATTATGTTTTTACCATTTTATTTTGATACATTAAGAACTAAAAAAGGATACATTCTTTGTACATTAATTCCTTTCGTAATCTCCACAACAATCGCTGTTTCTCGTATTTTTATGGGAGCTCATTATTTGTCGGATGTCTTGTTTGGAACGGTTATTGTTTTTGTCTTATTATGGGTTTCATATTTTATTGAAAGAAAGATAACAAAACACTCTCCTTTTATTAGTTCTAGGGATGGTAAATTAACCATTTATTAATTGATAAAATAATTTAAAAAATTAATACATAAATCTTAATATTATCTTAATGTTTATGTTATAATGCTAGTTATGACAGAGAAAATTCAAAAATCAAAAACTATATTAGTCGTTATGAATGACAAACCTAGAAGTTTAGAGATTCGTAAAACCTTTAAAGATTTGGGATATGAGGTCATTTCAATTAGCGAAGCTCAAGAAGCTATCGATATTTGTATTAAATCAATTATTGATTTAGTTATTTTAGATTTGAATTTACCTGATTCTGATGGAATGTATGTAATTGATGGCATTAGAAAGTTTAATAATGAACTTCCTATTATTGTTGCAACTGGTAGATCGAATATCGAATCAAAGATTTTTGCTTTTGATGCCGGAGCTAATGATTACATTGTTAAACCTTATAATATTTTAGAGTTGGTGGCTCGTGTTAAAAATCAATTTAGATATTTTAAAGTTGATGACCGTCACATTTTCAAGAACGGAAACTTTTTAATCGATTTCGATGCTAAGAATGTTTTTGTAAATGGTGTTGAGGTCCATTTCACAAATTTTGAATATAAAATTATTGTTTTATTAGCAAACAATATAGATAAATCCTTATCTCACGAATATATTATTGATCACGTTTGGGGTGAAGGCGGACAAGATGCTGGTGGATTACGTGTTTTTATGGCTGGCATTAGAAAAAAGATTAGTCGAGATGCAAGTAGTTCAAAATTAATTAGAACTGAAATCGGTACTGGTTACCGTATGAATTCAATAAAATAAAATGAAAAACATTATCGGAAGATTTGTTGCTATATTTGGAATAGTAATTGGATTTGCGCTTTTTATTACTGTGACATGCACAATTGTTTTGGTTTGTTTATCGACAGATTTTTTGCATTTTGTTGCTAATAACATTTATAATCCAGTTTTCTGGTTATCTTATTTATTTAATGCTGTATCAATAATTTATTCTTTCGTATTAACAATTTATGTAATGATAAAAATGATAAAAGGAAATCTTTCAAAGAAGATTTTTTCGCAATTAATCGGTGTTTTCCCATTTATAATTGCAAGTGGAATTGTGACTTTTGGTTTTGTTGATCTCGGAAGTTATTTCAGTTTATATTTAAGTCTCTATATTCTATATTGTGTCGGTCCAGGGCTTGTTTTAACCGGCGCTTTACTTTCAACTAAATAATTATTTTTTTGCAAATGTAACTTTTTGTTGCATACATTTTTTTGATGTTATATAATCAATTCAGTAAAAAAATACCGAATATGAAAAAACAAAAAGTTACATTTTCCAAAAACCAACTTCGCAGATTACCAATTTACTTGGTCTTTTTAAAGAAGTGCGAAGCTGCGGGCATTAAATACATAAATGCCCAAATCGTTAGTGATTCTTTAGGATTTAATAAAGAACAAGTTCGTAAGGATATTGCAGTTATGAGTACTGTTGGAGGAATTCCTAATAGAGGTAGGGATGTCTCACAACTTATTCGCGATATTGAAAAGAAATTATGTATCAATACATATAAATCTATCATTGTCGGCTGTGGATCGTTAGGTAGAGCTTTATTAAATTATAAGAATGAAGAAGGAATGGGATTAGATATTGTCGCTGGTTTCGATACAAACGACGATTTAATTAATACAAAAGTCAATAAGATTCCAATTTACGATTACCATCGTATGGTCGGAATGCTTCCTGAGCTTGGCGCTCAAATTGGAATCATCTGTGTTCCAAGTTCTGTGGCTCAAAGCGTTGTTGATGAATTAATTGCTAATGGTATTCGAGCAATCTGGAACTTTGCTCCAACCTACATACGTGTTCCAAAAGGTATTGTCTTAAGTAATGTTAATATGGCCGCTTCATTAGCTGAAGTTAGTCATAAATTATCTTTACTTGATAAATAAATTACATAAGGAGAAAAGATATGGGTGATATTTATCCAAAAGAAGTAGAACAAGAAATTAATGATCTTGTTAGTAAAGGCCAAGTTTGCTTAGAAGAATTTAGAAAATTAAATCAAGAACAAGTTGATTACATTGTTGCTAAAGTTAGTTGTGCTGTCCTTGATCATCACGAGTATTTAGCTCGTTTAGCTTATGAAGAAACACATAGAGGTGTCTTCGAAGATAAATGTACTAAGAACTTATTTGCATGTGAATATGTTGTCAACAACATGAGACACTTAAAAACATGTGGAATCATCAATGATGATCCAGTTACTGGAATCACCGAAATTGCTGACCCACTCGGAGTTATTTGTGGTGTTACTCCTGTTACTAACCCAACAAGTACTGTTATTTTTAAGTCTTTAATTAGTTTAAAGACAAGAAACCCAATTATTTTCGGTTTCCATCCAAATGCCCAAAAGTGCTGTGTAGAAACTGCAAAAATTATCGAAGATGCTGCTGTTGCTGCTGGAGCACCAAAAAATTGTGTTCAATATGTTGCACATCCAAGTCTTGATGCTACAAAGTGTTTAATGCATCATCCAGGAATTGCTACTATTTTAGCTACTGGTGGAAACGCCATGGTTAGAGAAGCTTATAGTTGTGGAAAACCAGCATTAGGTGTTGGAGCCGGAAACGTTCCTGCTTATGTTGAAAAAACCTGTAATGTTGCTCAAGCTGCTAATGATATTTTAATGAGTAAAGCTTTTGATAACGGTATGGTTTGTGCTAGTGAACAAGTCGCTATTATCGATAAAGAAATTTACGCTGATTTTATTAAAGATATCGAAAGATATGGAGCTTATCTTTGCAATGATAAAGAAAAAGCTTTATTAGAAAAATATATGTTTAGACCAACTCCAGACGGAAAAAGTACTGCTTTATTCAGTGGATTAGTTGGACATCCAGCTGCTGAAATTGCTCACGAAGCCGGATTTGAAGTTCCTGAAAAGACTCCAATCTTAATGGTTGAAATCGATCATATTGGAATGGATGAACCAATGAGCAGAGAAAAATTATCACCAGTTTTAGGTTTATGCAAATCAAAATCAACAGATGATGGTTTTGCTAAAGCTGAACAAATGGTTGAAGAAGGTGGTTTAGGACACAGTGCATGTATCCATACTGCTAGTAAAGAATTAGTTGATAAGTTTGGATTAAGACTTGAAGCTTGTAGAATTATTTGGAATTCACCAACTTCTTTCGGTGGAATCGGAAATATTTATAACTCCTTCATTCCAAGTATGACTTTAGGATGTGGATCTTATGGACACAACTCAGTCAGTGGAAATGTTGGACCAGTCAATTTAATTAACATTAAAAGAATCGGTAAAAGGAGAAATAATATGCAATGGTTTAAAGTTCCAGGAAAGATTTATTTTGAAAGAAACAGCATTCAATATTTAGTTGATTGCAAAGATATTAGTAAAGTATTTATCGTTACAGATGAATCGATGGTTAAATTAGGTTTCTTAATGAAGATTGTTGATCAATTAAAGTTAAGACTTAATGATGTCTCTATTCAATTATTTACTTCAGTCGAACCTGATCCAGATATTAAGACAGTTAGACAAGGTGTCGCTTTAATGAACGAATTCAAACCAGACACAATCATTGCTTTAGGTGGTGGTTCAGTTATGGATGCTGCTAAAGGTATGTGGTTATTCTATGAGAACCCAGAAGTTAACTTCGATGATATTAAACAAAAGTTTATGGATATTAGAAAGAGAGCCTTCAAGTTCCCACAATTAGGAAAAGAAACAAAGTTAATTTGTATTCCAACAACTAGTGGAACTGGTAGTGAAGTTTCTCCATTCGCTGTTATTAGTGATCACGAACACAACAAAAAATATCCTCTTACAGATTACTCTTTAACTCCAAGTATCGCCATTATTGATCCAGAGTTTACAACAAATTTACCTGCTTCAGTTACTGCTGATACCGGACTTGACGTTTTATGTCACGCTGTTGAAGCTTATGTTTCAATGTTAGCTAGTGATTTTACAGATGGTCTTGCTGAAAAAGCAATTGAGTTAGTCTTTAATTATTTACCATTAACTGTTAAAGATGGTAAAAACGAATTAGTCGCTAGAGAAAAGATGCACAATGCTGCAACTATCGCTGGTATGGCATTTGCTAATGCTTTCTTAGGAATTGTCCACGCTTTAGCTCATAAAGTTGGTGCATACTATAGAATTCCTCACGGAAGAATTATTGGTATTCTTCTTCCATACTGCATTAGATACAATGGTCAAGTCCCACAAAAACTTAATACATGGCCAAAGTACAATGTTTTCGAAGCTGATAAGAAATATGCTAAATTAGCAAAGAACATTGGTTTAAAATTCAAGACTGATGCTGAAGGTGTAGAAGCTTTCGCTGAAGCTTGCTATAACTTAAGCGTTGAAATTGGTGAAAAACCATCCCTTCAAGCTCAAGGTGTTCCAGAGAAGGAGTTTATGGATACTGTTGAAAAGTTAGCTTATGAAGCCTACGAAGATCAATGTATTCCAGCCAACCCAAGAGTTCCACTCGTTAAAGATTTAATCCAAATCCTTAAAGATGCTTATTACGGAAACTTCATGGAAAATAAGCCAAATAAGAAATAAGCTAATTATTGAAGAAAGGCCTTGAAAAAGGCTTTTTTTCTTGGAAAAAGAGCGATTAATTTAACATTTTTTACTAAAAACATAAAAATACTTTCGTTTGTTAGTTTTTTTATTTCGTTCGAAACTTGCTATTAATTATTTAAAATTATGTTTATTTGCTTGTGATAAAATCATTGAAATAAGAGGTAAAAATTATGTCATATAATCCTATAAAACCAATTTTAGATTATAGTACTAAAAATGGAATTGCTCATGGTGCATTTAATGTTAATATGCCTTCACAAGCCGAAGATATTATTAAAGCATTAGAGAGAATTAGAAGTGCTGCTATTATTCAAGTCGCTGAACCTGGACTTGCTTTCATCGGCGGAAATCCAAATTATATTAAAGGAACCATGGATGAAAAAAGAATCGGTGCAAAACGTATTGCTAAAGCTGTCAAAAAAATGGCTGCCAATGCAACTATTCCAGTTTGTTTACATTTAGACCACGGAAGAAGTTTTGAATCTTGCAAACTTTGTATTGATGCTGGTTTCTCTAGTGTCATGATTGATGGTAGTTCTCTTCCTTATGAAGAAAATGTTGCTTTAGCAAGAAAAGTTACTAAATATGCTCATAGACGTGGTGTTTCAGTTGAAGCCGAATTAGGCGTTTTAGCTGGTGTTGAAGATGATGTTTTCGCAATGAATTCAAGTTACACAAACCCAATGTTAGTTGTTGATTTCTTTAAGAGAACCAAAGTCGATTCTTTAGCTATAAGTTACGGAACAAAGCATGGTGCTGTTAAAGGTGATAATGTCAAATTAAGAAAAGAAATTGCTATTGCTAGTATGGAAAATCTTAGACACGCTTTAATTCAAGGAAATTTAGTTTCTCATGGTTCAAGTTTAGTTCCTCAATATATTGTTGGACAAATCAACGAACTTGGTGGTGTTGTTAGTGGACACGGAATTCCTATGGAACAACTTAAAGAAGTTATTCCAGCCGGTATTTCTAAGATTAATATGGATACTGATATTCGTTTAGCAACATTCAGAAATGTTTTAGAGTATTTCAAGAACAATCCAGATAAACAAAATTCTCCAATTTATAAATTAATTTTAGCTAAACCAGATGCTTTTGATTATAGATATTATTTAACTCCAATCATGGATCAAATTGTTGGTGGAGCTAAAGATACTGAAGAATCATTAGTTATGAAGCAATTAATGGCTAATGCAATTGATGAAATTGTAATTCCTGCTTCAGTTAATTTTGGTGATGTTGGCGATGCTGATTTTATTGAACGTAAATCATTATTAGAAATGAAAAAGTTCTATAAAACAAATAAATAATAAATAGAACAAATAAGAAAAGTCATGATTTGAAAATCATGACTTTTTTAATAAAATAAGGGGTCTTTACAGGGGTTATTAATTAATCCAAGAAAGAAATATCATCAGATAATTTGCCAACTAATGGTTTTAACCATTCAACAAATTCATCAGTGACATCGTGTCCGTTTTCGGCAATATATTTAGAAGGTAACTTAGCTTCAACTAGCATTACATCTTCGATTGGAATTAAAATTGGTTTAATTTCATAAGGTTCGGTTGAGATTCTTTCAATACCAGCCATGAAGCCATTTTTACCATTTAAGACGGCCTTTGCAGCGGTTTTTCCCATTAAGAAGGCTTCTTTGCGATCGACTTCACTTGCACAAGAGGAATTGCATCTTCCGATTATGCCAGGTTTTTCTCCACGAGCTTTAATACCCAATTTTTCGGTAACTAATGTTGCTAAATAACTAGCAACTTCACCAAAATAACTGCTTCTTGAAGTGGAATTCTTTGCTTTACAAACAGGATCGCCGTTTTTATCTTTGATTCCTTCGCTAGCAACAACTAAAACTCCGCCATATTTTTCGTGCATTTCTTTAACATCTTTTAAAAATTGTTCTTCATCAAAAGGTACTTCAGGTAAATAAATTAAGTGAGGTCCATCATTTTTATTTGTACGAGCAAGAGCGCTACTAGCAGTCAACCAGCCAGCATTTCTTCCCATTGCTTCGATAATTACAACATGAATTGGTAAGCCTTTAACATCTTGAGCACAATCACGGCAAGTTTGCGCCATGAAACGAGCAGCACTAGCAAAACCAGGTGCATGATCTGTTACTTTTATATCGTTATCAATTGTTTTTGGAATTCCAATACAAGAAATGGTGGTGTTTCTTTTCAAAGCATGTTCGTATATTTTTCCGAGTCCATCCATTGAACCGTTTCCACCAGTAAACAATAAATAACCAATATCGTTCTTAATTAGGTTATCAACAATTTGTTCATATTCTTTATCATATAAAGGAAATCTAGAAGAGCCAATAGCTGAGCCAGGAGTCTTAATTAATCTAGCAATTTCTTCATCAGTTGTATTTGTTAAATCTATAAAATCCCCTGCAAAGAGCCCTTTACTTCCATATCTTGCTCCAAAAATCTTGCCATCAAAACCACTTTTTTTTATCTCATCAATTGCTCCTGCTAAAGAAGCATTTATAACTGCAGTTGGTGCTCCGCCATGAGCAATAACAATATTTTTCATTGTTTAATCTCCTTAAAATTGTTTAACGCCACGAATATAACTATGAACTAAATTGTCGTTTTCATCAAGGACAATAAAGTTAGCATAAGTACCTACTTCAATCGAACCGATGTCTTTTTCAAGACCTAACATTTTAGCAACATTCTTTGCCCAAACGTCGCTTGCTTCAACATCGCCTAAACCAGTAAATTTCTTGAAGTTTTTATAGCCATCAATGGCTTTTAAGGTGCTTCCGGCACGAGTATTGGTACCAGTAATCTTACAATCGCCATCTTTAACAGTGATAGGAGTGGAGCCAATAAAGTAATCTCCGTTTGGTAATCCAGCTGACATAAGAGAATCGGTGACTCCAACAATCTTTTTATAGGTTTTAATATGTGTTAACCATTGAACCATTTCTGGATGGACATGAATTCCATCAAGAATTAATTCACAATAACATTTATCGTAATAAGTAGCAGCACTTAATATAGAAGGAAAATGTTGGTGAATTGGCTTCATAGCGTTCATGGTATGAGTAAATCCATTGGCACCTTCTTTAATTGCTACTGTTGTTTCATCAAATGTTGCTCCGCTATGACCTAACGAAACATGTACTCCTTGTTTAACTAAGTCTTTTGTAAATTGTTTCGTGTTAGGAAGTTCAGGAGAAATGGTGATGTATTTAATTAAACCACCAGCTGCTTCTTGATATTCGTTAAATTTATTTATGTCTAAAGGCTGTAAAAATTCTTTAGGTTGAGCGCCCTTAAATTCTTCACTTAAGAATGGTCCTTCAAGGTGAATTCCTTGAATTATTGGGTTGGTTTTAGCAAGCTCTTTTACATTGTTTAAAGCTCTTTTTATAGTCGCATCATCATCAGTCATTACTGTTGGAAAAACGGATGTTACTCCATTCTTAATATAAAAAAGAAGTACCCTTTGCAGGTCTTTTTGAGTTTTTGCTGAGTTAAAATCAAATCCATCACCACCATGAGTGTGTGGATCTATGAGCCCTGGAATGACTTTTAAATTGTGAAAATTTTCACCTTGTTTTTTAATTTTTCCGACCTTAAGAATTCTTCCGTTTGAGTCATCAACTTCAATGTCTAAATTTTGAAATTGGCCTTGATAAAGTAAGTCAAGATTTGTATATATCATTCAATTTTTCCTCCTTGTTTCTAAATATATTGAAAGAACATTTGTTTCTTCTTAAACTATAATATATAACAAACGGAAGGGAAATGAATATGCTAATTATTGAAAATAAAAATTTTAAAATCACGATAAATGAGGTTGGAGCATTGCTTAAATCTTTCTATGATAAAAATAGAAATAAGGAATGTTTATGGAGCGGAAATAAGGAAGTTTGGCCACATCAAGATGTTGTTATTTTTCCAATCATTGGTCCAGGAACAACCAACATGTTAGGTATTAAAAGAGAAATTAATCAACATGGTTTTTGCCGTTATGCAACTTATGAAGCAAAACAAATTAGTAAAGCAGAAGCTGAGTTCTCAATAAAATATAATGAAGAAACACTTAAACTTTATCCTTATAAATTTGAGTTTATAGTTAATTACAAAGTTTATGGAAATTCCTTACTTTATAAATTCACTGTTTTAAATCATGGAAAAGAAAAGATGCCATTTATGGTTGGAAGTCATCCAGGATTCTTAATTGATGAAGGTGCAACTTTAGAAATTCCTAATCCAGAATTTTATGCATTAGATAAAGGATTGGTTGTTAATAAGGTTCTTCCTTGGCCTTTAGGCAAAAAGTTTATGATCACAAAAGAAATGTTTAAGAAATATGAAACTATTGTTTTAGATAACTCAAAAGGAAACAATACATATGTTTTACACACCGGAAATCCAGACAATTATGTTTATACATATAAAATGAATTCGCCTCTTGTAGCCGTTTGGAGTAATGCTAATAATGGAAACTATATTTGTATCGAGCCATGGTGGGGTGAAACCAACTATGTTGATATGCCTCAAGATTTTGAAAAAAGAAATCTTGTTCAATGGTGCAACAAAAAAAGAGTATTTGCATACTCTATTTCGTTTAAAAAAGCTGAATAATTAATTTTCTTCTTCTCTTTTAACAAGAATTGTTTGAATACGATAACGTTTGAAGTAGTCGATTAAATCTTGACTAATTCCGTCATCGGTAATTAAAGTGGAAATATCAAATGGTTTGAATTGGACGATTGTTCCACGTTTTTCAAATTTGCTTGAATCAGTAAGCATTATTGTTTGGCGAGCTGATTCGCTCATTGTTTGAATGGCTTCACTTCTTAAAATATCGCTTCCCATGAATCCGACATCTTTTTCAAAGCCGTCAGTACCAATAAATATTTTATCAACATAGAATTCACGAGCACAAATATCAACTAATGGTCCAACATTAACTTGAGAGTTGTTTTGATAAACTCCTCCAAGAAGAATAATGGTATTATTTCCAACACTTGTAACGTGTTCAGCAATATAACTAGAATGGGTAATAATTGTAACCTTTGGTTTGTTTTTGGCAATTTCCTCAGCTAATAAAGCACAAGTGGAACCGGCTCCAATCATAACTGTTTCGCTTTCGCCAATCATTTCCATGGCTTTTCTTGCAATTTTTGACTTGGTTGTAAATTTTGCAGACATTCTATTACGAATATCAGCATCATCTTTTTTAAGAGCGCAACCATGCTCACGAATTAAAATGCCAGAATTTGCTAAATGAGTTAAATCTTTTCTAATTGTGACCTCTGAAACATTTAAGTAATTAGCAAGATCAATAACATTTACTTTTTTCTTCTCATCGACTATTTCGATTATTTTTGACCATCTTTTGTTCATAATTTCATATTAGCATTTCGAACTTTCGTTTTCAATATATAAACGAAAGCCAAAACGAAAATATTTATACAAAATTAAATTATTATTTTTGTATATAAGAATTATTTTCTTTCTAATTTAGAAAATATATGTTGTTTTGAAATCATATAATGCTTTTATATTTACGCTCGAAAGGTTTTTAGCTTTAGAAAGAAAAAGGTCATTTTTTAAAAATGTTTCGTTCGAAAGTTCTTATTGTTATATACGAAATACAAAACAAAAAAATACATCAAAAAAGGTAAAAAATGACCTCTTAGACCATTTACAAACTGTTTTTTCAATGCTAATTTAATTGTGAAAGCGCTTACAGGTACTTATGAAAAAAATTTATTTAAACTTAAAACGATTCGACATACCTAGAGATATGAATGGAATCAATGACATTGGACATGGTGATTGCTGGGCTAGAAAAATCATCAATTCTTTAAATAGTATTAAAGATGTTGATCTTGTAGTTTTTCTTCCTGAGTCAAGTCTTTTCTCTGCCATCAAAAATACGAAACATATTGGCATCGGTTGCCAAGGTGTTCATTATAAAGATGTAGTTAAAGGAGGCAACTTTGGAGCCTTCACTAGTTTCAGACCTGCATCCGCAATGAAAGCCTTAGGAGTTACTAATGTTATGGTTGGTCACTCTGAAGAAAGAGCTAGTAAAAATGAAATCTTAGCCATTGGCGGAGGAAAAGGAAATGTTAATGAAATCCTTAATCTCGAAGTCAAATGTGCTTTAGATCAAGGTTTAAAAGTCTTGTATTGTGTCGGTGAAAAAGCCGAAGAACAAGATAACAAATATGAAGTTATTAAAAATCAAATACTTGTAGGTTTAAAAGATGTTGATACTACAAATATTAGTATCGCTTACGAACCAATCTGGGCAATCGGTCCAGGAAAAGTTCCACCAGAGAAAGATTATATTGAAGACATTACTAAATTTATTAAATCAGTAGTTAATGTCCCAGTAGTTTATGGTGGTGGCTTAAAAGTAGAAAACGCCAAAATGCTTGCATCAATCGAAGATTTAGATGGTGGGTTAGTTGCCTTAACAAGATTTGGAAAAGACTTTGGATTCTCAACTGATGATTTTAAAAACATTGTTGATACATATAAGGAGGGATTATAAATGAAAAATGTAAAATTAGAATATGGTGATGGCTTAGTAGACGTTCAAGTACCAGATAATAGCGATGTGTTTATTACTGGTGAAACTGTAAAGGATCCTGCTAAATTAGCTGATCCCATTAAAGCTACATTAGATTCAATCCTTCACCCAATTGGAGTTCTTCCAATCAATAAACAAGTTCATAAAGGAAGCAAAGTTGTTATTGTTTTCCCAGATAGAGTTAAGGGCGGATATCAAGTTACTTCTCATAGAAAAGTTTCAATTCCTCTCGTAATTAATGAATGTTTAGCGGCTGGAGTTAATGATGAAGATATTATGTTAATTTGTTCTAATGGTCTTCATAGAAAGAACAAACCAGAAGAAATTAGAAGAATATTAGGTGATGCTTTATTTGATCACTACTGGCCAAAAGGTCAAATTATCAATCACGATAGTGAAGATCAAGAACATATTGTTGATTTAGGAAATGAACCTCAATATGGCGCCAAAGTTGTTATTAATAAATATGTCTATGATGCGGATTTAGCCGTATTAATCGGACACTGCCAAGGAAATCCATATGGTGGATATAGTGGTGGATATAAACACTGCGCTACTGGAATTAGTAACTGGGAATGTATTTCTAGTCACCATTGTCCAGCTGTTATGCACCGTGATGATTTTGTCCCAGTATCAAGTCACTCCTTAATGAGAAAGAAATTTGATGCTATCGGACAATGGATGGAACATTGCATGCATAAAAAATTCTTTATGGTCGATGCTGTCCTTGATAGTAATAGTGAACAAATTGCTTTATTTAGTGGATATGGCGAAGATATTGAACCACTTGAATGGGCAGTTGCTGATAAACGTACTTATGTTAAATGGGCTGAGAAAAAATATGATGTCTTAGTCTTCGGTCTTCCTTACGATTTCCAATACGGAACTAAACAAGGAAGAAATCCAATATTAGTTATGCAAGCAATTAGTGCTCAAATTATTAGATTAAAGAGAGTTACTAGCGATTACCCAGTAATTATTGCTGTTGCTGCACTTGATGGAGATTTCGGAGATGAAGAGTTCCCAGCAATGAAAGATGTTTATAAAGAATTCTTTGAACACGATGATACTCTTCCACAAGAAGAACCATTCCACACAAAAATGAATAATCCTGAATATATTGAAAAATATAGAAACGATTATGCATTCCACCCATATCATGCTTTCTCAATGATTAGCTGTGCACATCTTGCTGATAAAGATACTAAAGCAGTTTATATCGTTGGTGCAAAAGAACCAGGATATGCCCGTGCAATGGGAATGAAGACAAGATCAACAGTTATGGAAGCACTTAAAGATGCTGAAAAATATGTTGGTAAAAATCCAAATATCTTGGTCTTACCAAAAACATTTAAAAAACCTTCTGTACATCTTTGTATGAAAGATTCAAAGGAGTTCTAATATGATAAAAGGTTACGAATATTTAGATTTTAAAGGCCAAGAACTTACTAAGGGAAGAATACCAATTGATATCTACCCTAATAAGGAAGATGCCTTCAAAGAAATGGCTAATGAAATGGTTGAGGAAATTGTTAAAAATAACAAAAACCACCGTAAAACCCTCTTCATTTGTCCATTAGGACCTGTTGGACAATATAAATATTTTGTCGAAACAGTTAACAAAGAAAAGATTTCACTTCATGATGTTACATTCATCAATATGGATGAATATATGAAAAACGATCATGAATTAGTTGATGAGAATGACTTCTTAAGTTTCAGAAGAATTATGTATATCGAATGTTATAACAAGATTGATTCTAAACTTATCATGCCAGTTGAACAAAGAATATTCCCAAATCCAACCAATAGAAAATTAATTGAAGAAACAATTAAAAACCATGGTGGAGTTGATATCTGCTTTGGCGGAATTGGAATTACTGGACACATGGCATTCAATGAGCCACCAAGAGAAGGTGACCCAATAAGTATCGAAGATTATTCAAATTTATCAGTGAGAGTTGCTCAAATTAGTGAAGAGACTAGAGTTACTAACTCAATGAATGAATACCATGGTGCTTATTACATTATGCCAAAATACTGTGTCACAATCGGTATGAAGCAAATCTTAGAAAGTAAGAAAGTTAGATTATTCTGCTTCAGAGATTGGCATAGATCAGTCGTTAGAAGAGCAAGTTTTGGAGAAGTTTCTGTATTCTTCCCAGCCTCGTTACTTCAAAATCATAAAGATGCTAGAATCGGAATTTCTAGCGAAGTTGCTGAATAGGAGGAAAATGCTTTGAAATTATTCGATAAAAAACCAAAAGATGAAAATCTAAGTGAAGCAATGGCTTTAGAAAAAGCTCACCAAGATGAATTAGTTGGTGAAGTTGATAAAAAAATTGCTCAATCAAAAATCGATTTAGAAGATAAACTCAAAAAGATTGAAAGTGATTCACTTGCTGAAGAAAAAATCCTTAATGAGAATGCTTCATTATCTAAAGAAGATAAAAAAACACAAATTAATGAACTTAAATTAAGAAGAAAAAGCGATCTCATTTGTGCTAAAAAAGACAATAAAAGTCTTATTGAAAAATATAAAGAAGAAAGACACAACATTATTGATCCTATAATGGATTATAACTTAATTCCAAATCCATCTAGAAATATCTCCTCTGTTAAAAAGATGAAAGATTTCGGTGATGGTAAGAAGTGGGTTAATATAACCATAATGTGCGCCTCTGTCGTTGGTTTATTGCTCTTATGGCTTATACTTTCTAACACAATTCCTAAGGTAGAAACATTCATTTCTACTCCACAAAAAGTGTGGGATGCCTTAATTGCACGTATCAACCTCGGTTGGTATTGGGAAGATGTGTGGATGTCATTCCAACGTGTTCTTATCGGATTCTCTCTTGCTGTTGTTTGTTCTATTCCTATGGCATTCTTAATGGCTTGGTTTAAAACATTTAGAGCAATAGTTGATCCATGGTTACAATTCTTTAGAACCATTCCTCCAATCGCCATTATTCCTATTATGATTGCGGTCTTCGGAACTGGTGAACAACCAAAATATGCAATTATCTTTATCGCTGTTTTCTTATCTATGACTGTCACAATTTATCAAGGTATTAGAAATGTCGATTTAACCTTAATAAAAGCTGCTTATACATTCGGTTCGAAAGATAGACATATCTTCATGGACGTTATTATTCCAAGTGCCTTCCCATTTATTCTTACTGCTATGAGATTAGGTGTTGGCGCAGCATTAACTACATTAATTGCTGCAGAAATGACTGGAGCTAGTGAAGGTTTGGGTGCCTTAATTCAAATCGCTAGCGGCTCAAATAGAATCGATGTCGTTATGATGGGTATTGTCAGTATTGGTGTTATTGGATTCACCCTCGATCGTATTCTTCTCGTAGTTGAAAAACTCTTAACGAGATGGAAATAAGGAGGAAATAAAATGGAAAACATTAATAAGAAACCAAAAGTTGAAGTAAAACCTGTCAAAACTGAAGTTAAACATAAACATGAACACGGTGAAGCTTTAATTGAAATTAAAGATTTACATAAAGTTTATAAGAGAAAAGATGGTCGTGAAACTAATGCTTTAAATGGTATTAACTTAAATATTTATAAAAATGAGTTTGTCTGTGTTGTCGGTCCTTCGGGATGTGGAAAAACAACTACATTGAATATTATTGCTGGTCTTGAAAAACCAACAAGCGGAACAGTTCAAATGCACGGAAGAGATATCATTGGTCCCGGACCAGATAGAGGTGTCATCTTCCAACAATATGCTTTGTTCCCATGGATGACTGTTAAAAAGAATATTACTTATGGACTAAAGTTTATTAAAGTAGATGTTCCAACAGTTGTTACCGATAAAAAGACTGGAAAGCAAACTACTGTAATCAAACAAAGACATTATACTAGTCAAGAAAAAAGATCATTAACTAAACATTATATCGATATGGTCGAACTTAATGGATTTGAGAATTCGTTCCCTAAAGAGTTAAGTGGTGGTATGAAACAAAGAGTTGCTATTGCTAGAGCTTATGCCCTCAATAGTGAAATCTTACTTCTTGATGAACCATTCGGTGCACTTGACGCTCAAACTAGAGCTCAATTACAAGAAGATTTACTTAAGACTTGGGAAAAAGAAAGAAAAACATGTTTCTTTATTACACATGATGTTGATGAAGCTGTCTTACTTTCTACTCGAGTAATCATTATGTCGGCCCGTCCAGGGCAAATTAAAGAGATTGTTGAGAATGATTTACCATTCCCAAGATCTCAAGCCACAAAGTTAGATCCAGAGTTCCAAAAATTGAAGAATCATATCTGGGACGAGGTCTATCAAATGTACTTAGATGTACGTAAATAAGGTTTAATTTAGGATACAACCTAATTAAAAATAAAAAACCGAAAATAATTGTTAGGAGGAAAAAACAATATGAAAAAAGGTTTAGGATTATTAGCCGTTACTGCCTTTATGGTAGCTGGCGGACTCGTTAGTTGTGGAGGCAATACCAATACTGAATTAAAGACTGTCAAGGTTGGTTTACAAGGAAACTTCGGTGCCAGTGCTGGATTCGTTGGTATTGAAGAAGGTTATTTCGAAGACGAAGGCATCAAAGCTGAAAAGCAAGTTCTTACTGGACCAAACATCATTGCTGGTTTAAAAGCAGGAACTGTCGACATCGGTTTCTTAGGAAATGGTGTTTCATGGAATTATTTTGTTCCTGAGAATACTCCAATTAAGATGTTAACTATTGATAACTTATCAAATGATGATAGATTAATTGTCAATAAAAACAGTACACATGCTGGTGTTAAGAGTATTACAACTTCTTCTTCACTTACAGATTTATATACCGCACTTAAAGGTTCAACTTTAGCTGCTGATTTAACTGCTACTCCAGGATCATTCCTTAACTCAATGCTTGATAAGGTTAATGAAGGAATCGCTGCTGATAAACAAATTTGGTATAAGAATCTTGATGCTAAATATCCAACAACTGCTACTAGCAGTGCCGACTATCAAATCACAATTCAAAACGTTGCTAACTCATCAATCACTGCAACAATGACTGGTGCTGATGCTCCAGATTTCTGTATCGCATTTGCTCCAATTTCTGCAACTTTATTACTTGATACAGCTAAATTCGGAGAAGGATTTACAACAGCTATTAATATGCCAGAAAAACTTACTCCATCTACATGGGCTGTTTCAACCGCATTCTTAAAAGATAACAAAGATACAGTTCAAAAATTCATGAATGGTTTAGTTAAATCATTAGATTATAGATCTGAAAACGTTAATGGTGCTGCTGCTGATACTGCCAACCAATTAAGAGTTGATATCTCAACTATTATTACTGGTGTTGCTTATTGGCCAAGTGCAAAGGATCTTCAAGGATACTTTTCAACTGCTGATGGTCAAGGTATGAAATACGTTGAACAAATCAGAAGTTCACAATTAGCAAATACTAATTTAAAAGATGTTACTCCATTAGCTTCTAGTGCTGTTATCGATACTACTTACTTACTCAATGCTTGTGAGAAAGTAATTGCTGCTAAATAGTTAGTTTAAAAGTTTATTAATCTTAAAAAATCCGTTAATTTGTCCTAACGGATTTTTTGTTGCTTTAAACAATTAAGAGGGGATTGGCAAGGGATATTGATAATATTTAGATAGTTAATTCCTTAAATAAACCATGTTTTTAGACTGTTTAAAGCGATGTTTTTAGTTTCGTAAATTAGTTCAAGGAAACAAAATAAAAAGGTCTATAAGGACCTTTATGAGAGAGTTAATTTATATTCTTTTTAGGAAGTATAGAAAGTATTAAAAACAACAATTAAGAGGGGATTAGCAAGGGATATTAAGCAACTAAAGCCATTGAATAGATAACTACGTTATAGATATTTAGAGCAATAATACCAAACATTGTAATGATATAAACCCAAGAGAGAGCTTTCTCAGGAACTTTCTTATTTAAGAATGTTCCGGTAAGTGATCCGACAATTGCAACAACTACTAAGACACCTAACATGCCCCAGTTAGCAGGTTGGAAACTGGTTTGAAGTTGATTCTTGATTAAACTTTGAATAATCTTTGATGATTGAGAGAAGATAATAATTACAAGTGATCCAACAGAAGCATCTTTCATATTCATTCCGAAGAATAATAAAAGAACTGCAACATTGATTGGTCCGCCTCCAATTCCTAAGAATGAGGAAAATAAACCAAGTAATAAACCAATTAAAACAGTAATTATCCAGTTTTTAATATGAAAAGTATATTTTTCTTTGCCTTTCATCGTAAGCATATAAATAACAACGAGAGTTAATAAAATGATTAAAACGATTGATTGAATTAAAGTAATTAAGGCATTATTTCCAGCAACTTTTTTAATGTAATCGAATAACATTCCGCCTAAAATTCCACCAACTACGGCTCCTAAGCCTAAAAATACGGTAGATTTAATATCAAATTTTGTTTTATTAATGGCGTGTTTAGTGACACTTGTTAAAGCAACTGCTAAAACACAAAAAGCAGACATCATATTAGGAATTACTGGATCAGAAAAATAGTTAAAAGCATCGAGGGCTGGGCGAATTATAACGCCGCCTCCAATTCCAGCCATAGCTCCTAATACAGAAGCCGCTAAAACGATTAATCCAAATATCGATGTAAATAACCAATCCATGCTAATATTATAAACTTTATGTTTATAAATTCCTTAATTTCTATTAGGTATAATTGCTATAAGTTTTGAATGAAATTAAAAAAGTATTGAATGAAAACAAAAAACGAAAATTTAAACGATTTTTATGCTCTTAGAATAAAATTAATCTTATCAATTTAATTTTAATAAAAATTATATATAATAAAGGCATGCCAAAATTTGATACAAGAGTTCAAGAACTCAGATACAGAGTCTTAAAAGAA
>CAYQCJ010000004.1:0-55190 GCA_964416025.1 uncultured Staphylococcaceae bacterium | reverse complement strand
AATGCTTCTGGAAAAAGTAATATTATCAAATCTTTTGCGGCACTCAGAGAACTAGTTGTTCCTCTTTTGCCGAATAATCCTTTGCCTTATACTCCTTTTGCTTTTTGTGATATTAAAAATAAGCCAATATCTTTCGGAATAGAATTTTCCTTAGATAATGAAGAGTCGACTATATTTAAATATTTTGTTAAGTATGATGCTTCAAAAATTTTATTTGAACGTTTAGAAAAATTAACTTCACAAAAGTTTTCTTTAATTTTTGAAAGAAAAATTGATACTGACAATTCGATAAATGTAGTCTTTGGGTCCAATGTTTCTAATATCCAATTATTAAATGCCCTTAAAGTTTCTATTAAACCAGATAAGACTTTTTTATCGATGTTTGCTAATTTCGAAATTGATGATTTATCAGATGCTTATGCTTTTTTTGCCAATAGATTAATAAATATTACACCAGTGTTTGATAGTAACTTTAATGCTTTTCCAAAAACTGAGAATATCGATGAAAAGTTAAAAGAATTTACGATAAAGTTGCTAAATGCTGCTGATTTTAATATTAATGATTTTCATATAGAAAAGAATAAAAGAGATATTAATCAAAATATTCCGTTTATAATTCAACCTTCCAATCTTTTATATTTTGATCACAAAGTTGGTAATAAAAAATATTCTTTAGAATTTACAAACGAATCTTTAGGAACACGTAAAATATTAATTCTCTCTGAGTTTTTATATCGCGTTCTATCGATGCCTTCAGTTTTAATAGTGGACGAATTAGAATCGTCTTTTCATCCTGATTTAACAAAATTTATAATTCAATGCTTCCTTGATGAAAATATTAATACCTTTAATTCTCAGTTAATATTTAGTTCTCACGAAGTTTCTTTGCTTGACTTAAATTTATTTAGAAGAGAACAAATTAATTTTGTTTATAAAGATTCTGAAAAATGTTCGACATATATTAGATCGTTAAGTGATTTTCATTTAAGAAGTTCTGAAAATTTAGAAAAAGCCTATGTTGTCGGAAGATTTAATACTTCTCCAAATATTGATTCTTTAGAAATGAGAAGCAAATAAGATGATGAAGGTGGGCAAAAAGTTTAAACAAAGGAGTTTGATAATAATATCTTTTGAAGGTAAGTTTAATAAAACCGAGAACATATATTTAAATCATTTTGAACCGGTTGATAAAAATTATAGTATTATGTTTTTTGCCTACAAACGATACAAATTGTGAAAATATTATCAAAGCAATAACTACAAAAAGAAAATATTATGGATACAATACAAAAACGGATAAAACACTCATTTTTGTTGATGGTGATGATGACAAAATTGAGGTTGCTAAAATAAAAGAAATAAAGAAATTTCTTCCAAAAGATATAACCATCGTTTTTTCTAATCCTTGTTTTGAATTATGGTTTTTAAATCACTTTGTAAGCCATTCACACAGCTTAAATTCAGCACAATTATTAATTGAGTTAAGAAAAAATATACCTGAATACAAGAAAAGTAAGGATGTATTTTCTTTATTAAAGAATAAAAGAGAAATAGCAATTAAAAATACCATTTCGCAAAATAATATTGGAAATGATGACCCATATTCAGACATAGTTAATTTATTTGTTGAAAATGTTTTGGAAGAAAAGAAAGCTAAATAGTTCTAATTTTTGTGGTTTGTTATTTATTTTGCTCTTAAAATCTCGATGTTGTATAATTTAATTTATGAAAAAATCTTATAGAAAAATAAAGTTGTTTTTGTGTTTGTCGACCTCATTTGTATTACTCTCAACAGTATCAGCTAATTTAACTAGTTGTAACTTAAATAATGGAATAAATAATGTTACTTTTAATGATAGTAAAGACTTTGAAATTATTGGTTTAAATAATGATGGTTATAAGAAAGGCGATAAAGTATCTTTCTCAATTAATGTAACTAATACTAATAAAGAAATAGATAAAGTATTAAAGGACGGAACTTCGTTATTAATTGTTCCTACATTTACTTTTACCATGCCTGATTAAGATGTAAATATTGAAGTTATTCTAAAAGACAAAGAAGTTATTAGTGAATTTAAAGTGGGTTATGAAGGAACTCCAATTGTTGGCAACTCACTCACTTTAAAAGTTAGTTTAGATGAAAATAGTGTTGTTCCAACTTCTATTCAAATAGACGGATCATCAATTATTTTAGATACAACTGATAAAACAAAATTAACTTGTAAAGAAGTTTGAACATCAACATTAACAATCAAATATGCTGATAAAAATAGTAAAGAATATATTGCTTATTTAAGTATCGGAGTTTATTCAGATATTTCAAAATCCTCGGTCAATGTGGCCTCAAATATAAATAATGGAGTTATTTCGATCACTAATAGTGATGGTACTAATGGTATTGGAAATGATGTTATTCCTGGTACTATTTCAATAAGTGCTGTATCAGAAAATGATTATATCTTAGAACGTTTACTTGTTAGTATTGATGGAAAAGATAATGTTGAAGTCCCTTTTAATAATTTAACTAAAAAAATATACTTATACAACACTTGCTAATCACTCCTATGTATTTGGTGGAAGCTTTGTTTTACCTAATTTAACTAAATACAGTGATATCAATAATTTTAAGAGTGGAGATGCCTTAAGTATTAAAGCTCAAATTATTGATATCAGTTACTCTTCAATGATTATTTTTGATGGTTCGGAATTGGGTTATGTCCGTAATGGTGAAACTGATGTTTATCAAGATTTATCTCAGTTTAAAGTGGGTCAAACTTATATCTTTAGAGGTTATTATTCTTATGAAGAAAATAGTACCTATTTTATCTTTGGAGAAAGAAAAGACACGGGAAATCATATAGATATTGTCTATTTAGCTCAAAATCCTATCACCAATAATTATAGTGAAGAAGCAACTATTGCGACCGCTGAAACTTTATCTAATTTTAAGAATGGTGATCCTCTTCAGTATGTTACTTTAGCTAAGGTTTATTATGGACTCAATAGTAGTGGAACCTATTTCGATTTTGGTGGATTCACCAAAATCGTAGCTGATATGAAGGTTAGTAATCTACCTTCAGATAATACTTATTTAAATATTACTGGTTATTTATGTTATGTAAGTGATGGAACAGTAAAGTTATTTGTTGCTAGTTATGAAGAAACTAAACCCGATTTAAAAAGTATTTCTTTATCAGCCTCTAACACTACAATTCCATTAAATGGTAGTGCAACTTTAAGCGTAATTCTTAATCCAACTGGAGCAAGTGATACTGGCTTAACTTACAAAATCACCGGTGGAAGTGCCTTTATTTCTTTATCTAACAACGTTATTACTCCTTTAAATGTTGGTACTGCTACGGTGGTCGCAACTATCGGTTCGATTACTAGTAATGAATTAACAATCACTGTAACAGAAGCTAGTGGAGATCCTTATTTAACAACTACTGCTAGTGAATTCTATGCTTCTTATACTCCAGCTACTTCTTATATGGATTCATATTATAGAGGAATACATAATTTTATGAGTGGCTCGATAACAGTTCCTGATCAAGCACCTACTATTTCTTCATTTCAACCAAAAGACACGGCTAATGATAATGCTTTTTATAAAAATACTAAGAACGGATATAGCACCGATAAGAATAGTTTTAGCGTTTGTGATTATAATGGTCACATTGTAACGACTGTTTATAAAGGTGGAGCTTATATTACATTAGAGGAAGTTACGGCTTATGTTTGGGCTTTTAATGATGTTCCAGCGAATTACACCACCTCAAAAGCACTTCACCATCTAAGAGTGTGTGGGGAAAATATTTAAGATTAAATCATAATTATTATAGTGGAGATACTAGTAATTATCCTTATGAACCAGAGATGCCTAATTGCTATGGAATAAATAATGGTAAATATAAATACTATGAATTAGATATTGGTACCACTGGTACCGATTGCGATTCAGGTTATACACCAGCTTTATATAATACTGGAACTAAGATAACTAGAGGAGCAGCGCGTATTGTCTATACTCGTTATGATTCTAACAATAAAGATATTACTGATACAAACAGTAGATATCTTTTCTATACTTACAATCATTACAATGATTTCCAAGAATATTTAAATTATTATGGTGGCTGGGGTGAGATGTTTGGAAATATCACTGGTGGTGGCTCAATCTCGAGCACAACTAAATATAATCCTACTGATTATGTCCCTGTTTCAAAGAAAGATTTTTATTAATATTTCTGAAAAATGTGCTTTTTGATATCAAAAACTATACTAAAAATGTGCAAAATCTAACTAAAAACTATACTAAAAATGTGAAAAGTATCCTTAGAGACCAAAATGCTAGTTAGAAAAATTGGTTGTTATTATAAAAAAACATTGATATATCTACCGACTTTTACGGAAATTCAACATATATAGGATATGGCTTCCACAATGTTAATTAAATAATAAGGTTTATTCTTTAAATAAATCATATTTTGATTTCCAACTGCAAGTTTATGGTCTCTAAACTTGCAGTTGGTCTTTTATTTTCTTAAAAAATCTTGATATAAATTAAATTTTTATAACAGGAAAACCAATTTAAAATATTTCTTATTTTATCGAGTTTTATCGATATTTTTACAATATATCAGCCATATAATCATGTTATAATATATAAAAGCAGTCATATTAATTTAGTCTTTTCTTTTAAAAATAATTAAAAGTGAAGAGTTTTAAGAGAAAGGATTTCTTAAAAGAATGAACACAAAAATCGATCATAAATATGTTCAATATTATCGAAAATTTAATGACGTTTGTAATCTTATAAAAGGTACAGATTTTAGAAAAACTTCCGATAAAGAATTGTTTGAAGCCTGTTTTGTGTACGAATTGAGTACGCTCGCTAAAGCAATTTGCTTAAATGATGATGATTCAATGGTTCCAACAACATTTCTAATTTATCGAAAATTTATAGAAGATTTTGTAATCTTAAATGCTTTTTTGAATAAAGGATCAAAATTTGAGGATGAAAACTTTCTATTATTTAAGGTTGCTATTAATGATCGTTTTCCTGATCAAAAAGAAAGAGAAATGGTGGGTTCTAAATTTAATATTCCAAGAAGCTTAGTGAATTCGAGAGCAAAAGATGATGATTTTTTCTTATTTCAGTTTTTAGGTAGCGAAAATAAAATTACTAATATGATTGATGATGAAGTGGAAGCAAATAATTATCGTGCCTTTGGAATATTTGCTCATAATTCAATTGTGCCCATTTATGGCTCAATAGAAAATAAAATTAAAGAGTTGGTTTCAACTTTTAAGGGAATCTATTTGGAAGAAGCAAAAAGTAAATCAAAAAGATATTATAAACAATTCAAGCAAATTGTTACCCCAAATCCAGAAAATATCCTTGAACAATCTGAATTAATGAAATTAATATATGATAAAGTTATTAATCCTTTTGAAGAGATGTGCGAAGATTTAAATAAGTACTATGTAGCAGACATTTCTATTCTTCGTATTTCAAATTGTTTTATAGAACAAATTGGAAAATTATATGTAACAAAAGAATACGAATCAATTTTGTTATGTGCCAAAACTTATATTGAATTGATATCTGTGGAATTATCATTGATGAAACTTCAACCAGTCGATAGAGATATAAGAACAAAGATCTATTTAATAGTAATGATGATGGATTTAAATAATGATGAAGATAGAAACTATTTTAAGGAAGTATATGAATCAGTATACAAAAATTTGGTTAAAGAAAACTTTTATGAGTTTTGTATAAGTGCAAAAAATCCCCTTTATCTCGTCTTTTTGAAGAATGTTTCTTTTACAATCGTAGCTAAAGAAGCTATCAAAAACGATGAAGATATTTTGCATATTTATAACTTGAGTTGTAGAATGGTCCATTCTTTTGGACAATTGATTAAATATAAAGATGATATGAAGTCTTTATCTAAGAAATTATTTTCTTTCATCTTAACTAAAACTGATGAATTAATTTTTTATGCACAAACAAGGTACGAAAAATTTAATAAAGATAAAGAAAAGAAATTCAAATTATTAGAGGAAGTAAAGTCTGGTGTTAATTACATTAACGAATTCTTAAAGGAGGAAAATTAAGGATGAACTTAGAGACTGCGATTATTTTGGCCGTTTACCAATTGGAAAGCATTGAGGATGATGATTTTTTGCCAACATTTGATAATATTTACTTTTTACTAACAGACAAATTCAGTCTTGCTCAACAATTATCGATTGATAAATATAGACCAAAATTAGGAAATATTGTTGGGGTTTTTGAAACATTGTTTAGTGATGATTTAGACGAAGCAATTAGTGAATTAGTTGAAAAAAGTATATTGGAAGAAAATTATGATGGTCAATTTCTTGATAATGCTCCTGTATATTCATTAGATTCTACAATAAGTGACTTGACCGAATTAATTCAATTCGATGATGATTTTTCAATTGATCCTATTGATAAAATAACACATTCGGTTTCTGGGCATGGTTGCGAAATTGAATTATATAAAGAGGATGTCGTTTTTTATTATGACGATATTGAAAAATATGAGGATAAAGCCAAATATAAATTGGTTTATGCCGTTATTAATTTGGATAATGAGTATAATCAAAAAATTGTGACCATTAAAGATTACATTTACTATAAAGAGTCAGATAACACTTTTGCAATTACAAAAACTATGGAAGATACAATTCTTGAAAATGAAAAGTACAGTTTTTTGGGTAATAAAATTATTGAAAAGGATTCTAAACAAATAAAAACGGTTTTTAAAGAGTTAACGCCCGGGCAAACTCAATCAATTCTTTATAAAAAAGGCTATACAGTTTCTGAATCGAAAGGATTGACCGCATATCAAAGACATACAATTTTGCTTAATATAATTAATGAAAATATTCTCACTAAAGTACAAGTTGTAAGCTTTTTATTGTATTTAATTGATAGAAATCAAAATAATCAAAAATTTATTCGTGCTATTTCTTGTTGGGAAGCTGATATAGACTATCTTTATTCTTTATAATTGATTTAATCTTGCAAAATTAATTTGTTTTCTGCTTTTCGGCTTATATAATTAAATAAAGGAATTTTAATTTATGATTGAAACTAAGATAATAGACAGTGTAGATGGTGATGATAAAAATCATGTAATATCAACTTATGAAGCTTTTGGTTGGGAATGTGTCGATTCCAAAAAAGATGAAACAATAAAAACTTATAAGGAAAAGAGCAAAGATTTATATGGACACATTGCTGAAACAAGTCACCAAGAATGTGAAGTGTCTTACACTTTAACATTTAAAAGAGATTCCAATATTAAGAATCGTGAAAAATTAGATGAATTACGGGAAAATATACAAAAACTTGTACATGAAAACGCTGAATCCGTGCTTAATATTACAAAAAAAGATGATAAGAAAATTAAGAGATATGAAGATTTAAATATATTAGTATGGGTTTTAACAATTAGTTCGATAGTGGCAATTTTTATCGGCATTATTTTTTGTATTTTTAATGCGCTTTTTGGAGCAATGATAATTTTTGTTTTTTCTTTTCTTTTGGTGGCAGGAATTGTTTGTTTGTTGAAGTTAAAAAAAGAAAAAAATAATGATTCGATTTACAATCAAGAAATGAGTGATAAATGCGACTCAATTGATGAAAAGATTGATGAAATCGTTGAAGAAGCTAGAGCTATAGAGAAATAACGCAAATTAAAAATGACCAATTTATTTCAATATGCAAATAAAGAGTTGGAACAAGATGCTTTTTTGTGTTGGTTGATTACTAATAGTGGAGATGATAACAACGAATATGAAGATGTTAAAAGTATTGGTAGAGCTTTTATTAAATTAGTTTTAGGTTATAAAAATGATATAAAATCTTTGAAAATTGAATCGATAAGGAAACAATTTAAACATACCGACATATTGGCTGAGTTATTGATAAATGGTGAGAAATATATCTTAATTATTGAAGATAAGGTTGATGCCAACGAAGGTTTCAATCAAACGAATAAATATTTTAATAATATCACAAATAGTTTTGCTGATAAATGTTGCTCTAATAGAATTAAATTTGTTTTTTACAAACTAAATTTTGTGTGGGAGAGTGATAGAACAACTATTCAAAAAAATGGCTGGTTTGTTTTTGACATTAAGTCTATTTATGAGTTTTTTTCAAAAATAAATATTAAAAATATTAAAAATAATATTTTATTGGATTATATTGAGCATGTTGAATTAAAATACAAATCTTTAACAACTGTATCTACTAAACCAATTGATGAATGGGATATTTGTAATTGGTTTGCTTTTTGCGATAATGAAATCGATAAATTGGCTATTATTAAGAAAAACGATTGGGATAGCTTATCGAAAGATTGGAATTATTGGAATGGTTCTTGGTGTTCGTATGGTAGATATGCGGGTTACTCAGTTCAAATTCATTTTTCTAAAATAAAAGATTATAAACTTTCTTTGAATTTTTGCTTTAGATGGATCGTTTTAACAGGATGCTTAATTGAAAAATGTGGGTATTCTACAAATGGTAAAGATAGCGTAGTAATCTTAACTGAAGAAGAAGAAAATGCTCTTCGCTGGAAAATTAAAAATTTTAGCAAAATGTTTATAAATGGTTATAACAAAAAACAAATCGCTAAAGCAAAAACTAAGTTTACATTTACCAACCAAGAAGCTCTAATAAATACAATAACAGAATATATAAGTGATTTTTATAATGTATTTGGTTGTGGATTAGAGAAAATTGTTGATGAATATAAAAATACAAAATTAAAAACCGATAGTTAATGTAAACTTGATTTGTAGGAATTTTTATAAACTATAAATAGCAATTTATTATTTAAAATCAAAAGGAAATTTGACATATTGCTAATAATGTTGTATAACTATGGTAATATGTATTTCGATAAAGAAGATTTTGAATCTAAATATTGTAAAAAAGTAAGAGAAGATGATCCAATCTATATAAGGTTTTTAGAGCGGATTGATGATGAGAAAAATATCGATGAAATGGTATTTTTAAATGATAATTATTTTATACCTCCATCAGATTATTTTACTAGAAAGAACAAAGATGTTGTTACTAGTGATGTTGCTAATGACCGTAATAAAAAACAATATATTGGAGCATATTTTGGTTATCTATTTAAATTTATTTTAGCTGATAAATTTAATATAAAGTACAAAGCAATGCAAAAAAAATATCCTTTTGAAGAAAGATATGTTTTAAGTAGTGCCAGTTATTATATGAAGGAAAAATAATGGATTTAGATAAGGAATTTCAAAAGTTTATCTATCAGAAAAATTCGCTAAATTATTTAAAGAAAATTTATTCAATAACCGAAAGCCCTTTTTTAGAAGCTGAAAGTTATGAAATTGTTACGATTCATAAACAAAAAAGCGGAAAGACAAAACATTTATTTGGATATTTAAGCGATGATAATTTTGATCTCTGGGCTAAAAGAGCCAACTTAATATTTAATGGAATAGCCATAGAGAAATTCAATTATAATCACAATTCCCCATTATTTGGTTCATCAAGGTTTGTTTTTGAAATGTTAGCTAATAAAGACAATGCATCAAAATTAGCGAAGCAGGTTCTTGAAGATAACAACATTCCTAATATTAAGATAGATAAAATAGAAACGATTTTTGAGTATTCAAACAAAATTAAAGGTATTAAAGGACCACCAAGCCAATTAGATTGTGTTTTAAGTGTAAACAATGAAGAATATGCTATTTGTATTGAAGCAAAAATGAAGGAAATATATAAAAATGCAACAAATAAATTGTCTGAACAATATTTTTATGAAAACGGACCAATAGATGATGTATTTACAAATATGAATCAAAGTGTATTCACGAATAAATTTAAAAATTGTCGATATGATATTAAACAAAATATATGCCATTTATTGGGAATAATTAGCAATTTTTCAAAGAAAAAGTATAAAAAAATATTCTTTATTTACTTTATATTTGATCCTACTCATATAAACGGAGGAGAGATATTTAATCAAGGCTTATCCGAATATTTAGAATCGGCTAAGGAAATTGTTGAGTCTAAAGATTATATTGATTTTATAGAATCTTGTAATCAAAAGATGAATAATTGTGAGGTAAAATTTGCTGGTTTTTATAGTCAAAAGCTAAAGAAATTAGACTAAAAACAATAATATATAACTCTTAAAAAGAGTTTTTATTATAAACATTATCAAACGGAAAATAAGAACATTGTTTTTAATTAAAACGTGAGATTTAGGGAAAATATGTATATAAAAAGTAAAAAAATAAAACAAGGAGGATTATAAATGTTTTATAAAAATAACAACAAGGAAGGTGTTAGAAATGATAGCGATGGTACGAAAATCGCTACTGAAGAAATGCACAATGAGACTAGTTATGTTTATGATGAAGTGTACGAATCAGACTATAGAGCGGATAGGGGCAGTCAATTTGAACTACAAATATTTACTAATGAATATCTTCATAATATCGGAAATGGAGGTTTCCTTAGAAAACACATTAAAGATGAAATAAAAATCTACTCTCCAATTATTAAAGATGAATTTAAAGAATATAGTGCTCAAATTTTATCTGAAGCTATAGAAAACAAAATAGATTGGAGTAGGTTTTGGCCTGAAAGAGGTCCAAAACTTGATGGATTTGGTATTGGAGAGAGCAAAACTATTTATGTAATAGAAGCTAAATCCCATATAACTGAATCGCTTGGGCCATGTTTAGCGACGAATATAGATTCGATTTTACTCATCGAAGAATCTTTAAGAAAATATGTAGGATCAGATGAATATATCGATAGTGATTATTATCAATTAGCAAACAGATTGTGTTTAGTTAATATGTTAAAAAGAAATGGTGCTAAGGCTAAGTTAGTATATATTTGTTTTGCTAATGATTATACACATACGGAATACCATAAAGAGTGGGTAACTAGTGTTAATGAGTGGAAAAAAGGCATAGAAAATATCGTTAATATTTTTAAAAACATGAGAGGCATAAAAGATATAACTTGGCTTATCGTGGATTTAAATAGAGATGATATTCATGTCTATAAAAATGGTTGGTTATTATTAAATTAAGAAAAGAAGGAATAATTAAAATGAGTGAAGATGAGTTTTTAAAAAACGTGTATGGGAACTATGAAATTAAGAAAGAATTAAAAGTGATTCATGATTGGTTTATAGATCCAGATATTTATAACAATAAGGATGTTAATATACCAAAAGGTATTTTATTTTATGGTGAGGCTGGATGTGGTAAAACCCTAATAATTAGGGAATATATCAAGGAATTTGATTATCCTCATTACATATTGAATGGAAGTGATAACAACATTTTAAAAGAGATTAGCACCATATTTAAAAAAGCCAGGAAGGATATAGGAGCAATTATCGCTATAGATGAATTAGATAGTTTAATGGCTGGAGGTAAGAAAGAAGAGATTAATAGATTATTAAAAAGCGAACTTGATGGTATTGATAAAAGTGGTCATATATTAGTATTATTAGCAGCTAATTATATCACTCTAATACCTGCAGAATTAAGAAGAAATGGCCGAATTGATCGCACATTTTGTTTTTCTAGGTTAGATAGTGAGAAAACCAATTATTTCTTAAATAAATATTTGGATGAATTTTGTGTCGATAAGACAAATATTGATTTGGATATTCTTTCTAATTTATTAAGTGGAAAAAATCCAGTTATTTTAAGAAATATTATAAATGATGCTTATTTAAGAAATGGCAAAAAATTAAGTAATCAAGATATAAACAAATCGATGGATATGATAGCTAATAACTCATTTTCTGATCCAACAAAATATAAAGATAAAAGAGTAGCGATTCATGAAGCGGGGCATATCTTGATGTCCTTAAAAGCAAAAGACACAGCAATGTTTTATAAATCATATTTTGATGATTGTGGAGGAGTGACTATAGCAAATAGCAAGATCGAAAGAAATTCGATAGAAGGAGGATTAGATAAAATAAGGATTAGTTTAGGGGGATTAAATGCAGAAAAAATAATTTTTGGATTTAAAGATGTTGGTTCGTATCGTGATTTATTTTCCGCTCATGAAGAGTGCATCGGATTAATTTCTAGGACTTGCATATATAAATTAGACGATTTTAAAAGCGGCTCACCTAATTCTAGTGACATTGATTTGGTTGATTTTAAGTTTAATCGTCGAATAAGAAAAAAGACAGCTATCTTATTAAATAAACTGAGTAAACAAACTTATAGATATCTGAAAAAACATAAGTCAGAGTTGTGTTTTTTAGCTGATATTTTGTATAAAAAAGGAAGTATAGATTATAAAGATATTCCAGAGAATTGGAATATATAAAATGTAATTTCATAGAATTTGAATATTACCAATAATTTTGATAATAAGAATAAGCAACAAATGTCGAAGTATGTTATATATATTTTATCATTATTATTTTTATTTTCTGAGGACATTGCTTATGTTAGTAATTTCTAGTTTTCATAAAAACTTTAATATGATTTGATTTTAAATCTTATTTATTTAATAATGATAAAAACACAAAAAATAAATTTATTTATCTTTTGTGTGTAGAAGGAGAAAAATGATTAATACAAAACCAATCACAAAATATGATTCAAAAAATGGCGTCTTTGCTACTAGTTTTTTCAAAGGAGAACTTGAAAATTTTCAAAAAAATTATCAAAATACTAATTATTATCCTATTGTTTTATACAAATCCGTATTTGAGAACAATGTAAGAAAAGTTATCTCTTACGGTCAAATTAATATATTGTCTCCAATTCTTTTTAGTTCCGATTCAAAAGATGCTTTCAATATTCTTATGGATCAATTATTTGATGAAAGTGGAATTAGATGCGATACTTTTGGCGACACTAATCTTTATCTTTTCTCAAAAAATAATAAGTATAAAAATAAGAGTGAAAAAACTTTTGTTATCGAAACCAAAGAAGAAGCCAATGCTTGTATTTCTAAACTTACATCTTTAGCACAAGAAAGAGAAGAACTGTTAAAAGAGAGCGATGCTAAATTTCTTGATGAATTTAACTCAAAGAATAAAAACAAATTGCCTTTTATTGTTGTTATGATTGAAAACTTTGAGTCCTTAAATAATGAATTGTCTGAATCGCAACGAACAGAACTTCAAAATTTATTTAGTTTATCTCAGAATCTTGGAATTTATTTTTTTGTTATGAGCGACTTTAAAGATATTGCTTCAAAAAACAATGAAGCTTTTAATAGTGTTGTAAATCATGTTGAAAACAATGTATTTTCAATAAAAACTCTTCATTCAAAAAATTCTGAAACGCTTGTTTTTGATATTGATTGTGATTAGTTTCAACATAATAATTAGCAACATAGGAAGGCATGAAGAATATAAAAAAAGATATGTTGTGATTGATAGATAAAAATGTGGTGGTGATAAAATTATTGAATTATTGTGACTATGAATTTTTAAAAGAAAAACTCTTTTATAAAAGTTTACGATTACATATAAATTGTTGCTGAGAAAGGAATTATTAATTATGAGCAAAGATAGAATTATTGTTATAGACAGGCTGTTTCCTGAAAATTCAAGTTTTCTTTTAAATAAAAAAAATATTGGATTTGAAATAATAAATTTTTATAAGGCGGATAATGAGGAAAATTATATTTATTTAAATGCGAATGGTTTTTTTAAGAAAGATAACAAGAATTTGAAGGGCATTGACTATAGTAACTGCCAAATTGATGTTCTTTTTGTTGTTAAAAACAAAGATTATAAAGATCGCTTTCAAATTCTTGGCGTTGCTCGTAATGTTGAATTTTTTCCTGGTTCAATAACTGGTGAGAAACTCGGAAAAAATGAGACAAATAACGGTATTCAAATTAAAGAAATTAAAAAAGAAGGTATTAAGTATGGTGGTCAGTTTTTAAGTGATATAATGAGCGAAAATGAAGTTTCCAAACCTGAGACAAATATTTTTATAACGTTTAAAGCAAATGGTACAGTTGATAAAATAAGCCAACCAAATGGTACAGTTGATAAAATAAGCCAACCAAAATTCATTATTGGTTTTAAAACTCAAGATAAGCAGAACAGTATTAAAATAAATATAAATCTTGCTCAAGAATCTTTAAAATCATATTTAAATGGTAAAAATAACCAAGAGCTATTAGATTTTATTGATGAGCAAGCGAATTGGGATAAAGGAAAGTTTGCAGAAAAATTATCATGTCCAACAGAACTTGAACAAGATAAATGGTGGAATATTTTCAAAATCACCGGAAACGAAAAACAAGAAAAAGCATTTTCTAACATGCTTGCATATTTTATAAAAAATGAAAAAAGTGTTTTTGATAATTTTTTAATTTGTTTAAATAAAGATTTTGAGGGAAGAGATTTCAACAATATATTGGTGACTAGAGAAAAAAACAATATCGATCTTTTGATAGAAACGGATAAAGAAATAATTGTTATTGAAAATAAGGTTGAGTCCTTATTAAACGGAACTTGCGATGGAGTACAAAAAGAGATAAATAATGTTGAAGACGAAAATCAAAGGCGTGTTTTTCAAGAACAATTTAATAATTGCAGAACAAAAAACATTAATATTAATCAGCTAGCAAAATATTATTTAATTACTGAAAAAAAGAAACTTGAATCAAACAAAAGTACCCATTATTTTGTTCTTTGCCCAAATTATAGAGCTGATATTATGCGTGATGAAATTAAAAATAGTCTGTTTGGTGAGAATTATAATTTAATCAAATATAATGTAGTTTATGATAATCTTGAATCTTTGAATTCAGAAATTGATGAGCAAGACAAAGATAATTTTAATCAGTTTATCAAAGCAATGAATGCTTTAACTAGTGAAATGCAAAATCAAGCCGATATCGATGCGCAAAAAAGATTTAAAAATAGGATTTATAATCTTAATAATCCTAAAAAAACAAATTAGAAACATAAACGATATTTGTTTTTAAAAATAAAATAAGTTGAAATTCTAGATTTAACATTTATACTAAGAATTACCATAAAGAGAACGGTTAGGGGCAAGCCCGATGATCCGTCAGCAACTTACTACAATGTAGCAAAGTGCTAAAGCTTGAATGATGGGATATGTTTAAATTATTAAATAAAGCCCATCATTACGATGGGCTTTTATATTCCTCTTTATGTTAAGAAATAAGGAGGCATGAATATGAGATATTTAAATGTATGAGTTGTGTTGTAAATGAAGAAGATCCATTTTGGAGAAACCAAATACTTTATGAAACAACAAAAAGCAGTGTTGATATATTTAATTTAAGTCATAATATAGATTTTTAATTAATTATGAAATTGGTGATTTTTCCTATATACATTGCAAAAATGATAATGAGTTCTATAGTTTAATATTTTTCTGTGTTTTGTTTACGATGAATAAGAATTTATTGAACCAAGAATTTTATGAGAACTTGCTTATGATATAGAAAAAGAAAAGCAATAGTCAATCCTTGTTAATTAAGTGAATAATTATTGATTGATAAAGTGTGGATTCTAGAAACCGCATTCAAAGTACTTATTTTAAGATAATGAAAACTTAAATAAGAAGCAGACCTACTCTATTTAAATAAAAAAGTCTATTGGTGCCTAATCACTTTAAAATTTAATATATTACTAAATATTACTAAAAACTAAATGATGTAAATCAAGGTATAAATTTAAAAAATATGTGAAATAATGTTAAATTTGTTGATTTATCAAAAATCAGTGCATATAATATAAAAACTAAAAATAAATATCCACTAAAAAATAAAAATACTAAATATCATTTTATTTCACGTCGTTGGTTCATTTATTATAAAGGAGCTTAGTATGAACATCAGTATAGAATTAGATGAAGAAACTTATGGTAAATTCAAACTTGCATTAGAGTTAGCTCATGAAGAACAAGATAAGGCCTTAGACAACTTAGTTAAATCCTATATCTCTAGAGTCTTTCTTAGGGAAGCGAGAAGATATGCTTCTAATGATAACAGTATGAGTTCGAATGTTCTTAAATTCACTACTTTAGATAATCCTACAGATTATACTGTTTCTCGTGAATACGTAAGACTTAGAAGATGGTCTATGAATCATTCTTTTATATGTAGTCGCTTATTGAAGAGTTATTTTTTACTTAGTGATAAAGGCCCGGTAAAAGTTACAGATCTTATGACTAAGTGTCTTGATATCTGTCAAGATAAAGAATTCTTAAGTGAAGCTAGAGTCAAAAATAACTATGCTCAAATGAAAAGTGATGGCCCAAAGAGTTATGGCAAATTCTTCAAAGATGATGGAACTTATGTAACGTTAGAAGACAATATTAAAGAGGAGGCAACGAAATTAAAGAAAAGGTTCTTAGCTGATGATTAGTTAGTAGTCATTGGTTTGCTAATTTATTCTTAATACAGTTTATAAATAATAATTTATTTTTAAGGAGGTCAAGAAATATGAAACTTGATAATAGTTTTTTGGACACCGTAATTGGATACGATGATGTCAAAGAGGAATTAGGGACGATATGTGAATGGTTTAATGATGATGAATTATTGAACAATAAAAAAATCAGTCTCCCAAGAGGTTTATTACTCTATGGAGACCAAGGGTGCGGCAAAACTCTTATTATGAGAGAATTTGCCAAAGCTTTCAATTGCGAAACATTCGTAATTGAAAATACCCAAGATACTTATGGTGAAATAACTAATAAGTATGCCGCCGCGAGAAAATGCAAAAAAGCAGTCGTAATAATCGATGAAATCGATCATCTTATTACTAACGATCAAAGATGTCTAAGAGCTTTACAGACTGAATTAGATGGGTATAACAATAGTGGAATAGTTTTCTCAATAGCAGCAACAAACCGAGACCCATTAGAATTGCCAAGCAGTTTACTTAGAAACGGCAGGATAGATCGTCGAATCTTTATCGAAAAGCCTGATACGAATACCAAAAGATTATTGTTTAAGAAGATGCTAACAAATCTTGGTATCAACCTAAAGGAAGATGAAATCAAATATATCAGCTTGATTTGTTGTGGTGTGAGTTGCATTGATATCAAGCAAATATGTAACGATGCATATTTATTACACAAAAGTAATGCAAGTCTAGAAGACTTAGAAAAGTCGTATTCTCGAATCGTCCTAGATGAATATGTGTCTAATACGAGTAACAAAAAGGATTATAATGTAGCAATCCATGAAGCTGGGCATTACCTAGTGAGTATGAAATATAGCAAAGACTTTAAGTGTTTCAAGACTAACTTTAATAGTACCGGTGGTGTTGCCAATATCTACGACACTGATGAAAAGAAAGACACAGTAGAAAAAAGATTCGAAAAGATTGACATTATTCTAGGTGGTGAGTGTGCGGAAAAGATAATATTTGGAAAAATAGAAATTGGTGCATTTAGCGACAATATAAAGGCGCATGACCTTGCTGATAGGCTATTAACTCGCACACTGATTTATGGCAAAAAATACTACTATGAAGGTAGTTCATGTGCTAGCCAAAAGATGCTTAATAGACGTGAAACTGGCATATTTAAAATAGTCAATAAAAGAGAGAAAAAAGTGATGCGTTATCTGAGACAACACAAAAAAGAGTTATTAGAATACGCTAATGAGCTTTACGCTTCTGGAAATGGTGGGTTAAAAGAAAGCTTACCAGTTATGCAAAAAGAAGCTACCGCATTAGCAAACGAAAAGAAATAGATGAGATGAAGGTGAGGTAAAATTTATTTAAATAGCGTAATTGCTCCCTAAAAAAACTTCCCGGGGCGTGTAGAACAATAATGGGAAGTTCATATAATTTAAAAGATTTGATGACCTAATCCATATGGGTTATTCGAAAATAATGTATAAAATTGCATAGAAATAGGTGAATGATATGTTATATGGCAGAAGGCCTCACCGAGAAGACTGAGGCGAAAATTACTATCCTAGTTGGTTGATTAATAATCTAAAAAAATTAATTTACTTTAATCTTTATTATTATCTTAAGAAAGAGAGAAAAATATTAATGGCAAAAGAATTAAAAGAAATGGGGTGTGAATCGATTGGTACAATTATTGATACTTTGAGCGAAACTTATTCGACATATATCAATGAAAGGATTCCTTTAAAAGATTTTCCGGCTGTAATGTTATGGGGACAACCCGGCATTGGAAAAAGCCAAAGCGTTTGGGAATTGCAGGGGTTATTGAAAAAAAACACTAAAAAAAGAGTAGTAATTACTGATGTTAGACTTCTCTTATTTAATCCTATTGATCTAAGAGGAATTCCTGTTGCAGATGTGAATAAACAATTTGCTATTTGGTTAAGACCTAAAATATTTGATATGAATCCTAGTAGTGATTGCATCAATATATTATTCCTTGACGAAATATCTTCAGCTCCGCAATCTGTTCAAAGTGCTGCTTACCAAATTACTCTCGATAGACAAATTGGGGAGCATAAACTTCCTGAGAATTGCTTAATTATTGCAGCTGGTAATAGGTTAACTGATAAATCTGTAGTCTATAAAATGCCCAAAGCTTTAAGCAACAGATTTCTTCATTTTGAAGTTGATATAGATTTTGAATCGTGGAAAAAATGGGCTATTAACCATAATATTAATGAGAAAGTGCTGGGTTTTTTGTCATTTAGGCCCGAACTACTTAATACTTTTGATTCTAGTAATGATTCTTTAGTATTTGCTACTCCTAGAAGTTGGGAGATAGTAAGTAACATATTGAATAATAGTAAAAAAGATATTAATAGTAATGCTTTGCTTATTAAAGGTTTGATATCAACTGGTGTCTATGTTGAATTTCTAACATATATTAAAATTTATAAAAATCTTCCAAGTATAGCTGACATCCTTAATGGTGATAAAGTTGAAATACCAAAGGATGTTTCTACTTTATATGCTCTTGTAAGTTCTATAACGATTGCGATTATTAATAATATCGAAGATAATTTTAAAGTTAATAACGCACTTCAATTTATTGGGGATTTACCGGTGGAATTTAAAGCTAAAATTATAAGAGACTTAATGTTGTGTGATGCCATTATCAATAAATTGCTCCTGAATCCAATATTCCAAGAAGACTATGAACAAATTGAGGAGTTTCTTTGTGAATGAAGATTTTAACAACAGCAAAATTATTAAAAAGCTTTCTAAAGCAATCACTAAACTCATTATTAATTTTGGTTTTTTTGGCATTATCGCTTTATCTCTAAAACAAGAATTGACTGATAATATTGATACAGCAGCAACAAACGGAATCAATCTATATTTTAATCCTAAATTTTTAGATAAATTAACTGAAAATGAGCTTCAATTTGTTTTGCTTCATGAAGTAATGCATATCGCTTTTAATCATATAGAAAGAGGTATTGGTAAAAACAATTTTCTATACAATATCGCTTGTGATATAAAAGTAAACCAAACTATATTGACTATGTACTCTAATGATCGTTCCTCTATATCTATTGACGGACATTCGCTGATGTATTCGCTGAAAAGTATAGGCATAGACATTCCTTCAGATAATAAGTCTAGTGAGCAAATATATGATGTCTTGCTCAGTATTAAAAACGAATCATCTTCAAAGTATATGAATGCCGATTTCGCCAATTTACAAAAAAGAGAGATTGATGACCATTCATTATGGGATGAGATTCGAAAGAACATTAACAACTACAAAGATTATTTTAATGAAAGATTAAATAGTGCATATAAGAACAGTAAAGAATGCGGTAATTTACCATTAAATTTACAAGAAGAACTGCAAAATATTACCAAAAATCCTGTGAATTGGCGCATTATTTTAAATAATTATATAAGTGATGAGATTAATGATTATTCGTTTTTAAATCCAGATAAAAGATTTCAAGATTCAGATATTCTTCTCCCTTCTTATAGTGAAAAAGAAGAAGTGCCTATTGGGATATTGTTCGCGATTGATACTTCTGGATCGATGGATATTGCTGATATTTCTAAGTGTTATTTCGAAGTCAAAAGTGCAATTGAACAATATAATGGGCATTTAAAAGGTTACTTAGCAATCTTTGATTGTGTTTTACATGGTTTTTATGAAATTAATGATAATTTTAATATTAACAAAATTAAATGTGTGGGGCGTGGAGGAACATCTTATAAATGTATTTTTGAGTATATGGAAAAAGAAAGTATAGATGATATTAAAAAAGTGATTATTCTAACAGATGGTTGTAGCAATTTTGTTTCTAGTCAAACGATAAAAGACCGTTCTTTACTATATGTTTTTACTGACAAAATAAATAATAAACCAACTGTTGGAGAATATGTATTTTTAGATAAAAATTAAAATTAAAGGGGGATTGGCAATGGTTTTTGAAAATTTCACATTCGTAAATAAGATATTTATTTATGATGGAAAGGAACACTCTATTCTTATTAAAGGCCCGACTGTCTCTGAATACTTCTTTAAATATATTGGCAACAATAAACGCGAAATTGGGGATTATATAGTAAAGTGCCTAATATATAAAAATAATAAAATTATTAAATATTTAACTGCCAAAATGTCAATTTATGATGAATATCATATGAAGTTAAATTATTATCGTATGCAAACTCGTTTACAATTAACAAATAACGAAACTGATTTCTTTTGCTCGTCAACATACGAAAATAATAAATGCTATCTGACCCCAAATAAATCACCGATTATTATTCCAATGTTAATAGGATATAAAGCAATTAGTAAGGTAGAAATAAATTTAAATAAATTGCAGGACGAAAAAATAGATGTCTTATTTATAAATAAAAATATTAAAACAATTACTTTTGATGGACCTAATAAGTATCTTAATAGAGAAAATATTATTATTGATCCAGATAATAAATATCTTTGTATGGATGAATACGGAATTTATTCAAGAGATAAAACAAAAATGTTTTGTATTTTTGAAAATAACGAAATTAGAATAAATGATCATGTTAAAGTGCTATATGTAAACCCCATTAATTTAAATCTGGGAACAACAATAAAGATAGGTAAAATCCCTAAAAGTTTAGAAGCTATAACTCAAAATAAAAAACGAAATAGTAAATTTACTTTATGTTTAGATTCAACCGAATTCAGCAATTCAAATATTAAATATATTGATAAGAAAGTAAATATTATCTTTAATAATAGTGATGTTACTATTCCAAATAGTTTAAAGAATTTAGATTTTTTAAAACAAAATTATACAAATAAAGGGTATGTGAATATATCAAACATAAAAATTAGGCAAAATAATAATAAATATAAAGTTTTTGATGATGCTATATATACAAAAGACATGAAAACTCTTTTTTATTATTTTGGAAGAAATAAAAATGTTTATAATGTTCCTGATTCAGTTCAATACATCGCTCAATATGCATTCTTTAATTCCAATTTAGAGGTTGTTTTCTTACCAAATAACTTAAAATCTTCATACTATAATTCTTTTAATTATTGCGATAATTTAGTATCTGTTCTTCCGAAAAGCATTAAAAATAATAACTTAAAAGATTATAAGAAAAAATGTATTTTTCCAAATAAAGTTACTCTATGCGATGAGGCTCGTTTAGGTCTTTATTCTCCAACCGGAAAAATATTTCTTTCAAAATATTTGAAACACAAATGGGGATGGTATCAAGATTTTGAGATTTATTGTGGTCATAGTATTGATAATAATCGATATATACAAGTCAATAACTATATTTATACGAAAGATAAAAATGAAGTTGTTGGAGTAGTGGATAAAATTAAAACACCTTTAAAAATATTTAAACAAACGAAGATAATTCTTAAAAATGTATTTAAATATGTTACGACATATGAAGTTGAAGAAGGAAATGAGTGCTTTAGTTCTTTTAAAGGTGTTTTATTTCAAAATATAGATGTAAATAGTAAAGAAAAAAACATAATTTTTGGTTTCAATCCACAAATGCATGATTTCGAAGTTCCAAAAGAGTTTGCTTTTAATTGCGCATATTGTAGTACCAAAAATAGAACTCTTAAAAAGTTTATATTTAGTGAATCTTGCGAAAATATTGATATGCGTTCATTACATAAATTTTTGTCTTGTGTGTATTATTTACCAAAAACATTGAAAACACTTTGTGTCAATTTACCTGAAAATAATAATTTTAATCCTTTTAAAAAGTTGGTTTATCCAGGAACAAAAAAGGAATTTATTAAGAATGTAAGTACTGAAATTACAGTTGGTATCAATGGAAAACCAGCAACTAACGAAAACAATTTAGAAAAAACATTTTATAAAAAAATTATATTTGTAGATGACATTAAAAATACAGAGAACATGCATTAATGTTAAAAAAATTTTTATAATTGATTTTGGAAATTGTTATGAAACAGTTAATACATTAAGTATGTTGTTTTTAATATATAACTATTTTTGTGTTAATATACTTTTATGAATGAAATTACCTTTAGAAAAGCCTATATAAATGATGTTGAATTAGTATTATCTTTTATAAATAAAATTGCTGTTTATGAGCATCTAGAATCTGAGGTTGTTGCTACTACAAAATCTCTTAAAGAATGGCTCTTTGATAAACATTTATGTGAAGTTATTTTTGTTGTTAAAAATCAAAAAGAAGTGGGCTTTGCATTGTATTTTTATAATTTTTCGACTTTTAATGGCAAAGCCGGAATCCATTTAGAAGACTTTTATGTTGATGAAAATGAAAGACATAAAGGTTATGGAAAGGCCTTATTTAAAGAAGTTATTAATGAAGCTATAAAGATGGGTGCAGGTCGTCTTGAGTGGACTTGTTTGAAGCGGAACGAGAATAGTATTAATTTCTATAATTCACTTGGAGCAAAACAAATGAATGAGTGGTATTTATATCGTTTATGTGAAGATCAATTTATTGATGCAATTAAAAAATAATTATTTTATTACGATATTTTGATATTGTTTGCTCCAAATAAATCAGTTATACTGATGTTAGTGGAGCAAAAACGTGATTTTTAATACTAAATATTTAAATGATAAATTTAAAGATTATTCTAATTTACATAGTAAGATTGAAACAGAAATTTTGAGCGGTCGCTTAATTAGAATTTGCCGAAATTTGTATTCAGACAATACAAATGAAGATATTAAAAAAATTGCTAATGCAATAATTCGCCCAAGTTACATTTCTTTTGATTATGCCTTGTCTTTTTATGGTTTAATTCCTGAAAGAGTATATTTGATTACTAGCGCAATTACTGGAAAACATAAATCAAAACAATACAAAACACCCTTCGGATTATATAGGTATCAAAATATACCAATAATATGTTTTCCTTTTGGTGTTACAACTATAGAAAATGGAGTTCAAATTGCAAGCAAAGAAAAAGCTTTAGCTGATTTTTTGTATACTTTAAAACCTGTATCTTCACTTAAGATACTAAAGAATTTGCTATTTGTGGATTTAAGAATTGATATATATGAGTTTAATAAACTTTCGAAAAAAGATCTTAGATTTTTGCTGCCAAAATACAAATGCAAAAACACTAATTTGCTTTTAAAAATGATTGGAGATAACGATGAACAACAAATTAACTGAAATGGTCTTATCTAAAAATCCGCGCAACGATGTTGAATTAGAAAACAAAATTAAAGAAGTGGTTCAAGAAACTATTTTAGCTTCATTAGCTAAGACAAATTTTTTCTCTAATGCTGCCTTTTATGGCGGTACTTGTTTAAGAATTTTTTATGGTTTACCACGATTTTCGGAAGATTTAGATTTTTGTTTAATTGCAAAAGATGAAAAATTCTCTTGGGATAGATATTTTCAAGAAATTAAAAAAATATTCGATATTTACGGATTAAAAATAACTCTAGAACAAAGAGAAAAAATTGTTGCTAGTGATACAAGAAGCGCTTTCTTAAAAGAAAACACTATTGAAACTCTTACAGTTCTTTTTCCAGATATGAAGATTAAAAATATTAATCACAATTCACTTATAAAAGTAAAGTTTGAGGTAGATATTGAACCACCATATGGCGCCAATTATTCTTGGTTGAATGTGAGTGAGCCATTTTTTGGCGATGTTAAAACTTTAGATATTCCGTCTTTGTTTGCTGGAAAGATTTCGGCCATTTTATCTAGGCCTTGGAAAAATAGAGTTAAAGGAAGAGACTTGTATGATTATCTATTTTACATAGGTAAAGGCGCTTCTATAAATTTAAAATATTTAGAAAATAATTTGATTAAGGCCAAATTAATTGAACAATTTACTATATTAGATTTGGATTTATTGAAACAATTATTAACCGATAAATTTAACGTAATTGATTATGAAGAAGCAAAGAACGATGTAAAAGACTTTATTGAAGAACAAAATTCATTATTAAATTGGTCTAAACAATATTTTATTGATTCTTTAGAAAGACTTAAAATCGCCTATAAATAATTCTTTTGCGATTTTAAGATGTGTTTTATAATTACTGAGTTGAGGTGAAGTTATGTTAAATACAAAGTTTTTTAATGTGAGAAATAAAATGTTTTTTGCTCTCGGAATCAATTTATTAATTATTGTTTTTGAAATAGTGGCCCTAATTCAAACGGTTAGTTTTGATCCTTCTGGATATTTTACTTATTATACCCAAGATAGCAATCTACTTGCTTGGGCCACTTCGTTAATTTTTATAGTTACAATGCTTATTCAATTCTTTGTTTATAAAAAGAGTGAAATACCTCATTGGTTATCGATATTAAAGTATGTTTCAACAACTTGTTTAGCATTGACTTTTATTGTTGTGATCACAGTTTTAGGACCAATTTATGAATCACAACAAGCTGGTGCTTATTGGATGTTTTTAACTCATGGATCGATGTTATATCATCATTTTTTATGCCCTGTTTTATCGATTATTTCTTATGTTTTATTTGAAGTTGATTTGAAGACTAAATTTAAAGAAACTCTTTATCCTTTAATACCTACTTTTATCTATGCAATCATCATTATTAGTCTTGTTGCTAGTAATTTAATTACAGCTCCTTATCCATTTTTAGAAGTTAATTCTCAACCAGTATATATGTCAATTATTTGGATAATTGTAATAATTGGTGGAGATTATGGCATCTCTTGTTTATTGTATTTACCTGCTTCATTAACAAGAAGAAAAATTAATAAAAATAATAAAAATGACCTTTAATTTTTAAGTATTAAACTTGCTCAATTTTTGCGTTTGGTTATATTAATATTGAGGAGATAAAATTATGCTCAATTATAAAGATTTAAAACATATTGAAGTTAAAGATTTCTTTAATCAAAAAGAAAAAGAATATTACGTTTATTTATATTTTACTTATTGCCCACACTGCAATGCGATAAGGGAATATGTACTAGGTTTTGCTAAGAATAATCCTGATTTACATATCAATTTTATTTGTATGGATGGCGAAAAAGATGCTGATTTATTTGCAGATACCGAAATGTTACCAAACGAAAGTAGAGAAAAATTTATTTCTCGCTATGTAAAGGAATCAATTGGTAAAGATAAAATAGATGAAGTTAATTATTATTTCGTTCCTTCTTTATATAAAATAAAGGATGGAAAAGTTGTCGAGATTAAAGTTGCTGAAGACGAGATAATGGACTACCTTCAAGATTTATAAAATGTAATTTTTATATTAACTTGCTTAGTTTTTCGCATAAATTAATATTAACTTAATACAAAAACGCATTTTGGGGATGATACCTAAAATCTAATTTGTTATACTCATCTTGATGAAAGATCTTTTTTTATGGCTAATAAAGTCTTATCGTACAAATGTACGAATTTTTTAAATTAATTTTTTAACATCGAACATGATGTTTTTTCAACATATCTAAACAGGAGGAACAAATATGTCAAAAGGAAAATTTAAAAGAGTCGTGATGGCGAGTAGTGTTTTGCTCTTTAGTGCATTAGCAGTTAGTAGCTTAGCTGGCTGTGAAATCATTTCAGAACAAACACCAGTCGAAGAAGAGAAATTCGGAAGTTTAACAGTCAATAATAAAACTTCATTAGAGGCCAAGTGGATAATTGGCGACGAAAGAAGCGTTGATTTAAGTGGTTTTGATGATTTAGGTGGTGTTCTTGATATAAGTACTTTAATTAAGAATGGCAAAATTAAAATTACCATTGATGATTCAACTGTCATTAGCGTTAATGGTTTAAAATTAACTGCTCTTAAAGCGGGATCAACAAAAATTACTGTAAGTGGTGGCGGAATCAAGATTGAAATTAGTGTTTCAGTTGTCGCTCCAGATCTTAAATCATTAACCTTAACTAGTTCAGCAAGTGCTGGAATTATTGGAGACGTTATTACATTTACTGTAAAACAAACTCCAGTTAATTCTGTAATTACTGGTCTTACATATAAGATTGAAAAAGATTCAACTGGTGCTGGAACTCTTAAAGATAATAAATTAACTATTACCAAAAAAGGTTCAATTATTGTTAGTGCTAGTGTTGGAACAATTGTTTCTAATAAAGTCACTATCACTGCTTCATTACCAAATTTAAAATCAATTAATTTAACTGCCACGAGTAATGGTGGTGTTATTGGAGATGAGATTACTTTAACAGCTACTCCAAATCCTGAAATTGCTAGTATTGAAGGGCTTAAATATAATATTGAAAAGAGTTCAACAGGTGCTGGAACTATTAAAGATAATAAATTAAAAATTACTAAAGAAGGAACTATTGTAGTCACTGCTACTGTTGGAACTATTGTTTCTAATAAATTAACAATTACTGCTTCTTTACCAAACTTAAAATCATTAACATTACGTGCTGATAAAACAACAGCAATCCTTGGAAATGAAGTAATATTTACTGCTCTTCCAACTCCTGAAATTGCTAGTATTATTGGTCTTAAATACGAAGTTACTAGTGATAGTACTGGAAATGGAACATTTGATAAAAATGTTTTAACTATTACTAAAGTCGGAACAATCAAGGTTGTTGCTAAAGTTAAAAATATTACTTCAAACGAAGTTACAATTACTGCTTCTTTACCTGCATTAACTGGTATTAATATTGAAGCTAATAAGACAAATGTTGTAATTAATGATGTTGTTGAATTTACAAGTTTTGCTTCACCTAAAGATGCTTCTTTAAGTGGAATTACTTATTCTATTTTAAAAGATAAAAGCTCCGGAAGCGGAACCATCAACGGAAATAAATTAACTGTTACTGGAGAAGGCGATATTTTAGTTAGTGCTAAAGTTGGTACTATTGAATCTAATGTTGTTACCATTAAAGTTGCTTTACCTAAATTAACTGCTATTACTTTATCAAGCGATGTTTCAAGCGATCCTCGAATTGGTAATAAAGTAACATTTACAAGTGTTCAAAGCCCTGAACTTGCTTCCTTAGAAGGACTTACTTATTCCTTATTAGAAGATAGTACTGGAGCCGGAACATTTGATGAAACAAATAAAAATGAATTAACAATTACTAAAGAAGGAACTATTAAAGTTCAAGCTAATGTTGGTGAAATTAAATCAAATGTTATTGAATTTACTGCTAAGAAACCAAATGTCACTGCTCTTGAACTTAAATTAACTTCTGCTGATTCAACTGGTGTCATTGGCACTACATTTAACTTTACGTATGAAGCTACTCCAGAAACTAGCGATGCTAGTGAAGTTTCTTTAGCTATTTTAGATAAGAGTACTGGAAAAGGAACAATTGAAGGAAATTCTGTAACAATTACTGGAGCTGGTGATGTTTATGTTGTTGCTAAAGTTGGTGATGTCGTTTCTAACGAAATTAAAATTACTGGAACTCTTCCTGAATTAACTGGTTTATCAATTACTAGTGATAAAGCCAGTGCTGCTTTACACGAAGAAGTTATATTTACTGCTAAAGCTTCTCCTGAACTTGCTGATATTAGTGGAATTGTTTATTCCATTAAAGAAGGAAGTACCGGAACTGGAACTATCGAAAGTAATGTATTAACTATTACTGGAGTTGGAACAATTAATGTTATTGCTACTGTTGGCTCAATCGTTTCAGAGCCAGTTAGTATTACTGCTGTTCTTCCAACCGTTACAACAATTACCATTGCAGCTGATAAGACTGAAATTGAAGATACTGAAAAAGTTACATTTAGTGAAACATTTAATCCAACTGATGGAGATACAACTGGATTTGAATATGTTATTGATACTGCTAACAGTACCGGAACTGGAACTATTAGTGATAAAGTATTAACTGTTACCAAGGCCGGAACAATTAAAGTTTATGGTCAAATTGGTGATCTTAAATCTAATACAATTACAATTACAGCTACTCACATTGAAAAATGTACAACTTCAGTTTCAACATCGATTACAAATGGAACTGTTGAAATTTCTCCTGTTGCTGGAACTGATATTGCAGTAGGTGAAGTTACAATTACTGCTACTCCAGATCAAAGTTATTTATTAACTAAAGTTTGGGTTAAAGTCGATGGTGGCGAAGAAACTGAAATTATAGCTACTGGAACTGCTTATAAATTTACAACTGAAGATAGACACTCCTATGTTTTTGGAGCCACCTTCACAGAAATTGAAGTAAGCACAATTGCTGCTGCTAAAACTGTTGTTGACAATACAATGGTTAGAGTCAAAGGTAAATGTACTTATGTTAAAAATGCTGGTAGTGCTTATATTCAAAACGGAAATACTGGTGTATTAGTGTTTATTAGTAGTCATGGTATGGAAGAAGGAAAAACTTACGATGTTTATGCTAGTAAGGACACATTTAACAGTACTGTTGAACTTGTAAAATCTTCCACTTCATATATTAAAGAAATAACAGATGAAATAACTGTTACTGAAACAGTCATTAACGATAATGCTAGTGCTACAGAAAATTTCGTGCTTGCAAATAGTGGTAATAAAGTAAAAGTTCAAGCTAAAATTATCGCACTTGATACAAGTGATGTTACTAAAAGTGGATTGACCACTTTAGAAGTTGATGGAAAATCAATTAAAATGTATAGAAATTCAAATATTTCTAAAGATGCTTTAACTGGTTTAGCCGTAAATGATTTTGTTGAAATTAATACAGTTATTTCGAACAATTATTCTACTATTCAATTATTGTTATTATCAACAACTACAATCACAAAGACAAATATTGCTCCTGAATCAATTAAATGTGTTGCTGATAAACCAATCATTCAACTTGGCAAAACAGCTGATCTAAACGAAACAATTACTTTAAGTACTACATCTACTGGTGCTTGGAACAGTTCAGTTGACGCTAGTGCTATAACTTATGAAGTTAGTGATGCTGGAACAACTGGTGCCACAATTGCTGGCAATGTCGTTAGTGCAACTTCAGTTGGAAGAGCTAATGTTGTCGCTAAATATGGTGATTTAACAAGTGCTCCAGTTGAAATTACTGTTATTGACCCATTAAAAGCACAATTAGTTATTGGTGCTGCTGGAGATGCAACTTCTGTTAAACTGGGCGAAACTCTTCAATTAAGTGCTTTAGATGGAAGAGGAGCATCCGTTACAGGTGCTACCTGGGCAGTAAGCGAAGAAAGTTCAACTATTGCTTCTATTGATGCAAGTGGTTTAGTTACTGGATTAACTGCTGGAACAGCCACAATAACATTAACTTACGAAGGATATACATCTGCTGAATTTACATTAAGTGTTGTTGATGCTACTTTAACTGATATGGTTTCTGATCCTACTAGCGTTGCTCTTACAGTTGGTGATGCTGATCAAGCATTAACAATTACAAGTGATAGTGTTGCTGTTCCTGACTATACAATGACTTCTGGAGACGAAACAATTTGTACAATTGTTGATAATAAGATTCACGCTGTTGCTGCTGGCGAAACTGATGTTACAGTTGCAAAGAGTGGATATAATTCATTAGTTGTTCATGTTGTAATTAGTGCACCGGTTGTTACAGAAACAACATTAAATTTAGTTGTTGCTGATATTGCAAAAGCAAATAATTGGGCTAACGCTAAGGTTGTCACTGATTTGCCAACTGGAGATGATAACGTTACTGTTTCTGCTACAAAAGGCGGTGATTTAGATCCAAAGTATTACGTTTCAGGAACAAACTGGAGAATCTATACCGGAGGAAACCTTAATATAACAGCTAATAATGGTAAAAAAATCAAAACAATTAAAATCGTTGGCACTGCTGTTAAATTAAAAGATTCTGCTAATAAAGCTATTTCATCTGATACTAGTATTGTAGTTGATGCAACATCAGTTACATTTACAGCTACTGCAGGTAACAAAATTACATCTATTGAGATTGTTTATGAATAGTTTTTAATTATTGCTATGTTTGTTATTCATTACTGGTTATTAAAATTTGAGTAAATAAACTTAATAAAGTTAATTTAATTATAGGCGCTTAACTAATTGAATTTACCAATTAGTTAAGCGTTTTTTATAACAATTGATATTTTAATTATTTAGAACATTTAATTTTAATTTTTAAAAGATCCAATTTACATAAAAAGGAGTTTTTATGATTAAAAACAAGAAAAAACCTATTTTACATTCTATCCTTTGCAATTTGTTGAAGTTACTATTATTTATAGGATTAATAGTCATTTTGTTTCTTGAGCAATTTAATAGAATAGGAATATGTATTAACGAATTTCAGGTGAATGGTGTTTTGGTTTTACTTCCTGCAATAGTAACTATAATTTCAATAGTTTTATCGATTAATAAAGAAACTATATGTGGGGTATCAAGGGTAGATTTTAATAAGCTTAAAAGTGATTTTAATTTTTCTTTTTTGTCGATGATATTGATAGTGATTCTATCTTTTGCTTTTTATACATATTTTTCGATTTTTAAGTTGACAATTTCAATGATTACATTAGATCTTATAGCATTATTTTATGCTACCTTGTTTTCCGTTCAAGAGGTCCCTTACTTAATGTATAACAAAAAAAGGATTAATCAGACAATTTCTCATAAATTTAAAATTTATTCAAAAAATTATACAAACAATGTAAATGATGATAGTTTTGTTATATTAAAAAAAGTAATACAAAACGTGATTTTTACAAACGGAATTGAATATACATATAAGGTTTTGAAAAGTAATAACACGGAAGAAGATTATTTGTTTTTAAAATTATTTGATTTTCAAAATGATTTTTTAAAGTTATTGAATAACGAAATAAAGAGTTCTAAAAATCCATATCGTAACTCATTTTTTGATATTTCAATCCTTGATATAATAGAAAATGGTTTTCAAAATTATTCCTATTTTTTAAGAAAATATGATAATGAAAAAAATCTTGATTCTTTAAAAATTGATAACATAGTATGCAAATATACAACTAGCATCATTTTTATTAACAAAATAACTAAGTTTTTTGAAGGGGAAGATTGTGCTGACAGTTATGGAGAGTTGATTGTTTATAGACTATGTGAGTGTTTATTTGAAAATTCTAAATCAAGAGATTTGTCATTGGCAATTATTACTAAAATGCTAGTTTATTCTACATTAAATAACGATGTATGGTTTTTAAATAAAGCAAGAGATGAAAACGTATTTTTCCATTATAATGATAAGCATCCAGATTATTTAATTTATTTTTGGCTAACCTTTTTCTGTTACGTCATTAACGTTAAATTGGTTAATAATAAGTTTGCATTTAAAAATATTAACAGTTTTGTCAATGATAGTTCTTTAAGTTATGGAAGTTCTTCTTTAAAGGAACAAGCGCATAACAATATAGGCTGCTTTGATGGGGCGGAACTGGTAGAATTGCTGGTTGATTTTTTGCATATATATAATGTTGCCGGTGGCGATAACTTTTATGAATCTGAAACAACATGTGAAGAATACAATTTAAAAAATGATTTGACATCATTTGATTTAGATTATTTGATAGATGCATGGTTTGAAATCTTTTTCTATAACGTTAATAGCATTTTAGATTTTTCAAAATTCAAAATGCAATTTTTAAAAAAGATTTCAAAAGATAATCAAGGAAAAATACTCAGTAGGATTAAAAAAGAACGGATTGATATAAAAAATAATTCATTACAGGGGGATGCTAAATTCAAATTTTTGGATTTTGTTGGTGTTAATAATCCTTCTATGGATAGCAAAGTTCACAAAATCATATCTTATTGTGTCGATTTGCAATATGAAAAATAAATTTTAGAAATAATTACTTTTTAACCTCTTTTTGCTTTTAAGTAAAATAATACTGAATTAATTAAATATTCGCTTTATATCTAATTTTTTAAGTCCTATAATAATTAAAGTATACAAAAAAGGAGGCCAAATAATATGGCTAAATTAGATAAGAAGATTTGTATCATTGGTGGAGGTCCAGCTGGTGTTATGGCTGCAATGTATCTTCAACAAAAAGGATACAAAGATGTTACTATTTATGAAAAAGACGATCATGTAGGTGGAAAATGTTATTCTCCAACTGTAGTTATGGATCCAAAAACTGGAGAGAAACGTACTATTGAAATGGGTGCTATTATGGGTGCTAAAACTTATTACGCAACTCATGATGCGGAAATGTTTGGTGGAACTAAACACGATGGTCCAGGAATGGGTAGAATTTATAAAAATGCTGAAGGTAAAGAGATATTCCCATTTGATCCAAAAAAGAATATTTTAAATGGTAAAGTATTTGGCTTAATACACATGAAGAACTGTGTTAAGAAATTAGCTAAATTGATGAAGACTAAATACGCCGGTTATGATGTTTGCGGACATAGAGGAGTTGCTAGTGGTAAATATGAAGGACTTCAACCTTCATCTCAAGAAATGCCACGTATTAAAGGCGAAAACCCAAATTTAAGAGATTTATGCTTACCATTTACAGAATTCTGTAAATTAAATAAAATTGAACCTGTTATGAGAGTTTGGATTGCTCCATTTACAAGTTTCGGATATGGTTTCTTTGATGAGATGCCAGCTGCCTATGTTCTTAAATATCTCGATGTTGAAACAACATTAGAATTCGTTGCTATGAGATTATGGACATGGAAAGATGGAACTATGTCAATATGGCAAGGTGTTGATAAGAAGTTAAATAAACCAACAATTTGTAATACTCAAGTTATTAAAGTTGAGCGTAGCGATAAAGATGTCAAAGTTACAATTAAAGATAAAGATGGTGAACACACCAATACATTCGATGATTTAATTGTTACTACTCCATTAGATTATTTTGCTAAATTTGCTGATGCCGACAAAGAAGAAAAAGAATTATTCTCCAAGATTGTTCATGAAAGATATGTTTCAATGGCTACAAGACAAGTTGAAGGCCAAGAACCACAAATTTCGGCTTATATCTTTGATAATATGACTCCAGATAGACGTGGTCATTTAATGGTTTATTACCACAGATGGTCTGATATTAAAGTTCAACCTATTACTACATATACTTTATTAAATCATAAAGATGATGAAGATATTAAATATGAAGATGGTAGAGTTTGGACGATTGAAGATATGAAATTATGTGGAGTCGAAGTTAAAGAAGTATTTAAAGAAACTGAATGGTATTATTGCCCACATGTGTATAGTGAAGACTATGCTGCTGGTTGGTACGATAAAGTCGAAGCCAAACAAGGTGAGCGTCATACATATTATGCTGGAGAGGTAATGAGTTTCGGCGATATGGAAGAAACTGCCGAATATTCTAAAGACTTAATTTCAAGATTCTTCTAATATTACTAAATTCTAAAATTAACCCCTTATTTCCAAAAATAAGGGGTTTTTACAGGGGATTTTTGACGAATTTCCTATTAATGTATTAAAATTAAGGTAGTTGTTATATAATAGAAAATATGACAAATGAAAATTTTATTGAATTAATTGATGTTACGAAAAAGTATAAGGAATTTACTCTTTCAAATGTATCTTTTGTAATTCCTGCTGGCAGTATTGTTGGTTTTATTGGCGAAAATGGAGCTGGTAAATCAACCACAATGAAGAGTATTGTTGATCTTATTAAATTTGATAGTGGAACTATTAATGTTTTTGGTAAGCCTTTAAAAGATTTAACTCCAAGCGAAAGAGAAGATATTGGTGTTGTTTTAGATGAAGTTTGTTTACCTGAAAAGCTTCCTATTAAACTATTAAAGAAGGTTTTTGCTAATATATTCAAAAATTGGTCTGATGAAATATTCAGTTCTTATTTAAAGAGATTTGGTATTTCAGAAGATAAGAAAATATCTGATTTAAGTAAAGGTATGAAAGCTAAATTAAATTTATCAATCGCCTTTTCCCATAAATCAAAACTTTTAATTCTTGATGAACCAATGAATGGACTTGATCCAGTGGCTAGAGATGATGTTATGGAGATCTTAGTTGATTTTGTTAAAGATAAAGAACATAGCGTTTTAATATCGAGTCACATTATTAGTGATTTAGAGAAAATCTGTAATCATATCGTGATTATTCATGATGGAAAAATTATGATTAACGAAGATAAGAAAACTCTTTTATCTTTATATGATGTTATGTCATGTTCTACTGAAGAAGTCACAAAATTAGATAAAGAAAACCTCATTAGAATTAAATCCGTTGGGGATTCAACGGAGATTTTGGTTAAAAAGGGTGTATTTACTGGTGAAAATGTTAAGCCAGCAAGTATTGAAGATATCATGGTATTTATGATTAGAGGGAAGACATTATGAAAGGCTTAATTTTAAAAGAATTGTATAATTTAAAGAATTTCATGATTCTTTATTATCTTATTGATGTTTTTTTATTTGCTGTTTATTTAATTACTTTTATTACTAGTCCTAATAAAGATTTTGCAACATTAACTAATGAAGAAATTATTAGAAGTGCAATCTATAGCGGATCGTTTATTTGCTTAGGTTATTTACTTGTTATCTCTTCAATTATTATTCCAATCTCTAACGAATTAGATGAAAAATGTAATTTTGATAAATTTATTATCAGTGCGGGAGTTGATCGTAAGTTAATTGTAAATTCTAAAGTAGTTTTAGGTTTAATAAGCTTTGCAGTTCCATTTGTTTTAGGAACTATTTGCTTATTTTTACCTTGTTTCTTTAGTGGAGTTCAAGGTTATCCAGTATTTGATGTAAATTATGCTATTTCTTCATTTATTGGTTTTGTATCTTTTGGATTATTTTTATTAACTCTAAATTTATTATTTACTACGGCTTTAGGCAGTGTAAAAACCAGAGTAATAAGTATTTTTACTACTATTTTTATTATCGCAATTTATATTGGTGGAATAGTTTTTAGTTACGAACTTTCATTTATGAATGGAAGCAATGCTCTTTATTCATATGCAGTTATGGTTCCTTTATCAGTGGTTGTTCTTGCTGTTGGAATCTTCTTTTATTTCTTATCAATTAGAATATATAAAAAGAAACAATTCTAAAATCCCTTGTCAATCCCCATTATTTTGTTAATCTTTTTTAGTTTGCAAGAATTTAATAACTCTTTCAAAATCCTTATAAGAATAAACTAAAGGAGTTGGGTAAAGTGGTACTGCTTCTTTATAAGCAGATTGTGCTAATTGAGGAATGTCTTCGTCCTTAATTTGTTCGATATATGTTGGTATACCAAATAATCTATTTAATTCTTGAATGCGCTCAATTACATTGATCGCATTTTGTTTTTTGTCGTGTCCTGTTTGAACACCAAATGATTTACTGATGGTATCAAGTTTTGAAGTAGCTCTTGTGTAATAAGTAGTTAAAACAAAAGGTAAAATAACAGCATTTAAGTAACCATGAGGAAGATTATATTTTCCACCAATTGCGTGAGCAATTGCGTGACAATTGCCAACCATCGCACGATTAAAGGCCTTACCAGCTAAATAAGAAGCTTTAAGCATTTCGTTTCTTGCGTGGATATCACCAAAATAACCAACTTCGATATATTGACCAATAATATTTATTGCTTTTAAAGCCATTTGTCTAGTTTTGTGAGTTCCGTGATTATTTAAATAAGCTTCGATTGCATGGGTTAAAGCGTCCATACCAGTTTGAGCAAAAACACTCTTTGGTAAATCGCGAATTAGATTTACATCAAGTAAAGCAAATGATGGAACAATTCTATTAGATTCAATTGGATATTTCTTTCCAGTGGAATCATCTAAAATAACTGCAGCTAAAGTGGTTTCAGAACCAGTGCCACAAGTTGTTGGAATCGCTGAAAGAAGTGGTAAAGGATGTCTAACTTTAAATAATCCTTTATATTTATTAATTGGCTTTTTATTTGTTATAAGAATGCCGATTGATTTTCCAGCATCCATAGCTGATCCTCCACCAATTGTAATTATTGAGTCACATTTTTCACTCAAATAAAAAGCCTTTCCATTATTAATATTAGTAATGGTTGGATTTGGGTTGATATCAGTAAAAATTGAGTACTTTATTTTCTCTTTATCTAAGGCAACTAACAAACATTTTAATAAGCCAAGTTGATAAACAGATTTATCAGCCACAATTAAAACATGTTTCTTTCCTTTTTCTTTGTATTTTTTAACCAAATAATCGTAATTTGGAAGCAATTTTGGAGACTTCCAAGGAATTAAGTGACAAGCAATTCCGTTTATTAATTGCGCTGTTCTTACTCTGAATTGTTTAAGTGGTGCAACTCCACTGACAAATAAGTATTTGCCATTCGTATTTAAATTTTCTTTTGTATTTTCGCCCATAATAATCACCTTTGATATATTATAGCAAATATAAACGTTATTAGGCCTTAAAAAAGAAAAAATCTCAGGCTTTTGCCTGAGATAGATTTTTGTAAGAATTGTTATCTAGTTTTGTGTTGGAAAATCAGAATAAGTTACAAGATCGTTTACAAAATTCATAAACCCACTTTCATTTCTGTTTGGTCTTACGTTTTTGGAGTTGCGATCATGAATTCTTACTTTTTTGTTAAGTAATTTCATAATTATCTCCTTTCAAATTCCTACCAAGTATTTTTCTTTAGGGTTATAAAGAAAACCAGCAGGACACTATATAATACACGCCTTTTTTATTTATGCAAGTGAATTCCACAACTTTTTTAATTATTTTCTGAAAATGATTAATGATTTTCAGAAAATAACCACTTAAAACACAATTTATTTGATTTTTATTTCAATTTTTATACAAAATATTGTGAAAATGTAGGTGTTTTGTCTTTATATTCATGTCGGTTTATTATAAAATTATTGCATTATGAGAACAAACGGAATTTTATGTGCGTTATCATCTTTACCAAGTAAATATGGGATTGGTAGTTTTGATAAAGAAGCATACGAATTTATTGATTTATTAAAGAAGGCCCATATTAAGATTTGGCAATTATTACCATTAAATCCGATCGGATTTGGAGCAAGTCCTTATCAATCCAGTTGTGGAGAAGCTATCGATTTGAATTATGTTTCTTTAAATGATCTATTTAGAAGAAAATTAATTTCTGAACCAATGGAATTTAATAGCAAAGCTGAAAAAGTAAATTATGAAGCCGTTATTGATTTAAAGAGAAAGTATCTTGAACAAGCTTTTAAAAAGCAAAAAGATACTAACGGAACTGAATTTAAGAAATTCATTAAAGAAAATACATGGTGTCCAACCTACGCTTTATTTATGGTCTTACTTCTTAAGAACAATTATAAAGAGTGGTGTGATTGGCCAGAAGATGAAAAAAATGCCACATATAATAAGGATTTTGATAAATCTAAATATGCAAAAGATATTTTATTTTATGAATGGTGCCAATTTATTCTTTATGAAGAGTATTTTGAATTAAAAGCTTATGCTCATGAACAAGGAATCTTATTGATGGGCGATATTCCATTTTATGTTGGCGGCAATAGTAGTGATTGTTGGAGCAATCAAGACAATTTCTTATTAGATAAAAACGGAGCTCCTACTTTTGTTGCTGGATGTCCACCAGATTTATTTTCTGCAGATGGCCAAAGATGGGGGAATCCAATTTATGATTGGGATTTCATGAAAGATGATAAATATACTTTTTGGTTTTCAAGAGTTAATTTTGCGATGAAATTATTTGATTTTGTTCGTATTGATCACTTTAGAGCTTTCGATACATATTACATGATTCCATCTTCTTCACCTACTGCTAAAATTGGTAATTGGGCCAATTCTTATGGTGATGAATTCTTCGGAATGTTATATAAAAATAAATTAAGTAGTGAAATTGTTGCTGAAGATTTAGGTGAATTATTCCCAAGTGTTGGTGAATTACGTGATAAATATAAAATGAAAGGTATGAATATTCTTGAATTTACAATTCTTGATCCTAATTTTAAAAATATTCCTAACCAAATTGTCTATACTGGAAATCACGATAATGACCCAGTAGTTGGCTGGTTTAATGAATTAACTTATCAACAAAAAGAACAACTTAAGGTTATTTTTAGAGTTCATAATATTGATTTAAAGCAACCAATTCATAAGAAAATGATTGAGACTGCTTTTAAGAGCAATTGTGATTATTGTATTATTCCAATTCAAGATTATTTAGGTCTTGATAAGGATGCTAGAATGAATTTACCAGGAACTTTAGGAAGTCCAAACTGGGAATTTAAATTAAGAGATTTCGTTGATTTTGAAGCTCTTATTCCTTATATATTAGAATTAGTGAAAAAATATAAGAGATAATATGATAAAGATTTGTTTAATTTCTTTAGGTTGTGTTAAGAACACTGTCGATAGTGAAGCTATTTTAGCTTCTTTAAAAATGAATGGTTATCAAATCGTTTCTAACCCTAACGAAAGTGATGCCATCATCATAAATACTTGTGGATTTATTCTTAGTGCTAAGATTGAAGGTATTAATACAATTTTAGATGCCACTAAATATAAAAAGAAATTAATTGTTACTGGTTGCTTAGTTGAAAGATATTACGATGAACTTAAAAAAGAAATTCCTGAAGTCTCTTTATGGATTCGTTTTAAAGAAGAATATAAGAATCTTCCAACATTAATAAATAAGCTATTTAATAAAAAAGAAGGGGGATTTGCAGGGGATATTGACTTTTCAAGTCGTATTTTAAGCACTCCAAAATATACTGCTTATTTAAAAATTAGTGAAGGATGCAATAATTTTTGTGCCTTTTGTGCGATCCCATTTATTCGTGGTCGTTTCGTTAGTTACGATGAAGATATGCTTGTTGAATATACTAAAAAGATCGCTAAAGAAGGCGTAAAAGAAATTGTTGTTATCGGACAAGATCCAACAAGTTATGGAAAAGATTTAAAAGACAAGGATGTTAATTTAGTTACTTTATTAACTCGTTTAAATGATATTGAAGGAATTGAATCGATTAGATGTTTATATCTTTATCCAGAAGGAATTAGTGATGATTTGTTAAAATTAATCGCTAGTAGCCCTAAATTCCCACATTATTTTGATGTCCCAATTCAACATGCTAATGACAAAATTCTTAAATCTATGAATAGAAGAGATACAAAAGAATCGATGTTAGCATTATTTAAAAAGATTAAAGAATATATACCTGATGCTATTTTAAGAACGACTGTTATTGTTGGTTTTCCTGGCGAAACCGAAAAAGATGTTCAAGAATTAAAGGATTTTATTTCAACAGTTAAATTTAATCATCTTGGTGTTTTTACTTATTCTAAAGAAGAAGGTACTAAAGCTTATAATTTACCTCATCAATTACAACAAAAAACTAAAGATAAGAGAAAAGATGAAGTAATGCAACTTCAAGCAGAGATTTCTTATTCACTTAATAAGGAATTGGTTGGTAAGGTTTTTAAAGGAATTATAATCGGCGAAGATAAGGGCGATTATTTAGTAAGATGTGTTTATAATGCACCTGATGATATTGATGGAAATGTATTCTTAAAAAATACTAAAAAACATAAGCTTGGTGATGAAGTTTTAATTAAAATTACGAACGCTTTTGTTTATGATTTATATGGCGAAGAAGCCTAATCGATCTTAAAAATTGGCGTTTTTTTCGAAAAATGAAAGTAACAAATATTTCGAATGAAACTTTAAACGAAATATTTATCAAATTAGTATAAAAACCATACTTAATTGTGTATTATTTTGAGTATGGAACCCAATAATTTAGTTAATAAATATGAATTAAATTTGCGAAAAGAGTATGCAAAAACTAAAAAATCGAAACTAATTACCATGTTAGTTATTTTCCTTTTAGTTATTATCATGACTTTCGTATGTTTATTTGTTGGAAGTTCAAATATGAGTATAGGCGAAAGCTTTATGGCTCTTTTTAGACAAGGAGACGCTACCAATATTAGAATTATGTGGAATATTAGAGTTCCACGAATTTTAGCGGCTTTACTTGCTGGTTCTGGTTTAGCAATAAGCGGATTAATTATGCAAACAACACTAGGTAATGTTATGGCTTCTCCATCAACTTTAGGTGTATCAAATGCTGCCGTTTTTGGTGCCAATTTATCAATAATCGCCTTTGCTGGTGGCTTTTTATCTTTAGGAAATAATGTTCAAGATTTCTCTAATGGAGCAAATCCTTATGCGACTTCTTTAATGGCTTTTATATTTTCATTTATCTCAATTTTGGTTATTTTAGGTTTGTGCCGATTAAAAGATTTTTCGCCAAATACCGTTGTTTTAGCGGGTATTGCAATTGGTTCTGTTTGGACAGCTGGCACGACTTTTTTACAATTTTTTGCAACTGATGTCGGTTTAAGTGCTGCAACAGTTTGGAATTTTGGTGATCTTGGTCGAGCCACTTACGAAACTGATTTAATAATGGCAGTTGTTGTAATTGTTGGGGTGGTCTTTTTTGCAATATGTTCTTGGAAATATAATGCTTTATTAGGTGGAGATATGGTCGCAAATAGTTTAGGAATTCACGTAAACGTCTTGCGTTTCATTTCATTGTTGCTTAGTTCCTTAATAACAGCGGTTTGCGTGTCGTTTTTGGGCATTATTGGCTTTGTAGGTATAATTGCTCCACATTCAATGAAACGTATTCTTGGGAACGATCATCGCTATACAATTCCATCTTCAATTATGGCTGGTAGTTTACTTTTATTAGTTGCTGATACCTTAAGTAGAGGTATTGGAAATGGAACCGCTCTTCCAGTAGGAGCTATAACTTCATTAATTGGTGCGCCTTTCTTCTTGTACTTAATTTTTTCAAATAGGAGAAAATTTATATGATAGAAGTTAAGCATTTAGAGGTTTCATATGGCAAGAAAAAACCTAATATTATTGATGATGTAAGCTTTGAAATTCCTGATGGAAAAGTCACGGTTTTAGTCGGTCCAAATGGTGCTGGAAAAAGTACAATATTTAAGGCCATTGTTGGAATATTACCGGTAAAGGGTGGCTCAATTTGTTTAGATGGCGAAAATTTAAGCGAAATTAAAAAGCCAGAAAGAGCCAAAAAAATCGCTTATGTTCCTCAACAAATTACCTTCGGAAATTTATCAGTATTTGATTCAATTTTATTAGGTAGATTGCCTTACTTCAATTTCTCAGCAAGTGAAAAAGATAAAGAGATTGTTGCTAATGTCATTGAAGAAATGGGGTTAGAAAAATTGGCTTTCAAAAGTGTTGATGAATTGAGTGGAGGCGAAAAACAAAGAGTGGCGATTGCTCGTGCCTTGGCTCAAGAACCACGAATAATCGTGTTTGATGAGCCAACGAGCAATCTGGATATAAATAACGAATTAAAGTTATTAAAGATGATTAAAAAGTTGGTAGATACTAAAAAGATTAGTGTCTTAATAGCAATTCATGACTTAAATATTGCTTTAGAAGTTGGTGATCACTTCTTGTTCCTTAAAGAAGGAAGATTGGTTGCTAGTGGCAATAAAGATTTTGTTACTTGTGAATTAGTTAACGAGGTATTCGATGTTCCTTGTGAAATAAAATATATCGATGGGAAGAAAATTATATTGTATTGGAGAAATGAAAATGAATAAAAAAGTATTGTTTGGATTAGTAGCTTTATTAGGAGTATCACTTATTAGTTGTGCTACAAATGGTGGAAATAACGATGGAGACGATGCATTTACTATCACTGATTCAGTTGGTAGAGAAATGACACTTGTAGCTGGAAGTTATAAAAAAGTAGTTTGCATTGGAGCTGGAGCCTTAAGATTATATTCTTATGTTGGTGATATGAATTTACTGAGTGGTGTTGAAGATATTGATAACGAATCACTTTCTTCTAGACCAAAGATGTTTGATGCAGTTGCTAGACCTTATGTGATGGCAAATTCAACAATTTTGAACACTTTACCATCGTGTGGAGTTGGTGGACCACAAGCGCAAACTGCGGAAGCAGAAAAGATTTTAACTTGTAAACCAGATATTGTTATCTCGGAATATGAAGATAAAGATAAAGCCGATGCTTTAAGTAAACAAATTGGTGTTCCAGTTTTTACTGTGGGGTATGGAACTGAAGGAGTCTTTGATACCAAGGTTGCTACAAGTATTACTAATTTAGGAAAGATCTTTGATAAAGTTGAAAAAGCTAAAACATTAAATAAATTTATTAGTGATAGTAAAGAAGAAATATCATCTAAAACAAGCGCAATTGCTGATAGCGATAAGAAGAATGTTTATATTGGTGGATTAGGTAATTGGGGAACAACTACTTACTTAACAACTGCTAAAAATTACGAACCATTTAATGTAGCAAATATTAAAAATATATGTGATTCGCAGGGGAATTTGATAAAAGATGGAACTCAAACCATCGAAATTGAAAAGTTTGTAAGTATGGGTGAAAACATTGATATCATGATTTTAGATGCCGCTTCAATTAAAAATATTAAGCCATTATATAAAGCTGATAATACAATTTTTGATTCTTGTAAAGCTTGGAATGAAGGTAAGGTTTATCTTCAAATGGCCTATAATGCTTACTACACAAATTTAGAAATTGCTTTAATAAATACTTACTATAATGCAATGGTGGTTTATCCTGAGCAATTTAGTGGATATAACATCGAAACTATAACCGATAAAGTTACCAAAGCTTTCTTAGGTCAAGAATTAAATGATGAAATTAAAGCTAAAACATTTAGTTATGGTGGTTATCAACAAATCGATACCAAGACTTTCTTTGCTTAAAATTAATAAATAATTGCTTTATTGTCGTTTGGCGACAATAAAGCTCTTATGTTTTGTATTCTTTAAGTATAAAAATTTTGTTGTTTTTAATAGACGAATTCTATATACTAATAAGGCGTTGCCCCCTTAGTTAATCGGTATAACGGATCCATGGTAAGGATCAATGCGTAGTTCGACTCTGCGAGGGGGCACCAATAAATTATTTGTTCGATTTTATCGGACTTTTTTTATTTATAAGACCTTAAAAATTGTATCAATTGTATTGGAAATTGTTAACTCTACCCTAAAGTGCCTGACTTTTATTTCATTGCATCCTATATGAAAGTCGATAATAAATAATCTTTATTTATCATCAATAAGTTGATTGTTACATAATTATTGATGTTTATTATAAAAACTAATAATCATCTCTTGAGAAAATAAGTCATTCTTATTATATTAAAGAAAAGGAATTACTAATAATGGACTTATCATTTATTAAACTTATAGATAGAAAAGATTTAATTAAAGATGCATCAATTTGGTTTTCTGACAAATGGGGTATACCTCAAGATGCTTATTATGAATGTATGAATAAATACATAAATGGAGAAACTAAAAATGGATGGTATCTCTGTTTAAATGGAGAAGAAATTGTTGGAGGTTTAGGTGTGATCGACAATGACTTTCACGAGAGAACTGATTTATCACCTAATGTTTGTGCAGTATTTGTATTAAAACAATATAGAAATAGAGGTATTGCAGGAAAATTATTGAATTTAGCGGTTGAAGATATGAAAAGCAAAGGTATATCTCCTCTATATTTAGTTACTGATCACACGTCTTTTTATGAAAGATATGGGTGGGAGTTTTGCTGTGAAGTAAATTGTGATGATGGCGAAATATCGCGATTATATAAGCATTATTAAGTCTGATAAAAATGTAAAAATTAGAATAAAAATATGTTACTTTAACCAAATAAGTGATTTTCAACCCCATAAAATTTTATAGATTTTATGTTATAATTTTAGTTGTAAATAATTAAAAGAAAGGTTTTTATGAAAAATAATAATTCAAAAAAGAAAAGATTTGGCGATCGTTTTGATGCCACTTTAGTTCGTGATGCTGATCCTTTACACATAATTATGCCTTACATGTATAAAGATCGAGTTTCAAATGAAGCGTTTATAAATATCAAAATTGATGTAACGAATCTGAAGGGTAAACTTGAAGAATTTAATAAAGATTTACCAAAAGAAAAACACCTTACTTATTTTCATTGTATTTGCACAGCTTTAATTAAAACTTTTGTATTAAGACCTTATATGAATCGTTTTGTGCAAAACAAAAAATTATTTCAAAGAGATGATATTTCGCTCTCATTCGTTATTCGAAGACAATTTATTGATCATTCTCAAGAAGGATTGGCTTTATTAAAATTTGATAATGATGTGAATTTAAATGATGTTTATAACATAATTTTAAGCGAGGTTTTTAACGAAAGAAGTGGCAAACAAACCGCCGGAGAAGACTCTTTAAAACTTGCCTCAATACTTCCAAGATTTGTAGTTGGTGCTTATGTTAATTTTATGAATTTCCTTGATAAGAAGGGACACGAACCAAAAAGTATCCGTAAAGGTGATGTAGATTATTCTAGTGTATTTTTATCTAATATTGGTTCTCTTGGTATGGGTAGTGGTTATCATCATTTAGCTAATAGAGGAACCAATTCTGTTTTTGCCCTTGTTGGAAAAGCAAAATATGAACCTCAATATAATGAAGATGGAACATACAAAATGTCTTTGATGTTACCAATTGGATTTACAGTTGATGAAAGAATTAATGATGGATTTTATTGTGCTAAATCATTAAAAGTATTTAAAAATATTTTAGAAAATTATGATTATTTAATGGAAAAAGGAACGGCTTCTCTTAAGGAAATTTATCAATAACCCCTGCAAATACCCCTTATTTTCCAAAATAAAAGAAACTCTATACGAGTTTCTTTTATGTTTCAATTTGTTGTTGATTCAATTATTTAGCGTAAACTAAATGTTTGAATAATAAGCACCAAATGACATCGAGCCAACCGACAACGACGCCGAAGATGGTGACTAATAAAGCAACTAAGATATGACCGACATCTTTATGAGTTAATGCGGCACTCCATCTAACTACAATTTCGACTACCCAGTTGACACCTGGAATAAGAAGAAGAAGTATTTGGACTAATCTTGGTAAACTATTAAACCATTTCATATTGAAATCCTCCTAGAAAAATTATAAACACTTTCGTAGAAAACGACTAGTATTATTTAATAAAAATAAATATTTTAATTATATTTTTACATATTAATATTTGGTAAATTTTACCGAGTTCATCATAATTTTTTATTAATTTTTTGTCAATTTATTAGGTATAGTAATTTTATATATATAACATATATATGTAAATATTAGGTTTATTAATGTATAATCTAAAAACTTGAAAACAAGATTTTTGAGCGGAAAAAAAGTTGAAAAAGAAATTTAATAAGACCAAAGTTTGCTTGATTTGTTTGTTGAATATATCTGTTATTGGTTTAATGATTTGTTCAACTACTTTTGCGTGGTTAATTGCTAACAAAAAAGTCACTGATTTGATTGAGATTGAAGCTGGTTCATTAAGTATTGATTCAATTCAAACTACTGCATATAGATATGATTTTGAAGAAATAGGCACTAATACTGGATTTTTTGATTACACAAAAGGTTCTGTAAATACCCATGCAACCGACGATTGCATTATGAATTTATATGATCCGGTTTATTTAACTATCTATAAAGACGTTACTTTATCAGAATTAAAAACAAATCTTGTTTTAAAACTTGATATCACTGTAACAGCTAATTGTGGTTATGATTTTAATGTTTATGCTAATAGAAAAATAGCAAACAAACCAACTGGATATACTGATGGAGTCGGTAATTATTTAGATTTTGTTTGTTTAAATCAAGAAACCCTCGATGCAGAAACAATAACAAACGTTAATCCAACTGCTAACGACAATATTTTTTATAAAGCAAAACAATACGCCGAAAAAACAACAACAACTAAAGAATCTTTTAGAACTGGTGAAACTACCATTGATAAAGTTGCCTTAATTGAGTCGACGTCTCCTGTTAGTGGACCGGTTGTTACTGACACATCTTTAACGACAGTTACAACTTTATACATTAATCTTGATTATAACCAAGACTCACTAAGCAAATATTCTGATGATCAAATTCTTGATAAATATAAATTCTACATGGATTACGGTTTTTCCATCGATGTAAGGCAAAATAACGGGTAATTATCGTGAATAGTAGATTTATAAAGCAAACATTTTTGAAAGGATTGGTAATCCTTAGTGGAGTATCAGCATTAGCTGTTTCTTTGAGTTTTGCCTATTATTACGCTACAAAAACTGAATTTAGTTACAACATGGAAGGACAAGTTGGTTTAAGAAATTACTTCCATACTTCAGCAAGCTATGTCGGAGACGGAACGGCAGAAAAACCATATGTTATCACTCGTCCAATTCATTTTTATAATTTAACTAGATTACAAAACCTCGGTGTTTTCGGAACTAAAACTTATTTTCAACTCGGTTATGAATTAGATCCAACTAATCAACCAGGTGTTTATTTAGTTTATAAAACTGACTCATCGGTCGATAGTGATGCCGATCCATATTCAACATATTTAGATATGAGTGGCGACACTTATTCTAGTAATTTACTTTCAATCGGTAGTGAATCTGTCCCATTTTATGGTCAATATGATGGAAAGAATATTCCGGTTGTTGGTTTAACAATTCATTCATCTCCTGAAGATGTTGGAGTTTTTGGTTATGTCGCTTCCCAAGCTTTAGTCAAGAACTGTATTTTCTCTTCTTTAAATGTTTATAACGATGGTTATAACACCAATGAAATGGGCTATTTATATGCAGATGATGCAGCAACTGGTGCCATTTTAAGTTTTACTGAAAATGGCGGAACACCTACTGAAATTCCATCTACTGGCACCGCCATCTATTCTCAAAGTGCGTTTACTGGTGGAACTTTTACGGCGGTTTTTCCTACATTATCTCCTGATTATGAGAAATCAGTAAAGAGTTCTTCAAGTATTGTTTTACCTTATGAAAATAATGTTGTTTCAATCGATACTGCGCAATTTATTAATGATTCAGCAACCAATACATTCATGACAACAAATCATAGTGAAATTGATTTTCGTATTTCATTAACGGCTTCTAGAACCTTAAATTATGTTTCTTATTCAAAGGTTTTATCGAGTTATTTGATTAAATTTATTAACAATTTTGATACAAACGATAAACCTGTAATTACAATGAAAGCCTATAGAGATTATGTTAGTGGAACTGAAGGAACATATACCGAATATGCTCACGGAAACAATGTTGGTTACATTGTTGGACATACCGACGGTAGCGTTCAAAATTGTTATGTTTACAATGCAAAAGATCAAGGCGGAATCCATTTAAATTATGGTACTGCCTCAACTTATACACACTTAAAAGCTGAATCATCAATCGGTTTAATTGGTGAAGTTGGTGTCAATATTTTAAATGGATTCTCGCCTTCAGAAATGTATGAAAAATCAGGTGATACTGGTGTTATTAACTTTACTGAAATGTATAACACAATTAGAGGAACTGCTGAAGCCACAAAAGGAGCGAGTAATTTAGCCGATTCTAAAGGAAATCAATATGCGTATTATACATACAAACCTCAAGATTCAGGATTATTTGATGAATTCTTACGTCGAGATATGACTAATTTTAAATACATAACAAATGCTTCTAATACTCTTGATTATATTGGACAACAAGTTATTTCAGATACCTCGACAAAAGACCGTGGATTAGGTATTTTTAAGTTAGCAACGGCAAATTACGATAATAAAGGCTATGATGGTCACCCTTTAGCTACTTATTATCTTGATGGATTTGGATCTTATAATGTTTCAAAAGTAGCGAACAAAGAATTTACAGAATTTTATTATACGACTGCTGAATATGTTCCTACTGATACAACCACAAATACTCCAGCCGTATCTGAATCTAGCGTTTGGACAATGGATTCCAATTCGATCAGTGCTAATAAATATCGTATTGAACAACAAACGCATATGCCAACATATTCTGATGAATATACTTGGAATTCTCGTTATGAAAAGCGTATTAATTACATAATTAAATCGCCTTTTTCATCGTCAATAAAAGGCAATTATTTTTACAATACTAATTGTGATTTATTGAAAAATTATTTTAAATATAAATTGAGAGATAAAAAAGGCGAACAAATCGAGCCATTAGATCCAGATTTTGGAGTCATGGTAAGAAACGTAGCAACTGACGGAACTGAAACAAATATAACGTCTCTTGATTCTTATTTGTCGATTTCTGCTCCTGGAAACGATTTTTCAACTATTACATATGACAATAATACTTATGCTTCTTCATCTATTTATTGTAAAGTTTCAAATGAAAACGGAGCTAATATTACCGTAATGGCTTCAAATTACGGAAATACTGGAAGATATGTTTCTCTTTATAAAAAAGAGCAATCTTTAGCTGGGGCTGGAAAAATTAACCAAGCGGCTTTAAGACCAATGTATTCAACTTTTATTCCTGGAATAGGGAGTGATGTTGATGGATTTTCTTATTTTACTTATAATCCAGATAATGGAACTACAACTACACAATCTACTATTGAAACCAATGCTACAGAAAGATTATTTGCTCATACTTTCTTTGTTCCTCAAGGAGAATATTTTATTGCTTGCCCATCTAATTCAATGAAGATATATTATGTGGCTGCTCAAGGCCAATTAGAAGGAAATACTGGAGAAAATGAGGTTGTTTATACTGATTTTGATAGCGTTAAATATTTAGACTTTTTGCTTTATGATCCACGCGAAACTTTAGTTGCTTCTACCGAAAATACTAAAGCTGGAATTTATACCGAAGTTTATTTTACATCAGCGAGCACTTTGTATCAGGTTTACACTGATGCCAATGCAGTTTTACATGTAACACTCAATGATTCACTGATTAATGCTGTTGTTTTAAATTCAAAATATACGTCAAATAGTTATTATTTTGGTGATACATTAGTTTCAAGAAAGAAATATTATTTCTATCCAAATGTTTAGAAAGGAGCAAGTATGAAAAATATGTTTAATTTAAAAGTTAAGTTGATGTTTGGTTTATCTGTTGTAAGTTTAAGTATGTTATCTGCTTGCACTAATACAGAGCTTTCAGTTGAAGAATTAATGAAAGTTAGTGAAGATGGAAACCCTAATAGATTATTTGAACAAAAAGGCACTGTGCGATATGAAAATAATGCGACAGGCGACTACACTAAAGGCCTTAAATACGTAACAGCGACTGATGGTAGTGGAAATAATGTTTGTTCCGTTGCTTATGGAGATGCTACTGAAACAACTTATATTAAACTTCCAGATACTTATGTTGATGATGCAGGAACAGTTTACACAATTACTTCGATTGCTAATAATGCTTTTAGTAATATTGATTTTGTCAGCATTTCACAATGGCCTACTAATTTAACTGTGATGGGTAAACAAGCATTTACGCATTCAAACTTTACTTCGTTTACTTTTCCTAGCGGACCAACTGAGATATTTCCAGGAACATTCGAGGATTGTAAAGACTTAACTTATTTTAGTTTTGCTGATACTTCGATTGTTACCAAGATTTGGGATCATGCTTTTGCTGGTTGCGATTATTTGGGCGGACTTAACGATGGCACAGTAGGAAACTTCAAATTACCAAATGGTTTAATTGAGATTTGTTCTAGTGCATTTTCATATTGCACATATCTACAAGATATTATTATTCCAACAACAGTTACCACAATTAGAGAGAACGCTTTCTATCATTGTGAGAGTGTTGTCTATATTCATATACCTAATATTTCTACAGTAACCATTGAAAAATATGCTTTTAGGGGAATTAGTGGAGCGGAAATTTATTTACAAGCCGATGCTATTCCTACAACTTACAATACTGATTGGAATAGAATTGGAAATAAAACCGGTACATCGACCGATTCAACTGCTTATCTTCAAGTAATTTTGAGCATTGATGCTATCGGAACTGAAAATGATTTTATATATATTTCGCAAGGTGAAGAATCTTATATTACTAGATATGTTGGTTATGGAACAGCTATTACAATTCCAGCTACAATCGGTGGAAAACCAGTTGTTGAAGTTAGAAAAGAAAGTTTTTATTACAATAATAAAATTACTTCTGTTGATATGAGTGCTGCTACCTCATTAACTATAATTGGCGAAGACGCCTTTAATAATTGTACTGCTTTAACAACAGTTACTTTTCCTTCTTCTCTTATTACAATTAAGAAAGAAGCGTTTTTAAATTGTACTGCTATTACTGGTCTTAAAATTCCTAAATCGGTTGTTACAATCGAAGATAGCGCTTTTCAAAACACATATAAAGTTGCTTCTTTAGAGTTTGAAGGGGCATCTACTAATACAAGTAATTTAGCTTCGATTGGGACTAATGCTTTTAATAGTTGTGGTAAAGGCATAACTCCAACCAAAAATGTGGAACTTATTATTCCTTCGAGTTTAATGGATAATACTGGTACTACTAGTTATTACAAAAGAATTGGTAACAATGCATTTCAAAATTGTAATTTTTTCACAACTTTAACTTTTAAAGATGCTGCTAACGCAACGCTCGCTTCAACTTCAGCTACCAAAATTAATGATAATGCTTTTGATTCTTGTACTAATTTAAGCAAGATTAATTGGGGTAACTGGGTTAATGAACTAGGTGGCAATATTTTTGGCACTTGTCAAAAATTACCTTATGTTTATATTCCTTTATCGATAAATAAAATCGATGGTTCTATTGCTAGTAATTCGATGTTAACTATTTATTTTGAAGGTGCAACTGGTTCATATGGAAAAATTGATGGTAATGCTCAAAATCAAGGATCGTCCTATAATGGTGCTCCATTTAGTTCATTAAAAAATGGTATTTACTATAATATTGGTGCTGAAACCAATATAATGCGCGAAACTACCCAAGGTTATTATTATATTTTTGATGATGCTACAAAGAAAGAAAATACGAAAGAACCTAATGGTAATCACATTACAATTACGGGATATGTTAAAACTAATGCCTTTTTAGGTTTAACAGCAAATGCAGCAACAATAAAAGTTGCTGAAACTCATGTATATAATGGGAATTCTTATACTGTCACTGAAATTGGACAAGGTGCATTTGCTGGTGACACAAGCGTTAAGAAATTTGAATTACCAAATACAATCTCGTTTATTGGATTATCTGGTTTTTATGCATGCAATAATACTTTACAAATTGTCGGTTATACAGGAACAACATATAATGCAAATTATGTATTTCCAACTAGTTTAGCTTACATTTGTGATAATGGTTTGATGAAAACTAAGTTAACATATGTCGTACTTCCAACTGCTGTTGATATTTATTTCCCTGATGCTAATTATTATGTTAATAAGGCTCCAGATACGAGCACGGCAGCAAGATTAAATGTTTTTTGTAGAATTGAAGATTGTAGAGGTTTTTCTTTAGGAACTGCCTATAATTCTGCTGAATTGGTTGGTACAAATTTAACTTCTTATGATGGATGTTTATATGTAAATAGTTCAAGAACAACATGCAATCAAACTGTTTTATATTGTATTCCTAGAGCTAAAACAACATTCTCAACATATTCTGGATGTAATATTACTGGTATGGATCTTTTCAAAAATTCGCCTTTAACAACCATTAATTTTAATAATGGATTAATTAGTATGTATGGGTGGGCATTTCAAGATTCTGGTTCTTTAACTACTATTACATTACCTACATCATTAAAGTATGTTAGTAACTCAACATTTGATGGTTGCGGAAACTTAGCAAATTTTAAATCTGTCGATACAGCAGGTACAACATCTAATGCAAGTACCATATTAAATTTCGTTGATGATAAAACAACGAGAACTGGAAATATCTTAAGTATAGGTGAAGCTGCTTTTAGAAATTGTGCTTATACTGGCGTTGTCTTGCCAATTTCAACAAATATAAGTATTAGTAGTGAAGCTTTTGGAAACGGAACAGATTCTAAGAAAGCTTATATTTATGTATCAGATAAATACGCCGATTTTGTTGCTCTTCATTATGCTGATACAAGCACCAATAAGTGGGTAAACAATGTTTGGAATAAAAACACTAAAGAAACTATTTATTATGCCGAAACCACAGCAGATAAGACACAATCTACTGTTAGGTATTGGCACTATGTTGATGGAGCACCTGTTATTTGGTAGAGATATGAGGAAAAAAATCGATTTTAATAAAAAAATTATCATTATTTCTCTTTCAGAAATAATCCTGCTTACTGGAACGCTTTCCACAACTTTAGCTTGGTTTATTTCTAATCGTGTTGTCAAAGCGGATGTAGGAAATATTGTTTTAGCTTCTAACGAAGTGTTTTTTAACATTAAGAGTTTTATTGGTAATTATGAAAATAACGACACAAGTAAAGGAATGAGTGGATATATCGATCCTGGAGAATTAACTACTCCAAGTAAAACAGTTACAGATTACACAACTGATTTTGTGACTTTAGGTTCAAATTACAACTTTACTTTTTCTGGTTTAGTTCCTGGAGCAAGATATACTTTTGCTTTAGAAGTTACTTCTAGTTATGGTAATTCTTTGGTTGCAATGAACCTAAATTCCTTCTCAAATTTATTTGATACAACGACTTTAAATTATGTTTTAAGTGGCACTGGAGACGATACTGTAACTGAAAAGCGAGTGGGATTGGCCGATGCAATTAACATTTATACCAGTGTTTTTGCTACTGAAAACAAGACTGCTGCTGAGGTTACAACTGCTGCAAATAGTGTCGTTACTAAGAAAACTAGTGACTCAACTGATTTATTTAATTTTGATTCAAAAGAAAACATTGATAATGGTGAAACGGTTTCGGGATCAACAAAGGGTGAAATCAAATATAGTGGAATTAATAATGAATTGATTTCGAGTACTTTCGATGCCACCGATTCAACACATACACAAAATATGCAAATTTTCTTCTTTACAATTGAGTTTAGTAATCTTGTAAATTCTTATTATTCTTCTAAGATGCCAACAAGCGGAACTCCTATAGATGGAGCGACCTATTATTATAAAGATGCAACGAATGGCAACTCCAACGTTTATCAAAAGACTACTTTTAAAATTAACGAAATAAAATTATATAAAAAGAACTAATTTTATAAAAAGAAGGGGTCTTTGCAGGGGTTTTTCGATAAATTATGTTTATATGAATGATTTAAAATTATGATATTATAAAAGTATGGAACCAAAAACATTATTGATATTAACAAAATATGAAGAACTAGATATTCAATTAAATGAATCAATTTTAAAATATTGTTCTAAATATAAAGATGAAAAACACAAAAAATTATCTTTATTTGGTTACAAAATTTTGACTATTTATTTGCACAAATATTTTGAAATTGATTTATTATCTAAAGAAATTCATGTTAATGATGATGGCAAACCATTTTTTGATGGATTTAATTTTAATATTTCAAATACTGGAGATTTTGTTCTTATTGGTATTAGTTTATCGAGTCAATTAGGAGTTGATGTCGATTCTTTAAACCATATTAAAGAAAACGAAAAGGCGGTAAAAGCCTATCTAAATATTGATGAGCAATTTGATTATTATAATTCAAAAGATCCTGATTTATTCTTGCTAGAAGCATGGTGTAAAAAAGAAGCTTTTGCAAAATTCACCGGTAAAGGCCTCTCCATTTGTCCAATTTCGCATGTAATTATGAAGAAAGCCCATCTCTATATTGTCGACTTTGATTTGTGTATAGTTTGTTATACTGATGATATAAATGTTGAACTCATAAACAAAATTAAACAATAGAAAAGACTGATTGCGAGGCAATCAGTCTTTTATGTTTAAACTGTTATAAAGTTTATAAATCAGCGCCGAAGTCAGAAACAATAATTTGACCGTTTAAAGCACGTGATTCATCGCTTGATAAGAATAAGAGGATGTTAGCAACATCTTCAGCTTGGCATGGTTGAGCATGCATAATATCAGCGTGTTTCATCATAGCACCAAACATTTGTTGATCAAGACTCTTTTGATCAAGAGTGGTGGTCATAGGGGTGATGATTGTACCTGGGCAAACAGCATTACATCTAATGCCAGTTCCAGTAAATCTCATAGCAGTATGTTTTGTGACACCAATAATAGCGCCTTTAGTAGCAACATAAACTGCGCCGCCACATCCATATTGTCCAGCAACACTAGCAACATTAACAATTGTTCCTTTATTGGCTGGTTCCATATATTTAAGGGCTTCACGAGTGCACATCATAGTGCCTTTTTCATTGATAGTAACAACTCTATCAAAATCATCATCTAAGAATTTGTTGATAGCTTTAAGTCCGCTGTCTAAAACACCAGCATTATTGACTAAAATATCAACTTTTCCAAAAGCAGCAATTGTATCTTTAAATAAAGTTTCAATTTGATCAAGTTTTGAAATATCGGTAGAAACAGCTAAAACTTTTCCTCCGGCATCCTTAATTTCTTTTTCAACTTTCTCTAAAGCTTCTTTACGACGAGCACAAATAACGACTGTTGCTCCTTCCTTACTAAATAATTTAGCTGTAGCTTCGCCAACACCTGAATTACTTCCAGTAATAATAGCAACTTTTCCTTCTAATCTATTCATATAGGTATTTCCTCCATGGGATATTGTAAATTAAAATTAAACTAAAATAAACTATTTCACTTTTTTCAAAAAAATATTGACATTTACTTATTTCTTATTTAGAATAATTATTAATAAGGAAAGAATTGCAATAAATGGAAAGAAACACGATTCAAAGACAAGTTTTAGTAAAAGTTATCAAGAATTTAGCTCATTCAACTATTCCTGATATCATTGAAGCATGTA
>CAYQCJ010000003.1:6648-72296 GCA_964416025.1 uncultured Staphylococcaceae bacterium | reverse complement strand
TGGCGGAGAAAGGGGGATTTGAACCCCCGCAGGTATTAGCCTCTATCAGTTTTCGAAACTGACCCCTTCAGCCGCTTGGGTATTTCTCCGTTAGGACATATTATAACTAAAAAACATCCCTAGTTTAAAGCGAATATTCAAAGTTTGAGATTAACATACTTAAAGTATATAATACTTAAGTATGAAACAATTTTTTAATATTTTGTTAGATTTAAAAGATTTATCACTTAGAGATTACATCTTTTTAGGTGTGATTGGTGCCGTTATTTTGATTATTATTTTCCTTATTTGTCTTTATTTTGGTATATCAAGGTCAAGAAATAAAAGTTATAAAAATCGTATTTCCGCTGAATTTACCGACTGTAGAACTTATGTTGTAGATTTAAAATCTCAAACAGTTACTTGGTTTAAACTTAAAAATTTAAGAAAAATTAGAACAATTACTTATGTTGAATTTTTAAAATTCTTTGAAGTTAAAGCTCAAAATAGTATTCGTAATTGGATGGTTTCTATGCTGGAAGTTGATACTAAAAAGAACGGATCTGACAATGTCGTTTTGATAAACATGCTTTATAAAGAAGGCAAAAGATTCTTAGTTTACCGTACAGTTTTATTCGCAAGTCAAATCGATAAAGAGAATAAATTAATTTATTTAAATGCCGATACTCTTCTTCATATTCCAAATGATGAATTTAAGAAAAGCGTTTTTAAACATAATAGAAATTCTAGTCCTTTGATTTTAAAACATAAACCATCTTACTTAATGAGCGAGATGAAAAAAGCCTATGAAGGCAATGAATTTATTAAGGGTAACGCTTATTTTATAAGATTATTTAAAGTATTGGATGAAGCTGTCGTTGAAAATGAATATTATGTTCGTTATGAAATGATTGATTATATTTGTCGTTGCTTTAAGGGTGTTGATTTGTATTTTTATTTAAATCCAGACAATCCTCAAGAAATCATGTTTATTGATAACACGCTGATGAACAGTTATCAAATTAACCACAAAATACAGGAGATTTTAGAAAGTATTAGTGAATTACTTGAGATTTACGGGTATTTAAATACTTTAGCTCCGATGGTTGCTGCTGGTAAAGTTACTTCTTTAAACAAGAATTTTGAAGCTGCTTATCAAGATTTGCAAAAATTTGCACAAACAGTTCATAATGACAATAAAACCTACGCTTTCTATTATGCAGAAAATTCCACTATGACTAGTGCTGAAGAAGGATATAAGAGCGAAATTGATCATATTTTAAGAAATCAATTGATTGACATTTTTTATAGTCCTGTTATTCATTTACTTGATAAGAGCACAATTATCGAATCATATACATTTAGAATTTTTCCAAAGAGCAATATTTTTAAAAGTTACCAGGATTTAAAGAAATTCTGTGCACAATACGAAGAACAACAAGAAGTGTTTACGATTTCTAGTAAGAAAGTTATCTCGACATTCTTAACTCAAAAAGGTGATGCAAGTTTTAAATTATTTTTCCCAATTGAAATGCTTGATTTGCCATTTGCAATCAAGAGTTTCCCTCATATTAATAATTTATACGATGCTAACATTGTTTTCTTATTTAAGAATAATGTATTTATCGATTTTGAAACTGATGCATATTATTTAAGAACAATTCAAAACTTAAAACTAAAGAGTTATGAACTTGGTTTGATTATAACGGTCGGTGATTTCTCTCTTAAAGACGATACCTATAAATTGTTCGATTTGTTTGTTTTTGATTGTAAAACGCTCAGCAATGTTAAAGCAACTAGTAATGATTTTATAAATTTACATGCTTTATTAACAAAGTTTGTTAAATTCCAAAAACCGATTGTATGTGTGAACGTAAATAATTGGTCGCTACTAGAATTATTAAGTAAGAGTGGTGTAAGATATTTCGGCGGTGATGTTATTAGTCAATATAGTTCGATGTTATTGCCGCTTGATAAACGTGTTATTAAAAAGTTATCTAATTTAAGTAAATAAGAAAGAGGATTTTAAAATGGATATTAAAAATAAGTCAATTACTTCAAGAGATGAAGATTTTGCGCAATGGTATACAGATGTTTGTAAAAAAGCTGAATTAATGGATTATAGCGATGTTAAGGGCTTTATTATTTATAGACCTTACGGATACGCTATTTGGGAACAAATTCAATCATATTTAGATAAAGAATTTAAGGCAACAGGACATGAAAATGTTTATATGCCTTTAGTTATTAATGAGTCTTTATTTAAGAAAGAAAAAGATCATATTTCTGGTTTTGCTCCAGAATGTTTAATTGCGACTATCGGTGGAGGCCAAACTCTTCAAGATAGATTAATCATTAGACCAACCAGCGAATGTGTTTTTACTGAACATTACAAACACATCATCAATAGTTACCGTGATTTACCAAAGAAATATAATCAATGGTGTTCCGTTGTTAGATGGGAAAAGACTACTCGTCCATTCTTAAGAGGAAGTGAATTCTTATGGCAAGAAGGTCATACAATGCACGCTACAAGCGATGAAGCTAGAGAAGAAACTCTTAGAATGTTAGATATCTACGACAAGATGGGAAAAGATTTATTAGCTGTTCCATTTATTAAAGGTAAAAAATCTGAAAAAGAAAAATTTGCCGGAGCTGTTGAAACATATTCTATCGAAGCTTTAATGCACGATGGAAAAGCTCTTCAAAGTGGAACCTCTCACTATTTTGGTGACGGATTCGCAAAGGCTTTTGGTGTTCAATACTTAGATAAAGATGGAAAAATTAAAGTTCCATTCCAAACCAGTTGGGGAGTCTCGACTCGTTTAATTGGTTCAATTATCATGGTTCATGGCGATGATAATGGATTAGTTTTGCCTCCATATGTTGCTCCAATTCAAGTTGTCATTATTCCTATTCAAATGCAACAAGAAGGCGTTTTAGATGCCTGCAATACAATTAAAGCTGGTTTAGAAAAACAAGGAATTAGAGTAAAACTTGATGATAGTGATAAGACACCTGGATGGAAATTCTCTGAATACGAAATGAAGGGTGTGCCTCTTAGAATTGAGGTTGGCCCACGTGATTTGAAGAATGGTGTTGTTACAATTTGTAAGAGAAATGATGGCACTAAAGAACAAGTCTCATTAGACAAAATCGTTAGCGAATCCTCATTATTATTGACAAAAATACATTCTGAAATGTACGATGCTGCTTTAAAGAATTTAGCTGCTAATGTCCACGAAGCTCATAACTTAAAAGAGATGGAAGAAATCCTTAATAAGGGTGGATATGCTAAAGTTATGTGGTGTGGTGATAGAACTTGTGAAGATAAAGTTAAAGAAATGTTTAATGCTACAAGTAGATGTATGCCATTTGCCCAAATTCCAATTGATGACAAGTGTGCCATCTGTGGGAAAGAAGCAAAATATTTAATCTTATTTGCTAAGGCTTATTAATAAAAATAATGGGGATTGGCAAGGGATTTTGAAAATTACTCGTCAATCTTATTGTTATTTGATTTATATTTTTTAAATTTTACTAGCATTACTATTCCAATGAAAATTGAAAGAATGCCATAAATTAAACCAAGACTAGCATTGTACGAAGAAATTTGTGTAGCGCTAAGTACTTGATTCATTGCTGAAATTAACGAAGCTAAAGAAAAAACGATAGCTTGAAAAGCCCAAACTAATGATAAACATTCTCTGGCAATAAAGAGGATGTTTTTTCTTGAAATATTTTTAATGATTCCAATAATTGCTAAACCAAGATCCGCAAAAGAAATGCAACAAATTAAAATATTGATCCACATTGGAAGTTTAATTAAATGTGTTGGGTAGAAGTATAAAGAAATCATGTAACTAATATAAAGTGCATTAGCCACGATAATTAAAATAGCGATTGCCTTAAATATTTTTTCTTGAAACTCTTGATCGTCTTTTTTAACTCCAAGAACAAATAAAGTTTTGCATAACCCTAATAAAATACCAGAAATTCCTGAAGCGCCATAAAACCGGTTGTTTTCAAAAATTCCGATCAAAAGTCTTGCAATACCCCATAAATAACTAAAAAACATAAAAATAACACTAAAAATTACAGTATTTTTATCTTTCTTCTCTTGAATTTTATTTCGAGTTTCGGTTTTCATAAAGTTTATATGCTTTATTATATAACATTATTTATCTACGTTCTTTAATAAAATTTAATAACAGTATTTAACAATTTATCTTAAATATTAATGAATTCTTAACAAGTGTTAAGATAAGATTAAATATTTTTCATACACATATTTTTTTGTAGATTTAATAAGAACCAAGAGTATACTTTTTACCGTATGAGAAAATTAAAATTATTTAAAAATCTTAGCGATTTTAATAAGTTATTAATTAAATAAGGGCTTTAAAGCCCTTTTTTCATGCAAAAAAGTCTTTCATAAAGGAGGTAACGTTAATCTTATGAAAAAACTTAAAGTTTTAGGTTTGTCTGCTGTTTGTTTATTAGGTATTAGTGGTCTTGTCGGTTGTAATTCTGGATCTGATAATAATATTATCAACATTCAATTTGTCCCTTCAAATGATGCATCTACATTAGCTGCATTAGCAAAGAGACTCGAACCAGTATTAGAGAAAATTTGCCCAGATTATGAATTTAAAATCACAACTGGAACATCTTATGCTGCTACTACTGAAGCTTTATTATCTGATCAAGTCGATGTTGGTTTCTTAACTGCAAGTGGATATGCTCAAGCTACCATTCAAAATAAAGGAAAAATTGAAGTTAAATTAACCAGTGTTCGTAAAGGATATAAAGTTCAAGTCGAAGATTATAAAGACGATGTTGCTAACCAAATTAAAGCCATGAATGGTGAAATTGAAGGTTATGAATATTTAGGACAACAATCTGATAAAGATGTTAACTGGTATACTTCACAATTATGTGTTTCAAATAAAAATTATGTCGATAAAAATAGCGATGGAAAGATCGATATTAAAGATATGGCCGGATTAAAGATTGGAAGAATGGGTGCCACAAGTGGTGCTGGTTATTTAAGACCTTTAAAATATTTAAATGATAATGGTATGGAAATGGTCGATACAATTACCGATGCTACCAAACAAATTCAAGGTATCCAACAAAACAGTTATGGTGATGCTTTCAATAATATGCAAAGTGGAACCATCGATGGTTTCTGGGGATTCACTGATGTCCGTTATGCTCAAGGATATACAAAAACTGATAGTGCTTACTATCAATTAGCTACTTCTTTTACATTAAGTAAATGTGTCGCTATTACTGATGGAATTTATAATGATACTATTTCTGTCCGTTCAAATTTATCTGATGCTAAGAAAGAAGCTGTTGTTAAAGCTTTTAAGACTGCCATTAAAGATACAACTAAACTTGATGATGGAGCCACTGAGTCTTTATCACCAGCTGAAATTCTTTACAAAGTTTATTCTCATACTGGATACACTGATGCTAAAGATAGTGATTTTGATGGTGAAAGAGATTTCTATCAATATTGCGTTGATCACGATTTAATTAAATAATTTTAGACTTGTTTTTATATATAAATAGAGAAGGTTTTTTATGATTGAATTTAAAAATGTAAGCAAGATTTATCCTAGTGGTGTTAAGGGGCTGGATGATGTAAATCTTACTGTTAATGATGGTGATTTTCTTTGTATTATTGGTTTATCAGGTGCTGGTAAATCCACCCTTTTAAGATCGATAAACAAAATGCACACGATTCAATCAGGAACCATTGTTGTAAATGGTGATGATATTTCGAAAGCAAAAGGCAAGAAATTGCGTTTAATTCGTAGAAATATCGGCATGATTTTTCAATCTTTTAACTTAGTTAATAGATCCTCGGTTTATAAAAATGTACTAGCAGGTAGAGTGGGTTACCACTCTACCTTTAGTACTTTATTTGGTATCTATACAAAGGAAGAAAAGATGTTAGCTTTACAATCTCTCGATAAATTGGGTATTTTAGATAAAGCTTTTATTAGAGCCGATCAACTTAGCGGAGGCCAACAACAACGTGTGGCCTTAGCGAGAGCTTTAACTCAAGAACCTAAGATTATTTTAGCTGATGAACCTGTTGCAAGTCTTGATCCTGTTACAACTGTTTCGGTTATGGATGACTTTGCAAAAATTAATAAAGAATTTGGAATCACCATTGTTGCTAATATGCACCATGTTGATTTAGCAATTAAATATGCTAATCGTATTATCGGTATAAAAGCTGGAAAAATTGTCTTTGATGGACGTCCTGAAGATATTACCGATGAAGTGTTATTTAACATTTACGGACGTGCTTTGAAACACTCCGAAAAATTAGGAGAAGTTGATGATGCAAACTGAAAATAAGGGGGGTTTGCATAGGTTTTTCCATAAATTGAGATACAAAACAGTTGTTGTATCATTGGGCGGAAATGGAAAAGCTAACCAAACTATTGAGAAAAAAAGAAGCCTTGGTTTCTTATATTTATTAATTGTTGCTGCAATTTTTGCATGTTGCTTTATCTTTATTGAATTGCCAACAAAAATCCGTATTGACCAAATTGGTGTAATCTTTGGACAGATGTTTACACCTTCTGAATACAGTTTAAAAACTTGGGATCGATATAACGAATATATTTTTGCCACAGCGATTCCAGCAATTTGGTCAACAGTGGAAATGGTTTTTATTGGAACAACCATCGGAACAGCTATTGCTATTCCTCTATTTATTGTAGCTTCTAGAAATATTGTCGTTAAATGGTACATTTATCAACCAGTTAGAATTATTGTTGATATTATTAGAACCATCCCAACATATGTTTTAGCAATTTTATGTACAGTCTTTTTTGGAATTGGTAATACTGCCGGTATTTGGGCAATAGCGGTATTTACGATGGGTATAATGTTTAAATTAATGTATGAATATATCGATACTTGTAATATGAATCCATTTGAAGCCAGCATTTCAACTGGTGCAACAAGATTTAAAGCCGCTAGAATCGCCTTATATCCTCAAGTTAAACCAATGTTTTTCTCTAACTTTTTATATACATTTGAAATTAATGTTAGAGCATCTGTTATTTTAGGATTTGTTGGTGCTGGTGGTATTGGACAATTATTAAGTAATGCAATGGATGCCCAACAATACGATAAAGTTGGTGCAATTTTAATACCTTTATTTGTGGTTGTTGTCATTTTACAACTACTTTCAAGTTTCTTGAGAAGGAAGAGTTTATAGTATGAAAAAATCAGAAACTTTTATTGCAAATATTAAAACTAATTGGGAAAAATTCCTTAATTTTGTAAGAATTAAGTCGACTGTATCGGCCAAAACTCCCAAAGAAACATACGATAGAAGACCAATGTTATGGATTTATAACATTATCTTGGTTTTAGCATTCTTAGCAGTAATGATTTATTTTTCAGTTGATGTTAGTTTTATGAATGGCATTAATTTTAATGGAACTAGACTTGGTGAATTGTGGAAAGGTGTTTGTAATCCTAATTGGTCCTATTTCTTTGGATATGGCGATTATAGATTTTCTGAATCAGTTATTTATCAAATCATTGAAACCTTCTCAATTGCTTTTATTGGCACCTTAATTTCTTCGATATTGGCAATTCCATTTGGTTTCTTTGCTAGTAAGAGAATGGTTGGAAAATGGTCGATTATTTCAGAATTATTCTTAATTTTAATTAGAACATTCCCAGAAATTTTATTCGGTTTAATTATGGTTAAAGTTGTTGGATTTGGATCATTTGCTGGTGTTGCCGTTTTATCAGTTCACTCCATTGGTATGATTGGTAAAATGTATTCGGAGCAACTTGATGTCGTTGATAATCAACCATTAGAAGCCTTAGACGCATGTGGAGCAAGTTTTTTAACAAGAGTAAAACTTGGTGTTGTGCCTCAAGTTGCTCCTAACTTTTTAAGTGTTATTTTATATCGTTTTGATCTAAATGTTAGAACCGCTTCATTATTAGGATTAGTTGGAGCTGGTGGAATCGGATATTATATTTGGGTTTATTCAGCATTCGGAACATGGTCTATGCTTACTCCTTTATTATTAGGTGTTGTTTTATTAATTATTTTTGTTGATATAATTTCTAGTATCTTAAGAAAGAAATTATTATAGTTATGAAGAAATTGATTATTATGGCTGGCTTGCCTGGAAGCGGAAAATCCACCTATGTTAAAGAACATCTTTTAAACGAAAAAAATGTTGTTCATATTGATAGTGATGAAACAAGAAAAGAAATGTACGGAACTTATCTTCATTTTCCGAAAAATATGTACGATATTTATGATCAAATGATCGTTAAAGGTAATAAATTATATGATGAATACGAAGATTTAACTCTCATTATGGATTCAACATTTTTAGAGAATTATCGCCGTAATTATTATATAGATCATCTTAAAAAATTTGATTATTACGAGATTATTATGTTTCATACAAAAAATATTAATTTTAATCTTGAGAACAATAGAAAAAGAATTAAAGATAAATGGGTTCCAGATGATGTTATTTTACATATGGTTGATTTATACGAGCCTTTAGACGATAAGACAAGAAGTAGATTTGATAAAGTTGTAGATGTGACAGTTGGGTGATAAAATTAATTTAGATATAAGGGATTTTCAAAAATTAAAATTCTTTGTATTTTAAGTCGATTATGATATATTATTCAAGCAACCATGGAGTAATACCCAAGTGGTGAAGGGGCTTCCCTGCTAAGGAAGTAGTGCGGGCAACTGCAGCGAGAGTTCGAATCCCTCTTACTCCGCCATGTTGAAACTAAAAGACTAAATGTTAAATTTGGTCTTTTTTTATGCTTTTAATTTTTTTAAAAGATATGACAATCATTAAAATTCCTAATATCAAAATAAATACGCATACAACGGCTCCTGTTGCGATATTCATGATGTGATGAGTATTTATATCTTCGCTATCAAAACTCGCAAACATGGTCATTTGTAGGTTGAGTAAAGAGATAAGAGCTTCGGCGATATTTATATTTCTTATTGTATATAAAGTTACATCTTTTGCTTTTCTTGTTTTGTAGAAATTTATGATCGAGTTTGTGACTCTATAAGTGGTGTAAACAGCAATTGTAATCATGATTATTTTGGTGTGACTTGTGTAAAGACTGTATTTCATTGTTAAAGCAATTGAAGTACTCATAATAATCATTAAAGGAATAAATAAAAAACCAATAATTTTCATGGTTTGATATTGTTTCTTTTCATCTTGAGGATGTTTTTTTCTTGTAAGTAATGAACAAAGTTTAGCTATACCCAAAATTAGATAATAAACAAACATCACACAAAACCAAAAAGATGAATAACCTATTCCTAAAAATAAATTGTATAAGGCATAAGCAAAATTCATGAATAACGAAAAAAACGTAAATAGATTGATTCTTGTATTTTTGTCTTTTAATCTGTCTTTAATGTTCATTTTTTAACCCAGTTTTTTATTATAAAGCAAATTCAGTTAAAATTAATCGACATAAAACAATGAATGTGTCTATTTAAGAAGCTTTTGTTGAGTGTAAACTTTTGTTATTATTTTGCTTAAAAATGTGATTTTTTGCCAATTAATGATAAAAAATGCTAATTTTTTAACAAAATTATAAAAGATAAACATTTTTGTTGAATTCAAAGAGAACTTTGTAAATAATTAATGCATAGAAGGATTTATATATGATTACTGAAATTGGGAAATATTTAAGACATTTAAGAGTAGATCATGACGAAACCTTAAAAGATATGGCTGCGAAACTCAATGTAAGTTCTGCGTATGTATCTTCGGTTGAGTGTGGTAAAAGAGCCTTTCCAGATAAATGGATTGAGATTTTAAATGACAAATATAATTTAAATGAAAGCGAAAGCATTGAACTCGAAAAGGTGGTTTCGATTGCAAAGAGTCAAGTTAATATTGAAATGAATAATTTTTCTGATGAACAACAAGATATTTCAATTAAATTTGCTCGTAATATAAAAAATGCTGATCCTGACTTATTATCTAAATTGCAAAAGCTTTTAGATGCCGAAGAAAACAAAAACAAATGAATATTGGTGAATAAATGAATCAATTATGTTTTTGTGCACCTACTAATAAGAAGCAATTAATTAAATACGCAGATGGAATAAGAAAAATTTTTAAAATCGAGGAAGCTGAAGAGTTTCCTATTTTAAAAGTTTTAGATTTGGCAATGGACGATCCGATTTTTAACAATTTTTCTTATCAAGTTGTTGAAGATGATGATGAAATTTTTGATGAAGAGAAACAATTGGCGTTTTATTCTTTTCAAGAAAATACTATTTATATAAAAAGTAGTCAATATGACTCCGCAAAAGTTGATCCTCGTTCTAGATTTACATTAACTCATGAATTTGCACATATGTTTTTGATGCAAGTTACAAATAGAAAACCGAAATTGAAGGATGATGATGGAAAAGGTGTTCAATCATTTTCTGATCCAGAGTGGCAAGCTAATAGATTAGCTGGTTACATTTTGATTCCTGAAAGAGTTTGCCAAAAATTAAATGAAAAAGAAATTGAGAAACAATTTTTTGTTTCTCCTGAATGTGCTGTTTATAGAAAAATTAATTCTTTAAAAGATAATATTGATATTGAACTTTTGCTTGGTCATAGCGACACTACTGTTTATAAATTTATGATTACTGAAACAACCGGAGTGGTCATTGATAAAATTACAGACAATGAACTTGTTGATGAAAGAGTTAATAATATTCGTTTCTAAAAAATAATGGGGATTAGCAAGGGATTTTAAAAACAATTTTACGAAAACGTGATTTTTAGTGTTTTCATTTAATCTTATAATATATAATAGGCGTATGAAAAAAGTTATATGTCCCGAGTGCGGGAAAATTATTAGTGCTGATCCAGAGAAACCAAACGTTTTTTGCTCCACATGTGGAGTAACTTTTACTTATGCTCAAGGCAAAGAACTTATTGATAAAAAATATGCTCAATTATCAAAATATGCTTATAAATTAACCTACAATTCAACCGATCATCAAGCTGGATATGATGCTTACAAGAGTTGCTTAGAACTTAGACCAAACGATTTGTCATCGATTATTGGTATGGCTTTAAATAAAATATATGGCCAATCATTTGATGATATTCACTTTTTGGATGTTATCGAAATTATCAATTCTTATGACATTGTTTTAGATAAAGAGAACTCTTTTTTATATCTTAATTTTGTACGTGATATTGAAAATCAAATTCGTTATTTTTTCTCAACTTTAGAAAAAAGACTTATGATTGACGGTACTTTTTTGAAAAAAGAGTATTTTGAATATTATAAAAAAGGTGTGGAAGATTCAATCACTTTAATGAATTTTCTTAACGATTCTTTTGAACTTGTTGATGCTGAAGAATTTGAAGAATTCAAAGCTGATAAACCATCATTTATGAATAATTTTAGTGAAAGCCTCAAAAGTTTAGAGCAAAGAAAAGATGTCGTTTATAACATCAATGGTATTGGAGATGTTTCTTTTGATGAAATTGAAACCAAGAACAACATTAAGAAATTAGATTTTACTGAACCAGAAACTTTAGTTGTTATTGTTCCTGATGAAAAATTCTTAAAAATGAGAGGTATGTTCTTCCTCATTTTTGGAATTTTATTTGTTGTTGCTTTGGTTTTATTTATTGTTGGTGCCGTAACAAAGAATAATATTGTTATGTGGTGTGGAATAATTCCAGTCGCCTTATTAGCAATTTCTTACTTAATTTTTTATAAGATGACTAAATAAGATTATTTTCTTTTAAATATTCGATTAAATACTTAACGGCGTTTCCTCTATGGGAAATGCTGTTTTTAATTTCTTCACCAAGTTGAGCGAAGGTCTCTTTATATCCATCAGGAATAAAGATTGGATCATAGCCAAAACCTTCAACGCCATAAGTATTATTAGCAATTTTGCCTTTAACTTCGCCTTCAAAAAATAATGGATCTTGAGAAGGAAAAACAATGCAAATACAACACGAAAATTTTGCTTTTGAACCGGGGTAAGTGGAACTTAAAAATGCATTATTCTTTGCGAATCCCCCATTTTTTATTGCATAACGGTGTGTATAGATGCCAGGGAAGTGTTCTCCTAAAGCATCGATTTCAATACCAGAATCATCTGTTAATAAAGGCATGGAAGTGAAGCTTTTTAAAGCATTGGCTTTTATCAAAGCGTTTTCTTTATATGTCTTTCCGTTTTCATCAATATCGATATCAATATTAAATTCTTTTAAGGTATGGAATTTAACATTGTATCCAACAAACATCTCTTCGTATTCTTTAAGTTTTCCTAAGTTAGAGGTACCTAGCAAAATATCTAATGGTTTTGATTCGTTTTTATTCATATGAAGATTATATTTAATATTTCTTGCAAGTGGTAATATTTTTTAAAATAAAAACCCATCCTTTTAGATGGGTAAATTTTTAAGGAATGGAGCAGGTGACGGGAATCGAACCCGCGTAATCAGCTTGGAAGGCTGATGCTCTACCATTAAACTACACCTGCGTGCTAACTATTATATGCGACATAAATTAGTTTTTCAACATTTAGTGATATAATTTTTGTATGAAAAAGAAATTATTTTGGTGGATTCAACAGATTGATAAATTGGGTGGTAGTGAGGCAGTTACCATCGATTTAATTAATAATTTATGCGATGTTTATGATATCACTTTAATTACGACATCTAGAAATGATGGTGGTTGTTTGTATGATATTGATAAACGTATAAATATATTTTCTATTGGAATACCAAGTGAAGTCACAACATGTGATCAATCTTTTATTAAAATAAGAGGTTTTCATCCATTTAAAAATATTAAATTGGCTTTACGAGTCTTTTATTGGTTTTTCTTAAAAAAGCATTCAATCAGAAAGAAAATAAAAGCAATGGTTGGTGATAATGTTTTGATATGTTCTGAGTATGATAGTTATTTTTTATCTCCAAATCATATAAAGAAAATATTCCATTATAACTACAATTATTCACACTTTAATTCGCGTCCAGTTCGCTTTGGTTTTTCGTTAATCAAAAAACCCGATCAATATGTCGTTTTGTCAAAAGAGACGCTAAATGACATGTTAAATTCAAAAAAGAAGCTGGGATGTCCTGTAAGTTTTATTTATAATCCTTGTCGATTTAAACCAGAATTTAATTTTGAATATCATAATAATTCGCTGATATTTGTTGGACGTTTATGTGAACAAAAGAATCCTCTTCTAGCTTTAAAAGTTGCTAAAGAATTAAGAGAGAGAAAATTTAAATTTAAGCTAAATATTTATGGAGACGGACCTTTATTTAATGAAATAAATATATTTATAAAAGAAAATAAATTAAATGGATATGTTTCTTTAAATAGTGCAACAAAAGAAATTAAAACTAAATTTCTTGAATCAGATTTACTCCTTATGACATCCAATTACGAAGGTTTTCCTTTAGTTAAAATTGAGGCCAGTTCACAAAGCGTGCCAACAATTATGGGAAATTTTGGCGATTCAACCAATGAAATAATTATAGATGGTGTCGATGGATTTATTATTAATAGTAAAGATCCAAAAGATTATGCCGACAAAATTATTGAGGTTTTATCGAATAAAGAAAAACTTAAGAAATTAAAAGAAACTTCTTACAAAAGAAGTTTCTTATGGAATATTGATTCAATAAAACCTCAATGGGTTAAATTAATAAATTCCGAATTTGATAAAAAATAATTACTTAATTAATCTAAGGACAGCATTTTTATCCATGTAACCCATGGATTGATTTGTGGCAACACCGTTTTTGAAAACGACAAGTGTTGGAACAGCTCTAACATTAAATCTACCGGCTAATTCGTTGAATTCATCGACATCAACTTTAATAACCTTAATTTCTGGATGTTCATAAGCAAGATCCTCAAGTTCTGGTGCAAGCATTTTGCATGGTCCACACCAAGTGGCAAAGAAATCTACAATAACATCTCCACCTTTAATTAATTCGTCAAAATTATCTTTTTTGCTTAAATGTAATAACATAATTTTTCCTCCATGCAATTATATTAGCACGAAAATTAATGCAAGTAGACCAATATGCACTGGATAATAAATATAGAATCCGTACTTGGTAATTTTGTTTGAAGGACCCAGTTTACCATTATAAAAAATAATAAATACTGAAGAAATTAGGAACCAAGCTTCTTTTTGTCTAATAGTGGCATCGACAACATATGGCCCAATATTTGTGACATATGTTAAACCTTCACATATTAAAGAAATGATAATAGTTGCAATAACCATCATGACATTTCTATAAAATTGTGATTGATCAGAATCAATAACAGCTTGAAGTTGTTCACCTTCAAGTCCTAAAGATTTTTTGATGTTTCTTTCGTAGAAATAATTCGAGATAGCAACAATTAAAAACATAATTAAAGATTCAAATGGGTATTGAGGCATTATTCCATCTAAGAAGCCTTGGAAAGCAGTTTTATAATTGAAAGCTCCATTAAAACAAGCAACCTCATATATACATCCTCCGACAACAAATAAGATAGGAATAATTATCAAAAACCTTTGCCAACCCCCCTTATTTTTGAATAAAGAGTAATAAGTAAGGACTAACAAGAATAAGGTAAAAAAGATATTTTCAAGGAAGAATCCACTTCCAAAATTGAAGCCGATATTTGGTGCAATAACGAAAGTGAGAATGATTAATAAATACAGTCCTAAAGAAGCGATACCTAATCGCATCAAGTATTTTTGAATATTTTTAGTTTTTCTACATCCTTCAAATACTAAATAAATAAATATTGGTAACGCAATACGACCAATGATTCTAAAGGCAGTAATTAGTGGTTCATAGGCTGGATCAGTTAAATAGAATTGTAAAAAAATACCAAGATGGTCGAGCGTCATAGCGACACAAGCAATTATTTTTAGACTCAAATTATTTAAGAACAACCATTTCTTTTTCATTAGATTAAATGTGTGCCAACAAATCCAAGAATGATGGCGAATAAATTATTGGTTACGTGAGCTATTATTGAATTAGAAAGTCCGTATCTATCGTAATAATATGAGAATAAAAGTCCAGCAACAATATATGAAGGAAGATTGAAAAATTCATTAGCTAAGGCAGTTCCTGTTGCACTATAATCGAAGTGAATTAAACCAAAAAGAATAGCAACACCAACATAAGCAATAACTCGATTAGCTCTTTTTAATAAAGAAAAGAAACCTAAGCGATAAGTAAATTCTTCACAAATTGGTCCAATAATACCAAATATAATTAATGAAGCGAATGGATAAGCGGCTTGAATAGAGTTGATGCCAGCTTCGTTATTGTTAACAGTGCTTGAGCCAAGAATGGCGGTTGATAATAAACTGAAGAGCATTGAAACGACAGTGGTAACTACTATTAAAATGAATCCGTTACCAATTCCATTAAGCCAAGTTTTGCCACTTTTAAATTCGCTAAGTAATGGAATCAAATCTTTATTTAGGATTAAAAGGAATGCTCCAAATAGAAAGCTATAAATAGCAAAATTAACCATGCCTTGATAGGTAATTGTTAATAAATAATAGGGATTGACCGCTTTAATTATCGTTGTAATGATTAAACTTAAAAATTGTAATCCAATAAAACCAAGTAAAAAACAGATAACTTGTTTATAAATTGAAGTTTTATATTCACGAGTTTCAAAAGCAAAAATATTGAAACTCTTTTTAGGAGTTTGCTGAATTGGTTTATCGACAACTTCGCCTTGAATTGGTTCAGGTTTGTCTTCATCAATATGATGAACTGGATAACCACAATAAGGACAGATTTTTGAATCTTCATCAATCAAGAGTCCACACTTTTTACATTTAACTTTTTCGTTCATAATTACTTTGCTTTCATATTATATATTAAATACAATATTTTATGTATGGAAAATAAATGCACTGTTAAAAACGAAAGTATTTCAGAAATTGATGTATTAAAATCGCAATTTATTGGGATAATTGTCCCTTTTTCGGATACAAATTCCTTAAAAGAAACAATCACAATTTATAAAAAGAAATTTCCTAAAGCAAGACATTATTGTTATGCCTATATTTGTGGGGATAATCAAAAATTTAGTGATGATGGAGAACCTAGTGGAACTGCTGGAAAACCAATGTTAGAAATATTGGTTAGAAATAAATTAACTAATGTTTTACTTATTGTGGTTCGTTATTTTGGTGGAACTTTATTGGGTTCTGGAAGATTACTTAGAACTTATGTTCAAATTGCAAATGATACAGTGGAAAAAGCGGAAAAATTCGAATTAGTTGAAAAATTAGAAGTAAAAGTTGAAGTTGATCAAAGTAAACTTGATCTTTTTAAGTATTATTTAAAAAATAATCATTTTGATTTAGTACATATGGAATTTAATGATAAAATACAGGTAGATTTTTTAGCGACAAGAGATTTAGATTTAAAAGAACTTGAATCGACATTTTTGTTTAAGGTAAAAGTCATAAGTTTCAATGAAACTGAAGTATTAAAATCGATAGATGGGAGATAAAAGATGAGTGATTGTACACATAATTGCGAAACATGCAATGAAGAGAACTGTTCTTCAAGAATTGAACAGTTAGAATTAAACGATCAAAGCTGTATTTTACATACAGTAGCAATTGTTAGTGGTAAAGGTGGCGTCGGAAAATCCTTCGTTACATCTTTATTAGCTTCAGCTCTTAAAAAAGCTGGAAAAAAGGTTGGTATTTTAGATGGCGATATTACTGGACCATCAATTCCAAAGTCTTTCGGAATTCACGAAAGAGCATTTGGTGATGGAAAAGGATTAATTTATCCAGTTTTAGCTAAAAATGATGTCAAAATCATTTCTAGTAACATGCTTTTAGAAAATGAAGAAGACCCTATTATTTGGAGAGGTGCTTTAGTCACTACATTATTAGGTCAATTTTATAAAGATGTTGTTTGGGGAGCATTAGAATATTTATTAATAGATATGCCACCAGGAACGAGCGATGTCACTTTAACTACTTTCCAATCTATTCCTTTAGATGGAATTATTATTGTTACATCTCCTCAAGATTTGGTTTCATTAATTGTTAAAAAGGCCGTTAATATGGCTAAACAACTTAATGTTCCAATTTTAGGTATTGTTGAAAACATGTCATATGTTAAATGTGATAATTGTGGAAATAAAATTTACATTTATGGAAAGAGCAAGATTGAAGAAGTTGCTAAATCAATTGGTACAAAAGTTTTGTGCCAACTTCCAATTGTTGCTGGAAATAGTGAATTAGTTGATCAAGGGAGAGTTTATGATATTGAACTTCCAGAAATTAAAGGAGCTGTTGATGAGCTCTTAAAAATGAAGGAGAAATTATGATAAAAACAAAAGAATTTGTCGAAAGAAGAAATAAGTTATTTAAGGAAATTGACGATAATAGCGTCGTTATTATGTATGCTGGAGTTGCCAAAAAATATAGTGAAGATGAAACTTTACCATATACTGCCAATAGAAATTTCTATTATTTAACTAACATTGAACAAGAAGGCTCTATTTATTTACTCGCTAAATGTGATGGAATTTTAAAAGAATTCTTATTCATTAGTGAATACGATGTTGTAAAAGAAAAATGGACTGGAAAAAGACTTACTGCCGAAGAAGCTACTAAGTTAAGTGGCATTGAAAATGTCCTTGGTTTAGATGTTTTTTCAGCTAAACTTGATATGTTCCTCAATGGCAAAGATCAAGTTTATGGTTTCTATTCTCATTTATATTTAGATTTAGATAAAGAACTTAAGATCGGTGAAGATTTATATACAGTTCAACTTGCTAATAGTTTAAGTGCAAATTATACAAATATCGAAATTAAGAACATTTATCCATTTTTATTAAAATTAAGAATGGTTAAGTCTCCTCAAGAAATTGAAGAATTTAAAGAAGCTATTTCAAAAACAAATATTGGTTTAAAGAAAATATTAATGGCTCTTAAGCCTGGAATGTACGAATATCAAATTAGTAGTTTGTTTTATTACACTATCCAAAGTTACGATTATAGTGAATTGAGTTTCCCTACAATCTGTGCGAGTGGAGTTCATGCTACATGTTTACATTATCCAACACCTGTCGGAAAGATTAATGCTGGCGAATGTTTACAATTAGATCTTGGAAGCAAGAACAATGGATATTGTGCCGATATCAGTCGTGTTTATCCAGTTAATGGAAAATTTAATGATTTACAGAAGAAAATTTACAATATTGTTTTAGGTTGTAATAAAGCTGTTATTACTTGGATTAAACCTGGTGTAACAATTGCTGAACTTCAAGAAAAAACTATAAATTTCCTTGCCAATGGCTGCTTAAATGCTGGATTGATTAAAGATAAAGAAGAAATTAAGAATTATTATTTTCATAATATTTCTCACCATATTGGTCTTGATACTCACGATATTAGTTTAAGAACTAAGCCATTAGAAGCTGGCAATATTATTAGTGATGAACCAGGACTTTATTTTAAGGAATTAGGAATTGGCGTTAGAATTGAAGATGACATTTTAGTTACTGAAGAAGGCAGTTATAACTTAAGCGGTAACATTATTAAAGAAGTCTCTGATATCGAAAAAGCCATGTTATTTAGAAAATAAAATGAAATATAAGTGCAAAGTATGTGGAACAGTATTTGAAGATGCTAATGTTTGTCCAATGTGTGGATCGACAAGTGAGTTTTTTGTTGAATTTGATAATGATTTAAATCAAAAACAAGTAGAAAAACCAAAAGAAACTCTCAATCTTCCTAAAAATGAAATTGTTCTAAAATACAAAAGCACGAAGAATTTATTATTAGATTTAATTAATGTTTACGACAAAATTAAAGACCGCGATTTAAATAAGTCTTTAGTTATTAAAAAAGCTATTTTGGATGAGATAGAAGTCTTTATGTTTTATTCAAGTATGGCTAATAAAAATGAAGAAATTGCTTTAGTTGAAATGCTTTTCCGTGATCTTAAAGAATCGGAAGAATTAGACAAAAGAATAGGGCTTTACAAGGGAAATTACAAAGAATACGCTGAAAAAGAGCAAGAAATTATTGCGCGTATCAGGGTTGCTTTGAAGTAGGTATATTTATGAAATACAAATACATATTTTTTGATTTTAATGGAACGCTTTTAGATGATGTCGATCTTTGTTATAACATCGAAAACTCAATTTTTGCTAAATGGGGCATAAAAAAATTAAGTAAAGAAACTTACTTAAATAATTTTTGCTTTCCAGTTAAAAATTATTACGAATTTGCTGGCTTCGATTTTAATAAAGTTGATTATGCAGACATTTGTGAGATGTTTTTTAGTGAATATTTAAAACAATTCAACGACGAAACAAAACTTTACCCATCTGTTGATTCTTCTTTAAAGAAACTTAAAGACGATGGTTTTGGATTATATATTTTATCAGCTAGCGAAATCAATTTATTGGTCGAACAAACAAAATCATTGGGGATTTACAAGTACTTTTCAGAAATGGTGGGTTGCACTAACCTCAAAGCTGATGGAAAAATTGGTTATGGAAGAGAGTTTATGGTCTCTAAAAATATCGAACCAAAAGATTGTTTGATGATTGGTGACACTTTTCATGACTATGAAGTTGCTAATGAATTGGGTATGGATTGCATATTGTATACACAAGGACATAATAGTGTTCAAGTTTTAAAGCAAGCTAAGGTTCCTTTAGTTAATAGTTTCAAAGAAATAGTCGACTTTGTAGAAAAATAATATATGTATTGATAAAATACATATAAGGTAATATGAAAAAGAGAACTGGTCCAAAAAGAAAAAGAGTTTCTCATATCCGTCTATATATATTCGGAATACTTTTTTTACTTCAATTATTAGTTGTTATTGGCTTTGTTTATCTCATTATTATTTATGAATGGTTCAGAGCTTATTCATATATTCCAATTATCGTTCTCTATGTTCTTGATTTATGTGTTTCGTTATTCTTAATTAATAGTAGAACACAAAATGATTTTAAAAATACATGGTTATTTGTAATTATTTCTTTGCCTTTCGTGGGCGTACTTTTATATATAATGTTTGCTAATAAAATGACTTCCAAACGTATGAGGGTAAAAAGAAATGATAAGATTAATAATCGTCTTTCGATTACAAGAGTTAATTCTACTAAGGAACTTAAAAAACTTGCTTTAATTGATCGCGATTCAGCTCCTCTTGCTAATTATTTAGATAAAAACTGTATTGCATCTTTATATGAAAATACGGAAACAACTTATTATCCTTATGGTCAAGATGGATATCCTCATATTTTAGAGGAACTTCAAAAAGCAAAAAGATTTATATTTATTGAATCGTTTATTATTGAAGACGGATACATGTTTGATAATATTTATTTAATTTTAAGAGAAAAAGTTAAAGAAGGTGTCGATGTAAGAATTATTTATGATGATTTCGGTAGCGTTAAAAAAATGAGTTATCGTTTTGTTAAAGATGCAGCAAAAGACGGAATTAAATGTTTCGCTTTTAATGTTATAAGACCATTTGTTGATATTCGTCAAAATAGCCGTGATCACCGTAAGATTATCGTTATTGATGGTGTTACTGGATTCGCTGGCGGATGTAATTTAGCTGATGAATATATAAATAGAGTCAAGCGATTTGGTGATTGGAAAGATAATTTTATTATGTTAAAAGGCGATGGTGTCAATGGTTTGACATCTTTATTCTTATCTACTTGGGACGCACAATTCCGCAATAAAAAACATATTAACAAAGAAAATGTTATGAACTATTCTTTTATTAAGAATAAAGATTTATTAGATCCAAATATTAAACCTGATGGATTTGTTCAACCATTTGGTGAGATTCCTTTTGATGGAGAAGATGGTGCTAAAAACGTTTATCTTTCAATGATTTCAAAAGCTAAAAAGTACATTTATTTATCAACTCCTTATTTGATGCCAGATAGTGAATTACTTGAAGCGTTAAATACAGCTTCTAAGAGCGGAATTGATGTTCGAATTGTTACTCCTGGTATTCCTGATAAAAAGTTTGTTTATTCGGTTACAAGAGCTTATTACAGTAGATTATTAATTTCCGGAGTAAAGATTTATGAATATACTCCTGGATTCAATCATTCCAAAATGATGGTTGTTGATGATATGGTCGCTACTGTTGGAACTGTTAACTTTGATTTCCGCAGTATGTATCTTCACTTTGAGGATGCGGTTGTTTTATATCAAACACATACTGTTTTGGATGTAAAAAAAGATATGGACTTTATCATAAAAAAATCTACAATGGTATTGCCTGAAAAATATTTAAATAAACCAGTTATTGTTAGAATTTATTGGAGTGTTATTCGTTTATTTGCCCCATTATTATAGTTAAAGGAGTTTAGTTATGGAAGAAAAAACAGAAAAAGAAGAGGGGTTTACAGGGGATATTGGATTAAGCCAACTTGTTTTGACTTCTGAAAATCCTGATGATCATATCGATTCTCAAGCTCAAATCATTGTTAAAGGCCTTACTAAAATATATGGTAACAAAAAGAAGAATGAAGCTGAAATTATTGCATTAAAAGATGCTAGTTTTGAAATAAATAAAGGTGAATTAGTTGTTATTTTAGGTCCAAGTGGTGCTGGAAAATCTACTTTGCTTAATATTTTAGGTGGAATGGATAGAGCAACTTATGGAACTTTCATTTTAAATGGTAAAGATATTACTGTGATGAATGAAAAAGAATTAGCTAAATTTAGAAGATATGATATTGGGTTTGTTTTTCAATTTTATAATCTTATGCCTTCATTAAATGCCTATGAAAATGTTTATTTAGCATCAAGTTTAGTTGATAAACATTTTGATTCTCATGAAATTTTAACTTTAGTCGGACTTGGAGGAAGAGAAAAGAATTTCCCAAGTCAATTGAGCGGAGGAGAGCAACAAAGAGTTGCTATCGCCCGTGCTTTAGTTAAAAATCCTACTATTTTATTGTGCGATGAACCAACCGGGGCTCTTGATAGCAAGACTGGTGCTTCAATTATGGATTTATTATGGAAAGTTAGTCGTGAACAAAAGAAAACAGTTATTATTGTTACCCATAATAAAGCGATAAGTGTTATTGCTGACCGTATTATTAAAGTTAATGATGGAAAAATTGTTTCTGATGAAGTTGTTAAAAATCCAAAAACCGCTAAGGAGATCGAGTGGTAAATGAGACTTCTTAAAACATTATTTAAAAGTTTAAAGAGGGATTTAAAACGCAATATAATGCAATTTATTGCGATTGTTTTTATCATTGGAATTTCCGTTACTTTATTCACTGGATTAAGTTCTAATTCAATTGAATTTTCACGTCGTGTCGATGAAGTTTATTCTACCGAAAACGGTAATTTAGCTGATATTTGGGTTACGATGAATCTTGAACTAGATACAAGTGACAATATCACTGCTGAATCAAATAAAATTAAAGAAATTGCCGGCGAAGACAGTGTGGTTGAAAAGAGATTACTTGCCCCTTCTAATATTGGAAGTATCTCAAGTTATGGCTTAATTTCTTACGATAGACCTACCTTAAATAAAGAATATGATACCGATTATAAGGAAGACGATGAATATATAAATGAAGATTTTTTCTTTGTCGATAGAAATACAATCGAAAGTTATACCTTACTTCCTTATGATCAATTTACTTTAGGCACAACTCTTCCAGTTTCTTTTGATTCAACAGCTGTAAAACAAATTGCCAAGTCTTTATTAGAGAATTACAACTCAATTGTTACTTATGTCCAATTTTATTTAAATTCACATTATAAAGAATTAAATTTGACTCGTGAACAAGCGGATTTAATTTTAGAGTATATTAAAAATAATAAGAATGATTTCTACCAATTTATTGATGAAAACATTGATGATGCCTTTGCAAACTCAAATACGACTTTCAATATTCCTGTTAATGGAATAATGCAACATCCTGAAAATATTCAAAATACCACGTTCAATCCCCCATATTATATGATGGGAACCAGAACTTTTGTGAACTCAGTCATCGATCAAATTGCTACCGAAATTAATTATGAAGATATATATAATTTGGTAAATGCTTTACCTGATGGAACATATAAAACTACAATTTTATCTTATTTAACTACCAATAAAGACTCATTTGATTTTATTGTCTCTGCTGGTTCAGAACTAATTAAACAAGATATTCTTGAATCCAACGATGATAATGTTTTAACTAGCGCTGTTAAAGATATTTATAATCAATACATTATAAAATTGACTAATGAAGATTTAATCAATTCAACAATTACCGAGATTGAAAACTATTTTGAGATTAATAATGCTGATAAATTGTTGGCTTGTTTAAGTAAAGATAATTATCCATCTAATGCCGTTATTCAAAATGATATTGTTCAATCTGAGCAATTAACCTATTGTTTCCCACTTATTTTCTTTGCTGTTGCTATTCTTGTTGTTTTAACAACCATAACTCAAATGATGCTTAAACAAAGATTACAAATTGGAACAATGAAAGCTTTAGGCTTATCAAAAACCAAAATCCTTCTTTATTATATTTTATTTATGAACGTCATCGGAATTATTGGCGTCATTCTTGGTTTGATTTGTGGCCCATTAATTTTGCCTCATGTTATGAATATTAAATACAATATTTTGTATGAATTACCTGCAATGGGCTATAGTTTCCCACGGATGGCAGCTGGAGCAATGCTCGTTGGTGTCGTTGTTTTAATCTCATTAATGACTTATTTAGTTATTAGAAGAGAATTGAGTTATGTTCCTGCTAAATCAATGAGACCTGCCGCTCCTACTCTTAAATTTAAACAAATTAATAAAGAAGCTAAACATACTTCCTTAATGATGGCTTTAAGAAATATTAAAGTTCATAAGGCAAAATCAATCATGGTTATCCTTGGCGTCATGGGTTGCACTGGATTGTCTATTTGTGGATTTGGTATTAATGACACTATAAATAAAGGAAAAGACAATGATATGTATGGCGTTTATAGTGCCGATTTAGTTATTGCTTATTCTTCTAACCAAGAAATTGGTTCTGTAAAAAATGAGTTATTAGCAATTGATGGAATGGATCGAGTTGATGAATTTACTATTTCTCAAACAAATGTAATTTATGCTGGAGGTGCTGGAACCAAAACCTCGGAAATGTCAGTTTATTATTTTGAAAAAGAAGCTAGAGACTTTAAATTTGATGATGCTCTTGAAGGTGGATATTGGGATACAACTGGTATTGGAATGTCAGAAGCACAAGCCAACGATTTAGGTTTAAAAGAAGGCGATGAAGTGACTTTCAGTATTGGTGGAGAAACACAAAAAATTAAAGTTAGTAATGTATTTTACGCTTTTGCTTGTCACGGAATATTTATTTATACTGAAACAATGCCGGATTTATTTACGACCAGAACTAACGCATGGGCCGATATAAAAGACGGATATGTTCGTTCTGAAATGCGAGATAAAGTTAATAAAGTTAAAGGTGTTAACTATTCAAAGACCTATGAAGATAATATGGAATTAATCGAATCTTATATGTCGAATGTTCGCTCGATGACTAATACAATTTTGGTCTTTGCAATTATGTTGGCCGTTGTTGTTTTAATCAATTTAGCAATTCTTAACTTCGAAGAAAGAAGAAGAGATATTGCGACGCTTAGAGTTCTTGGATTTTCAAAGTTTGAAATTGCTAAGTCTTTAATTTATGAAGTTATGTTCTTGACTGCAATTGGAGCGGTTCTTGGAATGTTCCTTGGTTTACCTCTTGAAATAGTGGTCCTTGGAACCAATGTTACCCCTCTTGTAAGTTGGACTTATTTTGTAGATTGGACATCATATATTTATGCTTTCATTATTAGTTTCTTTACCGCTTTATTAGTTAATATTTTAATCTCATATCGTATTGATAAAATAGAGATGGCGGAAAGCTTAAAAAGTATCGAATAAAACAAAACCACTGCCGATTGGCAGTGGTTTTTGAAATTAATCTATAATTCTTTTTTGAATTTTGCTTCGTATTTTTTACGATCAGCAAGTCCGAGAATTCTCTTTCTCATACGGAAGAAGTTTGGAGTGATTTCAACTAATTCATCTGAGTTAATATAATCTAAGCAAGCTTCAAGAGTAAGTTTTCTAGGAGTCTTTAAGACAACTGTTTGATTCTTATTAGCACTACGTTGGTTAGTTAAGTTTTTGGTTTGGCAGACATTGACTGCTAAATCAGTATCGTACTTATTTTCTCCAACAATCATACCCTCATAAATAGGATCGGTTGGGTGAATAAACATAACACCTCTTTCTTCAACGTGCTCCATAGCGTAAGGAGTGGCTGGTCCAGTATCAGTTGATACAAGAACACCAATTTGTCTTTCACCAATCTTAGCAGCAGCTACAACTGGTCTAAATTCGTTGAATGTATGAGCAATAATTCCGTATCCTTTTGTTAAGGTTAAGAAATTTGAAACAAATCCAATTAATCCACGTGATGGAATAACATAGTTGATTTTTGTGTTTGTATCGTTAGCATCCATATCGATAAGGGTAGCATCACGACTTCCTAATGAAGTCATAATATCACCGACGAAATCGTTTGGTACCTCAATACTTAAATCTTCGTATGGTTCACATTTGACACCATCAATTTCTTTAATGATGACTTTTGGACGAGAAACTTCAAGTTCGAAGCCTTCACGTCTCATATTTTCAATTAAGATACCAAGGTGTAATTCGCCTCTTCCAGAAACGACCCAAGTTTCAGTATTTGGGACTCTTTGAACACGAAGTGAAACATCTCTTTGAACTTCTTTATTTAATCTATCTTCGATTTGACGAGCAGTTAATAATTTTCCGTCTTTTCCGCTGAATGGCGAAGAATTAACACCGAAAGTCATTTGTAATGTTGGTTCATCAATGTGCAATTTAGGAAGAGCTTCAACACAATTTGGATCACAGATTGTTTCTCCAACGTTTAAGTCGGCTAAACCGGCAAAAGCACAAATATCACCAGCAGAACACTCTTTAATTTCGACTCTAGAGAATCCTCTATAGCCCATTAATTTTAAAATCTTAAATTGTTTTTGGGTTCCGTCAAGACGTGCACAAGTAACGATATCATTCAAATGAAGTGTACCTCTTTGAACACGGCCAACGCCCATTCTTCCAACATAATCATTATAGTCGAGAAGGGCATCTTGCATTTGAAGTGGACCATCGACTGTGACTTGTGGTTCTGGTATTTGATCAAGAATTAAGTCGAAAATACAACTCATTCCTGGTTTTTGACTGCTTGGAGATGGATCAAGTGAACTTGTTCCGTTTAAAGCACTAGTATAAGCAACTTTGAAATCAAGTAAATCGTCGGTAGCACCAAGTTCCATAAATAATTGTAAAACTTCATCAACAGCTTTACTTGGATTAGCATTGGCTCTATCTACCTTATTAATAATAACAATTGGTTTTACGTGAGCTTGAATGGCTTTCTTTAAGACGAATCTTGTTTGTGGCATTGTGCCTTCGAAAGCATCAACTAAAAGTAAACATCCATCAACCATGTGCATAATTCTTTCGACTTCGCCGCCGAAATCAGCATGCCCTGGAGTGTCAAGAATGTTAATCTTACAATCTTTATACATGACACTGGTGGTTTTAGCTAATATAGTAATTCCTCTTTCTCTTTCAATTGGATCGCTATCCATTGATAAGTTGGAAGTATTTTCATTTTCTCTAAAAGTACCACTGCACTTAAGTAATTCATTGACTAAAGTGGTCTTTCCATGGTCAACGTGGGCTATAATTGCGACATTTCTAATATTCATAAGTGGTACCTCCCTTATTAAAAAAGCGGTTATAATTCTATCATATTTATATATAAATATAAATAAATTATTGATTTTTGGCTTAAATTCTATAGAAATATGTCATTTTAATTTTTAAAAATCGAAACTTATTAAAAGTTGATATTCAAAAATAATTAAAAATATGGAAAAATAAAGATAATTTGTATTTTGCTTTCAAAGGAGATTAGTATGTTAAAATTTAAGAAAAAATTTGCGATTTTATTAGTTGCTAGTTCTTTTTGTTTTGCATTTTTAGGCTCTTGTGGTACTGGCATTGAAGATGTTGAAGGAATTGATGAATTAATTAGCTCTGTTGATCCAACTGAAGAAAAAGATGGTTCAAAAACTTACAAGAATTCTGTAACTAATGAAGAACATACTGAAGTTATTCCCAAGTTAGATAACGAAAATTATGTGTGTACTTTTATAGAACCAAAAATAAATGATCAAGGAACATATGATGATGGTTTAAAAACATATTTTTCAGAAAAATATGGCACCTTTACAGTGGTTTTTACTATTTATCAAACTTATCAAGACTCGTTTGGTGAAGGTCGTAAATATGAAACAAATATAAAGGACGGAAAATTTGTTAGTACCATAAAAGAGTCGTATCAACTAAATGAGGACGAGACTCTTATAATTAAAACTAAAAATATTCTTGAAGAAGTATTAACCTCAGCCTCTACTGATATTTTTTCTTTTCAGACTGGTAATTATTTTTGGATTGCTGCTCATGATGCAAATGATATTGGTACAAGAAATGTTGGAGTTGGGTATCTTCTAAATGATTACACAATTGTGGCATCAAAACCAAGTGATGAATCAACAATAATTTCCTCAACTGCCAATTTTGAAATTGGGAAAGAATATACGTTTAATGGTGTAGAAAATTCCGAAGATCTAGATTTAGGTAAAAAGCAAACAATAACAAACACTCTTAAATTTACCTTCAAAGAAAACGATAAAGTAGATTTATGGTATTTATCTAAAACAGAGGGGATTAGCAAGGGATATTACGATTTCAACACCGGATCAAATGCTTTTTATCATTATAAAGTGCAAGAAGGAATTGTTTATTTTTATGAACAAAGTGAATTCGAAAACGAAACTTTATATTCTATTATAAAAGAACTTAATTTAAATTTTAAAGATTTGATTTTTGAGAGTTCCTCATATGATGCTGAGAAGTTTTTGAAAGAAACAATAGATCAAACCTTTATTCAAGACGGAATTTATAGCGGCTCTCTTAAAGTTAATGAAGACAAGACTTTGTTGATGAATTACTATGGAAAAGATATCAATATAAGTTTGAATAATTGTTATATATCTGAGAAATTTACTTACGATAAGGAGACGGATTTAATTGTTGAAGAAGGAAAATACGAAATAATTGTTAATAAAGGCTCTTTATACACGCGTTTTATTTTAAATATAAAAGATAAAACGATTACTATAATTGATTTTATGACTGAAAGCGTATTAGAAGATAGAGTGCAATTTTCTTTAGGTTCAACAATTGGTGATCTTGATAATGGTGATACTATAACCTTAAATGATGATGGAACTGGATATGTTCATTGTGTAAAAGAGAATAAAGACATTGAAGTTTCGAGTTATTCTAATAATCTTTCAATAACTAATGGTGTTTTAACTGTTTATGATTTTACCATTAATTTTTCTAGCGACAATTCATATCACGCTTATATTTCTGATACTGAATATAAAGAAATTACAAAAATTAGATGCAATTATGATTGTGAGAAGAAAACTATTTCAAATGTCACTTACGTAGAAAAAGAATAAACTTTGTTTTGTAATAACGACCGTTAAAGTTACATATTAATAATGAAATAAAAAACTTTATATTTATAAAGACAAAAATTTTTTTGTTGTTATAATAAATAAAATATGGGGGTCGATTATGAAAGTTAAAAATTGTTTTTTGATTATTTCTGCGACTGTGGCTATGTTTGCTCTATCTCCTATTTCACAAACAGAACCTTTAGCTGAGAAAGATACAGAGTTTATTGTCGAATTAAAAGATGTTTATGGTGCTAATAAAGAAGATAGGGTTAGAACAAAAAATGAATTTATTCATCAATTACGAAACACAATTGGTTTTAATTTTGATGTCACAAAATCTCTTGATGCTATCTCCAATATGTTGGTTTTAAAAGTAAATAACAAGGATATTAATGCTATTAAAAATATGCAATACGTATCGTATGCATCTAAATCATTAACTTATCAACCTTGTGAGACTTCAAATAGTTTTAATGCAGATCAAACTGATGTTGCTCCATCAGAAAATTTTTCTCGTGTGGATATGAAAGTGCCTGAAACAAATGGTGCTGGAAAAGGAACATTGATTGCTGTTTTAGATAATTCTTTTCAAGTTGATCACGACTCACTTCAAGCTCTTGATGCTAGCGATGCTCGCTACACCAAATCACAAATTGATACATTAACTGCAGTAAATGGTTTTAGTGGAACTGCCGGAAATTATTACAATACAAAAGTTCCTTATTATTATGACTATGCCGATAAAGACAATGATGTTTTAAATCCTAAGGAATATCACGGAGTCCATGTTACCTCGATAGCTGCTGGAAATGGAAGTTATACTGGAATTGCTCCTAAAGCGCAAGTTGCTTTAATGAAAGTGTTTTCTAATTCATCGAGCGGAGCAAGCGATTCAACAATTATTACCGCTTTAAATGATGCTTATTTATTAGGTGTTGATGTTGTTAACATGTCTTTAGGATCATCTAATGAGGATAATCCTGATGAAAAAACTTCTGCTTCTTATTTAATAATTGAGAAATTGGAAGAATTGGGTGTAACTTGTTCGATTAGTGCAGGTAATGATGGAAAATCTAACTTTATTAAAGATTCGAATCAAACAAATGACTTTGGCGATTATGATAAATGGAGTTTAGATAATGTTGAGACTGGAATTCTAGGAAGTTACGCTAATTATGATAAACCAATGATAGTTGCTAGTAGTGTACTGGCTGATGATTCTAAATCGGCGAAGTCTTCTTATTACAATCAAAAAGTAAGTGCTTTTTCAAGTGATGGAGCGACTTTTGATTTAGGTTTAAATCCTGATATTATTGCTCCTGGAACTAATATTTGGGGTGCAATTTATAATGCTGATTCATCAAAAATTCAATATGGTTATTTGAGCGGAACTAGTATGGCTGCACCAAATTATGCTGGTGCTGTCGCTAATATTTTAAGTAGTTCAACTTTTGCTACTGAAGAAGAAAGAACTGCTTATAAGAAAACCATTGCTATGCGTACTATGTCAACAGCTCATCCTTACGAGCAATATGTTGGAGGTTTTTATACACCAAGAAAGCAAGGTGCTGGTTTAGTTGACATCGGTTCTTCAATCAATAGTGATGTTTATTTAGAAAGTGCTGATTTAAAAGCTAAAGTTGAACTTAAAAACAATAGTGATATTGCCAAAGGAAACATTAAATTTGATGTTAAAACACACAATGAATCTACTTTAAGTAAATCCTATAATGCAAAATTATATGTGGAATCTCCTGCTTTAGTTTCTGAGAATAGTTATCAATCTTTATTCGATACTTTGAACGAAACTGTCGACTTAGGAACAATTAATATTGCCGCTGGTGACGGAACATTTAATGTTAATCATTCAATAACTGATGCAACTAAAACGGTTTTAGCAAATTTTCCAAACGGAACATATTTAGAGGGTTATGTAATCTTAGATTCCGTCGAAAGTTCCGATCCTGATTTATCAATTCCTTATATGGGATTTTATGGAGATTATTCAAGTGCTGAAGCAGTTGAAAAATTTGATTTCGAAAAAGATTCAACTAAAAAATATGGTTCAGATGTTATAAATTCTTTTTATAAAACATTTTATAGCAACCAAGTAGTTGATTTTGCAAGTGCTTGGGTAGTTTCTGAAAATACTATTAATGATGTGGCTGTTAATAAAATTAGAAGTAATGGTGCTTCCGTTTATAGTTATGGAACCAATATAACACGTCAAGAAGATGGTAGTTTGGTGGTTGGTATAACTGGAAAATCAAATTATATGGCGGTTCAACAATTGGTTTATAGAAGTGTTGTTGATAATACTGTTACCATGACTAACGATTCAACTGGAGAAGTTGTATATACTGGGAAACTTAGTGATATTTCACAAACTAAAAACACAGATACAAGTGGTAGATTATACAAATCTTGTATAACATCAGAAACAGTCGGAAATAACAATACTTACGATTGCCATAGAGCGTTTCTTTCGATGCCAATAATAAATGCCTCAACTGGAAAGTTAATTTATCCTGAAGGAACGTATACTTTTAAATTTAGTTATGATTTAGCAGCAGGATCAATTGTCACTAAGTCTTATAAGTTGATTGTAAAAGAAGGAATTGCAACTGCTCCTAGTATTAATAAGAAAGAAATTATTGATAAAGACGGAGTTAAATATGTTAGAGCCCATATTTCAGGTGATGATATTACATCTGTCACAGCAAGTGGCGATGAAATGACTCTTGTTGAAGATGGTGATGATAAATATGTTGATATTCCATACGCCGATTATGAAAAGAAAGGTAGAATTTTATTAGTAGTTACTAATTTAATAGACCTTTCGACAACAGAACTATTTAATCTTGATGATATAGCTACAAGTGGATATGGTGTATTTGATGATGCCTTAAAATCTACTTATTCAACAAGTTTGACCATTACTAATGGCGAAGTTGTTGATGGGTATTTCACAAATGTTTATTCTTCCGTGGTTACGGATGCTAGAGGCAAAGAATTAAAATTAGGAAGTCACCAAATTGTTTTTAATATTGCAGAAAATGCTTCAGTTTTAGCAAATGATATAACAATTAAAGAAGTTGGCTATGATTCTACTTTAAGTGATGCAGTCTTCTCGATAATTGATGAATCCTCATTATTAGTTACAACAACTACCGGAGTTTTAAATGTTACTTATAAATATATTGCTCCAGAAGTGGTTACTCCAAAAAATGATTCTAAATTAGGTCTAATTATTGGACTTTCTATTGGTGGAGTTGTCTTTATTGCTGCTATAATAATTGTAATTATTTTAATTAAGAAAAAAGGAATGAAGAATGCCAAATAACGAAACTGAAGAGAAGAAACTAACTGATAACAAAATATTTTTTAATTTTCTATTATCCTTACTTTATATAATAATTGGAGGAGCAGTATTTTTATTAATATTCTTGTTAAAAGGTGTAACCTTGATTTCGGCTTGTGATGCCGCTCTAGGTGCTTTTGGTGTACTCTTTGGAGTTGGCAGTTTTCAGATCATTGGAAATTTTGGAACCTTTGATGCTTTAGGCTATAATGTTGCAAATTTAAGGGCTACTTGGAAAAAAGGTGGTCAAAAAAAATATAAAGATCTTTATGAATATACACAAGTTCGTGTCGAAAAAAGAAAGACAAATAGATTTAATTTTGTTCCTTTTTATGTCGCTGCAGCCGTATATTTAATAACTTCTATAATTTGCATAATTATTTTTTACGCGACTTTATAAAATTCAAAATATTAATTTGGTATTAAGATTTTTAAATTCTTTTATTTTTTTAACTATTCAATAATTACAATACTAGCATTACTCAAAAGCAATTAATCACTAATGTTTTTAAGTAATTTCATAATAATTTATTAAAGGAGATTTGTTTATGAAAAGAAAAAGCAAAAGTCAAGCTTTGTTGCTTACTATAGCAACATTTTCGACTATATTTGCAGTCTCAACATCTTGTAGTCCATCGGCAGTTGTACCTGTTGATGACATCGATGCTGCTGATGCAAGTTTCAAAGTCGCATTGAATAGTGGCTCAGCAGAATTAGCTGTTGGTGGTACTGATTCAATCGTTATTTCTGATGTTAAAATGCCAAGTACTGTAACACCAAGTTATAGTTTTTCATCTTCGGATCCATCTGTTGTGACCGTTGATGCTAATGGTGCAGTTAAAGCAGTTAAAACAGGTAGTGCAAGTATTATTGTTGTAGAAGATGCAACCGATGCTGCTAACAGTATTAAAGTTAGAGTTTCAGGTGCAAAAGCTACTGGTTATTTCGATTATTCTGGTGATGGATATGAAGTAAAACAAGATATTTTGGCTGTTCTTGAAAAGTATGCTCAAGATAAATATTTAACCGGAATTCCACTTTGTGGCGATGGTTCTCATATTATGTATAATTCCCGTGTTCAAAAGGGTGTTGAAACATATATTAAGGATTACGGTTTCGGTATTCTTCAATATGGTAAATTAACAAGTGCCTTATCAGGTGAAAGTATTGCTAAATACAATATGTATTACCACGATTACCAAACAGAAGATCCACATAATATCAATGTTTGGAACTCCAATTCTTCCACAGTTTCTGATATGAGTGGCAATATTGGTTCGCAATATTTCGGTGTCAAACTTAATGATACAAAAGATGATTATGAATATTATCCAGTCTTAGCTAAAGATGGCCAAGATAACTGGACTGCTATTGATCCAAGTGCTGATACTTCTCCAAAAGCAACAAAGTTTAAACTTTATGTTAAGACTAAAGCTGATGGATTAAAGTATGGTAACTTATCAAGTAAATCTAAATATGCTGCTTATAACGATAGGGGCGTTGAACTTGAAGATTATTTAACTCCATTTAAGTGCTTATTCACCAAAAAGTACAATTTATATAGAGGTGCTGAACAAGTCGCTGCTGATTATGCTAGACCAGTTGCTGGTGCCGCTACATATTGGAACGCTTCATCAGATTGGAATGCTTGGGATGATGCCGCTAATACTGAATTTACAAAAGATGTCGGTGTTTCTGTTGGAACAGATGATGGCGGAAGCTTCATTCAAATAAATTTAAGTAAAGCTATTACAGTTAGTGATGCTAAATCAAATTTAGGCGATATGATGTGGGAACCATTACCAATGGATTTCATCAAATTGGTTGGTGGTGCTGATAAATATGGATATTTCAGTGAAGATAATTCATTAAGTCCAGTTGATACAACATTATCACTTGGTGCTTATACCCTTGAATATTGGGAAAAAGACGGAATGATTACTTATAAACGTAATCCAAGTTGGATTGAAGATACAGCTACCACCGGTATGTGGAATATTGCTGGTATTCATACTGATATTCTTGCCGCAGCTAAGAGTGATACTGAAGCTGCCTTCAAAGAATTCTTAAACAACAAACTTGATTCATGTTCAATTCCTGGAACTTATTTAAATCAATATAAATCCGATCCAAGAACTGTTGAAATTCCTGAACAAACAACATGGAAGATTAATGTCAATGCTTGTAATGAAGATCTCTGGGAAGAATTGTTTGGTGAAAACGGAACAATTATTAGTACATCAAAAGATAAGTATTGGAAAGTCAAACCTATTATGTCCAATCAACATTTCCTTGATGGATTATATTATGCTGTTGATAGAGCAACTTTAGCTGATAGCCAAAACTTCACTCCATCACAAGATTATTTATCACACGCTTATTACTTTACTGATGATGCTGGTGAAAATCATTATTATTACGAAAGTGATGCTCATAAGAACGCTATTAAAGATAGATATCCTGAACAATATGGTTATAACGTTGATGCTGCTAAAACAATGTTTAAATTAGCTATTCAAGAAGAAATTGCTGCTGGTCACTATGCATTAGGTACAAAAGAGAATCCTTCTTATATTGATCTTAGTGCTAAATGGATGTCTGCTAGTGTTCAAACTAGAATGGGTGAACCTGTCACTAAAAACATGGTGGATGCATTCAATTCAGTTGATCCACGTATTCAATTAAGAATCACCAACTCTGTTGCTGGTTCCGATAGTGATGCTATGTATGATGCTCTTAATTATGGTCAATTCGATTTAGGTATGGGTGCTATTACCGGTATGCAAGCTTGGCCATTAGAGTTCTTCCAAGTCTTATGTTCTGATAATAGATCTGGATTCTGTCTTAACTGGGGTGTTGATACATCAGTTGATGATGGAGATATAGTATATGATGGTAAAACATGGTCATTCGATGCATTGTGGGAAGCTGGAACCAGTGGAACATGTGCTGTTGAGGGAGAAAGCTTTACTCCATTAACTGTTAAAGGATTATCAGATAGTAAAGTAACTCTTGATGATACTGCTAAAACTGCTACATTTAAATTATTCTGGACTGCTATTGCTGCTGAAGGTGTTACTGCTACATTAAAGTCAATTAACCTTGAAGATTATGCTACAAATAGCGGATCTGGAACTGGTGATATTTCTAAAGATGTCTTATCTTCTGCAACTGTTAAGACCGATGATAAAGCAACTGATGGAACTGTTTGCACAACTGCTCAATTCGTATGTCCAAAAGAATTCGATACTCCTGTAGTACCTGCTTCTTATTCTAAGTATTACTATATGGTCGATGTTTATTTGACATACAATATCAAGACTTCATCTGGCTTAGAATTTGAAATGACTTATTATACATTCATTCTTAAGTCATATGCTGGTGGTGGTGCTATTACTATTAAATAGTTGATCAATTTTGACTAATAAAGCTTGGCGTTCATGCGTCAAGCTTTATGTGTCTAAAATAACTTGTATTTATTTAGTTTTTCACGGAAAATTAAGTAAATACAAGTCATTAAGTATTAGATAATTTAGGGGGTTATATAATGCGGAAATATATTTTGCAAAGAGTTGTATTAATATTTTTTACAGCTTTTGTCATTCTTTCGCTGACGTTTATTTTAATAAAATTATTACCACCAGGAACTCCAGCTGGTTTTCCTAGTGTTGTACAAGCATTTTATATTAAACAAGTTGGAAACGGCTACATGCTCGATTTTAGTACGGCTCAAACTGGTTTAGGTAATTCGCTTTATAATTGGGTTGATACAAGTGGTCTTGCACATTATATTTATAATAAACCTGTTATGAGCCAATATTTTTCGTGGCTTGCAAACATTTTTACTAAATGGGATTGGGGAACATCGACAAACGTTTCTGTCAATCAAAGTGCGATGGTTATTATTTTAGAAAGATTACCTGTTACTATTGAGATTAATTTACTTACTAGCGCAATTGCTGTTCCAATTGGTTTTGGATTAGGAATCTGGGCTGCTTTGAAGAAAAATACCGTCACTGATGGCATTATTTCAACAATTATTATGATTTTTATTTCGATCCCTTCATTTATTTCTATTACTTTCTTGATTATGATTTTTGCTTATAATTTGCATTGGTTACCATCGCAATGGCCATCAGTGCTGGATAGTGCTGGTGTAAGGGCAGCCGGTTTTGTTATTCCGGTTTTTGCACTTTCGATGGGTACAATTTGTGCTTATGCTCGTTGGGTTCGTGCTGAATTATGTGAAGTTATGTCGAGCGAATTTCTCCTTCTTGCTAGAACTAAAGGTTTAACAAGAGGTCAAACAATTGTTCGTCATGCTTTAAGAAATTCGCTCGTACCAATTTTTCCAATGCTGATTGGTGAAATTATTGGAGCATTAAGCGGATCGATGATTCTTGAACAATTATACGGAATTCCGGGTATTGGAAGATTATATATTCAAGCTTTAGGTGATCCTGGAAAAACAACAGATTATAACGTTTTAATGGTGGATATGGCCTTAGTTACGATGATTGGCTTGTTTGCTAGTTTATTGGTTGACTTATCTTATGGTTTTGTTGACCCACGTATAAGAATGGGGGCAAAGAAATAATATGAAAAAAGAAGAAAAATTCATTTATTTAGATAGCAGTAATAAAGAACATGCTATCGACATTACTCCTGAAGATTTTGAAGAAGTTAATAAGAACGAGAAAATTCACGATCAAAAATTCCAATCTAAACCTACTACATTCTTTAAAGATGCTATGAAGAGATTTGTTAAAAATAGATCGTCAGTTGTTGGTGGAGTTATTATTGGTGTCATTGTTTTATTAGCCTTCCTTGTTCCTTTAATTGATTCAAGTGATATTTCAGTTGCTCATTTAAATGAGACATTCCTTGAACCAAAATTATTTAATTCCGGAACTGGTTGGTGGGACGGAACTAAATATTATTCTTCAAATGTTACTTATGATCAAACTAACGAAACTCCAGCTGGATACGTAAAAAGTGCTGTTTCGGAATTAGTTACTTTTGATTCCAAAACTAATAACAGCAACAAATATGCTTTTGGTGGAGACTTAAGATTTAATGTTGATAAAGTGTTATCAACGGATATTGCTCTTGATAGTAAAATCGTTTATTTTGAAAGTTATAAATATGATTATGATTTAAGTAATGATTATACTTTCACCTACACAACCAATAATACGGACACAAACGATGAATATCAAAATGGTAAATACCGCACTTATATTAAATTTACCGATTCAAAAGATTCAACTGATTATAAATATGTTTATTTTAATGATTTCAATACTAATTATGGAGAAACCACAATTAATGTTACGGAAAAAATTAAAGCAGAGTATCCTGCTTTGAGTGATGCTTATAATGCGACTGTTGGCTTTAATTTGTATCCTTCTTACGACAGTTCTCAACAAGTATTAATAAATAATGTCGCTATTGCTAGTAATAATACTAGCGAAGCTGATGCTTTAAGTGGTAGATCGTTTAGTGATTCTAACGCTTTATTATTAATTACTAAAGTTGATGCAACAACAAAGGCCGATAATATCGGATATTGGAGAAGTAATGGAAACCGTTTCTTATACAATGCTGATATAAAATATTGCCATTTTAGATACGATTCATATGAAGCTGCTTTTGGAACTAAAGCAGTTACTTTAAGCAAAGCCGAAATCAACGATTATATAAAAAAAGGATACTGTAAATATGATTTTGTTACTGGTATAACCAGTTTTGAATCGTTGAGTGATGATTGCCCAATTTTAGAAGTTACTGAACAAAAAGTTGCAACCGGTGTCGTTACAACCTATTCAGTTGTTGCTAATGTCACTTTCTATAAATATTTAGGGTATAAAACAATGCCTAAATACATTTTTGGAACTAGTGATATCGGTAAAGATATGGCTAAATTAATCTTTAATGGATTAAGAACCTCTTTATTACTTGGTATTGTTACTTCTGTAATTAACCTTTGTTTCGGACTTATTTGGGGTTCAATCTCTGGATATTTCGGTGGATGGGTCGATATTGGAATGGAGCGTTTTACTGATATCTTAGGACGTGTACCTTGGATTGTTGTTATGACCTTATGTATTCTTTATTTAGGCCAAAACATCTTAACTTTTGGTATTGCGCTTTGTTTAACTGGATGGATGGGGACTGCTTCAACAACCAGGGCTCAATTCTATCGATTTAAAGGACGAGAATATGTTCTTGCAAGTAGAACGCTAGGCGCTAGCGATGTTCGTTTGATTTTCAAACATATTCTGCCTAACTCTTTAGGTACATTAGTTACTAGCTCAGTCTTTATGGTTACTAGTGTTATTTACACTGAATCAACCTTAGCTTATTTGAATTTAGGTATTCAAGGAATTGATTCTTTCGGTGTTATTTTGAGCGACAATCAACAATATATTTCATCTAATTCATATTTAATTTTGATACCATCAGTTATTATGGCTTTGATGATGATAAGCTTTAATTTATTCGGCAATGGCTTACGTGATGCGTTTAATCCATCGTTGAAGGGGAGTGAATAATTATGGAAAAAGTTAAAAAAATAGAAAAATTTGATTATTCAAACGCCGAAAAAATTTTAAGTGTTAAAAGCCTTGAAGTTAATTTTAGATCTGATTCAGGTATGGTTCACGCGGTTCGTGGTGTTTCTTTTGATTTATATAAAGGAGAAACGTTGTGTATTGTTGGTGAATCTGGTAGTGGTAAATCCGTTACAAATAAAGCTATTATGGGTATTTTACCCGGAAATGCAATTATTGCTAATGGACAAATTATGTATGAAGGCGAAGATTTAGTTCGTATTTCTGAAGATGATTTCCATAGAATTAGAGGCAATAAAATTGGAATGATTTTCCAAGATCCTTTAAGTGCTTTAAATCCAATTATGAAAGTTGGTAAACAAATTACTGAAGCCATGTTAATCAACTCTAATATTTTAAAGAAGAGATATTCGGATTTAATAATGAGTGATTTAACTGCTTTAAGAAATGTAAAGGCTAACTCAACTTATGAAGCTAAGAAAATTAAAACAGAAGTTTCTTTAAATGCTAGATCAATCAAGAACTATAAAACATGTAAAAAGAAATTAAAGAATCCTAAATTAAAAATAGAAGAAAAAAATAAGATTCTTGATAAGTTTGATCGTGTTACTGCTGAAATTGATTCGTATTTAGCAACGTTTGTTCGTAGTTTTGCTACCGATATTGATTATTTAAATGGTTTGATTAAACATAATAATGAACGTATTGATGTATTAGGCAAAACCGAAGTTAAGGACAACGTTAGTAGTGAATTACGTATTCAAAAGAGAAACAATAAGAATACTTGCATTCAAAAAGAAATTGATTTGTTAAATAAATATAAAGAATTTGATTACACAACTGATAGATTTGATGGGCTTGCTAAAGTTGATGAATATTTAAAAGAAAAACAACTTTTAATGAAAGCAAATTTAAAGTTTCAAGAACCAGTTTTAAAAGAGATTTTATCTTTAAGAAAAAAATATGCTCATCAAGACGTGGCTGAATATAAAGCAAAAATCAAAAAAGAACATGATGAAAAAGTTGCTGAGCAAAAAGCATTGTTGGCTCAAGTTGAAGAAAAAATTCAAACATTAAGAAATTCTTTAAGTGAAGAAGAACGTAATCGCATTGATTCCATCATTAGCAAAAATGAAGCCGGACTTAAAAAACAAGCTAAAATGCAAGGTAAATTCCAAGAAAACAATCTTTCAAAGATTGATTCTTCCAAGAGATTTGTACCTGTCAGTATTAAGCATGACGACTATGAAGCTTTATTAAAAGAAAAAGCGGGTATTAATAAAAAAATTAGTGATATCGATGAGGAATTAATTAATAAAACTAAAATTACTAAAGCAGAAGCTAAAAAGAAGGCTTTAAAGGTAATGAAAGAAGTCGGTATTCCTCTTCCTGAAAGAAGATACAAGCAATATCCATTTGAGTTTAGTGGCGGTATGAGGCAAAGAATAGTTATTGCTATTGCTTTGACTGCTGATCCAGATATTTTGATTTGTGATGAGCCAACAACTGCTCTTGATGTTACAATTCAAGCGCAAATCCTCGAATTAATTAATAAATTAAAGAGGGAAAGACATTTATCATGTATTTTTATTACACATGATTTAGGTGTTGTTGCTAATATGGCTGATAGAGTCGCTGTTATGTATGCTGGTAAGATTGTTGAATACGGAAAAGTTAATGAAATATTTTATGATCCAAAACATCCATATACATGGGCATTATTATCATCAATTCCTGATATTAATATTAAAGAAAAACTTGAATCAATTCCTGGAACACCTCCAGATATGGTTTATCCACCTAAGGGAGATGCGTTTGCTTTAAGAAATAAATATGCTTTAGCGATAGATTTTAAAGCACAGCCACCTTTCTTTAAGGTTTCTGATACTCACTATGCTGCAACATGGTTACTATATCCAGGAGCTCCAAAAGTGGAGGTTCCAGCAATTGTGCGTAAGAGAATTGAATCAAGCAAAAAGAAACAAGAGGAGATAGCAAAAAATGAAAAAGCAAGTAAAGAATAAAGAAACTGATTCACTTGATAAAGAGCTTTTTGATGAAAGTAATCTCCAAAGTATAAAAGATGATAATGTCGATGAAACTAATGCTAAAAAGTTCCAAAAGGAAGTTGATTCAACTAGTCCTTATAATTATGATGAGGACGCAGAACATAACTTAAGTAGCGATGAGGACTTAATTAAAGAAGCTAAAAATATTAAAGAAATCATCAACAAAAAAGTTAAGTATAAGCAAGAATATGTCGATAAAAAGGTTATTTTAAGTGTTAATCACTTAAAGCAATATTTCTTCTTTGGAAAAGGCCACAATAAATTTAAATTAAAAGCTGTTCATGATGTTAATTTTCAAGTCCACGAAGGAGAAGTTTTTGGTATTGTTGGTGAGTCCGGATGTGGTAAAACTACCACAGGTAGATCGATAATTCGTTTATACAATATCACAAGTGGTTCTATATATTATAAAGGTGTTAGAATTGCTGCCGGTAGTAGATGGAACGAAAAAGAAATTAAATTTAGTAAGATTAGATATGCTAAAAAAGTAAAATCTTTAAAGAAAGAATTATCTTCTAAGAAGATTAGTTTAGATGAGTATAAGAGTGAAGTTGATCAAGCCAAAACTCACTTTAACAATGTTTTGAAGATTCAAAAGAGTAAAATCAAGCAAATTAAATACGATGATAAGCATGTAAATAAGAAGCTAATGAGTGAAATTCAAATGATTTTCCAAGACCCAATTGATTCTCTTGATCCACGTATGACTGTTGAATCAATTATTAGTGAAGGCCTTCAAATTCAAGGGTTTCACAATAAAAAACAAAACCATGAAAAGGTTGTAAAAGCCTTGGAAAAGGTTGGTTTAATCGAAGATTATGCAAATAGATATCCACATGAATTTAGTGGTGGACAACGTCAAAGAATTGGCATTGCTAGAGCGCTTATCATGAACCCAAAATTCTTAATTTGTGATGAACCAGTTAGTGCACTTGATGTTTCTGTTAGAGCTCAAATTATTAATTTGCTTGAAGATTTGAGAAATGAAATGGGTTTATCAATGATTTTCATTGCTCACGATTTAAGTATTGTTAAATATTTCTGCGATCGTATTGCTGTTATGTATTTCGGCGAAGTTGTTGAAGAAGCCAGCAGTGAAGAGTTGTTCAAACACCCACTTCACCCTTATACAAACTCTTTGTTGAGTGCTATTCCTCAACCTGATCCAGAACTTGAAAAAACAAGAACGAGAATTACTTATAATCCACAAGAAGTTCATGATTATAGTAAAGAAAAGCCAAAATTTGTTGAAATTCTTCCAGGCCATTTTATTCTTGCTAATAGTGTTGAAATTGCTAAATATAAAGAGCAAATTAAGAAATTGGATTCGGAAAATAAGAAAAAATAATAGGGATTGGCATAGGATTTTAAAAATAACGCACCTAAAAGGGTGCGTTTTTTAGATGATTAAAGAAAGTTAAAGGCTTCATAATGTTTTAGGAATTTTAACTATTATGATATAATATAAAATATGAAAAAGAAGAGGTATTTACTGGGGATTTTGCTTTTAGTGCCAATGAGCATTTCTTTTATTTCGTGTGCAAACAATAATTTAATTATTACTCCAAAAACTGATAAAACATATCATGTAGGGGATTTCTTTCGCTTAGATGATTTTGATATTAAAAATGGTAGCGACAATTTAAAAATTGAGCTAGACCATGAAGAGTTTCCTGATGGTTCTGTTTTAAATGATAAAGGAAATTATGTTTTTACAATAACTGATGAAAAAAATCAAAAATCAACCGATATTAATATTAGTGTTTTATCTAAAGAAGATCGCAATATTAAAAAGGAAGATTTTACATATTATGATCTTGGAAAAAATGCTTCTTTGCCTACTTTACAAACTACAGGAGACTTAAATATTTTGGTTGTTCCTTACAAAGTTAAAGGCTTTGAAAAAAATGCAACAGAAAGCAATTTAGAAAGAATTAAGAGGACCTTTACAGGGGATTCTACAAATACCAACTATGAATCAGTTAGTAGTTTTTATAAAAAAAGTAGTTACGGAAAGTTAAATTTAAACTTTACAGTAACTGATTGGTTTGATACCAAGATGTCACCAATGGATATCTATTTAGAAAACGATAAATCACAAAATGATATCGGAATTAATTACATTACTAATAGTTGCTTAGATTATTACAAAACAACTTATAACGATGATGCTACTAAGTTTGATAATGATAAAGATGGCTTAATTGATGCAATTTGGGTTATTTCTAGTGCTCCTAATTACACAAAAAACTCTTATGATAGTAGATTTGCTTCTATGTATTGGGCTTTTACATATCGGAATATCCCAAACTATCAACTTGCAAATATCTTAGATCCTAAAGTGTGTAATTTCAGTAATATTACTTATGATTTTATGGATTATGGATACGGAACAAGTGGTGTTGATGCTCATACATTTATCCATGAGACAGGACATTTGCTAGGATTATTGGACTATTATTCATACAATTATGATTGTTCACCAATGGGTGATGTTGATATGATGGATTATAATATTGGCGATCATAATGCATTATCAAAATATGCATTAGGTTGGGTAAAACCAACGGTGGTAAGAGAAAGCAAAACCATCACATTAAAACCATTTGAAAACGATGGGTCATTTATTTTAGTTGGTAGTAAAAATTTTATAGATTTTGCATTTGATGAATATTTCACAATAGAATTTATTACTCCTACTAATTTAAATGAAAAAGACTATTTAAATGTATTTCATGGAGTGTCTGATATTCAAGGCTATTCAAAACCTGGAATCAGAATTACTCATGCTGATAATAGAGGCGCGTATATATCAGAAAGTAGAAAGACAATTTCTAGTGATGACACAAACAAAATTAATAAGAATTATTTAACTAATACACCTTCAAATAATCCAAAATTTTTGGCCAATCCCCTTTATTTTGCTAATATCATGAATAAAAATTATGGTTCGGCCAATTCAAATCCATTAGAAAATTGGTATAAAAAAAGTGATGAAGCGCTTTTCTTTAAAGGCGAAAAATTTAGTTTGAATAATGATAGCGTTTATAAAGAATTGATGCCTTCTAATTCATCTAAATTGAATAAATATTTAATGGGCGAAAGTGCAGATAACATCGTAGATTTTAGTGTTGAAGTAATTGACATTACTGAAACCGAAGCCAAACTTAAGATAGATTTCTAATATTTGTTTACAAATATTATAAATACTTTACAATATAAGAGCATTGATTTAGGAGTTTTTTATGAGAAAAAGTTTATTTTTATTATCAGGAATTATGGTTTTAGGACTTACAAGTTGTAATACAACTGTTGTAGTCGAATATAAACCAACAAACGTCATTACTGCAATGACACAATTAGCTAAACAAAAGAATTTTACATTAGAAGTAAAAGATACTTTTTATGGTGACAAAGGAAATATTTATTTTGAAGAAAATAGTTATTTGAATGAACTTTATTCAAATGGCTATATTAAAGGGTCAGATGGTGTTTATGGAATTACTGTTGATTCATCCAATCAAATTCGTAGTGGAGAATTGTTGGTTGATAAAGATAGTAAAGTAGTTGAAAACATCTATGATTCAAGCCTTTTTACTACATTTGAATCTTTTGATTTAACAGAGGTTGATTCAACAAATGAAGTTTCGATAAGAAGCAAATCAAATCGTATTGCTTTCTTAAATTTAGTTGGAGCAGATGTTACTAATTTGCTTAAAATTGATACGCTTGTCGCTATATTTGAGCCTGCTGAATCTCTTTTATCTTTTAGATTGAATTATTTAACCGAAGAAAATGTCGAAGCAAAATATATTGCTTTAGATGTTAAAGATGTTGGAACTACTTCGTCAAAAAAAGTAAAAACTTTTGTTGATAAAGGTGGAAAAGAATATGTTCCTAGCGATGAATTCAAGAAAGTCAAAACACTTTTTTCAGGAAATAATTTTACTAGAAATATTTACGATAATGCTGGAACAACATTAGTAGGTACCGAAACTTTTACTGATCAATATTATTATTTGGGTTATGACGCAACTTTAGAACCAACAAATGCCATGTATTATAACAAGGGATATGTATCTTTAGTTGATAAAACTTATGAATCTAAAAAAGTTACAAATGGCATTTATATGTATCGGATTAGGGAAGGAGCTGTTTTTCCATATTTAGGACACACAGCTGCTGATACAACTAGTACAGACATAGTATGGTTTATGAATTATCCATCAAATTTAGATTTATTTAATTATTTTGAATATTATGATTATAACGAAACTGACAACGTTTATTTTACTGACGATTATCTTCTTTCCTATAACATGTATAATAACTTTGGTATAGCTAATGCTTTCGATTCTTCTTATACCGTTCAATTAATTGGTAGTGGTTTTAATTATGAATTAAATGACGACGATAAATTAAGTAAAGTAACTTTTAAAGTATTTATGAATGTCAACGGGATTTATAGTTATATGGGATTTGAATTCACAAATTTTGGTGGGTCAAAAATTGCTTTAGTTGATGAATTCATTGCGAAAGGCAATGTAAATTAGGTGATCATGATGAATAAAAAGAATTTAGGTATTTTACTTATTGCATCAACATTTGTTTTGTCTTCTTGTAATGGTAATACAACACCAGTTGATGACAATAAAGCCACTTTAACGGCGGCTATTAATAAATTTGTAAAAGCAAATAGGTATGATTATAACGGACATGTTGGCTTTACTTTGAAACTAAATAATACAACATATGCTTCAGGAATTGATTCTATCGTTAATTCTAGAAGTTACGCTATTGAAAAAAGTGTAAGAAATATTGAAGACAATACTAAGATTGCTCATTTTGGTTATTTAAACCATGCTAAGGGAGTTTTGGAATATTCATATACTCAAAAAAATGATGAAGAACAATTTGTGGCAGGATATGTTATCGATAATGATAAAACTGTTACTGGCAGCGATAAAGTTACCATTGGCTTAAAGAATTTTGCAATTCCATCAAGCCTAGATGAAACTTCAGCTAGTTATTCTCTTGATTCCGACATTAAGAGTGATGTGACAATTTTAGATACCTTCTTAAAGCCTGTTTATTTATCTACCAGTTCCATTAAAGAAACTTATACAATTAATTCCGCAACTTTATCAACAAATGACACTTTAGATTTATTGTTAACTATTGATCTTGATGAAGCCGAAGATATTTTAATATCCGTTACTAACGTTGATGGTGGCGATGATTTAGTTGATGCTAAAACATTTATCGAAGACGGAACCGCTCCAAAAGCTTATCCTGATAAATTGCTTAAAGCTAAAGAATTATCACAAAAAAACAATTACATTGAAGTAAATTTTACAACAAAATCTACCGATGCAAATCACGATAAAGTTATCTATAACTTAGATGGATATTTTGGTATTGATTATTATGATAATACCAAAACGCATGAAGTCAAAAATGAAGACGGAACGACCACAACTAAGAATTATGAAGATTTCTATTGCGCTGTAATTGTTGGTCACAAAACAATTCCAACAAATATTTATATGATAACAATAAATGCAGACGGAACAACTTCTCCTAATGCTAATTCAACAACTGCTGAATGGAGTAGCGCACAAATGTTCGATGCAACAAAGATTAATGATTCCAATGCAGTTAATTATTTAATTGCTTCATCATATTTAGTAACTGGACATGCATATTTATCAATTTTCTCGTTCTGGTCAAATTTATATGGTTTCGAAGATGAATCTGAAATATTCAAGAACATGAATAAAGGTTATATGAATTTTGATGATACGATGACAAAAGATTTAAAAGTTGTTTATGCCAATAGTTTAGGAACAAGTTATACAACTGATAACATTGTTGCAGGTTGTATAATTCCGGATATAAAAACAAAAGATGAAGATTCTACTGTCACTTTAGGAACTATTTTAAACGATGGCAATGCATTCTTAGCTTCTTATACTGGATTTGGAAGTGCAACCACAAAAGTTACCGCTATTGAAGCTTTGCTTGATGCTTTATATCCTGAAAACGTTTAAATAGGTACGTTCTTATCTTAATTATTAAACAATATAAAAGCGCTATTGAATTGATTCAATAGCGCTTTTTGTATGAATATAAATTATTAATTAGGCAGACTTTGTTAAATCAAAATATCCATAAGAAGCTTGAGTATCTTCATCACCTTCGTTGTAATATCCAATATGAACTGTTGTGACAGATTCTTCGCTTTCGCTCATTCCAGGTTCTGTCATCCAGAACATTCCTAACTTGCCTGTTGATTCATCATAATCAAGATCGATAAATTCTAAATAATCAGGGCTCTTGAATTTTAGTTCTCCATTTTCAACTTTCCAACCAAATTCTAATGTACCAGAATATGAGCCAGTGACAACTATTTTGCCTTTATTATATACAACATCACCAATTGTTTTAGTTTCAGTACTAGACATAGTAAGGTTATATTGAGAAGCATTGTTTGTTCCGCTGTATGTTCCAGTCCATGTACCAGCAACTTTTTCAACAGTGACGGTTGGTGCAGGAACAAGAGTAATTGATAAGGTGACAACATCGGTTCCGTATTCAGTATCCCAGTTATCGGCAGTGACTTTTATTGTAACAACAGTATTTTTGGTGACAACTGCATTAGTTGCATCAAGAACAAATTTGTTGTTTTCAGCATTATAGGAAACACTAAGTAAACTTGGATCACTTATTTCGAAGTGAAGTTGAGTGTCATCAGCAGATGTTGGAGAAACTCTTAAGATTGAGTTAGTTTTTCTACCAGCATAAATTGTAACAGCTTGAGCAGTTGTGCATTCAATCCCATCAAAGTAACTTGATAAACCGGCATCAAAGTAGACATTTCTAACACCGACAGTATTTGGAACTTCAACACTAACAACTTTCGTGACAACAGTATCGACGTGGTTTCCTAATGTTAAGTCAACATTACCAAATCCGACAACTTGCCATCTTCTATAGGTATCTAAATATTTAACAATAGATTCATCGCTTGTAGCAGTGACGGTGTATTGCCAAGCATCTAAGGCTGTGGAAGGAGTGAATGTATTAATAGCTAAATAGTCATTAATGACGTTTCCTTTTTGTAAAATATTCTTTGAATCATCAGTATTGACTTTGCTGTTGTTAATTGTTGCGCTATCAATAGATTGAATAAAGTAAGGAGTAATATCAAAAGCTGGAGCAGCTTCTAATTCGGTAGAATAAGCAAAGGAGAATTTAAGATCTTTTAAAGTTGTTCCTTTATCTTTTCCGCCAGTTAACCATTTGTCATTTGCAATATCATAAGCATTTTGATCAAAACTTTGTTCGTTGTATGTTCCGCTTGAAATTGAACCATCTTTATTAAAGGTAATAACAGCTTTATATTCAAAGTGAGCATAATAACTATTTGTTGAATCGTTATAAGTTTTGTTTGAAATCAAAGTAGTAGTAAATGATCCATCAGCATTTGAGACTGATTTAATATCACGGCTACCAGATTGAAGAATGTGACCAACCCATTCATCGTCGCCGACTGAGAATCCGCTGCGGTATGAATCATAAATTAAGTTTTCGATTGCTAATCCATCGTGAGCAAATCCGTTGTTAACAAGAGCCGTGGCATCACTTGTAGTGACTTTATAGGCTCTATCTGGTTCATCTGAACTCTTAGAAGCAACAACTTTATATTTACCGCTCTTGGCAGTAGTATCTTCGTTATTAGTAGTATCGAATTTAGCATTATTATATGAATCAATATAAGTTAATACATCACCATTAATTGCCTTGTATTCGACACCTTTTGCTAAATTAGTAACTGGTTCAGTTGCAGTTGCAATAGTGACATTATCCTTATATTTATTCCAGGTGTACTTGATTGATTCAGTATCAGTTCCTGTAGATTCATAATTGACACTCCTCACATCATCTTTATATAAACCATATCTATATCTAAATTTTCCAGCATCAAGAAGTGAACTTAATGCAACTTCGTTGTTTGGAGTTGTAATAACTTGAGTTCTCTTAATGAAAGAGTTATTAGTAGATGCATCGTAGAAGAATTTATATTTAAATCCTCCGGCAAGTGTAAAGGCAGCATCGCCATCAGCAATTTGGATTGTAGCAAAACATCTTGCATAATCCATATCTTGAAGCCATAAAGTGCGAGTTGAATCATCTGCTTGTTTGATTGCAAATGTTAAATCGCTGTCGTTAACAACTGAAATCTCTTCAGATTCAAAGATGTGATCTTCATTTTCAACAAGAGCAAAAGCTAAATCGCCAACGACAGCGACATCGCTATCAATTGTGACAGAAGCTCTGATAATAACGTCTTTTTTAGGCATTGTGAAAGTATATTTTTCACTTGCATCAGGAGTAAGAACTGTGTCGTTCATTGTTACTTCATCAATGGTAATACCAGTTGCTTTAGTAATTGTAAATGATACTGTATCGCCTTCTTTGGCGTTTTGCTTATCAGCATTAAATGTAACACCGACAGTTTTCTTAAATGTAATGGAGAAAGTATCGACTTCTGCAGCATCACCTTTAGTAACTGTAATTGTGGTAGTAGCAGGATTGAAGCCATCTTTACTAACCCAAATTTTTGTTGAGCCTTCTTTAATACCTTTAACAGCGCCTGTTGCTAAAACAATGGCGATATTGGTATTTTCTGAACTCCATGTTAATCCGGAGGTGATTTCTGTTCCGTTTTCACTAGCAGTAAGTAAGATTGATTTGCCAGCTTCAACAGTGGTTTCTCCACCAATGATCATGGTTTTTAAAGAGTCGTCTGTGACAACAACTGTAACTGAAATGGTTGCGTAACCTTCAACAGAGGCAGTAATTTTAGAAACACCAGCGCCGATTGCGTTAGCAGTTCCGTTAGCTGAATCAATAAGGATAACTGCTTTATTACTAGAAGCAAAAGCAACTCCTTCGATAGTTTTACCACCGGCAAGAACTCCGAAAACGAATTCTCCACCTTTTTTCATAGTCTCAGTTTTGGTTGAGAAAGTTAAAACTTTTTCATCAACGATAACATCAGTGTTATTGTCACATCCAATTAATGTTGTGGCAGCAGTAGTGCCGAGTAAGACACAAGCTGCAAGAATTAAAATTTTTCTGTTTTTCATATTTAATATTTCCTTTTAATTTGATTGAGGAGTAAAAACATCTAATAATAACGAGCTATTGGAAACATGGATCATATCTCCAGTAGATGATAAGGCTAATTTAGTAATTTTTAAATCTGTAGCAGTATTTGGGAACGAATCAAGAACATAAATAAATTCTTCTTCAGTTGAATTTGCTGAATCGTATGTAAATGTAAATTCGATTGTTCCTAAATCAACTCCACCATCTTTTCCTGTAAAGATTCCACTTGTTCCACTTAAGAAGGCCATTTTACAACCTCCAGGTGTAGGTGTTTGCGAATCAATGAATCCCCAATTTGTCCATTGATCAACATGTGTAAGATAATCGACTGCTTGAATGTTACTTGTAAAGCCTCTTCTTACTTGAATAACTTCTCGATAACATACAATTCCATCGGCGTTTGTAATAGTAAAAACAGAATCACCAACTTTTTTAGCTCTAACGGTTGGCTTTCCAACTCCTGAACCTTCAGGAATAACATATTCATATTCAGCAACAGATTCATCACTCATTGAGACGAAGAATTCTTGGCTATCATTTGCACAACCTTTAAAACTTGCTAAAAATGTATAATCTTTTCCTTTAGCTAAATAAGCACCAACATTTAAATCGATTAAAAAACCGCCAATAGTCATGCTGTATCCAGATCCGGAAAGATTAGCAGAAGTGGTTGTTAAGTGTGTATAATCACTGACTTCAACTGTTTTTTGATAAATAACAATATCGTCAAGTGTTGCAGATACAACTGTCGAACCTTTCGTGTAACCAATAAGTGTACCGTCTGTTAGAGCACGTGCCACTTTAGAATCTCCTGTACTAAATTTTAATTTCGTAACATCAATTGTTTCATCTTTTTCTGTAATTTTTTCTAATAAATTCATTGAATCATCAACTGATAACTGTAATGCATCACCTAATTTGTTCTCTGAACTATTGCAGGACGACAGACCTTGCACTGCAAAAATTGATACTAAAAGTATAGAAGATGCAATAAATAATCTTTTACTTCTTAATAAACTCATAAAAACCTCCTAATATAAAAGCATTATAATTATACAAATTATAAAAAAATTAAATAAAATTATTATAAAAATTTAATATCATCTTAATATTACTTACTTTATATTTTTTCCTTTATATAGAAGTTTTAGGATTTTGTTGTATAAGTTTTGTATTAAATTAATATTAAAATTTTGACAAAATGTCTATTAAATGGAACCAATTTGTTATTAAATCAATTTACAAAGGAGATTTTTATGAAAAAATCAAAAATTTTAATGGTGGTTTCTTCATTGACTTTAGTAGGTTGCGCTGCTTCGTTGGCAAGTTGCAAAACTGAAACACCAGTTGTTGAAGCAACCAAATATACAGTTTCGTTTGCTGCATTTTTAAATGGTAATGTAAGTGCTGATAAAGAAAAAGCAGAAATTGGAGAGACTGTCACCGTTACTGCAGCTTTAAATTCTGGTGTTAATAAGGTAATTACTGGAATTAAAGTTAATGAGATGGTTGTTGGTGCAAATGCTAGTGGTAAATTTGTTTTCACTATGCCAGGTGCTGATGTCAATGTCTCAGTTGTTACTGAAGATGTTGTTCCTGATGCAACTTTTGCGGTCACTTTACCAGAAGAAAGCGCTGATCTTAAAGTTGAAGCAAACAAAGTTGCTGGACTAAAAGTTGGTGAAAAAGTTGTTTTAACTCTTTCATTAAAGAATAACGATAAATTTGTATCGGGGGTTGTTGCTGGCGATGCTGGTGTTGCTCTTGATGCTGACGGAAAATATTCATTTATTATGCCAGCTCAAAATATCACAGTGTCCGTTACATTAAAAGATGTCGCGACTGCTGAAAAATTTGCTTTAACTTTACCTGCTGCAACTGAAGATATTGAGATTACAAGTGATAAAGCTGAATATGTTGCTGGAGAAGAAGTTGTTTTAAATGTAAATGTCAAGAATGCTAAAAAAATGATTTCAAGTTTAAAAGCTAATGAAATCGATCTTCCGGCCCAAAGCGGAGAAGTTAAGTTTGCTATGCCAAGCAAAGCAGCTACTATTTCAGTGGTTTTAGATGATGATCCTGCAAAAATTGAATATTCTCTTACAAATAAATTTAGCACATCATTTTTGAGTAGTTTCGATTTTTCAGTCAAAAACGAAAACAGCGAAGTAATTACAACAGCTGTTGCTGGTCAAAGTATTACTTTATGGTTTGCTAATAAACAAGCTGCCGATGGAGATCAACTTATTGAAGCTGCTAGAATTAAATATAATGAAGATGGTACTTATAATTATAAATATTTAACTTCGGAAAAGAAAATTTATAATAGCACAACTAAAGTTTATGACTATTCTATAAGTTTGGTTATGCCAAGTTATAATGTTAGTTTTAGTGGTTATTCTTCAACTAAAACATATGGTATTACTACTAGTTTTAATGGATTAGCCGGAAATATTGATGGAGCTGAAGATAAATATGAACCAGGTGATACTGTTAGTTTATATCCACAAGTTAATACTGGGTTTGTTATAACTAAATTTGAAGTCTCTGCAAGTAAAGTGGGTGTAATTGAAACTACACATACGGCACCTTCTGTAAGTTATAACGGTACGGTTACTAAAGAAAAATATACTTTCAAAATGCCTGCCGAAAATGTTACGGTTAAAATTACTGGCGAACAATCTTCCGTTGTTGTTAGTGTTGTAAATGATGCAAATATTTCTGTATCTAATTTTAGAGTAGGATTAGAAAGTAATACTGGTACAGATAGTGTTGGTTTTGGTGAAACCGATAATTATGCTTTTGTTGCTCCTATTGGACAAACTTTATATTTCAATGTCGCTGCTAAGGATGGTTTCCTTCCTGACTCGGTTACTTATAGTGTCGATGGTGTTGATGAAGGCGAGTGTAGTGGTGGTGTTAATGGAGCTGCTTATCATTTCAAGGTAACTAGTGGCAAAATTGTTATTAAAACTACGAGCAAAGTTGCTGAAGTTGCTTTTAATGTTACAAATAGTGAACACATGAAATTAAAGTTCTATTCGTATAATTCTTCAACAAAGGCTTATACAGAACTTACAAAACTTCCAAATAGTAGAGAAAAGATTTTCTTTAAAGCTACTGATGTTTCTGGAGATTCAAATGGCGAATATAAGCTTACAAGCGTTAAGAATGGCTCTACAGAATTAATATATTCTAGTTGGACTCAAGGAGATTATTATTGGAATTATATTGAACCAAAATCAGAAGAATTAACCTTTGTTGCTACAGAATCTTATTCAAAATTTGTATTTGTAGGTAAAGAGTTTGTTGGTGATTATTCTGGATCGTTGCTTAATATGGTTGAAGAAGAAGATTGGTGGGGTGATGTATCACCAGTTGTTAAAAAAGAATTTTTAAGAATTGATAATTCTGGATTATATGCGTATAAGACATCATCGTCTAGTTTATCGAGTTTAGGAACTACTGTTTTAACTCTTGCTGACGACAACAAGACTTTAACGGCTGGAACTGATAAATTTATTTATCAAGATGGATGGGTTTTAAAAGTTGGCGATGATATTGCTAGTAGTGCACTTATGAAACTTGGTGAAACTGGTAAAACTTCTGCATTAAGTTATGCAAAAGTGGATGGTGACGCAAAGAAGGCAGTAGTTAAACAAACAATAGGTGGAACTGCATACTATGCTTATGTTGATTTAACAGACAATACATTTAAGGTAGGATTAACTGCTGAAGTTGTTTCTGGTAGTGAATTTAGAAGCGATGGCATTATTACTCTTAAAGATTCTACCAATACTGCATATAAGACATTTAAATTTAGTAGTTCATCTGCTTGTTCTTCAGTAGTATCTGATGGAATTGGTGGTACTTATACCGCAAAAGCCTCAACTACTGATTACGGTAATTTAATCCTTGACGGATTCGGTTCAGCTAAGTTTAGTTCATTTAATAATTCGGCATATACATATTCTGTCAAGGATGTTAATGTTGGCACAGAAAGCGAACCAATTATGGAAAAACAACTAACATTAGTTGGTTGTGATGGATTTTCATCATCTAATCCTTCTATTACAAGAGTTTTAGTTTTAGAAGGAACAAATTATACTGTTAAAGGATCAACAAAACTTGATGCATCTACAGCAATTAGTTTTGCTTCAGGTGACTTAGCAGTTGGTGCAAAAACTTATAGATTAACTGTTAAATTTGATGAAAAAAACTTTTATTGTACTTCAGCTTTAAAAGCAGAAGACGGTACATATGGTAGTGAAGTTGAAATGTTGCGTTTTGCTTCTTGTTCTTTTGCTGAAGATTTAACCGGCGAAGATACTCTTATAACCCTTGATACTGAATACGGATTTGGTGGTAGTGCTGCTTCTAGTTTGGTAATTAAGTATCATTCAGTAGTTGGAGATGCAGCCGCTTACATTACTATGAATGGATCAATTGAAGCTTATAATGATTCTACAATTGCATTTACATTAGCAGATGCAATATTAAAATAGACCAATTTAATATAATTGATTCTTTGAAAAAGATACCGATGAAAATCGGTATCTTTTTGCATATAGAAGAGGTGTTTAATATAAAAAATAACGAAAATTTTCAATATCCCTTGCAAAGACCACTTATTTTTATGATTTTTTATAGTTATTGTATTATTTTTAAAAGTAAAAATTTAAATAATGTAAACTAAAGTGGTTTACGTAAATAAAAAATTTCACATAATGATTATATAAATAAAAGGACAATATTTTGCCATTAGATCAAATATACACTAGGAAGAAAACAAAACATGAAAACAATGAACGAAATTTTAAAGTCTAAGCGAATTCCTTTCGAACTTTAAGAGTCATATCTTGTAAATTTTTATATTTATGATGGTTCTTTAAAAAATAAGAGTAGCAATTGACTGTTTTTAAATCCTCAATTAGGAATTGATGAGAAAGAATTTTCAACTACATTTTACTTGGTTGATATTGTAGCTAAGAATATTGAGTTTACATATTATTCTGTATTTCTTTTTGATCATTTATTTATGGCTGAAATCGTATGTTTTGTTTCTGAAAAAGGCAAATATCATTTTTCGATTAATGGTGGATATAGAGATATGGTTATTACTTTTAAGACAAATGACTTATCATCTGTACCGATTAAAGTTATTTCTATTGACAAATTAGAAAAGCTTCAAACTGAGGAATACTGGCACCTATTTAAAATGGTTCCTACTGATTTAAAAAACAAGATGAAGAAGATAGACAACACGCTGAAATGAAGAAATTATTATTGAAGTAATACTAGATGGCGGGGCATAAAAATGATGTCAAAATTTGGAAAAGTGATGAGAAAAATTAGAAAAAAATAAGAGTCTTTAAGAACTATGACAAAAAAGTTAAATATTTCTATTTCCTTTTTATCCGCGACGGAGGTCGGAAAAAAGTTATTCCTCTGGAATACATCGAGAGAATTTCAAAATTATATGCATTAGATAGCAAAGAAACTGATATGCTTAGCGATAGCATAAACGAAACAAACAAAATTTATCTATTAATCTTGCTGAAATGAACAACGATTAAAAAGATTTAACTTTGATTTTTGTTAGAAAAATTAAAGAAGGTTTTGGATGATTAAAACCAATTCATTACTGTTACAGAAATTAAAGCATGTTCTCAAAAAGTAAGACAATATTTTCATATTAAAGATGGTGTTTTTCCAAATTTATGATGTTTTATTAATGTTATATGTTAATGAACAGGCTGGTATACAAATTCTTGATGATAGTGATAAGCAACTACCTGGGGATACCCCTTCAGAATACGATGTAAAAGAAAATTTTATTTATATTAAAGAAAGCGTTTTGAGAGAATTAGAAGAAAATAATTACAGAAATAACTTTACTTTATGTCACGTGTTTTTTCATTTTCTTCAATGTAAAATGTTGTATTTTGATGCAAAGTTTTTGGCTAAAAAATACCATACAACTATTGAATGTGCTTTATATAGGAAGTATAAATTTAATAAAATACTCTTTAATTTGACGAGGTTATAAGCTATAAAATCAATAATTTAAATTCCAATTTTTTTGTTGTTTAGCTCGCTTAAAGCAATGGTATTGGTCAAACTATTTTGTTTTTTAATCTAATTCAAAAATTTTTGTTAAAAATTTATAAAAATTTCTTATTTACAAAAAATATATTTTCTCTATAATAAAAACGAAGATTGATAGAGGCGCAGCTTAGATTAGTAATTAGTTGAGGAGACATCCTATGAAACTAACGAAAGGCGAAGTTGCCGAAACTCACTAGAGGTATCGTGTGAGATTGGGCTATGGAGAAACACTCCTATAGACTCCTACTTTATGTAGAGGCGCTATCGATGTTAATCCTTAATTTTTAATGAAATTATGAATGATTGCATCGGTTAGGATGCAATCTTTTTTCATTAATAAGGGGGAAAATATATTATGAAAAAATTAATGAGAAACTTCGTGATAGCTTCAGCACTTTTGTGTGGTGTTGCTATTAGTTCAACAGGATGTAATTCATCTGTTGATAATTCGCGTTTAGTTATAGGAATGGAATGTAATTATGCTCCATTTAACTGGACACAATATAAATCAAGTGACAGCACTTTACCAGTAGATGGAAAGAGCGGTCAATATGCCGATGGTTACGATATTGCTGTTGCTAAATTATTAAGTGAAGATTTAGGAAAAGAAGTTGTTATTAGAAAAACTGTTTGGGATTCTTTAACTGTCGATCTTGCTGGCGGAACAATTAATTGTATTATTGCTGGTATGACTGATACTCTAGAAAGAGAAAAACAAATTGATTTTACTGATGAATATTATAGAAGTGAATTAGTTTTTGTTACTAAATTAGCTGATGTACCTGCTGGAAATAGTGATACAACTCCAGTAAGTAAAGATGATTTTAAAACTTTTGTTGATGGAAAGATTATCGAATCTCAACAAGCAACTGTTACAGATTCAATGATTGGTGATGTTTTTGTTTCTTATGGAGCAAAACACGCTACAGCTGTCGATACATTTGGTACCGCTGCAAATGATGTTAAGAATGGTAGTGCTTTTGCAATGACTGCTGAATTACCAGTTGCTAAATCAATTGTGGCTGCTAATTCAAAAACTTTAGGTTTAGTCCATATTGATCAAGATATTTTGGGTGAAAAACAAGCCGAACTTGGCGTTTCAATTGGAATTAAAAAAGGAAATACAGAATTACAAGAAGCTTTAAATGCTTCTTTAGCAAAAATCACATCTGCAAAAAGATTAGAATTAATGACCTCAGCAATTGATAGAAGTGTCAATGCTAGTGAAGAATAATGGGGATTGACGATGGAATTCTTTGAGGAAATAGGTTTTATCTTTGCTAATTATTGGATCCAATTACTCCAAGGTGTTGCTGCCACAATTATATTAGCAATCATTGGTACAGTTGTTGGATTGTTGTTAGGTATTCTTTTAGGGTTAGGCAAAAACTTAAAATTAAATGATGCTGATAGCAAAGGAACAAGGGGTTTAAAAAGGTTTGTTATTGCTATATGCAATATTTATTCCGTAGTTTTAAGAGGAACCCCAATGATGGTTCAGGCTTTAATTTTTAAAGCCGCTTGTGTTTTAATTGGTATAAACTGGACTAATATTTTATATAATGTTCCAGTTTTAGATGGCTGGCTTATTGCTGGTCTTGTCGTTATTTCGTTTAATACTGCTGCTTACATGTGTGAGATTGTTAGAAGTGGTTTAAATGGTGTTGAAAAAGGCCAAGAAGAAGGTGCAAAAAGTATTGGAATGAGTTCTTCTACTCGTTTAAATAGAGTTGTTCTTCCTCAAGCTTTAAGAAATTCATTACCAACAATTGGTAATGAATTAATCGTTAATATTAAGGATTCTAGTGTTTTAAATGTTATTGGTGTCACCGAATTATTTTACGTTTCTAAAGATATAAGTAACCAAACCTATAATCAAATTGGAACATATGTAATTATTGCTGTTATTTATTTAATTCTCACTTTATTATCCACAGGAATTTTAAAACTCATCGAAATGAAAATGGATGGCAAGAAAATTAAGATCAACCCATTTAGACACTATAAGTTAAGTGAGGAGAAATAATCATGGATAACCCAATTTTATCGGTTCGTCATCTTAAAAAAGATTTCGGGACTACCAGTGTTTTAAAAGATATTTCCCTCGAAGTTAATAAGGGAGATGTTATCGCAATTATTGGTCCTAGCGGAAGTGGCAAATCTACTTTTTTAAGATGTATTAATTTACTTGAAAATCCAACTGGTGGAGAGATTTTTTATCTTTCATCCATTCCTACTAAAGCTAGTAGTGAAGAAGCTAAAAAAACTAAAAAAGAATATAATTTAAAAATCAAAAAATTAAGAAAAGAGAAGGGATTGGCCGAGGATATTGAAAAATTAGTCGCCGAAAGAGATGAAAAAATTGATGAAATTAATAGATCGTTTGATCGTATTGATAATTCGGCTATCTTTCAAATTAACAAACTTAATGCTGATCAAAAACAATATGAAAAAGATTTAAAAAATGAATTTTATCGCACAACAAATCCTGACAAAGCTCAATTAGACGATTTTAAACATAAGATTTTTGTTTTTAAAGAAACATTTAAAGATACTAAGCATCCAACCGAACAAATGAAGCAAGATTATCGTAATGGTTTAAATAAATTAAATGAACTTTATAAAGAACTTGAGAATTCTATTAAATCAAAAGAAGCCGAAGAAAAGACAAAAGTTAATTATCAAGAAATCGTTAACAAAAGAAATCATTTAAAAGAAAGTCTTAAACAAGAAATTAAGGCTCGAATTTCTGAATCAAGAATTGAAACTGAGAAAAAAATTGATGAATTAGAACAAACAATAAATAATATCGATATTAATTTAGTTCGTGCCAAAGTTACAATGGTGTTTCAATCTTTCAATTTATTCAACAATTATGATGTTTTAGGAAATTGTGTTTTAGGTCAAACTAAAGTTTTACATAAAACAAAAAAATACGCTGTTGATAAAGCAATTGAAGCTTTAAAAGTTGTTGGTATGCAAGATAGAATGCATTATAGAATTAGTGAAATCAGTGGTGGCCAAAAACAAAGAGTCGCTATAGCTCGTGCTATGTGCATGAATCCAGACGTTATTTTATTTGATGAGCCAACTAGCGCTTTAGATCCAGAAATGGTCAATGAAGTTCTTCAAGTTATGAAGAAATTAGCTGATCAAGGAATGACTATGATTGTTGTTACTCACGAAATGAATTTTGCCAAAAATGTCGCTAACAAGGTTTTATTTATGGAAGATGGGTATGTAGTTGAAGAAGGAACTCCTGATCAATTATTTAATCATCCAAAAAATAAGAGAACTGCTGAGTTTATTGGTGGAAGCAAATAATTTTGTTTATTTCATTAAAAGTTGCTAATATTATAGGACTATGAAAAAGAAACTCTTACCATTATCTTTTTTTCCTATTGTATTTCTTTTGGTTGCTTGCCAAGTTGAACAAGTTTATAAAAAATTAATAATTGCTCAAGAACCAACCAAAACAACATACAATGTTGGAGATAAAATTTCTCTTGATGGAATGAAGGTTCAAGAGAGCGATACTAAAGAATATACCCTTGATTATGAAGTAGTGCTTCCAACTGAATTAACAGGATTTAAAGCCACTTCTGCAGGGGATTTTGAAATTTTCATTACTCAGGAGTCCTATGAACAAGCAGTAATAAATGTCAAAGTTATCGGTACAGGCGACAATAGTGAGACTGGTGATAAAACAGTTTCAATTTATTCAATCAACGATACCCATGGAGCTTTTACTCGTGATGCAGAACAAGGTTTTGCTGGAATGGCATATATTGGTGAATACTTTAAAGGGTTAAGTGAGAACAATGTCATTATTTCCTGTGGAGATATGTGGCAAGGCGGAATCGAATCTAATAAAACGCGTGGCAATATTATGACTGATGCTATGAATATTGCTGGTTTTGATGCAATGGTTTTAGGAAATCATGAATTTGATTGGGGCGAAGAGAAAATTATAGCCAATAAAAATTTAATGGATTTTCCATTATTATCTTGCAATACATTTAAAGCAAGTAACCATAGTCACTTAGTTGATTTTGTTGCTCCTTCAACTATTATTGAAAAACAAGGCATCAAATTTGGAATAATTGGATCCGCTGCTGAAGACCTTGGAAGTGATATCTTAAAGTCGATTGCTAATCAATATTACCGGCCAAACCCCCTTGAATTTATAAAAATTCAAAGTGACTCACTTAGAAAACTTGGTTGTGATGTGGTCGTTTTAGCAAGCCACGATGGTGGGTATGATGCAAAGAGCGAAAGTGAGCCAACGAAGTTTAGTGATTTAACAGAACTTAGTTCAGTTACAAATAAGCGATATGTCGATGCAATGTTTTTTGCTCATGATCACTATGTAAAATATGGAACTTACAATAATGTTCCTTTTGCTGAAGGTGGATGCAATGGAAAAAACATTGCTAAAATAGATTTTAATTTTAATAAAAGTGGTGATAGCTACGAATTTGTGGGAGCAGTCGCACAGAAATCGAGTATTAATGCTTATTCAACATGTACTGTTGAAAACACTGAGATTACAAATTTATTAACGAAATATTCTTCATTAATAGGCGATCCAGACGCCGTAATTTATAAATTTAGTCAATCATATTCCAAAGATGAGGTACTAAATATCGTTTGTGAATCTTTATTATGGTATATGAATGAAAATGTTTCAAAATTTGGTGGACAAAAGATGTCAATTTCTTTCCATAATTTGGGTGGAATTAGAAATTCAATTACATATGGAGACTTTACCGCTCGTGATTTATTTAGTGTTTGTCCATTTGAAAATGCTTTAACAGTTTGGAAGATGACGTCTTCAGAAGTATCACGTCAAAAATCATATAATGGCTATTCAGGTAGTGAAGTTTCTGTTGGCGGATATTATTACGCAGCGACTATTAGTTATGTGGCTGAAGGGTATGGAAAAACAAATATGTATACCGAATATCCAGGTTATACTCCTCAAGATTGTTTGACTGATTATTTAGCTTATGTCGGTCCAAATCACTTCTAATAAAAATATTTGATTTAATGCGCCATTTATTATATATTATAAAAGCGCATTTGGTCCGCTAGCTCAGCTGGTAGAGCAACTGACTCTTAATCAGTGGGTCCGGAGTTCGATTCTCCGGCGGATCACCAAAATTAGAAAATTCCAACATCAGATGCGGTGTTGGTTTTTTTATTTATACAAACTTAATGTTTATTTATATATAATTCTATTGCGAGGTAAATAATAATGAAAAAAAGACATCTTTTTGTGCTTTCTTTAGCACTCACACTTGGAGTTATCACCACTGGTTGTAAGAATAATGAAGTAGTTACACCAACTGATGAATGTACAGTTACTATTGATAATGTGGTTAATGGGACCATAACTAGTGATAAAAATAGTGGTAATGTTGGAGATAAAGTTACCCTAACAATTACTCCAAATACTGGATACGAAATTGAGACTTTAACAATTAACGAAACTTCTTATATTAATGATTTAAGTGGGGATTCGCTAGGGTTTTTACTTGTTAAAGGTGAAAATAAAGTCGCGGGAACATTTATAAAAACCGCAGATAATTGGAATGAAGATACTAAGACTCTTATAGAAAATATCTTTGGTGAAGTAGTTACAATCCCTTATTTTACTGGGTATGAATCTTATGTTGCTAAAAAGGGAATTGATAGAGTTTCAAATCAATATTATATCGAAATAAGTGGCGAAGTTAAAAACGCTAGCACATCGATTGCTGATTATAAAACTATCGTTGATGGAACAAATTTATGGAATTATACCACAGATTCTAGTTCAGAAAGTCTTGCTTATTTTAATTTAAAAGACACAACTGATGGCGTCTATATGTATGTCGTGAGTGATGGTGCTAAATTAAGTATTTTTGCTGGTATTGATGCTGAATTTCCAACCGATTGGACAAGCGAAGATAAAGCTTATATGGATAAATATATTCAAAAAGACTTGTATATCCCTTATTTCTTTATCGATAATTCAATTTTAGAACCACTTTATTTAGAAGGATTTGGAACATCAGATGATATTGATGGAGTCAGTTATACTTCATCGACTGAAACTATTGATTCGGTAGTTGAATATGCTGATTTTATGAAAACTCAAGAAGACTTTATATTGGATGAAGAACTCTCAACTGATGATGAATTCTATTTCTCTAAGTCTTTGGGTGATGATAATTTTTTTGCTATTGATGTTTATTTATATAACAATTTATTCTGTGTTGACGGATATATTTATACTGTCGAGAGCGGAGAGGCTCCTATAGATAATATTACTGCTGATATAACTTTGCTTCCTGATAATTTTTATATCTCTACTGGTAGTGAATATGGAACTGATGGCGCAATTTTTGAAAAAGATGGAATGAATTTTTCAACAACTAATATTAAAAAAGGTTTTAAAACTGTTAGTGCAATTCAATGCAAGAAATCAGAATCTCATTTTGAAAACGTAAATGAGTTACCAGCATTAAGTTCAATTACATTTGATCAAATTGTTGAAAATAAAGGATATGATGGAACAATAACTGTAAAAGCCAGAACTAGTAAAGATTCTTTAACTGAAGTTGTTGGTGTTGATGGTGTATTTACATTGTCTGATGCAACATATTTTGAAATTAGTAATGTCTCTTCTTATGCCTGTTATTTTAAAACTATTTCTTTTGATTTTAAGAATTTATAAAGAAAATTTTTACAATTTAAACTGGAAAAAGATGTGTTTTGTTTTTTGTGGTTAAAAACCATACTCTAATTTGATATACTCTTAAATTAAGGCGGTATTGTAACGAAATGAAAAAATTATTGCTAATCGGGCTTATACTTGGATCAACTTTTTTAGGGTTCAACAATAACAACAATGTAAAAATTAATAAAGAGACTCCATCTTTTACTTGGAGTGGCAATCAAACTTCTAATGAAGGAAATTATTATGCTGGTTGCGAAGGCTTGGTTGGTGAAGAATTAAAAGATAAATTACAAACCATTATTTCGAAGAATTTAAATAGATCATACGCTTGGAATCGTTACGAGAGTGCTGATGAATACGAAGGCAATTCTAGTTCAATCATGACAATTTATTCTAGAGCAAAATTTAAAAAAACTGCTCATGTTAGTGGATCTACCGGATGGAATAGAGAGCATGTTTTCCCACAATCCAAATCTGGAAACAGTTCGGTTGGTGAAAGTGACACCGATAATCACGTTATTTTTGCTAGTGATTGTAAAGTTAACGGCTCAAGAGGAAACAAAAGACTTGGCGAAGTAAGTGGCGGAACTCAAGTTAAAGACTGCTATGGTCAATTAACTGATAATTTTACAACTAGTTCTTTATTTGAACCAACGGATGAAGCTAAAGGAAAAGTTGCTCGTGTAACAATGTATGCAGCTGTTTTATATGAATATCCAATAACTGACAATATGACCAGTGTTGATTTGTGTTTAGATTGGCACAATGCTCATCCAGTAACTAATCAAGATATTTATAGAAATAACACTGTATATTCCGCTCAAAAGAATAGAAATCCTTTTGTTGATCATCCTGAATATGCTGATTTAATATGGGGAAGCAAATCGCTTTTACCATCAATAAAACTTGATAATTTAAGTTGTTATGTTGAAGACCAAAAACAACTATCATTTAAGCAATATTATTCGACTTCTCCTATTTCTTGGACAAGTAGTAATACTTCAGTTTGTACTATTGATCAAAATGGAAAAATAATGGGGATTAGCAAGGGTAATTCAACAATTACAGCTTCTTTTGTCGAAGTTGGTAAGACTTATTCTGGTACATGTGTTGTAACAATTAACGAGCCAAACATTGAATTAGGTAAAGATACAATTGAAGTTCCTGTCGATAGCGGAAGTACAATTGATATTTCAACTAATGGATATAGTGGAGCCGTTTCTTATAAAATTGCAGACGAATCAATTTGTTCTTTTGATCCAGAAACTCAAATAATTACTGGGTTACAAACCGGTACCACTACAATTGAGTTTTCTTTTGAATCAAACGGACAAAAATATAAGAAAACATTAACTGTTAATATTGTTAAAAAACAAGATGCTGGTAGTGGAGATGGCGGAGAAAATACAGGTGATACAACTCCTACAATTCCTTCTATTGAATTTTATAATCCTAAAACACAACTCAAAATAAACGATGAGTATAAATGTATTGTAAATGTTACAGATTCTTCTAGTGCGATAAGTTATAAAAGCACTAATGAAGAGGTTTTAACTGTTTCAAGTGAAGGTAAAATTAAAGCTTTAAAAACTGGTAAAGCTAAGATTGTTGCTTCAATAGAAGATGGCGGCACAAATTATTCCACTTCTATTGAGATTGAAGTTATTGGAAAAAATAATACAAATAATATAAGTACTGGCGGAATTGTAGGCATTAGTCTCAGCGGAGGGTTGCTAATAATTGCAGTTGGAGTTTTTGTATTTATTTTAATAAAGAAAAAACATAGAGTATAAGGAGAAAATTATGAAAAAAAGAAGTCTTGTTTTATCGTTATGTTGTTTAATGGCTTTAGGTGTTGGAGTTGGTGTTACAAGTTGTGGAGATAATACAGTTCAAACTGGTGAGTTAACTATTACTGGTTACACTGGTTCAATTGAAGTTGGTGCTTCCGTTCAACTTGCTGTTGAAGGTGCAACAGATGTTAAGTTTTCATCATCAAATACTGATGTAGTCACAGTTAATGCAACTGGATTAATGAAAGGTATTGCGGAAGGAACTGCTACAATTATCGCCAAATCAGGCGATTTAGAAGGAACCATTTCAGTTACAATTGTTAAGAAAGCTGATGGTGGAACTGGAGATAATACAGGAGATGGTGACAAACAAGAAGATGGTTTATTAGTAACTTTAACTAAAGATAATTGTGCCGGTTTGGTAGCATCAATTAAAAATGATTCTAGTTCGGTTTATGCAGTAACTGCGTATTCAGAAACAATCGGCGGTATTAAATTCAATTTTGCTGGTGGGAAAGTTGTTGGTTTCTGTAATTCACAATATAACTCATTATTGGGAGGTAATTTAAAAGCCTTCCAAATTAAAAAAGAAAAAATTAATGTTATTACAACCACAACATCATTAAAAGTTACAAAAATCGTTGTTAATCAATTGATGGAAACACAATATACTGAAAACCCTACTCCATTAACAATTAGTGTCGGTGGAACTGCCGGAGTGGCTGCTTTTGGAACTGCGGTTGCAGAAGGAAGCGATACTGGTTCTGATGGTAAAAGCAAGGAAATTTCATCTATTGAAACAACTTATACATTTACAAATGCAAGCGGTGCTCTTGATGTGTCAAATGGAGCATATGCTACATATTTTAATTCGATGAAAATTTACGGCTCAATCAACGCTTAAATGCGTTGATTAGGCCGTTTTTATTTTGAATAAAAATTAGATATTTTTTTGATATCTAATTTTATATATTTTACAATTCATTTTTGATAATATTAATTGTCAATATTTTTGTTAAATTTTTAGGAGAATTATATGAGAAAACTCAAAGCAATTTTAATGATTATGTCCTGCTCAATTATCTTACCATTAGCATCATGTGCTAATACTGGGGATGTTTTAACAACTGGAACTGTTA
>CAYQCJ010000003.1:0-6638 GCA_964416025.1 uncultured Staphylococcaceae bacterium | reverse complement strand
CATTAAAGCGATGGCCAATGGATCGATCACTAGCGATATTACTAGTGGTAACGTAAATGATGTTGTAACTTTAACCATTACACCTAATTCAGGTTATGCAATTTATACATTAAATGTAAACGGAACTTCAATTGTTGATGATGTTAATAATAATAAGGTTACATTTAAATTAGAAAGTGGAGAAAATACCGTCACTGGAAGCTTTAAAGCATCTAGTGAAGCTAATAAAACTGGTACGGTTACAATTAGTTCAGTTACTAACGGAACTATAGTAAGTAACAAAACAAGCGGAAATGCTGGTGAAACCGTTACTTTAACAATTACTCCAAATAGCGGATATACTTTAAATTCAATTACAGCCAATGGCACTTCAATTATTGATAATGTCAAAAGTAATAAAGTTACTTTTACTTTAATCGCTGGTGAAAATCTTGTTGTTGGAACATTTAGAGCAATTGATGAATCAACTGATAGTGTTAAAAAACTTAGTAAATCCGATATTCGTTTTTCAAATAGAGAACTTGGCGAAAGTGGAGAAACTTGTTACACTCCATCCACCGGTTCACCAAATATTTTAGTTGTACCTATTCAATTTAGTGATGTTACATCAAAATGGACCTCAACAAAATTAACTGAATTGAATAATGTTTGTAACGGAACAAATGCTGATGGAAGCACATCTTATTGGGAATCTACCGCTTCTTTCTATAAGAAATCTAGTTATGGAGCCTTAACTCCAACATACACAATTACTGACACAGTAATTCCTACAATGACTGCCGCTTTGTTTAAGAAAAATTCAGATGACTACGGAACTGAAACCTTAACTTTAATTGATCAAATTTATGATTCAATTGCCGTCAACGGAACAAAAGTTTCGTCTGATATTTCAAAATACGATAGCGATGGTGACAATATAATCGATGGTGTATGGTTTATTTATAACGAATTTAATATGAATAATGTTAATTCAAGTTCATATTGGGCATATACATATTATTTTTATGCAGATGATGATAGAACCAGCGGAAGTGTTGCTAAAAACATTCCAATTTCTGCTTATGCAAACATGGCTGGAGCTTTTAATTATGAAGATAGCGCTGCTGGACTTGATTCTCACACTATGATTCATGAGTCCGGACATATGTTTGGTCTTGAGGATTATTATTCTTATGATGAAATTTCAAATTCAGCCAGTGGTGGCTTAGATATGATGGATTTAAATATTGGCGAGCACAACGCTTTCTCTAAACTTAGTTTAGGTTGGGTTGAACCAACAGTAGTTACTGGAAATAGTGGTTCAATCACATTAAAACCATTTGAATCTAGTGGAGATTGCTTAATTGTTCCAAGCAGTTATTTCAACGATTCAGCATTCGGTGAATATCTAATTATTGAATATTACACACCAACCGGATTAAATTATCGTGACGCAAATAATTCTTACCCAGATAGAAGTTTATATTTATCTCAAAGTGGTATTCGTGTTTTTCATGTTGATGCTCGTATTATGAAATTAACTTACAATACTAAACAACAAGACTACCTTTATACAGGTTCTTACTTAAGTGAAGATGCTACAACAATCCCTGCTTACAATACTGCTACTGATTCTTATTATGCTATGGCTTATTCAAACACTGCGTCTAGATCGTATAGTAGTTCAAATTATTTATTATCAGCAGTTGATGCTCAAAATAGAAAAATTTATAACACAAGAGATGTAGACAACAATTCCTTATTTAAAGAAGGAACAAATATTAATAAAACTACCATTTCGACATTTTTGAAGAGTGGTAAATTCAATGATGGTACAAGTTTTGATTACAATATCAGCATTGATTCAATAGGAGATACAGGAGCAACGCTCTCATTTACAAAATAATGAACAAAAAATTAATAGTTTTAGCCGCGACAGGATTACTGACTTTTTCGTGTTTATCAATAGTTGGTTGTAATTCTAATGGGACAAACCAAAAGGAAACACTTGTTTTCGTGAACGATACTGAACACGGAAAAGTTGAAACTAATCAAACCGATTTAGTTTCGGGAAATACTGAACTAATCACAATTACCCCAAACAGTGGTTATGTTGTTGATACAGTTACAGCCAATAATAAAGATGCAACTAAGGTTAATGACACCACATATTCTTATGTTGTTGTTAATGGATATAATTTCATCGATGTACAATTTAAAGAGGGATCTGCAGGGGATATTGATGATCCAGTTGATGTTCCAGACGGTACATTATCTAACAATACACGTATTGCTGCTTCAAGAGGAAGTCAAGGTACAGTTGATTCTTATTATGCCTCTTGTAAGGGTTTAAAAGGAAAGGCTCTTAAGGATGCTCTTCATAATATTATTAAAGGACATGATGGATATGGATATAAATCATTAGATAGCACGATGCTTGTAACCGATCGCGATCCATTTGATTCCAGTAAAATTGTTATTACTTATGAAGGTAGTTTACCTAAAGGAACCTCATTTAATAAAGAACATACTTGGGCAAAATCACACGGAGATTTTGGAAAATCAATTCCTTGTGGAAGCGATATGCATCACTTAAGACCTTGTAATTCTGGTTTAAACAGCAATCGAAGCAATTTCAATTTTGGGGTTGTTGCCGAACATAATAACTCAACCGACTTAAGTTTAAATGACAAATGGGGAAGAGCTACTATGAAAGGGAACTATCTTGGGACAGGAAAAACAATTTCTGAAAAAGTTTTTGAACCAAAAAATGATTTTAAAGGCGATGTTGCTAGAATGATTTTCTATATGGCTGTTAGATATGAAGGAACTGAAGGTGAAAGAGATTTAGAAGTTAATGGCAAGATTCCAAGTAATTTCTATGATTACACACCAGCAAACAACGGATTACATGGCAATTTTATTGATTTATATACTTGGAGTATGAGTGGAATTGACCCAGTAAGCGATTTTGAAATGAATCGTAACAACCTTATTGATCAAAAATATCAACATAATAGAAATCCTTATATTGATCATCCAGAATTTCTTGAGATGATTTATAGTAAAGATTACACCGGACCTGGTGCGTTGATGTAAAAAAATATAACCTCTTGGTATATAATAATGCCAAGAGGTTTTTTATTTATGTTAAAAAGAAATGTACTTGAAACAATCGGCGATACCCCATTAATTAAATTGGATAGAATTAAAAAAGAACTATCTTTATCTTTTGATGTTTATGCAAAACTAGAAAGATGCAATCCAAGTGGTTCAATTAAGGATAGAGCTGCCTATTTTATTATTAAAGAAGCTTTAGAAAATAAAGAAATTAATAATGATTCAACTGTTGTTGAAGCAACTAGTGGAAATACTGGAATTTCTTTAGCAATGATTTGCGCTTATTTAGGAATTAAATGCAAAATATTTATGCCAAGCAGTGCCAGTAAGGAAAGACGCTTGATGATGATTGCTTACGGTGCTGAAGTCATTTTAACTGAAGCTAGTTTAGGGATGAACGGAAGTGTTTTAGAAGCAAAATCCTTTGTAAAGACCCATCCAAATTCATTTTTAGCTGATCAATTTAATAATAAAAATAATATTAAAGCGCATATTGAAACGACCAGTAAAGAAATCTTAAAAGACTTAAATAATAAGGTTGATGTTTTTATTTCTGCTTTCGGAACTAGTGGAACGCTTGTTGGAACGGCTATTGGTTTAAAGAAAGTTTTACCTGGTGTTGAAATTATTGGTGTTGAACCTTTATCGAGTTCTTTAGTTAATAAAGGAATGGCCGGTCCACACAAAATACAGGGGATTGGCGCTAACTTTTTACCAACTTTATACAATAAAGAGGTAATAAATAGAGTCATTGATGTTAGTGATGAAGAGAGTTATAGGTGTTGCCGCTTATTAGCGCAAAAAGAAGGGTTATTATGTGGAATTTCTAGTGGCGCAGAAATCGCAAGTTTATTACAATTAGATAAAAAGAAATATGCAGGAAAGAATGTTGTAATTGTTCTTCCTGATAATGGAGAAAGATACTTAAGTGTAGGAGGATTATATGAAGATTAATCAAGCTAAAAAACTAAAAGAAAGATTCGATACTGAAACAACATGCTACATAGTTAATATTGATAGAAGTAAAGTCATTGAATTCTATAAAGATGTTCGTAGTGCTTTATTTTTAAATCATTACAAAAAGAACCCAAGTGTCGGTGATATCGAAAGATTATTAACGGATGCTCGTATCGATTTAATTGATGGAATTAGAGATTGCTCAATTAAAGACGGGGAAGAATTAGTTAATAAATTTTTTGATCATATTGATGAGATTAAAGAATTGCTAAATGGTGACGTAGCGGCTATTTATAATGGCGATCCTGCTGCAAAAAGCATCAGTGAAGTCGTCTTATCCTATCCGGGTTTTATTGCTATTTCAGCTTATAGAATTGCCCATGTTCTTTATGTTTTGGGGCTTGAATCAGTAGCTAGAATAATTAGCGAATATTCTCACTCAAGAACCGGAATTGATATTAATCCAGGTGCAAAAATAGGAACAAATTTCTTTATTGACCATGGAACTGGCATTGTAATTGGTGAAACAACGGAAATCGGCAACAATGTCAAGCTTTATCAAGGTGTAACTTTAGGGGCTTTGTCTCTTAGAGATGCTTCAAAACTAAGAGGTAAAAAACGTCACCCTACTATTGAAGATAATGTTACAATTTATAGCGGTGCATCAATTTTTGGTGGAGAAACCATAATTGGTGAAGGATCAACTATTGGAAGTAGTGTTTATATTACAAGTTCAATTCCAAAGAATTCAATCGTGAAATTCAAACCTTGTGATGTTGAAATTATTCAAAAACAATAGCCAATCCCTATTATTTTATAAAAACTAAGGAGAAAATTATGGATTTAAAAGAAAAGAAATTAGCTTCAAAAAGCATTTATAAAGGACACATTGTTAATTTATTTGTCGATGATGTTTTATGCCCAAATGGACACAAATCAACTAGGGAAGTGATTAGACACTGTAAAGCGGCTTGTGTTGTTGCTAAATTACCAAACGGAAAATATATTTTAGAAAAACAATTCCGTTATCCTTATGATGAAGTTATTTATGAAATTCCAGCCGGAAAAACTGATGAAGGTGAAACTACATTAACAACTGCTAAAAGAGAACTTGAAGAAGAAACTGGTTATAGACCAAATAAAGTTGAGTTTTTAGGCACATTTTATCCATCTCCAGCTTATACCGATGAAATAATTGATATGTATTATGCTGAAGATCTCGTTAAAACCGAACAACATTTAGATGAAAACGAAGCAATTAATTTAATGGAAGTTACTTTAGATGAATTAAAAGATATGATTAAAAATAACGAAATTAAAGATGGTAAGACTTTGGCTGCAATTTTTGAATTTATTTTAAAGATAAAATAAGATGAGCAGAAGTTTATTTGGTTTTAGAAGTGCGAAAGAAAAAATCGTTGATAAGATATATCATTTCTTTAAATTTAAAGAAAATATAATCGAAGATTTTACTTATAATGACATTCATTATGATTTGGTGATTATTAATCCTAATGGATTTTTCGTTTTTAGAATAATTGAAAAAAACGATGATATTTTAACAAAAGAAGGCACCTTTACAAGGGATATTGAAATTTTAGAGACACTAAAAGACGATTCAAATGTGTTGATTAAGGACTTTAATATCACCTGTCCAGTCTTTAATTTTTTAGTAATTGAAGGAAAATGTAATGTTGATTATAAAGACAATTATTCATTAGAAAAGTTTTATGATTTTGCTAATGATTTGCCTCGAAAAATTAGTAACGAAGAAATTGATAAGTTGTATTACAAAATCAAAAAGTCTTTTGTCATAAAATAAATTAGGAATAATGTTCTAAATTATTTATAATATTAACCACTATGGAAGATACACCAACTAAAACAATTGATTTTGCAATATATCCAGAAAAAATGACGCGTAAAATACTCGTCTTTCTTGCTGATGTTGCTTTAGCATTAATTGCTAGTATTTTACTATTCGAATTAGTGACGCTTCCAATTACAAAATTAAGTGGCGTTTATAATCAAATAGTGGATCAAAGCAATGACTACACGGCTAAAAGAACTGAGATTTTATATGATAACGAAATTTTGTTTTACGATGATGCTTCTAAAGATAAATTAACCGATTCAATTTCGTATTCATCTGAAAAATTTATTTCTTTTTATACAATTGGAGATAGTTCGAAAAATGACGTTATTTACGAATATTTTGTAAATATTAAAGGTCAAAATGTAAGTTATGTAAACGAGATTTATTATAAAGAAGCTCCTGCATATTTTGATAATACAAAAACCACTGAATTAGGTACTTATGCCTTTAAAGATTCGGTAAAAGAGATGTTTTTACCTGCTTTCACTGAAGGTGACGAAATGAATACGACCGGAAAAAATTCTTATAATAGTTTTAAAGAATCTATTTTCTTGAGCATGTATTCCTATGTTTTAAGCGATATTAAAACTAATGATCTTTCTTCCACAAAATTAAGCAATTCATTTTTAGAATATACCGCTTTAATTAATGAACAAGATAATCGCTTAAATAACACATATGTTTTAAATGTTTACGCTTGTTTCTT
>CAYQCJ010000002.1:0-88496 GCA_964416025.1 uncultured Staphylococcaceae bacterium | reverse complement strand
CCTTAATTATCTGTTATGCTCCATGTATTAACCAAGGTATTAAAGGTGGTATGGTTAACAGTATTGAAACTGAAAAGAATGCTGTTGATTGTGGTTACTTTACTACATTTAGATATGATCCACGTCTTGTTGCTGAAGGTAAACCAGGACTTACACTCGATTGTAAGGAACCAGACTTTACTAAGATCAGAGACTTCATTATGAAGGAAACAAGATATGCTCAACTTCCAAAGGTCAATCCTGCTCACTACGAAGAATTATTCGCCAATAACGAGAAATGTGCCAAGGAAAGATGGGAAAGAATTAAGAAGTTCGGTTTATAGAATTTCCTAACTAATTCGACTAATAAAAAGGCATTGAAAAATGCCTTTTTTTGTCGCCAAAAATTCCAGTAAATAAATACTGAACTCTAATTTTTATACAGGTAAATAAGTAAAAAATACTGAACTATAGTAAAAATTTTTGGCGTAAAAATAAATTTTAAAAAAATTTAAAAAATTTTTATTCAGTAAAAAATAATGAATTATCGGTCAGGCGTCCGACAGCATCGATATTTTACGCGTTTTTTAAAATTAACGTTGATGTGGTCGCCGTTTTCGTTGATTGAAATATGTTGATTAAGACCAATATTTTTAGCATAATTGTATTATGAAAAGTACAGTTATAGCCTTGGCAGGAAAGGGCGGGGTTGGTAAAACCTCAATTTCTGCAGCGATTGTTAGAGAGCTTGTTAGGAGATTTCCTACAAAGAGAATTTTAGCAATTGATGCTGATCCTGCAATCGGTTTAGCGACAGCATTAGGAATAACTAATGTTGGACAAACCATTGACGATATTCGTAAGTCAATTACTGAAGCTGGAGAAGAAGATAAAACAAAAAAGAAAGCAATTGAGCTTTTAGGAGAAGCTCGTTTTCAACTTCTTAATGCCATGATTGAAACTCAAGGATTTGCCTTTTTAGCAGTTGGTCGTCCCGAAGCTGCTGGATGTTATTGCAGCGTTAATGCTTATTTAAAACAAGTGATTTCTGCTGTCAGTGATGAATTTGATTATGTTGTTATCGATGGTGAAGCAGGAATTGAACAAATTAATCGTCGTGTTATGGAAAAAGTAACTCATTTAATTTTAGTTACTGATCCAAGTAGAAAAGGAACTAATGTTATTAAAGTCATTAAGCAAGTTGCTGATGAACTTACAATGTATTCCAAAGTTGGAGTTATTATCAATCGTTACAACGATAGTCGTATCGATGAATTTTTAAATTTAGGTGATTTACCAATAATTGCAAAGATTCCTGATGATAAAGAATTGGCATTGACCGACGTTATGGGTAAAAGTGTCCTCGATTTAGACAACGATTCTCCATTAGTCAAAGGTGTTGATGAAGCATTAAATAATTTAGATATTTAGGGAGGAGAGACCAATTGAAGGACTTAAAACATTTAATTTATTTCGAGAAGTTACTAGATGATGCCAACAATGAACTAGTAAGAGAGGCTCAAGGAGAAGGTAGATTAGCATTAGGCTATACTTGCTACCATATGCCTGAGGTTCTTTTAAACTTAGGTCGTTGTTTTTCAGTTCGTTTAAGAGCTCCACGTACTGGTTCGATGGAAATGGCCAGTTATTATATGTCGAGTGGAAGCTGCGAATATTCAAGAGCTTTATTAGAAAGAGGTCTTGAAGGAGGATATCATTTCCTCGATGCTATCGCTGGAGTTGATGCTTGTGAAGCAATGAATAGAGCGATGGAAAATATGGAATTACTTCAAGTTAATTCACCTGATAAAAAAGATTTCTTCTATACAAATCTTGATATTCCATGCACTGATGATGAAGATGCAGTCGCCCATTTAAGAGAGCAAGTTTCAAGAAAAGTCTTAAAGCAATTGCACGAAAAATACAATATTGATATTTCCGATGCCGCTATTATTGAGGCAGTAAATAAACATAATGAAGTTTGTAGATTATTTAAGGAGATGGATCAATATCGTCGCCTTGATAATCCAACAATTACTGGTTATGAATTTGCTATTTTTGTTTTAGCAAGTTATGTTTGCCCAAAAGATCTCTTAGTTTCTAAACTTAAAGAGACTTGTGAAGAACTTAAAACAAGAGTTCCTGACAAAAAGAAAAATTTCCGTATTAAAGCTGTTGTTGTCGGTTCAGAAATTGATGATCCAGATTTAATTAAGTTATTCGAAGAAAACGGAATTCGTGTTGTTTGCGATCGTTTCTGCTACGGAAGTATTCCTGGAAGACAAGAGATTATATTAAATAAGGATGAAGATATCTTAACTCAAGTTGTAAGAAATTATGTCGTTACAACCGAATGTCCAAGACAATGTATTCCTCATAAAGTTAAATATCGTATGCAACATGCTGCTGATCTTGTAAAAGAATACAATGCTGACGGAATTGTTTATGAACAAATGAAGTTCTGTACTTATTGGTCTTATGAAAGAACTTTAGCTAGCCACGTTTTACGTGATGAATACCACATTCCAACTCTTTCAATCGATAGACCATATAGATCTGGAAATAGCGGACAACTTCGTACTAGAGTTCAAGCTTTCGTTGAAAATGTTGAAATTAAGAAAATTAAAGCTCAAAGAGCAAAAAAGAATGAGGAGGCAAAATAATGGAACCAAAAAAAGCTGAGAAAAAGGGCCTCGGAAGATTTTATAGAGGTGACAAGAGAGCTTTCACTCACCGTGAGTGGAAGGGCTTCAAAGACACCATGTACGATTATTTCCGTTGGTTAAAATTGTATGGATTGATGGTTGTAAAACTTATGGTCCACCCAATCTTAATGGTTAAAGCTTTATTAAGATATCGTTGGATGGCTTCTTATCTTACAGCCGCTAACATGGTTGACCGCCATACTCTTGGATTAAGAGGAAAAGAACTTCGTTATACTCATGAACAATTCTATTCCTTAATGTATTATTCCGTAATTAAGATTAGAGATATTATTGTCCGTGATTTACATTTAAGACCAAAAAGTAAACATGCGGCTAAGTTAAGAGCTAACACCTTAATGTTTGATGAAATGACTCCATCAATCATTATGGCTGGTTTCCCAAAAGTTAAGTGGATTGACATCGCAATGTTTACCATCGGTGAACCAGGCGAAGTTGATCAAAACGCAAACGTATTTTATATTGATGCTATCGAACATTTCGGAATGGCAAGCGATGTTTGCCCATTACCAGAGGCTGAAGTTGGTTGTGCTGTAACTGATGATTATCCAATCGTTGGTAGAGCATATGTTACAAGTTCAATGCCTTGCGATGGTTCGATTGGTCAAACTACTTTCTTACAAAGATATATGGAGAAATATGGAATCGAAACTTTCCAAATTATTCCTCCTCAAAGATTTAATGAAGAACAAGTTCAAGATTTTGCTGTTAAGAATCTTAAAAAATGTATCGCTTTTATTGAAAAAGAAATGCATGCAAAGTGGGATTGGGATGCTTTTTGGAAAGGTGCTCAAATGTACAACACCACAACTCAAATGATGATTAATAAATGGGATGTTAATTGCACTCCATATCCTCAAGTTTGTGGAGCAGCTCTTGCTTTACAACGTGAGTATGAATATCAAGAAGTTGCATGTTTAGACCCATTCTTTGTTAAAACCGACATTAAAGTCGATAAAATGATGCAAAAAGGTTATCTTCAAGACAAAAAGAATGATGCTAATAAACCAAAGTATAGAGCGATCGTCTGGGCTTGTCCTGCTCACTACTATACAAACTTTACTTATTGGACTCAACATTGTTGGGGTGTCAAATGTGTAGTTGATATGGAATGTATGTTATCACACCATTTCTTCCACATTGGCGATAAAGAACAAGCTATGATCGATATGGCAAAGAGTTACGAAAGAATGATGATGAGATCACATACAAATGGTGGTTACATTAATTCGCTCGATGAATGCTGGAAAATGGCTGAGAAATTTAAAGCCGATATTGTCATTATGTTTGATCACGTTTCATGCAAAAACGTTGCTGGACTTCATGGACTCTATGAAGAACAAGCTAGAAAAAGAGGTATTCATTTAGTTTGGGTATCTCATGATTTAATGGATCCTCGCACTGTTTCAAGAAAAGCGATGAGAGCTTCATTTAATCAATATATGCAAAATATCTTCCACGCAGAGCCTTTAGATCCAAGTTTATTGGATTATGAAGACGCTTTGACTTGGTAAAAAAGGAGTAAATAAAATGAACTATTTTGGTGGATGTGATGTAGGTTCAACCTATACAAAATGTGTAATTCTCGACGAAAACGGAAAAATGATCGCTCATGCTACAATTCCTAGCGACATTAATAGTGAAATTAGTGCTAAAGAAGGATTAGAAGAAGTTATTAAACAAGTTCCTTCTATGAAATCAATTAATGATTTTACCTATCTTATTGGAACAGGTTATGGAAGAAATAAAGTTCCACAAGCTCAAGAAAACATTTCCGAAATTTCTTGCCACGCTATGGGCGTTCACGTTACAAATCCTGAGGTTAAAGCTATCATTGATATTGGTGGACAAGACGTTAAAGGTATTGCAATCGATGAAGATGGAACTGTTAAAGAATTTGCTATGAATGATAAATGTGCCGCTGGAACCGGACGTTTCTTTGAAACTATGGCTAGAGCCTTCAAATTATCACTCGATGAATTCTCTGATTTATCCTTAACTGCAAAAAATGTCATTCCAATTACTGCTCAATGTACAGTTTTTGCTGAATCAGAAGTTATTACTCTCGTTGGTGAAGGAAAACCACGTGAAGAAATTGCTGCTGGTATTGAACAAGCAGTTGCAAAACGTTGTTTCATTATGGCTAAAAAAGCCGGAGCAACCGATCAAATCGCTTTAACTGGTGGATGTGCAAAGAACAAAGGCCTCAAACAAGCCATTGAAAACGTTTTGCATATTAAAGTTATTTCTTTAGCTACCGATCCTCAACTTATGGGTGCTTTAGGTGCTGCTGAATTTGCTAGACAAAAAGGAATGGAATAATTATGGATTGGTATTGGATACTTTTAATAGTACTTGGTGGTTTAATCGTTTTATTCTTTGTTGGCACATTTATAATTTACATTACTAATGGTGATATGAAGTTAGTTGAAAAAGTTTATAATATGTTAATAAAGCATCATGATAAAAAACATCAAAAAGAGGACATTTAGTGAAAGCCTTTGACGACTTAATTAAGGATACTTACGATTTATTGAAACCATTAGAGGCAAAATCGTTTTCTTATGACGAAAACAATCTTGCCGTTATGGGCGATCGTAACGAACTTATTTTACAAAAAGAGACCGCCTATGAATTAGGTGCTGGCGGATATGATAGTTTATCTTTCTTAGCTGTTAGTCAAGATTCTAGTTTGGTAAATAAAGATGAAGTCATCTTAATTGGACCAGATTTAGGCGAAATTAAAAAAGATTGTTCTTATGCGCGAATTGTTTATTTATTGGTTGATGACGTCGAGAAAAATGGACCTGATAGTTTCTATGAAATACTTAAAAATATTGAAATTAGTAAGTATAACGTATCAATTAAAGGATTCATGATTCGTGCGAGCGCTCTTACCTTTAGAGAACAAGTTAGAGTTAGTAAAGAAGCAATTAAAAACAAATTAACTTTTGCTCAAATTGGAAATCAATTTATTCATGAATTTCGTAAAGATCCACACGTTTTAGGAGTTAAAATTATCTTTTTAACCGCTAATGATGGGCCTTATCAAAAATTAGAATTTATTGCTAATAAAGCAAATGAAAGAAGTGAAGCATATAATCATATGCTTAAAGATTCTATTATGAATTGTAAAAAATGTGCTTGGAAACCAGTCTGTGCTGAAGTTGGTGAAATGAAAGAATTTCATAAAAAGATGGCTGGAAAAGGTAAAAGCACACGAAAGGATATATAAATATGGAAAAGAAATACGAGCCTTTGTTTACTCCTTGGAAAATAGGAAACGTCGAAATTAAAAATCGTATTGTTATGCTCCCAATGGGTGGAACATGTATTTTTGGTTTCAGTGAGCCAAATCATTTTGATAAAGAAGCAGCTAAACTTTTATTAACTATTGCTCAAAATGATTGCGGATTAATTCTTCCAGGAATTGCTCCAGTTCACGATATGGTCGGACCAAAATGGTTGTACCAAGGAAAAGGAAAATTCAAACAATTAAAGAAGTTTATGGATGAAGTTCATAAGACTGGTGCTAAGTTATTTATTCAACTTACAGCTGGTTTTGGACGTTCATTTGCTGTTAGTCAACCAATCGAAGCAATTGGAAGTAACCCAGTAATTCGTTACTTAGCAAAACCAATTCTTAATGTTGATGATTTAACCGCTGCTCCAAGTGCTGAACCAAATCGTTGGAGTGATAAAATCCCTAGTAAAGAAATTACTATTAAAAGAATTCATAAATTAGTCGATGCATTCGCTAAAACCGCTAAACTTTGTAAAGAAGCTGGAGTCGATGGCATCGAAGTTCACGCTGTTCATGAAGGTTATTTAATTGATCAATTCACAATGAAATACACCAATCATCGTAAAGATGAATATGGCGGTTCATTTGAGAATCGTTATAGATTCCCAGTTGAAATTGTTCATGCTATTAAAGATGCATGTGGAAAAGATTACCCAGTCTCTCTTCGTTATTCTGTTGTTAGTAAAACAAAAGGATACCGCGAAGGTGCACTTCCAGGTGAAGATTATGTTGAAGCTGGAAGAGATCTTGAAGAAGGCTTAAAAGCTGCAAAATATCTTCAAGATGCAGGTTACGACATGCTTAACTGTGATAATGGAACATACGATGCTTGGTATTGGAATCATCCACCAATGTATATGCCACAAAATTGTAACTACATGGAAGCTGAAGAAGTTAAAAAAGTTGTTTCAATTCCTGTCGTGGTTGGTGGAAGAAACGAACCAGATTTCGGTGCTCAAAAAATTAAAGAAAATAAAGTCGATGCCATGGGTGTTGGTCGTCAATTCTTAGCTGATCCAGAGTGGATTCATAAGATGATTAACGAAAATGAAGATGATATTAGACCATGCATATGTTGCCACAGTGGATGTTTTAATCTTTGCCATTATAAAGGTGTTCCAAATGATCAAACATTAACTGAGACTAGAGGAATGTGCCATTGTGCTGTCAATCCTTCTTCAATGAACAGCAAAAAATATCACATTGAAAAAGCCAAAAAGAGCAAGACTGTCGCCGTTATCGGTGGTGGAATTGCTGGTATGGAAGCCGCTAGAGTCTTAGCTTTACGCGGTCATAAGCCAACAATTTACGAGAAGAGCAATGTTTTAGGTGGAGTCTTTATTCCAGCCGCTTCCTTCTCATTTAAAGAGAAAGACAGAGCTTTAATTGCTTGGTATATTAAGCAAGTCAAAGATCTTAATATTCCAGTCGTTTTCAATAGTGAAATTAAAGATTTATCTACTTTAAAAGAAGATGAAGTTATTGTCGCAACTGGTGCTAAGGCTAGAGTAATTAGAGTTCCTGGTTACGAAAAAGCCCTCTCAGCCGTTGATTTCTTAAATAATACAAAAACTGTTGGAGACAATGTTTTAATTATTGGTGGATCACTTACTGGTTGTGAAATTGCTTATGATTTATGCTTAAAAGGTAAAAAACCAATTATTGTCGAAATGAAAGATGATTTAATTGCAGCTCATGGTGTTTGTTTAGCAAATTCTAGTTACTTACGTGATTACTTTGCTTTAAATAAGACTCCAGTTTACCTTGAATCTAAAATTAAAGAAATTAAAGATGGTAGCGCCGTTATTACTACCAAAGATGGAAAAGATGTCACTATTAAATGTGATGACGTCATTATGTGCGTTGGCTATAGCGCAAACCCAATTAGCAAAGATAAGAAAGTTCATCTTATTGGCGATTGTAACAAAGTCGGCAATATTATGTCCGCTGTCTGGAACGCTTGGGATATAGCAATGAAACTTTAAAGATTATTTCTATAATCGAAAAAACTATTTAAAAGTAGCGCTTCTTTACGAGGCGCTACTTTTATTTTAAATAAAAACTGCTTTGCTAGTTGAGCAAAGCAGTTTAATAGTTTTTACTTAATGTCGTCTCGTAAGAATTTTTTATCTTTTTCTTCAAGATCAAGGCCGATTGTTCCGCCTGGATTCATTAAATAATCTTTATCGAAGTAATCTTTTAAGACATGGTAGACGCCATATTCTTTTCTTCCCATGTAGCCTTCAAGCCATGGAGCGAACATTTTACCAATTCCGTGGTGGTGACTGATAGCGGCTCCGCTCTTTTGAATCGCATCGAGAATTGTGGTGTGATATTTCTTAAAATCTTCACTATTTTCACTATGAGTGATGAAGATGAAGTATAAGTTAGCACCTTGAGGATAAGCGTGTGATAAGTGAGTAGTAACGACAGTATTTGGTCTAGCGTGGCAGATTTTACGAACTTCTTCGTGAACTTTAGCCATATTTGACCAATTGACAGTACATTCAAGAGTATCAGTAGCAATTCCAAAGTCGAGAAGGGTATCTCTTAAATATGGATCGTTGAATCTTCCGTGTTCCCAACTCTTACAAACAAGTCCAGTTAATGAACGTGCATGATATTTTTTAGCGACACGAGCGATGGTTTTACGGACATTCTTAGAATATCCTTTTTCACCTTCAGTAAATCCAAGCATTAAGCTTCTCTTCATTGGTTCAAAACCAGTTAAGAAATAGCGAAGTGGTGAATCATCAACATTATATAATTTAAGCATCATATCGGTTTCTTCAGGATCAGAAACTCTGAATGCTGAAGGATTTCCGCCTTCACTTTGCATAATTTCACGTGCGGCATTCATTGCATCTTGCCAATTCTTAAACATATAAGAATATCTCTTACGATTTTCTGGCATATATCTAAAGACTCTAAGAGTAACTTCAGTTAAAACACCGAATGTTCCTTCTGAACCCATCATAATTTGGTTGAGATTTGGTCCAGTTGATTCACGAGGATAGTGTGAAGTTTTGATTGTTCCGATTGGAGTAGCGTATTTTTGTGATAAAACAATATCAGCAATAACGCCATAATAGGTGCTGTTTTGACCAGCTCCACGAGTAACAACCCATCCACCAACTGAAGAATATTCAAATGATTGTGGGAAATGTCCACAAGTGTAAGCTCTAGAAGCATTAAATTCTTTAATAGCGTTATTTAAATGTTTCTCTAAATCTGGTCCGCTCATACCAGCTTGAACAGTAATTGTTTGATCAACATCATTGAATGATAAAACTTTATTAAAGTTACGTCTCATATCTAATGAAACGCCACCTTTTACTGGTTCAACACCACGAGTGACACTGGATCCGCCTCCGTAAACGTAAAGTGGAATCTTATTTTTAGTGCAGTAATCGACGATTTTTTCGATTTGTTCGCTGTCTTCAGGATATAAAACGATATCTGGAACGCTGTCGAATTTGTGCTCTCTAATTCTCATGACATCATATAAAGTTTTTCCGTACATTACGGATAATCTATCGTAAACATCTAATGAGATATTTTTTTCTCCAACAATGGCGGATAAACCTTTGATGTTTTCTTCGCTCATCTTGGTTGGAATCTTGATATCGACATCTTCAAAACCAATATCGTTATGATAATGCTTGAAATCTTCATCAGTCATCTTGAACGTTTGCTTCATAAATTTGTATAAAGCAGGTTTTGGGAATTTAACAAATTTTGGATCTCCCCATCTTGAAATTGATCTATAAGATCTTGGAGATGCCTCTTCTGTTACCCATTTTGGTAAAAACTCTTCTTTCTTTTTGCTCATAATTTTTTTCCTTTATTTTATGTAATTTTTATAAACCCCACGAATACTTGGATATATCTTTTTAAATCTAGTTTGATATATTTTCTCGTATTGTTGGTGATTTTCCTTAATTGGTTCGTATGTTTTACAATATCCAATCATGTTTTCGGCTGCTTCATCGAATGATTTGTAGACACCCATTCCGACAAAGCCACACATTGAAGAACCTAATCCACATGCTTCGCTTTCTCTCGATCTTTTAATTGGAAGATTGAAGATGTCAGCGACTATTTGACAAATTGTTTCACTTACCGAACTTCCTCCAGAGATAACAAGATATTTTGTATGATGTTTAGAATTTTTCTCTAAAGTTTTGAATCCTTGATAGAGTGTAAAGACAACTCCTTCAATAATTGCACGATATATGTAATATTTGGTGTGATCTGGCATGAAACCAAGAATTGAACCTCTCGCTTCAGGTTGTTTGAGTGGTGCATTCCAATATGGAAGTAAGATTAATCCGCCAGATCCTAATGGTACTTTATCGAGTTGACGATTAATTATATGTTCAGGAGAGACACCCTCTTTTTGAGCAATTAAATTATCTTCAAATCCAAAGTTTTCAATAAACCAATGAAACATCCATCCAGCTCTCATTACCTGTAATTCTGGATTATAGAATTCTGGGTTTGGAGAGGGGTATGCTGGTAAGAAAGTGGCTGGTTCAACATATTTTTTAGTTGCAAATTGAATTGTAGCGCTCGTTCCCATCGATAGAGCGGCCGAATAATCATTCATGACGCCTGAACCGATAGTTTCGCAACCTTTATCCGATCCACTAGCAATTAATGGTAAACCTTCTCTTAAACCAGTTTCTTGACTAGCTTTTTTAGTGATGGTACCAATTGTTGAAGTTGGTTCGACAATTTTTACGAATTTATCTTCTTCTAGCCCAAATAATTTAAATGTTAATTCGTTCTTTTTCATCCAAGTGCGTTTCTTATAATTGAATGGGACGTGACCGATACAAGAAGCGTTACAATCGACATAATTTCCAGTTAATCTTGCGTTTAATATTGCGCTAATATTACTAAATTTCTTTGTTTTGGCCCATAACTCAGGTTCATTTTGTTTAATCCAAGCTGGACGACAAATTTCACTTTGTTTTTCGAGAGCATATTCCATGCCGACCATTCTAAATAAAATTTGTTTACCAATTGGCATTTTCTCATGATTTTCTTCTCTTCTTTGGTCTAACCAAAGGATGAAATCTCTGAGTGGTTTGCCGTTTTCATCAGTACAAGTGAAGGTGTCACGAATGGTGGTGATAGTAACACAGATGATATTATCAAATAATTTTTTGTTTGCTTCTTTTAGTTTATTTGAAGCAATACAAGCATATTTGTAGTAGTTATCGAATGATTGTTCTGCGTATCCGATTTGACTTGAATAGTAAGCTGGATGGTACTTTTGTCTTTCTAAAGCAACAATTTTACCATGTTTATCGACTAGCATTGCGCGGACGCTTTGTGTTCCGAAATCAAACGAGAAAACAAGTGGTTCGGTATTATCCATGCGACTCTCCTTTTTCAACAAGTACATTACTTGTAACGATTATATCAATTTTTAAGTCTAAACAATTCTTTATGACAGGATAACCTCTTTTTACTCGTTTATTAAGTAAAACTTTGTTAATCTCGTTCATTACATCAAATATTTTATCCTTAGGAATTTCTCCAGAAACTCTTACAGGAACTACTGGAGCATCTTTGAAAGTGGTGCGAACAGTAGAAGAAATAGTTCGCATTGGTCGAGTCATTTCGTTAATAGCGAAGTTTTCTCCTCTTTTACATTTGTTTCCAGTTACAACCCAAGCGTCATTCACTTTTTCAATTTTTAAAGAACAACTATTTGGGCAAACTATACAAGTTAATTCTTTCATAATTATCCTCTTTTCATAACAAGTTTATAATCGCCATCAGCTTTTAAATCTTCCGATTTGATGGTTATTTTTTCCATCTCTGGTGGTTTTAAATGCTGATAAGTTTTTGAGAATATAACTTTATCATCTAAGATTAATTGAACTTGAACTTTAGCCTCAATTTTTTTGGTACGGAAGTAGAAATCAACATTTTCACTTTCGATATTTTTCGACAATCTTTGAGGTAAGACATATCCGAAGTCTTTTGAGGCTTCGACTTGTTTATAAGAATTTTCTGAAATTTTATATTTTGCAGCACTTTGTCCAGCTTTTTCAGCAGTAAACGAAACGTAATCAACGAGATCATTTACTTGCATAGCGTTTCCACAAGTGAAGACACCATCGACCATTGTCATATAATTTTCATTAACAATTGGTCCTCTTGTTCTTGGGTCAAGTGGAACTCCAAGTGACTCAGCTAATTCGTTTTCTGGTAATAAACCAACAGAGAGAATTAAAGCATCGCACTCGATTTTTTCTTCAGTTCCTTTAATTGGTTGAAGTTTATCGTCAACTTTAGCAACTTCGACAGCTTCTAATCTATTTTCACCATATAATTTGGTGATTGTATGAGATAGATGGAGTGGAATATTGTAATCATATAAACATTGATGAATATTTCTTGTTAATCCCGATGGAGAAGGAAGAATCTCATAAACTCCGAGAACTTGAACTCCCTCAAGTGTTAATCTTCTTGCCATAATAAGTCCGATGTCGCCGCTTCCAAGAATTACGCATTTTTTAGAAGGTAAGACACCAAGAATATTAGTGAAATATTGAGCAGTACCTGCGGAGAATACTCCATAAGGCCTAGTTCCATTAATAAATACTTGTTTAGAAGTTCTTTCTCTACAACCTGTCGATAAGACAAGTGTTTTGGAAGTAACTGTTTTTATTCCGTCTTCTGAGACATAATCGATAATAAATTCATTATCTTTTTTAGTAATACTAGTAACAAAACTATTTGTGGTGTGTTCGATATTTAAATCAATAAATTTATCAATGAAGTTTTGTGCATATTCAGGTCCAGATAATTTTTCATTGAAGTAGAGGAGTCCGAAACCATCATGGATACATTGTTTTAATATTCCGCCAAGTCTTGCTTCTCTTTCAATTAAGAAGACATGAGCGCCGTTATTATGAGCACTGATGGCACTGGCTAAACCAGCTGGACCGCCACCAATAATGACTGTATCGTAGTTATTCATGGTTTTCTCCTTTATGTGATTTATAGGTAACAGGATTATCTATTTGTTTTCCTTTTACTTCGTATATATTTTCGTTTTCGTGATCAGCAATAATTTTTGCAACAAGTGGCATACAGAAACCACCTTGGCAACGACCCATCCCAGGTCTAACTCTTCTTTTAATGCCATTGATTGTCGGAACTTTGATGTTTCTATTTAGACAATCAACGATTTCGCCTTCACTAATTTGTTCACAACGGCATACAATTCTTCCATAACTTGGATTCTTTTTAATTAAAGCGTTACGTTCTTCTTTGCTTAATTTTCTTAAAACAGGATCTTTCTTTCTTATAGGATTGAAGTTCTTGTTTTCTTCAACTTTCATAACTTCACTTAATTCTTCAACAGCCATCTTGCTAACATCTTTAGCAACGAGTGGAGCAGTGGTTAATCCAGGAGATTGAATACCAGCGCAGTGAACGATATTTTTAGTCTTTCTTCCTTTATTAATATAGAAGTCTTCTTCGTAGGTTGCGGCTCTTGTACCAGTAAAATAAGCGATGATATCTTTCTTATTTAATGTTGGTAACAACGATTCTTGTTTTTTAAGAATTTCATCAAGCGAACCAGCTACAACAGAATAATCTTCTCTATATGGAGTTTCGTAAGCATTAGGGCCAATTAATATATTGTTATCAATAGTCTTAACGATTCCGCCACCTTTTGAGTGTTTCTTTTTATTCTTTTTTGCACCAACAATCGAAGAAATGTGATTAATTTGATTGCTAGTTTTATTATCGAAAATAAAATCGGTACCGCTACGTGGATGGATTGTAAAAAATCTATCATTAGCCATATCAGCAATTTTATCAGAGAAACAACCAGCTGCATTTATGACAACTTTAGGATAAATTGTTCCTCTATTAGTTTTAACTGAAACAATTTTGTCATCCTTTACTTCGATCGATAAAACAGCAGTATCTAAAGAAACTTTTGCGCCGTTACTAACGGCATTTTCAGCAAAAGCAATTGTTAATTCATATGGAGATACTACTCCAGATTGAGGGTTACTAACGGCGCATTTGACTTTTTTATCAAAATATTTTTCTTTTTCTTCGATCTCTTTTTTATTAGCGACAGTGGTTGGACAATTATGCATTGATCTAAACTTGGCAAATAATTTTAAAATTGGACCAATTGGTTTCTCAAAACAGGCATATTGACCACGTCTAATAAAATCAACATCTAATTCTTTACAAACATTGCCAAATTCAGGATTAGATCTAACAACATAATATTGTTTTTTACTTCCTTCATTTAAATCGACACCAGGGTGAACTTCGCCATCGTTACGTCCGCTGGCTTGCATTGCTAAGTCGCTTTCTTTTTCTACAAGCAAGGTAGAAATATTATATCTAGTTAATTCTCTTAATATAGAGGTACCAGAAATTCCGCCTCCAATAACTAAACAATCAACTTTTAATCCATCAAGTGAATTGTCGATTGCTTTAGGAATACGAATTTTTAGTTCAACAAAACCATCTAACTTAATATCATTAAGTACTCCGATGTAGCGTTTTTTGTCGACAGCCATGTAACCGGCATTAACAATATCATCCCAATTATTGAGGGTACCAGTTAAGCGGACACATCCGTCTTTTTCACTAACAACGACTGATGGGTAAAGCTTAGATAGCTTTTTCTGCAATTTCTTAATTTTCATATTTGGCCTCATAAACTATGTCGGTCAATTGACCGATTGAATAAAATTAGTATATAATATATTTTTAAGTAAAACAATTATTTTTGAGGAACAAATTATGGGAAAGAAACGTACGAATGAAAATATAAAGGAATTAATATTAAAAGAGACTGAAAATTTATTACAATCTAAGAATTTTTCGGATATTTCTTTACGAGATGTTGCAGAAAGCTGTCACATAAGTAGTGGGACAATTTATTACTATTACCAAAATAAGAGCGATATCGTCTATGATATTTTTTCTAAAAGAATTGATGAACTCTATAATGAACTTACGGAATGGATTGAAAATAAAGAGAAAGATACTTCTCTTCATAGAATTGTAAGATTTGTCTTATTAAAAGGAACTGGATCTCCAGTTTTAAGACTTAATTTATTAGCTGAATGTACAAACGGGAATAATGTTTTAAAAAATAAAATGATTAGCAAATATAACACTTTCAATGATTCATTATGTAAAAAAATCGAAAATGAATATGGTCCAGAAGAAGCTAAATATTTAGCTTGGTTAATTTTAATATTAACTGATGGAGCAATCGTTCACAAAGGGCTTCAAAACCCATCATTCGATTTTGAAGACTTTGTCAATCAAACTGAAAAACTTTGCTTAAAGATTAGTGAGAATAAAAATTAATGAGGTTTATAGAGTAAAAAGTCTAAATTATCATCGATAGAGCCTTCAATTACTCTGATTTGGACGATTTTATCGTTTATTGCTTCTCTATAATGATCAATATAAATAACTCTACCAATTAATTTTGTTTTAGCACCTTTTAATAAATAAACACTTTTACATAAATCAAAATTTATTAATTCTTTTTTGTTAACTTCTAAAGAGTGAGTAGAGCCGATTTTATCAGCTAAATCTTGTTGGGAGGAACTTAAAACTGAAATACCAACCATATCTCCAACTGCTAAAGCGCTGCCAGTATTTGATTGGCTTCCTAGACACATAATCACACGATCATAATCGATTTGAGTTGCCCAAGCGCAAGCCATTGCATAGAATTTATTAGTTTTTTCTAAAGTAATAATGCTGACACTATTTGCAAACATGCCGTTTAATTCCATAATTATTTTCCTGCCTTCTTCTATTAATTTTATTATAATTCATAATTTAAAAAAGATATATCGCAAAATATATTGTAAATATTTAAAGAAATTGTATGAAACGGGTTAATATTAGATATAATATTAAAGTATGATATTAAGCATTATTTTTGCAGTAATTAGCATTGCTTCAACTCTTGGCATTTATTTAGGATTGGGGTTATATAATAATTGGGTTTATTTTTGGGTTATTCCAGTTGGGTTAATCGTGTTTTATATCGCTTCCTTCGGACTTTCCATTGTTTATTTAATTATAAATTCTTTGTTTATGTCGGTCACAAAACCTATTAAAAAACCATCTAAATATTGTTTATGGTGGCTTCAACAATTTTGCTTTCAATTTTTATTTTGGATGAATGTTCATGTAAAATATCGCGGATTTAAAGCGATTGATAAGACAAAAAACTATTTATTTATTTACAATCATAAATCTAATTTTGATCCAATTATGTTGATATCAAAAATTCGTGGTAAAGAAATGTTATGCATTACTAAACCAGAAAATATGAAGATATTTGTTTGTGGAAAGTTCTTGCATAATGCCGGATATTTACCAATTGACCGCGAAAATGATTTCAATGCAGTTAAAACAATATTAGAAGCAATTAAAATTATTAAGAGTGGTAAAGCTTCAATATGTGTTGCTCCAGAAGGAACAAGAAATAAAACTGATGCCACAATATTGCCATTCAAAGCTGGCTCATTAAAGATTGCTCAAAAGAGTGGATGTGATGTGGTTGTTATTGGAATTAAAGGTGCTGATAAAATTAAAAAACATCGTATAATTGTTCCTACAAAATGCTCAGCTGAAGTTATAACTATCATTAAAAATGAAGAAATTATAAAAGAAGGAACTGTAGAGGTTTCTAACAAATTAGAGGGGATTTACAGGGGTTATTTAGAAAAGTAGTTCATAATAGACTACTTTTTTTTATTATTTTTTAACTATGTATTTACTTGTTTTTGTTATTGTGTATAATAGTATTGAAAACTAGATAGGAAATTAATATGAGTGTAGAAGAAATTGCTTTACCAAATTACAAATTAAGACACGAATTACGGAATTCAATAAGCCACGGAATTGGTGCTATTTTTGGTATTGTTGCTTTAGTTCTCATGATGTTAAAAATAAATGGTGTCTATCCTTATAATCCTGCCGTAGTTCATGATGCTGATTTTGTTTTCCAAATTGTTTGTTCATCTATCTATGCCTTTGGAATTATTAGTTGCATGACCATTTCTTGTTTATACCATGCTTTAGCGAGAAATAATGGTAAAAGAGTTTTTAGAGTAATTGATCATGATTTTGTTTTTGTTCTTGTTGGTTGCACTTACACAATTTTCTGCTTATGTGCAATTAGAGATGAACCATGTTGGGGAGGCTTAATTCCTCATAGTGGATGGATTATTTTCGCTCTTGCTTGGGCATTAATTGCATTAGGAATTACTATGAATAGCATTAATATTCAAAAATATAATGTTTTGAGTATGTTGATTTATGTAGGAGTTGGTTGGTCAATAATTTTAGCAAGTGATGCTTTAATAAATACTGTTGGTTGGGGTGGTTTTGGCTTTTTATTAGGTGGCGGAATTGCTTTTACAATCGGTGCTGTTTTATATGGGATTGGCTCAAAAAAGAGCGTTTGGTGGCACACAGTTTTCCATTTCTTTGTTCTTGCAGGCATCGTTTTACAGTTTATTGGTGTTTATTTCTTTGTTCTATAAAAAACGCGCAAAAAAACAATGTCTAGCAAGTTGTTTAAGAATGTAATATTAACGTTAATTTTAAGACATATAACTTTAAGTTATATGTTTTTTTGCTATAATTTGTAATTATGAGTAGCAATTTTATAAAAGTTAGAGGTGCAAAAGAAAATAACTTAAAAAACCTCGATGTAGACATACCAAAAGATAAATTGATTGTTTTTACAGGGGTTAGTGGAAGTGGCAAATCGACTTTAGCTTTCGATACTATTTTTGCTGAGGGACAAAGAAGATATGTGGAATCACTTTCGAGTTATGCTCGTCAATTTTTAGGTAATTTTGAAAAACCTGATGTTGAATCTATTGAAGGCTTATCTCCATCAATTGCTATCGATCAAAAGAGTGTTTCGCATAACCCAAGAAGTACAGTTGGGACTGTTACAGAAATTTACGATTATTTACGTTTATTATATAGTCGTGTTGGTGTTCCTTATTGCCCAACACATCATATTCCAATTGTTTCGTCTTCAGTTCAGAAGATTACTTCCGTTATTATGGAAGGGAATTTGAATTCAAGAATCCAAATTTTAGCGCCAATTGCAAAGAACGAAAAAGGCTCTCAAAAAGATAATTTAGAAAAGATTAAGAAAGCTGGTTTTACAAGAATTAGACTTGACGGAGAAATTATTTCTCTTGATGATTTTAATAAAACTTTAGATAAAAATTTACGTCATAATCTTGATATAGTAATCGATAGAATCGCACTAAAAGAAGATAGTCGTAGTCGTATTTTTGAAGCAGTAGAATTGGCAGTTAATTGGGGAAATGGCTATGTAATTGTTCTTACAAACGATAAAGAAACTCTTTATAGCGAACATAATTCTTGCCCAATTTGTGGATTTACTGTTCCAAAACTTGAACCACGTTTATTTAGCTTTAATTCACCTCTTGGATGTTGCCCATCCTGTAACGGATTAGGTATAAAACAAGAAGTTGATTTAGATTTATTAGTTCCTGACAAAGATATAAGTATCAGTGAAGGAGCGATTTTATATTACAAAAATACCGTCAATACGACAAATATTGATTGGCAAACATTTAAAACTTTATTAGATCATTATAAAATTTCAATCGATGTTCCGTTTAAGAAACTTACTCCTGAACAAGTTGATATTATTATGAATGGAAGTAAAGAGCCATTTGCTTATTCAATTACCAGTGTTAGTGGAAATATTAGTAAAAAGAGTGGATATATCGAAGGCGTTAAAGGAAGAATTGAAAGATTATATTTTGAAACTTCTAGCGAATTTTACCGTGAATATTATGCTAAATTTTTAACCAATGTTGAGTGTAGTGAGTGTCATGGAGCAAGACTTAGTAAAGAAGTTCTTTCGGTCTTAATTGATGGCAAAAATATTTACGATGTTTGCTTGATGCCACTTGAAAAATTATACGATTTCATTTGCCAATTGCCTTCTAAATTGAATGAATATCAAAATAATGTTGCTAGCATTGTTATTAACGAAATTAAAAATAGAGTTAAATTTTTAATCGATGTTGGACTAGAATATTTGACTTTAGCCCGACTTGCTATGACTCTAAGCGGTGGCGAATCGCAAAGAATTAGATTAGCGACTCAAATTGGCTCAAAACTAAGTGGTGTTTTGTATGTTTTAGATGAACCAAGCATTGGTTTACATCAACGTGATAGTGAAAAACTCATTAAATCCCTTAAAGAAATGAGAGATTTAGGCAACACTTTAATTGTTGTTGAACACGATGAAGATATGATTAGAAGTGCCGATTATTTAGTTGATATCGGACCAGGAGCTGGTGAACATGGTGGAAAACTTATGGCGACTGGAAGCTTAGAAGATATCGAAAATTGTAAAGAATCAATCACAGGACAATATCTCAGTGGTAAAAAATATATCGCTGTTAATCCAGTTAGAAATAAAGGAAACGGCTTATCTGTCGAGATTAATGGATGTACTTTAAATAATCTTAAATCGGTTGATTTAAAGGTTCCTCTTGGTTGTTTTGTTTGTGTTACGGGAGTTAGTGGAAGCGGAAAATCTAGTTTAATTAATGAAACTTTATACAACGCTTTATATAAGAAAATCGAGAAAACATCGGTAATTCCTGGACCTTATAAAGAATTAATTGGTTGTGAAAACATCGATAAAGTCATTAATATTAGCCAAGAACCAATTGGAAGGACTCCAAGAAGTAACCCTGCAACTTATGTTAAAGCATTCGATGATATTCGTGATATTTTTGCTTCGACTGTTGAAGCAAAAGCTCATAACTATAATAAAGGTAGATTTAGTTTTAATGTACCTGGAGGTCGTTGCGAACATTGTTATGGTGCTGGTGTTACAAGGATTCCAATGAACTTTTTACCAGATGTTTACGTTAAATGTGATGAATGTGGTGGCAAAAGATATAACGAAGAAACCTTAATGTGCACCTATAAAGGCAAAAATATTCATGATGTTTTAGAGATGACAATTGACGAAGCTTATGAATTTTTCAAAAATAATTACGGATTGGCTAGAAAACTTAAAACTCTTATTGATGTCGGACTTGGCTATATTAAAGTTGGTCAACCTGCAACAACTTTGAGTGGAGGTGAAGCTCAAAGAATTAAACTGGCTTTCTATTTAGAGAAAAAACCTACTGGAAAGACCTTATTTATTCTTGATGAACCAACAACTGGACTTCATGTTGATGATGTGGCCCGTTTACTAAAAGTTTTACAAAAGATTGTTGATGGTGGCGACACTGTTTTAGTTATTGAACACAATCTTGAAGTAGTTAAAATGGCGGATTATGTCATTGATTTAGGACCAGACGGTGGTGATAAAGGCGGTCAGATCATTGCAACCGGAACTCCTGAACAAATATGTAAAAACCCAGCGAGTTATACAGGATTTTATTTAAAAAGAGTCCTTGAAGCTGATAGATTAAGAAAGGAAAAATTTAAATGAGTTTAGCTATTACAATTTTTGCAACTATTTTCATTATTGGAGGAGTTGGTTCTTACGCCTATTTCTTCATGAAAAAATTCTACGATTTTAAGGAGCAATTTGATTTAAAATTTTTGAAATCGAACATTCTATATTTGGCTATTCCGGGAATTATCCTGTTAATTGGCTTCTATTTGGCTCAAATTGCTTATTTTACGAATGGTTATATTATTAATTATTTAAGTACAAATTCGATTACCATTAGTTCAATCGATATTGCTTATATTATTTTAGGAACCTTCTTCTTTATAGTTTCCTTGTGGTCTTTCTTTACGATTCTTTTCATTCGTATGTATTTAAAGAAGATCGATGACAAAAAAGCATCTTTAATCATGAGAATTTCTCAATATGTCTCAGTAGTTGGGGCGATTGGTTTCTTTATCATGATGATGCAAGGAAATGCTGCTTATTTAATTTATCCTTTAGCTAATCAAATTACCTTTAGTAGTAAAGGAATTCTTCTTGAATATAGGGCCGGAAAATCTCAAGATGCTTTCTTTAGCATTGCTTTATATGCGATCTTTATTATTAGTGGAGCATGTTTAGTTCTCTATATTTGCGACTATAAACTTTTCAAAATCTACGGCCAACATGGCTTAATTACCGTTGTTTTCTTCATTGCTTTCCCTTGTGGAATCATTGGAGCAAGAGCATGGTACGTTATTGGTGAATGGTCAAATTACGTAAATAATCCTCTTGAAATGTTTGCTATATGGGATGGCGGATTAGCAATTATGGGTGGAGCAGTTTTTGGAATTATTACTGGTGTAGTTTATTTAATTATCATGCAAATTAAATCGAGTAGATATAAAGCGATTGATTATTTAGTGTTGGTGGATATTGTTGTTCCTACAATCCTTGTTGCTCAAGGAATTGGCCGTATTGGTAACTTCTTTAATTGTGAAGTTCACGGAAATGCCGTTGATATCGCAAATTGGATGTGGATACCAACATTTATAAGAAACAATATGCATTATAGTAGTTCTGGACCAACATTGGGTGCAGATAAGATTTACATGCCTTTATTCTTTATTGAAGCTATTATTAATTTTGCCGGTTATTTCTTTATCGAATATGGAATTATGAATTTATTTGGAATCAAACAACGTACTGGCAAAGATTATCATGCTAATGGTTCATTAGTTGGTTGGTATTTAGCTTGGTATGGAGCAACTAGAGCTATTTTAGAGCCTCTTAGATATTCTGCTTACAATATGGGAGACGATGGAATGCGGAGCGTTGTAAGCTCGTATGTTATGATTGGCGTTGGTTTATTTATTGTTGCAATATTTATAGTTTTAAAGGTTTTAAATTTAAAGGGAAAATTCAAATATCCTCGGCAAAGGTACCTTGAATCTCATAAAAACGACAATGTTCTTGAGGAAAGTAAATAATGTATAAGGTTATCATCTTTGATATGGATGGTACTATAATTGATACAGATCTTGTAATTTTTAAATCTTGGGAAGAGATGATTAAAACTTTCAAACCTAAGGATTTCAAGGTTGATAGAAAACAGATTGCTACTTTTAGCGGACCTCCAATAAGTTACGCCATAAATGCTTTATTTCCAGACGCAGATTATGATGAAGTTTTAAAAGAATATCGTAGTAGAACTGGTAAATATTATGATCAGTTTTGTCACACTTTTAAACACTGTTCTAAAGTCTGTAGAGCACTTAAAAATGAAGGTTATAAGTTAGCAATTGTTACTAACAAAAATAGTGTTAGAACTAAAGATTGCCTGCGAAGGGCCCATATTTTAGGTTTATTCGACTTTATTGTTACATGTGAAAGTGTCGCTTCTCAAAAGCCAGATCCTGCAGGAATGAACTTAGTTTTAAAACATTTTAATGTCAGTAATAAAGAGGTTTTAGCGGTTGGAGACACAGATTACGATTACCTTGCCTGTAAGAACGCTAATATCGATTGTGTTTTGATGAGTATGAATGAAAGATACTATAATTTAGTATCAAATCCTCATCCAATTGCGTTTTGTAAAGACTATGATGAACTTTATAAGGAGATAAAAAAACATGAGAATTGAAGAAGATGTAATTATTTTTGGAGCTGGTTCGGCTGGTTTAACAAGTGCTTTATATTTAGCACGTACTAAATTTAAATTTGCTATTTTTGAGAAAGAAATGGTTGGTGGAAAATTAAATATTATTACCCAAATTGATAATTATCCTGGTTTTCCTTCAATAGATGGTTTTTCTTTAATCTTGAACATGAAAAAGCAAGTTGAAGCTTTAGGTGTAAAAATTAATAAAGAACTTATTAAAGGAATAAACAAAAATGAAGATGGCTTTGAAGTTGTTTGTGAAAACGACACTTATCAAACAAAAGCCTTAATTATTGCTACCGGTTCCACAACTAAAAAATTAGGCATAGTTAACGAAGATAAATTTGTTGGTAAAGGAATTTCCTATTGTGCAGTTTGTGATGGATTCTTCTATAAAAACAAAGAAGTTCTTGTGTTTGCTCATGAGAGAAAAGGCTATTTAGAGGCCACTTATTTATCAAATTTAGTTAGTAAGTTATATTTGGTCAGTGATAAAAATGAAGATGATTACGAAGGAAATTTGGCTAATTTAAAGAAGATGAAGAATGTTGAATTCTTGTCTCCATATAAAATTAAAGAATTTATCGGAGTTGATGGTCTCGACGCTGTTAAAATTGAGAATTTAGAAACCAACGAAGAAAGAACCGTTAATGTGTCTGGTTGTTTCCCATTTACTGGCGATATACCAAGCAATTATCTCTTTAATCAACTTGGACTTGATCAAAATAGAGGATTTATTAAAGCGGATTTTAATATGGGTACCAATGTTCCTGGCGTTTTTGCTGCTGGTGATATCGTTGATAAACCATTGCGTCAAATCGTTACAGCATGTGGTGATGGAGCTACTGCGGCGACTAGTGCTATAAAATATCTTAATAAATTAAAAAAATAGAAAGTATATAATTTAAGAATGGAAGAGAATGTATCTTTTACTCAAAAAATAAAGGAAGAGATTTCCGCACAAGGAGAAACATCAAAAGAAAGAATGATGGCTATTTTAGCTGCTTTCTTAAGATTGAACGGATCTATTGTTTTTAAAAACAAGAAAGATATTTTGCAACTCGTAACCGAAAATGCAAAAGTGGCTAAATATATTTATCAAGTTGTTAAAACTTTATTTCCAGATGTCGTTGTTTCTTTTAGTTATCGAAAATCAATGAAGTTTTTTAAAGCAACTGAGTACATTATCAATATTTTAGATGGTATTGATTTAATAAAAGATGAGTTAAGTATCAACTTTTTAGATGATAAGATTCCTTTCCACTTAACTAAGAAAGAAGAAGGAATTAAGGGGTATTTGCAGGGGATTTTTCTTGCATGTGGCAGTTGTAACTCTCCAACTTCTAGTAATTATCACCTCGAAATGTATGTGCGAGATGAGTCTTTTGCTAAGGCAGTTTTAAAGTTACTAAACAAAGTTAAAGATTATAGATTTGAATTTAAATATACAAAAAGAAGAACCAATTACACAGTTTATTTGAAGAAGAGCGATCAAATTAGTTCTTATATTGCTTATTTAGATGCCTCTAATTCTTGCTTGGAATTTGAAAATGTAAGGATTGATAGAGATTTTAGTAATGTTACAAATAGATTGATGAATTGTGATGCTTATAACTATAAAAAGTCGGTAAGTAATGCTAAAGATCAAATAGAACAAATTAAGTTTTTAGATAGTAGAATTGGTATTAAATTGATTCAAAACGAAAAATTGCGTTTATTATGTGAACTGCGTTTAGAAGAACCAGAAGCTACTTATAGTGATTTAGCCGAAATGATGAGCGAAAAGTTAGAAATTACTGTTTCTAAATCTAATGTTAATCACTTATTTATTAAGATAAGAAAAATGGCGGAACAATATGGCCAAAATAAATAATAATTTAGATATTCAATTTAATTTAGGCCGTAGAATTCAGTTTTTAAGGTTGCAAAAGAAATTAACTCAAGAAGAGTTGGCTTATAATTGTGCGATAAATAAGAATTATTTAAGCGATTTAGAAAGAGGAACTAGAAATCCCTCTTTAGCTATTTTATTAAGAATATGCGATGGTTTGGATATTTCTTTAGAAGAATTATTTAAAGGAATTGAAGATGATATTAATTAGTTTTTAAAACTAGCAAATCTAGTTTAATGGTTTAAATAATTGAAAAAATATCGATATAGTCGCATATTTGACATTTTAATAATAATGGTTTATTATATTTCCCATGAATAAGAAATCTATTGCTATTCTATCAACGTCAGTTGTTCTTTGCTCGGCTGTCGGTGCAGTTCTTGGTTGGTTTATTGGAGGTTATTTTAAACCTGCTTTACAAGTTACCGGAACTTATGAAATCGATAAAACTGGTTCCGATGCTTTTAATAGTTTTTTAACTGATTCGGGAATAGAAGCTGATGAAATTGCTACAACTGATTTCTCCAGTTCTTCAACAACAAATGTATTATCACCAGCCGATTTAGTGGGATATGCAATATACAATTTTACTTATGAAACTAATGTTAGATCTTCTTTAGGTATTTCAACTGTAAGTAGTACTGTTGGAATAACTAATGTTCAAGTTACTTACTCAAGTTCTTATAAAAAAGATTCTTTAGTAATGAGAGAAAATATTTCTAAAGCTGGTTATGTTGCTTTCGCTGAAAGAACATACAACTTCAATTCCTCAAAGACCGTTACTGATTTAACTAAAAAATATGAAAATGCTTACGATTATTACCGTATTACTGGCGGAAGTAACATTGATGATAGTGGTTCAAATATTTATGCAAACTACAATAAAACACCAACATTTCAAGAAGCCAACGCTCAAAGATATGTTGAAACTTTTAGTACGATTCCAGATGCAGTTGTAAGTTATACCATTAACAAAAACACAGTTAAAACATCTCCTGTTACTTTGAAAAACGAAGATGGTAACGACGTTATTTATGATAATTCAATTCTAATAAATGATGACGGAAACTATGAAGTTAAATTAGCATTAGATAATTCAGCTTTAGATAGTTATTCAAAATACATCGTTACAACTACATCAGATGCTAACGATATTGCAAAAATGGGTAGTTTACCAACTTTTAAGAATGTTGGTTTAACTTTAACAATGACTCGTGATTTAAAATTGATAAAAATGACTAGTACAGAAGATTATATCGTTAATACTAGTTTAAATTTACATGTTCCTTCAGTTGCTCAAAACACAATAAATTTTTCTTATTTATTGAATACAGAGGGCAATTCGGTGCCATTAGTAGGAACAAATGTTGATTACACAACCTTAAGGAGTGGAGTTTAATATGGAAGATAATAAAGAAAAACTTAATAGTAAACCAACTCAAAAAAAGAAGGAAGAAAACACCCTTTTAGATTCAAAAGACGGCCTTAAATGGTATTGGATTGTGTTCTTTTCGTTCTGTGCTTTATTGTTCTTTTATACGATTTCATTCTTTATATTTTATTTTGGTTATTTTTAAAACAAAAAATACACTATTTAAGAGCAAGATTGTTAATTTTGCTCTTTTTTAATGTATAATTTAAACGTTATGAAAAATTTATTATATTACAAATCCAATACTGGATTTACTGAGAAGTATGTGAACATGCTCAAAAACCGAATTGTTCCGCTAGATGTCTATAAAATCAATAAGATTTCTAATAAAGATCTTAAAGATGCTGACAATATTTTTTATGGAGGTCCAATTAGAAATAATGTTATTTTAGGTTTGGACAAATTCTTAAAAAAATATAAACATATTAAAGATAAAAATATATTTATTTTTGCTGTTGGAATTCAACCAGCTACCGATGAGAAGCGACATTTAGTAATTACTGCTAATAATTTAGACTCATATCACGTTCGTCTTTATTTACTTCCTGGTGGCTTAGATATTAAAAAGATGCCACCTTTACAAAGGTTTTTGATGAAAATTGGATTAAAGCAAGCTGCAAAACAAGAAGGCGGAGCTTCATCAGATTTAATCCTTTCAAGATTAAGTGTACCAATGAATAATGTTGATAATGCTAACTTAGATATAATGGTAAATAAGTTCCACGATGTAAACATAGGGAAGAAATAAATATGGAAGTAGTATTTGCAGTCAACATGTATTGTGCTGGTTGTAAAGGCACAGTAATTAGTTCAGTTAAAAAATTACCCGGAATTGAATCTATAGATGTAAATTTAGTCAATAATACCGTAAAAGTTAATTACAAAAATAAGTTGATTACCAAAGAAGCAATTGCTAAAGCGATTACATCAAGTGGTTATAAAGTTTCTGAAATAAATGATGATGAATTTTCAGTTAAAAGCGATAAAAAATCAAAAATTAAAGAGATTGCTCATTTGATTATTGGTTTTGTTTTGCTCTTTTTCGTTCTTTATATTGGAATGGGTGGACCATTAGGTGGAGCAAGCGATTCCTTAAGAGGTTTTCTTCAATTAGGTTTGTGTATTTTAATTATTGTTTTATTTATCGATATTTATATTAACGGTATTAAAGGAATAATTAAGTTGCATTTAGGAATGGATTCTTTGGTCTTTATTAGTTCCTTTGCAAGTTTAATTTATTCGCTATATTTAACAATCGACGTAACTATTAATCCTGATTCTTATATGATGGTTCATTACTTTTATGATGCTTGTGCAATGGTGCTTGTAATCGTTTCTTTAGGTAGACTAATTGAGTCCTTAAGTAAGAAAAAAGCCCTGCAAACCCTCAATGAAATGTTAAAATTGAGACCTGACAAGACCATGGTTTATCGTGCTGGAAAGTTAGTTGAAATTGAAACAAAATATATCCAAGTTGGAGATTGTGTTCTTGTTAAACCAGGAACTAATATTCCTGCAGACGGTTTTATTAAAAAAGGAAAAACTTATGTTGATGAATCGATGCTTACTGGTGAATCTAAATTAATCGAAAAGAGTGAAGATTCTTTAGTTTATGCGGGTACATCCAATAAAGATGGATCAATCGAAGTAATCGTTACAAAAACGAACAAAGATTCCGTTTTAAATCAAATCATGGGTTTAGTTAATAGTGCTGCAAATTCTAAGAGTAAATTAGTTAAAATGGTCGATAAAATAGCCGGAATCTTTGTTCCAATTGTTTTTGGAATTGCTATTCTTACTTTTGTGGTTTGGATTATTGTTGATTCGATCAATGGATCAACTGTTATTAAGATGTATTCAACTCCTCTTCAAGAAGCTTTAGCTTTTAGTATCGGAGTTTTAACAATTTCTTGCCCATGTGCTTTAGGACTTGCTACTCCAATCTCTCTTTTAGTTGGTAGCAGTTTATTTTCAAAAAATGGCGTGTTAGTTAATAATTCAGAAGCAGTTGAGCGAGTTGGTAAAATTGATGCTATTGTTTTAGATAAAACTAACACCTTAACAAATGGCGTTTTATCTGTTAATTCAGTCCTTTTATATTCAAAAATGAAGAACTTAAATAACATTATTTATACTATTGAAAAGAAGAGCCAACATCCATTTAGTGAGGCCATTGCAGGGGATTTTGAAAAAAATTCGGAATTAATTGATGTAAAAAATATCATTACAATTCCTGGTAGAGGTGTTCAAGGCGAGTATGAAAATAAGACTTATTTTATTGGATCAAAAACTCTTGCAAAAGAGGTGATAACTAACGAAAAAGAACTCGAAAAATTAAATAAAGTTAATACATATCGTTATTTATCTACTTATATTTTTACAAAAGAAAAATTGCTAGGAACTATCTTATTAGAAGATACAATTAAACAAGATACTTATTCTTTTATTGAAAGAGCCAATTTATATTTTAAAAGAGTTGTTTTATTGACTGGCGACAATTCAGAAATTGCTAATGATGTTGGTAAAGAACTCAAGATTGATTATATTTATGCTAATGCCACTCCAGAAGATAAACAAAAAGCCATTAAAGCCCTTAAGGCTGAAGGATTTTCACCAATGATGGTTGGAGATGGCGTAAATGATTCGATTGCTTTAACATATAGCGATGTTAGTGTTGGTTTAGCAAAAGGCAGCGATATAGCTTTAAGCAGTAGCGATTTTGTTTTAATGAACGATAATTTGAATAATATTTTCTTTATTATTGGTTTAAGTAAGAAAATAAATAAGAACATCAAATTTAATTTATTTTGGGCGTTTTTATATAATATTGTTTTTATTCCAGTTGCTGCTGGTGTTTTCGCTCCAGTTAATTTCTATCTTGAACCAAAGTGGTGTGCACTCTTAATGGTCGTTAGCAGTGTAACTGTATGCTTAAATTCGCTATTTTTGCTTAGATATAACAATAAAAAGGCTCAAGAAAACTTAATTTCAACATTATCTATTAAAAATAGATAAATTAACGTTCTCAGTATATAATTTCATAAATGGAAAAAAAGGATTTACCAGGTAGAAAGATTTTAGTAACTAATCGAAAGGCTTCTTTCAATTATTTTTTAAGTGATTTTTTAGAATGCGGTATCGAACTTAAAGGTACTGAAATTAAATCTATTAAGAATAATGGATGCACAATTAATGACGCTTATGTGGTCATCAAAAACAACGAAGCTTTTATTTTAAACATGCACGTTGCTCCTTATGATAAAGGTAATATCTTTAATCACGAAGAGCTTAGAACAAGAAAATTATTAATGCACAAGATCGAAATCTTAAGATTAGAACAAAAAATTGTTAAAGATGGTTATACTGTTATTCCTACTAAAGTTTATTTGAAAAAAGGAAGATGTAAGATTGAAATTGCGTTAGCCAAAGGTAAAAAGAATTTTGATAAGCGTGAAACTATTCAAAAGAGAGATGATGAAAGAAATATGGCCAAAGCCATAAAGCGTGATTAAATGAAAAAAATGTCTATTTTATTTAAAATTACTTTTAGTTCGATATTATTAGCTATTGCCGTTATTTTATCTCGATTCTTAAGCATCCCATTATATTCAATTGGTTTGCCTTTTATCAAAATAAGTTTAACCAGTTCAGTTGTTATGTTTGGCTCGTTCTATTTAGGCCCTTTATATGGACTTATTATCGGTGCTGGACAAGATTTCTTAGGAGCTTTAATTTTCCCTCAAGGTGGTGCTTATAATCCTCTTTTTACAATCAGCGCAGCCTTGTGTGGCTTACTTCCTTATTACTTCTATAAATTAATCGATTTAACCAAAATCGAGCGTAAATACCCCTTCGTTTTAGGTTTAATCCTTGCAATGATCTCAGCTTACTTAACATATTTTATGTTCAGTAGAGATTCAATTGTTTATCTTGGACATGAATATCAATTCTATCTTTGGGTGAAGATTTTATTAACTTGTTTCTCTTGGACTTTATCAGCTCTTTATATTGTTTTAGTTATTGTTTTAAAAGGCAAATTTAAAAAGCTGGATGTAATGAAATATTACAATATCGGTACAATTGGTACGGCAATCTTTTTAACCTACCTTGTTAGAGTCCCAATTTCGACTACTGTTTTCTGTATTTATTTGAATAATGATTTCAGTTTATTCTCAATTATTTTTGGTTGTCGATTATTAACTTCTTTTATTTTAGGTTTTATTGATATAATTGTGATTGTTATTGGTCTTAATGTTTCTTTAAAATTTAAATACAAAGGTGCTTTAATTCCAAAGAGCGAATTGTCTAAGGAGTGATTTTATGATTGACGAAAAAGAAGAAAAGAAAGAAATTGAAGTAGAAAAAGATACTGAAGAAGAAAATCCAGATACTCAAAAAGCTTTCGATGAATTGAATAAAGATGAAAGAAAAAAAGACAAAACCGGATTGATTATCATTGGTTCTATTTTCTTGCTTTTAATAATTGTTGTAATCGTTGTTATTGTTATGAACGTCAACTCATCATCCAAAGGCAGTAGTTGTGGAGAAAGTGGCGGTACTTGTGGACTTATTAGTCTTTTATTGACAAAACTTCCTCATTAATTTTATAAACATTCATTGCATTTTTATACATGACTTTAGCGTAGTCATTGTTATTAAGTTTGGCCCAATTATTAAAATATCTTTGATAAATGATGTTATCTAAGGTGTTTTCACCATCAATTGGTGAATCTGTACCAAACATAATTCGATCCATTAAGTCGTGCTTTACAAGATATTTTAATATTCTTGGTTTAACCCAGGCTGTATCGCAATAAATATTTGGGTTTTTCATCATGGTTTTAACTGTGAATTGATTTGTTGAATATAATTCCATATGAGCCGCAACAAATTTAACAGTTGGATATTTTTTAGCCACTTCTTCAAGATAAATAATGCTTGAATATTGATCCATTGCTGTATGAACCAAAACTGGTAAGTCGTATTTTTCAGCTAACTTTAAATAAGGAGTAACTTTTTTGTTGGTTATTTTAAGTTTTGAACAAGCAGGATGAAATTTAATTCCATAAATCATATCTCGATTGTTGATAATTAATTTTTCAATATCTTGCCAATTGCTTTCTTTATGAGGTCTAATCCAAATTAAAACTCCAAAATGTTTATATTTTTTAGCAAAAGTGATTGCTTTTTTAGTTCCTTCAACTTGCTTTGTTAATTTATATTCGGTTTCGTCACGAAACTCGCTATCATCAAAAGAAACAAGCGAAAAATTGATGTGATGGTTCTTTTGAGAAACAACTAAATTTTTTTCGGTTTGCGATAATGTAGGCCAATAGCCAATATGTGTGTGAGTATCGATAATATATTTTGTAGACATATTCCTATTATAGTCCTTTAAAGTGTTCTATTTTATAAAACATTAAATTTTTATGGTAAAATTATAAACATGAAAAAGTGTTTAATTATTGTTAATTCTTATAACAAGTTGCCTTCTTATCTTTTTGAGGCTCAAAGAATGCAAGAAGAATTTAAAAAGAAGGATGTTGAAGCTCGAATTATTAAGACAGACGAACTTCATATTTTGATTTCTAAAAATATTGAAATTGCTCCTCTTGAAGCAGATTTTGTAGTTTCATTTGATAAAGATGTTTTGATTTTAAAGTCTTTAGAAAAGTTAGGATACAAAACTTTTAATTTAGCTTTAGCAATCGAGAATTGTGATAATAAATTTTTAACTCATTTAGTTTTAAGTGATTCAGGAATTAAAATGCCTAAAACAATTCCGGGATTATTATGTTATTCTGGAGACAAAAAGGTAAGTGATGAATATTTCGATTTTATTCAAAAGTCCCTGCAATACCCCCTTATTTTCAAGGAATGTTATGGATCTTTAGGTAAAAATGTTTATATGATTAAAGATGAAAATGAACTCAAAAGTTACATTGAAAGATTTAATAGTGGTTCTTATTTAGTTCAAGAATTTATAAAATCTAGCGAAGGTAAGGATTGCCGAATGATTGTGATTGGTCACAAATATGTGGCTAGCATGATTAGAGAAAATACCCATGATTTTAGAAGCAATATTGGAGTGGGCGGAGTTGGAAGAAAATTCAATCCTCCTCAAGAATTTATTGATGTTGCCATTAAAGCAAGTGAATTGCTTGATTTAGATTATTGCGGAATTGATATTTTGTTTGGTGAAAACAACGAACCAATCTTGTGTGAAGTAAATAGTAACGCTTTTTTCAAAGAATTTGAGAGAATTACAGCAATTAATGTTGCAAAGATATATGTGGAATATATACTAAATAAAGTATATTAAGGTGAAATTATGGAAGAAAAAGATACAAATGTAATTGATGAAACAAATAAACCAAAAACGAACAAAAAGAAGATCGCGATTATTTCGATTGTTTCGGTTGGTGTTCTTGCAATAGTTGCTGGAATTTGTTTTTTCGTTATACCTTTAGCCATGCAAGATAAATATGATTTGGTTCTTAACGATAATAATTTAATTGATAATTATATCAATGGCAAATCAATCGATACTTATGCGACAAAAATGGATAATGGCGAATTGTTAGAAACTGCTGAGAAAGATAGTGTTTTTTATACATTTAGTAAAGAACAACAACAAGCTTTAGCTGCTTCAAATCCAAGTTATAAAGTATTTATGTTCTATTTTTATTTTAATTTTGAAATGAAAGATATTACTAATGCTGATTATGCTAGTAATCATATTTATAGTGGAACATACGATATATATTATGGAGACACTAAGCTCACTAGTGGCGCATCACTTGCTGCTGGCGAATATTTAAAAAAGAACATTTATACTAATGATGATTTTAAAGATTTAACTTTTGTTTTAACCAGTGCTTCTGGATGGTACGGAAACTTAACTGATCAAACAAATAAACAAAATTTAATTCCAGTTGGCTATAACATAACTAAGACTTACGCAATGACTTTTGGATTAAAATAAGGGGGATTGGCAATGGATATTGTAGAAAGATTTAAAAAATACATCGCTTTTGACACGATGAGTAGTGAGACTAGTGGTGAACATCCAAGCGCAAAAAGTGAGTTAGCTTTTGGCGATATTTTAGTTTCGGATTTACGTGAATTAGGAGTTGATGATATCAGTAAAGATGAGCATGGTTATATTTATGCTCATATCAATAATCATAAAGAAAAAACAATCGGTTTGATTGCTCATATGGATACTGCTCCCACAATTGAAGGCGGAATTAAGAATCCACAAATTATTAAAAATTATGATGGTTCAACTATTAGATTGAATGATGAATATTCGATGAATACTAATGATTTTGTCGCTTTGAAAGAAGTGATTGGTGATGATTTGATGGTGACTGACGGAAATCATCTTCTTGGAGGAGATGATAAAGCTGGTGTCGTTATTATTTTTGAGTTTTTGGCATATTACATCAAGCATTTAGATGAATTTAATTACAATTTAGCTATTGGTTTTACTCCTGACGAAGAAATTGGTGAAGGACCTATGTTTTTTGATGTTAAAAAGATGAATGCAAACATTGCTTACACTTTAGATGGTGGAACAATTTATGAAGCTAGTTGTGAAAATTTCAATGCTTCTAGTGCTGTTTTAACAATTAGAGGTTTAGGAGTTCATCCAGGAAGTGCAAAAGGCGTGATGATTAATGCAGCTTTACTTGGAATTGAGTTTAATAATCTTTTACCTCAAGATATGATTCCTGCAAAAACTGATGGTCATGAAGGATTTATTCATTTAACCAGTTTTAGTGGCGATGTTGAAAACGCTAAACTTGAATATATTATTAGAGATCACGATGAAAATCTTCAAAATGAAAAGATTGAAATGATGAAAAAAGCTGCTGAAGAAATTCAAAAACGCTACCCAAAAGCCCTTATTTCTTTAAAATTCAAAGAAGAATATAAGAACATGAGAAAATTATTTATTAAAGATCCAACCGCAATAAATGTTATAAATAAGGCTTATGTTTTAAGTCAAACCAAACTTAAATATATGCCAATTAGAGGTGGAACAGATGGAGCGACCATCTCTTATATGGGTTTACCATGTCCTAATTTAGGTGTTGGGGATTTTAATCCACACGGACGTTTTGAATTTGTTTCTTTAACGCAAATGAAAGCTATGGTAGACATAGTAAAAAATATCTTTAAAGTAGTATTTTAGTAAAAGGCCTTGTAAAGGGCCTTTATTTTTTGTTTGCCAAATAAGAAATAATAGATTTACGAGTAATAATTCCAATGAAATGTTTTTGGTCATCAATAACAGGAACAAAGTTTTGATCGATGCTTGCTCCAATTATTTCGTTGATGTCGGTTAAGGCATTAACTGAGCCATAATCTCTATGACGAGGAACTGTTGTAATATTTACATCATTAAAATCTTCAAGTTTTGTAAAAGGATGTGATTTTAAGAAGAATAATAAGTCACCTTCGTCTAAAGAACCAACGTAGCATCCGTCTTTATCTAAAAGCGGAACCACAGTAAAACGATAATGTTCAAACACTTCAAGGGCTTGACGAACACTCATAAAATCTGAAATGTACTTAATTTGACTTTTTGGTGTTAAAAAATATAGGACATTCATATTTATAATTATATAATTCATTAAGAATAATAAAAAGTGTAAAATATATGACATTGGAGGCAACCACTATGAGACAAATTACTTGGAATGAATATTTTATGGCCTTGGCGACGCTTAGTTCTTATCGTTCAAAAGATCCAAACACTAAAGTTGGTGCTTGTATTGTTGATGATGACCATAAAGTCGTTTCTATCGGCTATAACGGAATGCCAAGAAATATTGATGATAAAGATTTAAGTTGGGATAAAGGCGAGGGATTAGATAGTAAATATCTCTATGTTTGCCATGCTGAATTCAATGCAATTTTAAATACAAGAAACGGAAGTGCTTTAAAAGGTTGCACTTTATATGTCACTTTATTTCCATGTAACGAATGTGCAAAAGCAATTATTCAAACTGGAATTAAAAAGATTGTCTATTTAGATGATAAATACGCCGAAGAAATTAATACTAAAGCTAGCAAAAAAATGCTAAATTTAGCTGGCGTTGAATTAGAAAAATACCACGAAGAGATTAAGGAAGTTATATTAAAATAATGGACTCAAAAAAAGCGATTGAAGTAAAAAACTTATGTTTTAATTATGAAAAGGACGTTCCAATTCTAAAGAATGTCTCTTTTTCAGTTAATAAAGGCGAATATGTAAGTTTAATCGGACATAATGGGAGCGGAAAATCTACTTTAGCCAAATTAATCGCTTATCTTGATGAAGCTAATAGTGGTGAAATTTATATTGATGGTTTAAAAGTTGAAGACAAAAACGCTTCAGCAATTAGAGAAACGATCGGTATTGTTTTTCAAAATCCTGATAATCAATTTATTGGTTCAACTGTAGAAGACGATATTGCTTTTGGTTTAGAAAATAGGAATATTGAACGTTCCAAAATGATTAAGTTAGTTCATGAATATGCTAGTGAAGTTGGAATGGAAGAATACATGAATAAAGAGCCACAAGAATTAAGTGGCGGACAAAAGCAAAGAGTCGCAATCGCGGGTATTTTATCTCTTGGTTTAAACATTATAATTCTTGATGAAGCCACAAGTATGCTTGATCCAGAAGGTGTTGAAGATATTAATAATTTGATTATGGATATGAAAACTGAGAATCCTGATTTAACTATTATCAGTATTACTCACGACATGGAAGAAGCTTATTTAAGCGATAGAGTCATCGTTTTAAATAAAGGTGAAATTGTTGAAGATGGAATTCCATCAGTTGTTTTTGCTGATGAAAAAAGACTTCATGAAATTGGTTTAGGTATTCCTTTTGTTTTAAATGTTAAAAATAAACTTAAAGAAAAAGGGATTATTGTTCCTGATGACATAAAAACTATTAAAGGATTGAGTGAATTTATATGCAAATAAATTGTAATAACGTCAAATATAAATACAATCCAATAGATTTAAGCGATAGAGACGCCCTAAATGGCATCACTTTAACGATTACACAAGGAGAATTTGTGGCGATTGTTGGTAAAACTGGAAGCGGAAAATCTACTTTAGTTCAAACTTTTAATGGTTTATTAGAACCAACTGATGGTTACACTCAGGTTGGAGATTTTATAATAACTGGAAATAAAAAACTTAAGAAATCTTTATTAAATTCTCAATCAAATGAAATTAAGAAATTAAACAAAAAACAAGGCAAATTAAAGAAAATTGTTGGTTTAGTTTTTCAATTTCCTGAATACCAATTATTTAATGAAACAATTTTAAAAGATGTTATGTTTGGACCAAAAAACTTTGGTTTAAATAATGAAGAAGCTGAAAAAATAAGCCGCCAAACTTTAAAAGAGGTCGGAATTCCTGAATCTTATTTTGATAAATCGCCTTTTGAGCTTAGTGGTGGTGAAAAGAGAAGAGTTGGAATTGCCGGAATAATTGCTAGTCAACCAGATGTTTTGGTTCTTGATGAACCTACAGCCGGATTAGATGCAAATGGTAAAAAAGAAATTCTCGATATGATCGAACAATATCATAAAGAAGGCCATACCATAATTGTTGTTACCCATGATATGGATTTAGTTATGGAAAGAACCGATAAAGTCTTTGTTCTTAATGATGGTAAAGTTATCAACGAAACCACCCCAGATAAATTATTTAATGAAAACGACTTAAGTCTTTATTCTTTAGAGCAACCTGCCTTTTATAAATTCAAGAAAGAATTAAAAGAAGGGGGATTTGCGGGGGATATTGCAAATATTAAGGATGTTGATGGTCTTGTTGATGAGATTGTTAGAAGCAAAAAACATGGAGTAAAACATGAATAGCAACAATCTTTTTGGTAACTTAACTCATTACAATACTTTTGTGCATAGAATGGATGCTCGTCTTAAACTTTTCATCATGATTGTTTTGATGGTAGCATGTTTTTTGCCTTACGGAATCAGTAATTATATCGATGAAAGCGGAAAAGTAATCAATTCAAGTTTCTATTCGAATCAATTTTTTGTTCTTGGGCTTGTTGCGATTGTAATTATTGCTTTGATGGCTTTTGCTCGAGTGAATATTTTTAGCTTCATTAAATCCATGGGTGCCATGTGGTTTATGATGATTTTCTTATTAATAATCATGGTTTTTATTCCTAAAACTGGCGATACAAGAATCTACTATGTTATGTATGATTTCGGCAACGGATATGTCATATTTTGGGATGGATTCCTACAATGTGCTCAGATTTTCCTTCGTTTAATTTTGATGATTGGTTTAACAATGGTTTTAACTACAACTACTCCTCCAATGCAAATAACCTATGCATTTGAGCGGTATTTAACTCCTTTAAGAATATTTCATTTCCCAACACAAGTTGTTTCGATGATTCTTTCTTTAGCTTTAAGAATGATTCCAACAATCCTTGATGAATCGCAAAGAATTATGAAAGCACAACGTTCAAGAGGTGTTGAATTTGATCGTGGGTTTATTTCAGCAAAAATTAAAAGTATCGTTACTTTAATTGTTCCTTTATTAGTAAGTTGTTTTGCTAGAAGTGAACAATTAAGTTTAGCGATGTATGCTCGTGGTTATGATCCATATGCAAAAAGAAGTAAATACAGAGTTTTGCAATTTCATTTTGTCGATTTATTATGCTTAATTGGCAGCTTATTAGTTATCGCTTTATTTATTACTTTATGCGTTCTTTCTCAAGCTTATAAAGTTAATTTTATGGAACAATGGTTTGGAGTAATTGGAGCTTGGTAATATGAAATACAAAATTGTTTTTTCATATGACGGAAGTAACTATTATGGATTTGCTAAACAAGTAAACGAAGTAACTATTCAAGGCGAATTAGAGCGTTGTTTTTCTTTAATTTTAAATCAAAAAATAATTATAAAAAGTAGTGGACGCACCGATAGAGGAGTTCATGCTTTAGCACAAGTTGCTGATTTTACTTGCAATGAAACTCTCGATACTCAAAAAGTTTTATATCAAATAAATAAGGTATTAAATAAGGATATTTATGTAAAATCCCTTGTAAAGGTGCCTTCAAATTTTTCAAGTCGCCTTAATTGCAAGAAAAAAGTTTATGAATATCGCATAAATATTAAGGAATATAATCCACTTAAAAGAAATTATGAATGCTATATGAATCGCTTAACAAATATCGATGAAATGATTGAAGCAAGTCAGTTATTTATTGGAAAACACAACTTCGAAAATTTCACTTCTAAAGAGACAGATACATTTGATTTTGTTCGTGAAATTTTCGATATTCAAATTAAAAGAACATCTTCAAAAATTGTTGTTCGTTTTATTGGAGATGGTTTTATGAGATATGAAATTCGTAAAATTATGGGGGCTCTTTTTGAGATTGGAAAAGGCAATTTAACTAAAGATTATATTGTTGAAAATCTTGATCCTAAAACTCGCCATATCTCTATTTTCCAAGCACCTGGACACGGCTTATATTTAATTAAAGTTATTTATTAAAAGTGTTATTTTGGACTTTATTTCGTTCAATTTAGCAAAAAAATTAGATGTATATATTAATAGATGCTTTTAAAGTGGCACAAAAAGGTATAAGATAATCAAGATTATTTAATAAAAGGAGAAAAGTATTATGGGTAGACATTTTGAAGTGCGTGCCGCCAGTATGGCTGCAACCGCTAAACAAAAAAGTGCAATTTATATGCGTGCCTCTAAAGAAATTTACATGGCCGCAAAAAGAGGAATTCCTGACCCTAGTGCTAACCTCGCTTTAAGATCAGCAATTGAAAAGTATAGAAAGTCTTGTCCACGTGATGTTATCGATAGAGCCGTAAAAAAAGCTCAAGGTGGAGATGCAACTAACTATATCGAAGGTACATATGAAGCTTTTGGACCTTGCGGAAGTTTATTAATTGTTGAGACTTTAACTGATAACTCAAATAGAGCTTTAGTTAATGTGAGAACAATCATTACAAGAAAAGGCGGACACTTAGGAAGTGTTGGCTACAATTTTGAAAACGCTGGATTATTAGATTTTGAATACAGTGGTGAAAAAGCAGATCTAGAAGATAACTTAATTCTTGGCGATGTCGATGTTAAGGAAATTAGTTTAGAAGACGGAATTGCTGAAATTGTTGTTAATCCTTCTGACTTTGATAAAGCTAAAGAAATTTTAACTGGTATGGGCATTACTGATTTCGAAGTTGCTCAAGTCACTAAGATTGCTAATGAAAGAATCTCACTTGAAGGCGAAGAATTAACAAGATTTAAGGAACTTCTTTCACAATTAGATGAATGCGAAGACGTTCAAGCCGTATATCATAACGTTGATTTATAAAAAACATTTAAAAATTGGAGGCACATCACTGTGCCTCTTTTTTAATGCCGATAATTATTGCATTTATACCATATTAAAATCAGATAAAAGTGGTAAAATAATAACATAACTAAGGAGAATAACATGCGCAATTTAGATGTTAAATGGGCTGTCATTCCTTGTGCAGGAAACGGTACGAGATTTTTGCCTATTACAAAGGGTGTCGCAAAGGAAATGTGTCCTATTGTTGATCGCCCAACTCTTGACTATATTGTTCAAGAAGTAATTGATGGCGGAGTAACCGATATTGTATTAATTGTTTCGGTAGATAAGGATGATATTAAGCGATATTACGCTTATAATCCTGATTACGAAAAAGAATTAATTGCTAAAGGAAAAGTAGAAGCAGCCAAAACAATTCATGAGGTCGCTACAAAGGCGAGATTTCATTATGTAACTCAATATGAATTATTAGGATTAGGTCATGCCGTTTTACAAGCTAAAGAAATTATTGGAGATAATAATTTTATTGTTTGCTGTGGAGATGATATTTGTACTTACGAAAAAGACCAAGCTCCAGCTAAACAATTGATTGAAGGATTTAAAAGAAGTGGCGGAAATACCATCGTTGGTGGACAAACTGTTCCACACGAAAATATCTGTCGTTATGGATGTATGGATATTAAAAAAGATTGTGGTGATCGCCTCTATGAATTAAGAGGAATTGTTGAAAAACCAGCCATCGATAAAGCGACTAGTGATTTAGCTAGTTTAGGTAAATGGGTTTTTAGTCCAAAAATCTTTTCTTATTTAGAGAAAACTCCTCGTGGAGCGGGTGGTGAAATTCAACTTACTGATGCCATCGCTTTACTTATGAAAGATGAGCCTTGTTACTTTTATGATTTCGTAGGAAAAAGATACGATTGTGGCGATAAACTCGGATATTTAACCGCAATTATCGATATCGCTTTAAGCCGTGATGACTTAAAAGATGGTGTCAAAAAACACATCAAAAGTTTGAAAATATAGGAATCCTCCTATTTAATTAAAACCTGCTAACCAACTAGCAGGTTTTCGTTTATTTTTATTTATGATTTATTTTTTAAAAAAACATGAAATATTATATATATAATTTATTTGATTTATATAATTCAAAAGCATATAATAGTCCTCGACACGATTTCTAATAGTGAATTTTTGTCCCGGTAAGATGAAAAATAGTATTTGAAAGGAAATTGATTGTATGAATAAAGAAACTACAAATTTAAAAAAGGAAGAAATTACTCGTAAGTGGTATGTCGTCGATGCAGCCGACAAACCTCTTGGTAGATTAGCTAGTGATATAGCAGTTTACTTAATGGGTAAAGAGAAACCATCTTGGACTCCAAACCAAGATTGCGGAGACTACATTATTGTTATTAATGCTGAGAAGGTTGCTTGCTCAGGAAACAACATTATGACAAATAAGAAATACTACAACGTTAGTGGATATAACGGTGGTATGAGAATCAGAACATTAAAAGAAATGCTCGAACAATATCCAGAAGAACTTATGGAAAGATCCGTTTGGGGAATGCTTCCAAAAGGCAGACTCGGAAGAGCCATGGCCAAGAAGTTATTCGTTTACAAAGGCGCTGATCATAAGCATGAAGCACAAAAACCAGAGGTTTTGACCTTCAAAAACTTAGGAGGAAAGAACTAGTATGTCAACAAGAAAAGAATATTACGGAACTGGTAGAAGAAAGACCAGTGTCGCAAAAGTCTGGGTTATCAGTGGAACAGGCAAGATCGAAGTTAATGGTCTTGATGTTAACGCTTATTTCCCAATGCAAACTTTAGTTATGGATTTAAAACAACCTCTTACCATCTTAGGTGCTGATAAGAAGTATGATATTAAAGTTACAGTTCTTGGCGGTGGATACACTGGACAAGCTGGTGCTATTAGATTAGGTATTGCTAGAGCTTTACTTGCTGCTGGAGAAGATAGAGCAACATTAAAGACTGCTGGATTATTAACTCGTAATAGTAGAAGCAAAGAGAGAAAGAAGTACGGTCTTAAAAAGGCTAGAAAAGCTCCTCAATTCTCAAAGCGTTAATCTCATTCGATTTATCTTTGGTATATTGGACAAGGGCAACCCCCTTGTCCTTTCATACCAATAAATTCTTGATTTTATGTTATTTCTTCGGTATATTATGTAAGCGTTGATATATGAAAGTATGGGCCTTTAGCTCAGTTGGTTAGAGCGCGCCCCTGATAAGGGCGAGGTCGATGGTTCAAGTCCATTAAGGCCCACCATATGACAACAAATATTACAAATGACGCTTGGGCGCTTAGCTCAGCGGGAGAGCGCTTCCTTCACACGGAAGAGGTCATAAGTCCGATCCTTATAGCGCCCACCAATCACTTGCCTTCTTAGCTCATCTGGTAGAGCAACTGATTTGTAATCAGTAGGTGGCTGGTCCGAGTCCGGCAGAAGGCACCATTATGATGAATTAGTATTGATTAACTTCAATACTTTTTTTGTGCCTAAATTCACTTTGATTTTTAAACTTTATGTATTACAATGTAATACAAGGAGAGTTAATATATGAGTATTTCAATTAGAATGACGGAAAATGAAAAAAAATTAGCACAAAGCTATGCAAAACTTAATGGTATGACTTTAAGTGAATCAATTAAAAAAGTTTATTTTGATGCAATTGAAGAAGAATATGATGTATCTTTAGCTGATAAAGCTATTAGTGAATATAAAAAAGACAAGAAAACAATTTCGCTTGATGATGTTGAAAAAGAGTTGGGTATTTAATGTATAAAGTTAGTTTTATTCCTTCAGCTTTAAAAAAATTAAAGAAGTTTGATAAATATACTCAACGAATGCTGCTTGGATGGATAAGAAAGAATTTAGAGGATTGTATAGATCCAAGAATCCATGGGAAAGCATTAAAAAGTAATAGGTCAGGACAATGGCGATATAGACTCGGAGATTATCGAATAATTGCCTTGATTAAAGACAAACAATTAGTAATTCTTGTAATTGCAGTGGGCCATTAATAGATATTTATGAAGAACAATAAAAGCATTGATTAACTTCAATACTTTTTTTGTGCTAAATATTTAATAATGATAACTATTATCTTATAATAAACAGTATGGAAATTGTTAAACTCGAACCTGCTATTAAAACATATATATGGGCAGGGAATAAATTAAAAAAATATGGAAAAAAAGTTGATGGAGATAAAATTTCTGAATGTTGGGAATTGTCATTTCATCATGATGGATTAAGCAAAATTGCAAGTGGCGTAAATGCTGGCAAATTTCTAAAAGACGTGGCATTGGCAGGGGATATTGGAAAATATGTTGAAACATTTCCTTTTTTTCCAGTCTTAATTAAGCTTATAGATTCTGGTGATAATCTCAGCGTTCAAGTTCATCCAAGCGATGAATATGCTCTTAAAAATGAGAATAGTTATGGCAAAACTGAAATGTGGTATGTTATCGATCACGATGAAGGTTCTGGTCTTTATGTTGGCTTAAAAGAAGATTCAAATAAAGAAGATATTGAAAAATCTCTTAAAGACGGAACAATTTTAGATAAATTAAATTTTTATTCAGTTAAAAATGGCGATTGCTTCTTTATTAAAAGTGGGACTATTCACGCAATTGGTAAGGGTGTAACGCTTATTGAAATTCAACAAAACTCAAATTTAACTTATCGTCTTTATGATTATAATAGAACCGATGCTAACGGCAAAAAACGTGAATTACATATAGATAAAGCTTTGAAAGTTATTGATTATAAAAAATATGAACCTATTAAATTTAAGGGAAATTTAGTTGGAAAATGTAAATATTTTTCAAGTTACGTTTATGATGTTAAAGATTCTTCTTCGATTTGTGCTTCAAAAGATTCGTTTGTTTCCATTACATTTTTGTCGGGAAATGGATTAGTAAATGCTATTCCTTACAACACTTATGATACTTTTTTCATTCCAGCAGGTCAAAAAGCCTCAATTAGTGGAACTGGTCGATATATTTTAACAACAATTGAAAGATAAAATTTAATTTTTCATAATACTTTTGTATAATAAGCGTATTATGAAAAACAAATATAACAAAATTCTGCTTTTAGCGGCTCTAAGTGTATTTTTAGTAAGCTGTGGCGGAACAAACAAAACGTTTGATGTGGCTAGTTATGGCAAGGAATTATCTTTTTCAGGTGATTCTTTTAAAGTCATGCAACTAACGGACATCCATTTGACAAAAAGTGCTGATAATATCAAGGAAATGGATTATCTAGTAAACAACATTAAAACAGCTGATCCTGATTTAATTGTATTTACTGGTGATACTTTCATGAATGCTGATTCAAGCATTGTCGATTATTTTGTTAGAAGAATTGATAATTGCGATATTCCTTGGGCTTATACCTTTGGAAATCATGATTTCCAAGGCGATTACGGGGAAAATTATATAAGCCAAAGAATTCAATCATCTTCAACAAAAAACGCTTTATTTATCGATAATTACGGTGAAGATGGTTTGAGCGGACATACTAATTATTACATTAATATTAAATCCGGAACTGATGTTAAGTATCGTCTTTATATGATTGATGGCGGTAACGATGTAAATGTTTCTTTCGGAATTAATGGCGAATACGATTATATAAGACAAGATCAACTCGACCATATTACAAATATTAATACTACTTTAAACGATGGAGCTACTGGTTTAGCTTTCTTCCATATTCCTTTATTAGAGATGCAAACTGCATGGAATGCTTGCAAAGATGACGCAACAAAATGTAAAGGTAAGAACGAAGAAAAATCTTGCCCAAGTTATAAGAATTCTGGAGCTTTTGAGAATTTTAAGAGCAACGGAATTAAAGGTTATTTCTGTGGACACGATCATGATAATTACGCTTCAATCGATTATAACGGATTAATTCAAACTTATGGAGTTAAGTCGACCGACTTATGTTATTTAGATTTAGATATGCCAGGATACACGACAATAAATCTTCATACTGATGGTTCGTTTAGTTTAGATGATATAGAAAAGGTGTTTGTTAAATATGAATAATGTAAAAGCAAAAAATAGTTTATTTACGTCGATGACGGTTATTTTGATATTACTCGTCATTTTTGGAATTGATTGTTTCTATAAATTCTTTGGCTATGTGTTAGCTTTCATTTCTGGATATAATCCTCAATTTATTGTTAACATAACAGTAATTCTTAGTTTCTTTGTTGGAGTTTATTTTTCGGTCCTTGTTTTGTATGGTGTTTTTATTAAGAAACTCTCGGCCAAGGCCTCGTTAATTAATCATTTCGTTCTTGGAAGTCTCAGTTTAGTCTCTCTTATTTTATTTATTGTTAATTACGCATATATTGGTAAAGTTTTTGGTGGATTATTCACTAATCAATATTACGATACAAGTTTTTTCAGTAGTTTCTGGATTATGGTTTTGATGGTAACTTATTCAACATGTTACTTTGTGACCCATTATAAGGCTAAAGTTGAGCTTCCAGAAGTGATAGCAAGTTTTGGTCCAACAAATAATCACAATGGCAAATTAGCTGCTCCTATCATTATTTTAGGTTTATTCTTCTTTTATAATGTCGGTGGTGCTTTTGTTTTTGGATTAGGAACATTACCAACTCATAATGTTTTAGCTTATTTCTTCGCATTAGGAATCTTACTTGTTTGTGTTTTTGATTATATTTGGTTTTTACTCAATACAAATAAAAATAGATTTATTTTAAATATTGTTGGTATTTCTCTTAACGCTTTAATGATAATTTTATTCATTGTTTATGAGTGCTTAGATTATGGAATTTTATTCAGTGTTTTAAAGCCAATCGCTCCATTAGATAACGCTATTGCTTTAGATATTTATCCAGTACTTTTAATAATCCACGTGGGATTGGCGCTGGCTTTTGGAATTGTGATGTTAATTAAGAACATTAAAAATCAAAAGAAAGTAGAACAAAACAATTGAAAAAGTGTCTAAGAAATTAGACACTTTTTATTAGAATAATTGAGTGGTAGAAGTGTAGATATATTCGCTTCCAGTATCGTCTTTAGTTGGACGATATTGTAAGCCATTTGTTTCGTTGTGACTTAACCAGCTAGTGTTGAAGGTATCGTATTCATCAATTTGCGTTTGAATATCTCCTACTCCGGCAATGTTTTGATTACTAACATCAAGATTGAATGAGACAGAACCAATGACGATATCGAAATTAGTGTAGGCATTAAGCCTATCTAATAAGAAAGTTGTTTGATCATAATAAATATCAGCATAAACATTCATCAAGCTTAGAATTTTTAAGTATACTTGATATTTTCCATCTTCAATAAATTTAAAGTATTTAAACATATCGAAGAAATCTAAACTAATGCTTCCGCCCATTGCATCGACAATTTGTGAATAAAGATCGGGAGCTCCTAAGGTGAAATCGACGAGATAATATAAGACATCATTTAACATGCTTTGTTGAGTGGTTTTAAAATAAGAGTAAGTGGTAGTATTTGTTTTGTCTTTCCAACTATTGAAAGCAGTAGCACGAGATTGTTCATAATAATGCTTCTTTTGATAAATATATGCATCAGTATCTTTGATGATATATTTTGTAATTCTTGAATCATAACTTCTTGAAGTGCTCCAGAAATTTGTTGACCAATCGCCTTCTTTATTATTATTTATAATTATATAACCTTTAATTGTATATAAATTGTTTTCATCTAATTCGTCGCCGATCGATAAATAAACATCGACAGTAGCGTTAATATCGACACTCATAAACCATGAGACGACACCGGTGGTTTTGGCGGATAAATTACCGCTCATCTTATATGCTTTTTTCTCAGTAGTAGCGATTCCAGCTTTAACTAAAATTGGAAGTGTAGATAAATCGACTTGTCCGACGCTATCACTAAAAGAGATTTCACTGCTTCTATCGCTATATGTAGTGAGAGAAGTAGTAATATCTCCAGTGCAGCCATCATAAGTAATGTCATTAAGAGTTAACTCAAGATATTTATTGTCACTTGGATTTAAGTTAATAGTGCAGTTTAAAGTGCCCATCGATGAAAGATCGGTATTCATGATATCAAGATTTAATTTGGTAAAATCGATGCTTAAATCAATTACATAACTTGCGGTTGCTTCGATTTTGATAGCATCTCCTAAACTGGTTAAGCATTTCATGACGTTATCATAATTAGCTTCAATTGAGTTTGTGCTATCAACTTTTTCGCCAATTAAAGTTTGAATTATTGGAATGTATTCAGAAATATAAACGTAAAGGAGATTACCGCTATCTATTTCGGTAACCTCCTTTAAAGATTCAATAAGTGCTGTTTTTGTCGATAAAACTCTCAGTTTATCGTTATATTCGATATATACACTAGAGTCTGTATTGAGATCAAATTCTAGTTTTGTTCCTTCAGTAGCCGTAGAATCAGCAAGATTAAAGAGGCCAGACATTGAGCCTTCTGGCATGAGTGGATTTAATTGTAAATTAGCCCACCCTTCGAGGGTTAGTTGCCTCGGATTATCGCCTGGGACCGGCTAAGGAGCCGGAAACCTCCATCGAACTTAAGGACGAACCGCTCACTAAACTAATGATGGCATCTACTGTATTATCCATGACTTTATAGTTGTTAGTGATATCGTCACTAGCAATTGTAGGATCTTGATAGTCTCTAAAGTTGAAACTAAAATCAACAGTTCCATATCCAGCTGTTTTATAATTAGCGTGAATTGATAATAAATCGTTATTTGAATCTAAAACAAGATTTATTGAACCATAATTTCCGCCAAATAATGTAGTGTCGATTGCAACATTAACTAAATTATTAGCGCTGCCATCACTCTTTACACTGATATATTTATCTAAATCAGACATCATATCGCCTTGAAGAATACTCCAAAGTTTTCCATCAGTAATATCAAGTAAATTATCTAAAGTTGAAGTCATGCTATCAAATGACATACTGACTTCTTGTGAAGCGGAGCCACCAATCATTCCATAAACTAAGTTAAATACATCGAAGAATTTTCCTTGAGTTAAACTCATTTTTGATTCGGTGTATTCTTTGTTTGCTCCCCAGTAATCGAGATATAAACCTTGATCTTGGTAAGTTGCACTTAAATTGTGAGTAATTCCGTTAATATTTCCGCCTGCAGTAATATTGTATAAACCTAAATTTTTGCCATTGATTGCATTGACTGCATTTTCAACAGTACTCATGCTTGAAATGTCGATTTCATCCATAGAATTAATATCGCCATCAATTGTTCCATCAATAGTGAACATTTCTTTTGTAGCATCTTCTTTGGTGTAACTGATTGAATAATTGGCACCAACTGTTTTTGAATCAACAATCTTATAAATGGTGTTATAAAGTGGATTAGCAATTTCAAAATTAGCATATTGACCAAAATCGCCATAAGTTTCAGTAACATCATTGACATGTGTGCCAAAATCTACAAGATTAACGGCAAAATCGATTGAAGTAACATAAACTTTTCCGTCAGTTTTAGTTTTTTGAGTAACTGGTAAATCTTTGATTGATAAACCATTTAATTTTCCATCTTTTAAATCGATGTTGATTGTGAAATCTTGATCAACTAATTTACTACCAAAAGCTTTAGCGTTAATTGTAAGAGTCATAACTTCATTATCGATTGTTAAATTTCTAATGAATTTCTTATAAGCTCCCCAATTTCCGTCCATAATTTCATAAATTGGTGAATCGCCTAAAATTGTTGCGACCATATTTAAAGCTTCATCAGCGCTAGGAGCGTTATCTTTAAACATTGTTGATGTAATATTTTTAGTTAAATCATCAATTGTTGAATCGGCAATAAATCCTTTAGCTAAATTAGAACCAACCTTGAAATAAGTTTTGTTGTTAGCATAACGGACATTTACAGAACTATTAAATGTTTGATTTTGAGTAATTCCAATATCATAAATTGCCCCATCATTAATTGCCTTAGCACTTGATAAATCACCTTTAAAGAATCCATCAAATGTTCTGGTGGCGGAATTTACGCCATTAACATTTTCTTTTAAAGAGATTGATAAATTAGTATCAAATTTCTTTTCATCAATTAAACTAGCAACTGTAGTTAAAGCGTTAGTGGTGCAATCGAGATTGTTTGTGTATTCGTCTTCATTTACATCACTAACATAACCGGAATCAGTAATATCCATTAAGATATTGCTTGTTAAAGAAATCTTAATGCCACTGATATCAATTTCATAAAGTTCGATAGCAGTTAAAAGACCCTTGTCATCGCATTTAAATACGATATGTAAATCTTGTTCAATTCCAGCATCTTTTAATAAAGAAGCAGGAACGACAATATTAAATGAGTAAATTCCATCGACTGGAGTTTGATTAAGATCTGAAGAATCACTTAAAGAACCAACAAGATCAATAGCCATTGGTAATAAATTGGTTATATCAATATTTTTAATTAAACTGTAATAATCGTGGACACTACTTAAATCAACACCGGTTAATGTTTGAATTGTAGGAAGAAAATCTAAAACATCATCGATGACTTTTCCACTGATTGAATATTTAGTAGCTTCAACACCTTCTTGATCGCTTGGTTTCCAATCTAAAAATAATTTTCCAGTACCTTGAGATTGAAATCCGATTGTCTCATCAAGCTTAGTTGTGTATTTAGCATTGGTGGTATTATCGAGATATTTAACATTAATATCGCCATTAAATTTAGCGGCAACATCATCGCTAGTAAGGTTGTTTTTATGAGTGGTCATAAAAACTTTGTAATCCATTGATCCTTTGTAATTGAGTTGTAAAGCTTCACTATTAGTAGCTCCTAAGCCCTCAACGTTTAAGAGTAAATCGTTAAATTTTAAATTTGAAGCTGAAAGATAATTAAAGAGATTGTCCTTAATTGCACTGACAGTTTTTTGTTCATCTGTGAGTTCGGTTCCTCCAGGTAATAGTGATGTATGGTTGTTGTCTGAATTAGAACCATTATTTACCATGAAATAAATAGTGCTAGCAGAACCACCTAAAGCTATTGTGCCAATCAAGCCAGTAGCCAATAATTTGATAAAACTTTTCATATTTTTTCCTTCTTTTTGGGCTGTATTCAAAGAGGCGTTTTCAGAAAATATATATAAAAATTTGAGATTGAATACAAAATTAAGGCATTTTTACCATGCCAAACTACAATATACTCACTCATACGTAGTATGTCAAGTAAAAAAGACTTACCAAAAAGGTCTATATTAGTTGATATAGTTTTTAAAACTAGATGTTCTAGTATTGATATACAAAAATGTAATAAAATGCGATTATATCGATATAATAATGATTGTTTATATTTTTTCAAAATAATTAAAAAAATAATCGACTTTTTGATATAATCTATTTACTGCGAGTATGGTGAAACTGGTATACACGTAAGACTTAGAATCTTATGCCTCACAGCATGGGGGTTCAAGTCCCCCTACTCGCACCAAAAAATCAAAAATATGTCTCACAAAATCAGTCTTATTAAATGAAGATTTTGTGAGACATTTTTATTTATGAAAATTATTAAAATTAATCGTTTTGAGCATCGTCAGCAATATTATCTAGAGCGACCACAAGAGCGATTATTAATGGTTCATCTTCTTTTTTATAAGCTTCAATTTTAAAGGAATCGATTAGAACTGTGAATTCACGGTTGACTATACCAATAACTTCCCCATCTCTTTTAACATCAAAATCCCAGCCAATAAAGTTTCCATCAATTGAAATATTGCTGGTGTATCCTTCAGTTTTATAGTGATGAGTAAAAACGTTTTTGGTTATTTTCATTATTATCTCTTCGTTTTGATCAAGAACAAACGAACTATAATGGAAGAAACGGAACCATTTATTTCTAACAATATAAAGGGTTTCTCCGTTTTCATTAACAATAAATTTTTTTCTTGTAAACGAAAAGACTTTTCCTTTGATAGTGTACTTAACGTTTCCTGCTTCATCGGTGACAGACGAACTTCCACTAATCGACGCAAACTTATTTTTTAAATAAAGAGCCATAATTTTTCCCCCTTATATGACTTTAAAAATGAATCTCATAAGCAAATAGGCAATTAAGAAAGCGAAAAGTATCGTATCTACTACCTTTATTATATTATTGATAATAATTTTTTTCTTGTAGGTTTTATCAAAAATAAAGATATTTGATTTATTATCCATTAAAGGTCCATCTTTAATAGTTATAACTTTACCATCTGGTTTTTTGTTTTCAAAGTTGATGGAAATGTTATTAATTTCTTCTAAAGGCATTTCGTAGTAGTAATCAAACGAATAAGCGTCGCTCATTTTATAAAATGGATTAAAGACATTTCCAATACTTATAATAAAGAAGAATAAATATCTTAGTATCCAATTTTTCCCTGTAAGTTCACCCTTTAAATTATAAATGTGAATTTTAGCAACTGAGGAATTCGTGGTATAAGTGCCAATTAAACGATTATTTTCACCTTTTTTTAATTCTAAAACTTTTCCATCGATTTCAATAATTGGATCTAAGAATCTTGGTAACATTTTGATATTAATAGTGTTCATGATGCTACCTCGATGCTTGAATTATAAGTGAGGATGAAAACAAGTAATGCAACAACAATTAAAATTGAAGAAAGAACAAATTTTACTGTCCTACTGTAATTTTTTGGAGAATTTATTGATAGTATTATTGTAAGAATAAATAAAGATAAACTAGTAATAAAGAGTGGCAAAGAATATGTTCTTAATGTTGTCGAAACAATTTCTATTGAAGAAGAATCAATATTTAGTAATCCATTAGCGAAATTAGAAAAATCTGAATTTAATAAAATTAAACCAAATGTTATAAGGATTGGTAATCCCAAAAATATTGCGATAGAAACGAAATAAAACATGAAAAATACTTGGTAAACGATACCAAAAATAGATATCAAAGTAATAAATATACCTATATAGAATGTAATACTAGACGCACGTGATAGATTCCTACGAATTGTATTCATAATGTAATTAATATTACCATGTGGTCGACTTTTTGACAATAAAATCAAATGTGTTTAGTATTTAAATATTAAAACAAATTAAAAACTCCGATTTTATTCGGAGTTTTATAAGGAGGAACAGCTAAATTATTTAAGCGCCCCAGACTACTGGAAGACCAGTCAATGTATCGTAATGCCAATAGTTTCCATCAGTTTTTTCGGTGGCTGAATAATAATAAAGTTTTGTAATAGAATTAGAATTATATAACAAGTTTGTAATTTGAGTTGAAGTGTAAGTAGTGGATTCAATGTAGATGTGAGTTAAAGCAGAACAAGAACTAAAATACGATCCTTGATATCCATCGGTATTATTTATATCCGTAATTGCTGGAATTATTATTGATGTTAATGCTTTGCAACTACCGAATATACGATCACTTAAACAAGCAAAGGTATTTGGTAAAACTACTTTTGTTAAATGATTAGTATAGTAAAAAGCATATTCTGAAATACCAGATGAACTTGCTAACGCTCCATCTTCAAATGTGAGGGTTTCTATACTGCTATTATCAAAAACATATTTACCAATAAATTGAAGTTTCTTTTTGAATTCTAATGATTTAATTCCTGTTCCGTAGAATGCTTTATCGCCAACATATTCTAAATTGTCAGGAAGTTGAAGCGTAGTTAAAGAAGTTGTGTTACCAAAAGTCCAATCACTAATATATTTTATGGTATTAGGGAGAGAAACCGAGGTAACGCTCGAATTACTAAATATAGGGGAACCGCTTATTCCCTCTTTGCCGAGACTGACAACAGTTTCTTTATCGCCATCGTAGTCAACATCAAACATTGAAGGAATAACGACATTAGTGTGAGATTTATCAAAACTATAAACGTAACAAGTATCAGCATCGATAGCAATGTATCTAAGACCATAACTCTTATCTTCTGATTCGCTAAATTGCGCTGTATAAGTTTCTTCTCCAGCAACATTTACTATTGTTTTGTCCCAACCGGTAAATGTATAAGTAGTAGCGCCTGAATTTGCTTTTGTAGGAACACCATCATATGTTGGAAGAGTTCCGTATGGGACATCTTTTGTGACATTTTCACCATTATTTGCATTTGCAAAAGTTATAGTATATTTTCTTACTGATGAACTGAATTTAGCTGTAAATACTGTATCGGCGGTAATTTGTAAAGTATTAAGGTCTTTATCCCATCCATCAAAAGTATATACTAATTCAGTTGTGCTTGCTTTGCTTGGAGTTGCTCCGGTGTAAGTTGCTAATTCACCAGAATCAACTGTTTCGGTTGCTAAGGTTTCGGTGCCATTATTAAACGTAACAGTGTATTGTTTGACATATTTTCCGTAAAGAATTGTGTTTAAATCTGGCATATTCATAGTAGTCACATTTTGAGTTAAGGCTTCATCGGTATACCATCCTTTAAACGAATATCCAGTAACAGATTTTTCAGTTAAATCGATTGAAGCATTGTAATTTAAATTGGTTGTTTCGATGGTTTGTAAAGTTCCGTTTATATCTTTATATTTATATATTAAAGAGTGAGAATTAATTGTAAATTTTGCATATAGGGTTATATTATTGTCTGGCATAGTCATACTAGTAACCTTGTTTGTATAAGCGGCTTCTTTATACCAGCCATCAAAGGTGTAACCAGTTTTTGTTAAAGGGTCGAGATTTATAGATGTACCATATTCAACATTTTCTAATGTGGTTGTGGTATCACCAATATAGGTGACTGAATGCTTATTTGCATTCCATTTTGCGGTGTAAGTTCTGTTTTCTCCTGGCATTGTGACAGGAAGAGTAGCGGCAATTGAATCATCATCACCAAGATACCAATAAGCAAATGTATAACCAGTCTTTGTTGGTGTAGTTGGATCAACAATTGGGGATTGGTAGTCATTAATAATTGTTTTGTATGTTGTTCCGTCAACAACAAAGTTCATTGTATATTGACGTATTGAAGAGTTAAATTGAGCAATGAAAGTAGTATTTCCGAAAATTGGAGAAGTAATATCTTCGTCCCATCCACTAAAGGTATAGTCATTTCCAGTATCACTTGGTTTAGTAGGAGTGGAGCCGGTGAAAGTTACTGTACTTCCGTAGGCAACATCATTGATGGTTGATATTTCGGTATTATTATAATTTAGAAATTTTACAATATATTTATTATCTGTAAATTTCGCATAAAGATTAATGTCTTCATCTACCATTGTAATTGAAGTTGTTTCATTTAATAAACCATCTTCTTTATACCAACCGACAAATGTTTTGCCTACTTGATAATTAGGAGTATATAAAGCATCAAGAGTTTCGTTATAATCCAAATTTTGAGTATAAGCAATCTCCCCATCAACATAATAATTGAGAGCATGAGAATGAATTGTGTATTTAGCAGTTAAAGTTAATCCGCCTAAAGGCATAGTTGTAGGAATATCAACTTGGGTATTGATGTCGTTTGTATACCAATAATCAAAAGTATAGCCAACCTTGATTGGGTCAACAACTGTTCCGATTGTTTCTTTATATGATTTTTCAATGGTTTTATAGGTGTTGCCATCACTAATAAAAGTCATCGAATAAGTGTTTGGAATATATTTTCCATATAAATTGATATTATTAGCAGGCATCTTATAATTTGATAATTTTGAGCCGCTATAGTCTTGGGTCGTAAACCAACCGTTAAAAGTGTATCCTTGATTAAAATCAAAGGTCAAATCTACTGTTGAATTATATTCATAACTTTGGACTTTATCTTCTTTTCCAGGAATATGATAAGTGACATCATAGCTATTTATTAAACTTCTACCATACAAAGTAATGTCTTGATTTTGCATTGTAGCAGCAGAAATCTTAGTAATAAAGGTGCTGTCTGTGTACCATAAATCATATGTATAACCAGTTTTTGTTAATGTAGGCAAAACAATAGATTCGTTAAAATTATATCGATCAGTACGATATTCTTCGCCATCAACGATAAATTTAACATTATGTCTATTGATTGTCCAATCAGCCGAAAGAGTGATGTTTTTAGCAGGCATTGTAGAAAAAGTATAAGGCTTAGTTTCTCCGTCCAAGAACCAATAATTAAAAGTGTAACCAGTAAATGTTGGAGATGCTGGTGGATTTATAGTCGATCCATAGTCTTGAGTGATCGAACTAACAGAACTTCCACCTTTAGAATCAAAAGAAATGGTGTATTGGTTAATTTTCCAAGTTGCGGTGATAGTGGTGTCTTTTCCAGGCATTGTATCAAAAGAGAATGGTTTATTATTTTCATCAACCCAACCGGTAAAAGTATAACCTTCTTTTGTTGGATTGGCCGGAGCACTTACAAGCGAACCAGTTACACCAACAATAGAATCAACATTTGTTCCGTCTTGACTATCAAATGTAATATTATATTTCGCAATTAAGTCTTTTCCAGAAACGATAAATAAAGAAGAAACGCCAGCAGCAGCTAATACTGTAGTAATTACAACATTAATTTTTCTTTGTTTCATATGTTTATCCTTTTGAGATTACTCTAATTATAATATATTATTATTTACTTTTTATTAATTTTTGTTGATTTGTAAAATTTTGGTTAAATAAATAGTTTATGTTCAAGTACGTTATTGTAAAGAGGCGAAAAATTTGTGTATTGTAAATTAAGTCACTTAGCATACGATGCGAATAAAGTTTGGATAAAAATCTTTTACATCAAAATCATAAAAATATTATATATTTCTTTGCAAAAGTTTCAAAATTGCACCAGAAAAACCCGATATTTTTGATAATGCTATTTATTGGACTTAACTTTTGTATTTAAAATTCAGTATTTAAATATTAAAACAAATTAAAAACTCCGATTTTATTCGGAGTTTTTATAAGGAGGAACAGCTAAATTATTTAAGCGCCCCAAATTATTGGAAGACCAGTCACTGTATCGTAATGCCAATAGTTTCCATCCGTTTTTTCGGTGGCTGAATAATAATAAAGAGTAGTTGTTGAAGGAATTCCGCCCTTTAACGAATTAATTTGGGCTTCTGTATATGTAGTTGATTCAATGTAAACATAATTCAATAATTTGCAGCCTGTAAAATAATTTTGACTGGTGTCTGTTGATATGTTTGTGCTCTTAGGAATTATTATACTTTCCATAACTATGCATGCTTGAAACATTCCTTTGCTTAATTTTGCTAAAGTATTTGGTAAAGTTACGTATTTTAACGAAGATGAAGAGTTAAAAGCTCCGTCTGTAATTCCTGATTCAGTCGCTAACGCACCATCAGCAAATGTTAATTTTTCAACTAGGCTTCCTGCTATCACATAACCACCGACATATTGGACATTTGATTTAAAATTCATTTCGGTGATATGTGTTCCGTAGAAAGCATAATCTCCTACATATTGTAAACTATCAGGGAATTCAATACTGGGTAATGCTGTTGTTGAAGAAAAGGAAGCACTGGCAATATATTGCAATGTGGATGGTAGTTTTATTGAGGTTAATGACGAATTATTTGCAAATACACCAGCAGAAGATGTTTTATCTCCGATTCCAATGACGGTTTCTAAGTCGCCATCTCCATTAGCATCAATTTGAGTTGGAATTTCAACATTTGGATGTGATTTATCAAAAGCCGAAACAAAGCAAGTATCAGCATCGATAGCTGTATAACTTAAACCATAACTCTTATCTTCAGTTTCAGTGAATTGAGCGGTATAAGTTTCGGCACCAGTAACTGATGCTAAAGTCTTATCCCAACCACTAAATGTATAAGAATAAGCGCCAGAAGTGGCTTTTGTTGGAGTTCCTGTGTAAGTTGGAGTGGTTCCATAATCAACATCTTTAGTGACGCTTTCGCCATTATTAGCATTAGCAAATGTAATGGTGTAACTTCTTAATGTCGAACTGAATTGAGCAGTAAATGTTGTATCAGCCGTAATTATTGTGGTTGATGGATCCGAATCCCAGCCAGTAAATGTATAAGTGTATTGAGCGTCGCTTGCTTTGGTTGGAGTAGCACCATCATAAGTTGTGGTGTTTCCGGATTCAACAGTATCTGTTTCAAGAGTGTCTGTTCCGTTCTTGAATAATACTGTGTATTGTTTGACGTATTTTCCATAAAGAACGGTATCGCTTGCTGGCATTGCTAAAGTAGAAACCGCATGAACTAAACCTTCTTCAAGAAACCAACCGTGGAAAACATAACCAGTGACAGGTTGCTCAGATAAATCAACACTTGAGTCATAAAGTGCGGTAGTGCTAGACAGTGTTTGAGGTGTTCCAAGAGCATCTTTATATTTATAAACTAAGGAATAAGAATTAGTAGTAAATTTACCATAAAGATCTAAATCAGCATCGCCCATAACTAATGGAGCGGAAACTTTACTTGCAGCTGATAATGAAGAATCGGTATACCAACCTTCAAGTGTTTTACCAGTAACTAATGGATCTAATGTTAAATCAACATTGGCACCGTAGTCGCATGTTTTAGAAGCTTGAGCTAAAACTGAACCATTATGATAATTAACTGAGTGAGAGTTGATAGTCCATTTAGCAGTAAATGTAACATTACTTGTGATAGTTCCTGGAACAGGAACTGAAGTTGCTGGATCTGAGGTATACCAATAAGCAAATGTGTAACCAGTTTTTGTTGGTGAAGTGATGGTTGGAGTGGCTGTTCCATAGTCTCTTGTGTAAATAACGTCACTATCGCCATTATCTAAAACGAAGGTAAATGAATATTGATTCTTTACTGAACTAAATTGAGCAGTGAATACGGTATTTCCAGTAATCTTAGTAGCTGTTGGATCATTGTCCCATCCACTAAAGGTATAAGTATATTCAGCATCAGCTGGTTTAGTTGGTGTTTCGCCACTATAAGTAGCGTAAGTATCGTAATCAGCAACTCCGCTTTGTAATTCGCTACCATCATAATTATTAAATTTAACGCTATAGGAAATTGGAGTCCATTTAGCGGTGTAAGTTCTATTTTCTCCAGGCATTGAAGGAGGTAAAGTGGCTGCTATTGAGTCGTCGCTTCCTAAATACCAGTAAGCGAAAGTATAACCAGTCTTGGTAGGTTCAATTGGATCAACAATTGGAGATTGATAATCGTTAATTATCTTCTTATATAAAACTCCATCAACCATAAATGAAAGTGAATATTGACGAATTTCTTCGCTATATTGGGCTTTAAATGTGGTATCACCAGTAATTTCACTAGTAATATCATTGTCCCAACCAGTGAATGTATAGTTGCTTCCAATGGTACTTGGTCTAGTTGGTGTTGCGCCAGTATAAGTAATTGTGTCGCCATAACTAAGATTGTTTATTGTTGATAAAATAGTGTCATCATAGTTAACAAAAGAAACTGTATAAACGTTATCAGTAAATTTAGCGTAAAGATTATAGTCGCTATCTTGCATGGTTATAGAGGTAACTTCGTTAGCAAAACTTGCATCGCTATACCAACCAGCAAAAGTCTTTCCAAGAATATTATCAGGTGTATAAAGTGAGCTAACAACTTCTCCATAATCTACTGAAGTTGTATTAAGAAGTGATGAGCCATAATAGTAATTCAAATTATGAGAATTGACTGTAAATTTGGCATTCAAAGTTAATCCACCTAAAGGCATAGTTGTAGGTACATCGACACTTGTATTAATATCGGTAGTGTACCAATAAGCGAATGTATATCCGGTTTTAGTTGGATTTACGACACTTTCGATTGTCGATTTATATTCTTGATTGATGGTTTTATAGACGCTACCATCGCTATTTAAAGTGATAGTGTAATTGTTGGCGTTATATTTTCCATATAAATCGACGTTTGAAGCAGGCATTTTGTAAGAAGACAATTTAGTTCCGGTGTAGGTTGAATTATCGAACCATCCTGAGAAAGAATAACCCTCGTTAAAATCAAATGTCAAAGTGACGTTTTCTTTGTATTTAAAAGTCTTAATCACATCGTTTTTATTAGGAATGTGATAGGTAACATCGTAGCTATTTATCGAACTTCTACCATATAAAGTGATGTCTTCATTTTGCATGGTAGCAGTGGAAATCTTATTAGTATAAGCGGCATCAGTGTACCATAAATCATAGGTGTAACCAGTTTTAGTAATGGTTGGTAAAACGATACTTTCATTAAAACTATATCTAACGGATGATCCATAGATTTCTCCATCAAGAATAAATGTTACGTCGTGTCTATTGATAGTCCAATTAGCATTTAAAGTGATATTTTCACTTGGCATTGTTTTAAAAGTGTAAGGGGTGGTTTCGCCTTTTAAAGACCAAAAATCAAAGGTATAACCTAAATATGTAGGATCTGTTGGAGCAGAAACTGTGGTCGCATAATCTTGAGTGATTGAGCTAACACTTGTTCCGCCTTTTGAATCAAAAGAAATTGTATATTTATTAATTTTCCAAGTGGCAGTAACAGTAATGTTTTCATTAGGAATTGTATCAAAAGTGTATGTTTTATTATTTTTATCTACCCAACCAGTAAATGTGTAGCCTTCTTTTGTTGGATCAGCAGGAGTTTTTACTAAAGTTCCAGTAACTCCAAGAATGGAATCGATATTAGTTCCGCCATCAGTATCAAAAGTGATAGTGTATTTCGAAATTAAATTTTTTGAAAAAGTAATAAATAGTGCACCAATTGCTGCGGCAGTTAATACGGTAACTATTGATACGTTTATGCGTCTTTGTCTCATTATAAAAACCTCCAATATATTATTAATGTATGTTATTATTTATAATATATTCTTATTTAATATATATTTTTTTAAATTTTTTTAAAAAATTGTAAAAATTACGATTTATATTTCGTTCAAACCGTTTTTTTGTTACAAACGAAACTATTTAATCAACCTTTTCTTAATTTGTATAAATTTCATTAACTTGCCTTTTCTGGTTTTTTGTTTTAGCATTTACCTATGAAAAATAATTTTTTTGGACTAATTTTATGTCTATTTGCCTCAACTGCGCTTTTCGGTTGTAGCAATAATGAATCGAGTGATGATAGAAGCTATACTGATTTAACCAATAATCAATTGGGTACTTTAGATGACTTTTATACAAAAAGCACAGATAAATATTTCGTAATGATTTATATGGAGACTTGTCCCCATTGCGAAAATATTAAAGATGTAGTTTTTAATTATGTTGCATCTTTAGAAGGTTCTAATAATCCAAATATCTATCTATTTGATATGGGTTCTAGAAGTACCGATATTGGATTAGCAAATCGTGCTAGATTTAAATCTACAGACGATTTAACGGGCTCTACAACTGATGAAAAAGTGGCTCAAGCCAACACCAATATGCTCGCTCAAAATGCAAATACCCTTGCCAATACCTATTATTTTGGTGTTCCAGGATTTTATGTTGTGGAAAATAATACATTCTCAAAATTGATTGTTGGAGAAACAATCGGAACATATTTAACTGATACTTATCTCAATAAAAGCACTCAAAATGCTTGGATAATTGGTGGAACCGTTGCAGCTGGAGCGGTCATCATTACAACGATTGTTGTTCTATTAGTAAAATATAAAAAATAAGTTATTTTTGATTTTTAATAAAGAAATTTAAGATGTAATCATTCATCTTTTTAGCATCTTCAGTATCTGGATCAACGATGTTAAAAACATGATTATTTTCTTTATTTTTGTCATCGTAAAGTTCGAAGTCAACTTTGTTTTCTTGTAAATCTTTAACAAATTTTAAGGTGATTGGATGAATTGCAGTGTCGCCAATTCCGGTTGCAATAAGAATTGGAGGATATTTAATATTCAATTTTAAAATATCTTCAGAACTATAAGCGTTAAAAATAGGTTTTTTCTTATAATTAGCACCTAAAAGCATTCTCTTTAATGCCTTATTTAAATTAACGGAAATGAATGAATAAGGATTTTGTGGAAGTAGTTCCATATAAGGTTTTACGGAAGCAGCTGGATGAGTTAAAGCAACACAAGAAAATTTCAAATCAAGTGGTGAAATTCCAAATATCCCTTGTAAATCCCCATTATTTTGTATTGAAGCGACTAAAAATGATAGGTGTCCGCCTGAGCTATCTCCGGTTAGCATTATTTTATTTTCATCGTAATTTAAAGTGTTTTTATTATCGATAATCCATTCTAGAGAAGTAAAAATATCGTGAATTGAGTCGATCAATTTGCCATGAGTTGATAAATCAATATAAGACATGGAAATTACGATATTTCCGTGGCTTGCTAAGTAGTAATTATATTTTTTGTTGGTTTCTTTATTTCCGCAAGCCCATCCACCTCCGTGGATATCGATGATAAGTGGGAGTGTAGAATCATTGTTTTCTGGTCTATAAACATTTAGTTTGTGGAACTCTTTTTTGTCGTTAACATAAGAAAAACATTCTTCTTTTATTCCGGGGTAAAGAGTTTGTTTATCGAGACGCTCTTTATCGGAGCGACCAATCTTTTTCCAGAGTTTTAAATACTCGTGTCGAAATAACAAATATAACATAACTTTAAGTATAACATTTATGATAAAATACGGTTATGGAAAAAATAACTAGTCAAACATATATATTTCACAAAAAATGTTTGTTAATCTTGCTTTATCTTTACTATTTAAATGGTATTGATTATCAAAATATTACTTTTAGATCTTTTGGTTTTCACTTTGATCCGACCTGTAATTTTAAGGTCATTATTATCAGTGAAAAAGAGCATATTCATAAGTATACATGCCATATTTTCAATTCTTTAAGGGGTGTAAATCTTGAAGAATTAGATGTCATGGGAAACATCAATATTGTTCATATTAATAATCTTAAAAATTATGAAAATTATGTTCCTGAATCTTCCGTTAATATTTATTTTGATGAAGCTAATTTTTTAGCAATTGGTTATCTAGAAGGTAAGAAAGTTAAATATTGTTTGGAAGATACTTCTTTAAATTATCAACCAGACCTTTTATATAGTCTTAACGAAGATAGCAAGAAAAGAAAGATTAAAGATTCTACCTTTATATTGTGGTTATTGAGACTTTATGCCGCAAAATTACCTTTAACAATGGTTATGGGAGCGGGAATTAACTGCGATTATGGAGCTAAAGACTGGAAAGGTCTTGTAGAATCCATGAATAAAGAATTTTATAAAGGCGAAGAAGGCTTAATCGATGAAATTAAACACTATGCCGGAAATGAATTATTTGTTTCTAGCAAGATTTTAAAAACCAACGGTTTTGAGGTTTATCATCATCTTCATGACGAGCTTTACTTATTTAAAGAAGCTAAATCCTTTAATGATTGCGATTCAACACTTTACGGTTGTGTTAATTTTATTCAAAAACACCCAGGAATGAGCGTCATTACTTATAATTACGATACAAATTTGGAGTATTTATTAAGGAAGAGAGGATTAAGATATTGCACAGTTTTCGATGCGAATAGTTTTTGTACAAGTGATGCAACTGTTAACATCTTCCATGTTCATGGATTATTACCATTTGATAAATATAATGAAGAGAAATATACCAATTCATTAATTTTTAATGAATCCGAATATTTCTACCTTTATAACAATCCATATAGCTGGAATATTTCTAAACAAATGCACGATTTTACTTTTAATGCTTGTATATTTATTGGAATCTCTATGACTGATCCAAATATGAAAAGACTTCTTGAATTATCAAAGAATTATTTGAAGTTTAATTTTATATTTCTTAAAAAAGAAGCGGGATTTAACGAGAAAATTTTTAAAGATGTCACAAATTATTTCTTTACTTACGATTTAATTACCATCTGGATTGATGATTATAATGAAATCGGTGAGTGGTTGAATTTAATTAAGTAAAAAAATAAAATTGTGATAATATACTTACTTAAGAATTATGAAGAAAAAATTACTTTGCATAGCTGTAAGCGTTCTTGCCTTGTTATCCACCAGTGGTTGTGGAGTTGTTGAAGTTATCGATTATTCCGAAGCTCGTGAAATTTATGATGCTTATGGAAGCAAGTCAGATGTTTTCACTAAATATTCAAATGACAAACTATATAGAACTTTAAGTTGTGTTATTACTCATAAACAAACTGTCGATGGAGTCGATGTTCAAAATATCGAAAAATATGAGATTGACCGCAATGATAGCAATTATTATATTTATTTTTATAAGACAACAACGGCTGGAAAATCAGAAGTTTTATATTTTTATGATGAAAGTTTAGCTACTCCTTCTTATCGTTTCTTATCTACTGATAATCAAAACAATAATAGTAATGATAGTAATGATGAAACTGATCCAACACTTGTTAATGAAACTCAAGTTAAGGCATATTTAGCCGGAGTATTGAATGTTTTAAGATATTATTCTTGCGTTCATTATTTCCCTGAATCACAAAATCCTGAAGGACACTCATATAATTTTGTTAAACAAGATGATAAATTACTTTTCAAGGATTCAAAGAGCAGTTCTCATAATGAACTTCAGTATCTTTCTTATAACGGAGATGGTTTATTAATTGAAGGATTGTTCGATTTTTCTAGCCTCGATTCCACCTATCCATATCCTGCTGATTATTCGACTAAATGCGAGATTACTTACAACGCTCGTTTAAAAGACAAGCTTACTTCTTTATAAAAAAACAACCTTTATATTTTTTAATAATCAAAAATAATCAAAAATATTGACAAATATACTTTTTTGCATATAATTTAGGTAGGAGAGGAAAAAAATGAGTATATTATGGTTAAACAAAGATAAAAAGCCTGGTGTTGCAACTTTTACAGACAAGGCAATTACGCTTAATACAAGCGTTCTTGATGCGTTAAAAGATTGTACTTATGTTATGATTGGTATAGACGATAAAGAAGGTGAAGTGGTTATAAAGCCAGTTTCTATTAATGAAATCGAAAGAAATAATATTGATACAGATAATCTTTATAAAGTTTCGATTAATAGAAGTTATGCTCGTATCACTTCAAAATCAGTGGTAGAAAAAGTTGAAGAAGCATTCAAAAATTGCGATGTCTTCAATAAAAAATTTACTACTTCCTATGATGAGATTAAGGATTTAATTCATATTTATTTGAATAAGGAGGTTGAGAAAGATGCTTAATAGAATGTTTCTTGCTTTAGCAGAAGAAGCGGCATGGGGATCTTCAATTGAAGATTACATGATTTTTATTTGGTTAGGAATTTTTGTTATCGCTTTAATCGTTGAGATTTGTACTACTGATATTGTTTCGGTTTGGTTCTGTGGTGCTTCATTAATTTCATTGATTCTTGCAGCGATTCCTGGCGTACCATTTTGGGTAGAAATTATTGTATTTGTTGTTCTTTCTATCACTTTATTAATCGCTTTAAGACCACTTGTTAAGAAATATTTTAGTAAAAATAATTTCAAAACAAATGTTGATGAAATGATTGGAAGAAAAGCTTTAGTTATTAAAAGTATAAGTGAAATGGAACGTGGCGAAGTCAAAATTAATGGTGTAATTTGGACTGCTGAGGCCGTTAATCCTAGTGAAAAAATTGAAAAAGATGATATAGTTAAGATATTATCAATCGATGGCAACAAACTTATTGTTAAAAAAATCGATGATAAAGATTTAAAGTAAAGAGAGGTAAATATTATGGAAGGATGGGCTGTAGCGTTAATCGTTATTGGAGTAGTTATTCTTATTTTATTGATTGTTTTAATTTCGAATATTCGTGTCGTTAAACAAACTGATAAATATGTTGTTGAGCGTGTTGGTAAGTTTAATAGAATTTTGGAACCTGGAATTCATATGATGCTTCCTTTCTTTGATAGAATTGCACAAGTTGTATCAATGAAGGAACAAGTTAAGGATTTTGATCCTCAACCAGTTATTACTAAAGATAATGTCACAATGCAAATTGATACTGTTGTTTTCTTTCAAATAACTGATCCAAAATTGTTTACTTATGGTGTCAACGCTCCAATTAGCGCAATTGAAAATTTAAGCGCAACAACTTTAAGAAATATTATTGGTGAGTTGGATTTAGATGAAACATTAACTAGTAGAGATATTATCAATGCTAAGATGAGATCGATTCTTGATGAAGCAACCGATGCTTGGGGAATTAAAGTTAATAGAGTTGAAGTTAAGAACATTCTTCCTCCAAAAGACATTCGCGATGCAATGGAACGTCAAATGAGAGCTGAACGTGAAAAGAGAGAACAAGTTTTATTGGCTGAAGGTAAAAAGCAAAGTGCTATTTTAATCGCTGAAGGTAATAAAGAGTCTGCTATTCTAAATGCTGAAGCAGAAAAACAAATGAAAATTAAAAATGCTGAAGGTGAAGCTCAAGCTATGGTAGATGTTAAAACTGCTGAAGCCAAGGGTATTATTATGGTTCGTGAAGCTGAAGCGAAAGGTCTTGAAGCTCTTAAAAAGGTTGGAGCTGATGAAGCTGTTTTAAAGATGAAGTCCTATGAAACTTTGGAAAAAGTTGCTAATGGACAAGCCACAAAACTTATTATTCCAAGTGATTTACAAGGAATGGTTGGTGTCGCTTCAACAATTGCTGAAGCTGTTAAAGAGCCTAAAAAGTAAACAATTTTACACTAAAAGAAAAGTTCGAAAAAACTTTTCTTTTTTTGTGTTTTAAAAAGCCTTATGAATAACATATAATTCTAACAAGAGGTAAAAATATGATAAAAAAATTTTTAGGTATGTTTCTTAACGGAGGAGCAGTGGTTCTTGGAATTGCAATGTTTCTTATTGCTTTAGCGCCCGCAATTTCTATTACAATTACGCTTCCAATCGTAGGAAGTAGCACATCAACAGTATCTTTCTATGAATTATTTCAATTTGTTGGGACTGATGGTTATTCTGGTCTTTCTGCATTAATTATTATTGCTGTTATTTGTTTAAGTTTAGCAATTGTTTGCTGTTTTACTTCTGGATCAATTAGTTTGTTTTTAAGAAAGAAAATGGCCAATGTAGCCGCATTTTCCGCATTTCTTGGTGCTTTAAATTTCTTAGTTGCCGGAATCTTAATGTTCTTCATTCTTACAGCTTTAGGAAATGAAAGTGGGTTATCCAGTTTAGGTGCTGGTGCAATCTGTAATGGTATTGTTGGAATTATTGCCGCTGGTGTCGCTGGTTTAGCTGGTTTGATTGACTTAAAAAAGATTAAATAAGTTCGCTCTTAAAAAAACTTAAGGCTCACTACAAAATGAGCCTTTTTTATTTATAAAAAAGAGTTTAAATAAATGTTGTATTAAGTTATAATTTTTTAGATTAGTTTAAAGGAGTGTTTTTATGAGTAAGAAATTAACATCAATATTGGATATTATTTCTCTTTGTTTATTGGTTGCTGGAATAATACTTGGGTTTATATTACCAGCTATCAGTGTTGGCGCAACAGGAGATGCAAGTTTAGGTAAATTATTAGTTGATTACAATTCAAAATCAGATGGTAGAGTTTCGTTTATTTTAGTAATTGGAATTTTATCTTTCATTGTAAGTGCAACAGAAATAATTCTTACACATGTTCTCAAAGACAATTTTAAAATCGGAGCTGAATTACAAATCTTTACTGGAATTATTGATATCGTTTTTCTTTGTGTCTACACATTCTTAATTCCTTCATTTTACGGAAGTTCAGTTGGAATTGGAGTTATCTGTTTAGGTATTTTAAGTTTATTGGCTGGTGGATTATTAATTTTCCTTGGTTGTTCACATATTGTCACTTTAAAATTAGATGCTAAAATGATTAAAGTTCTTGGTGCCAGTTTATTATGTGGATTAGTTGCTTTAGTTAGCAATGTTTTCCCAATCGTCAATGGTGTCACTGGTTATTATCCAATTTTTAGAATGATGGATTTTGATGGCACCGGAAGTGCTAAATCGAATGGTTTAATTATTGCTGTTGTCTTTGTTATTATTGCTGTTGTTTTAACTTTATCTGCTTTTGCAGTAAGTGAATATAAGAAGAAGAGTTCTTCAATCTTTGTTCTTATCACAATTTCAGCAGTTTTCTATCTTACATCAAGCGTTGTTTTCTTCTGTGGTTATCCAATTGCTCTTGATATTCTTAAGAAAGGTTTCATTACAAACTTCTCAAATAGATTCTATGGTTACGGAAACATTATTACTGGTGTTACCGCTTTAGGCGCTGCAGTTTTAACTGGTTATTATGGCATTGTTAATAGACCAGTCGATCAATATTAATTTAAATTTTAATTATTTATAAGATGAGTAAAAAAATCAAATATTTTGTGTGCGATGTTGATGGTACTACTCTTATGCCAGGAGAAGGTGCATTTTCTGCACGTACTGTCGATGCTTTTAATAAAATATTAAATTCTGGAAATAAGATTATTGTTGCTAGCGGAAGAACTTACGCTAATTTAAAGTTTTTATTTAATAACAATAAAGATATTATTTATTTATGCGAAAATGGGTCTCTGGTTGTTGAAGATGATAGAGATTTAATTGTTCACAAAATGAAAGAAGAAGACGTTAAATCTTTGTTTGACTATTATAGTGCTTTTGATGGTTTGATTATTGAAATGTGTACACCTCATATGGCGTATTTTGTTAATCGTTCGAAGATTAATGAAAAAGATTTTATCACTGGTTTTAATTCTAATTGCATGTTTGTTAAAACGGTTGATGATATTAAAGAACCAATTATTAAGTTTTCAATATATAGAGAAAAGAAAGATTCTACATTTGAAAAATGGTATCAATACACAGCTAAAGAGTATAAAGGCAAAGTCGAGATCTTTGACGCTAATAATGCCTGGATTGATTATTCCCCATTAAATGTTTCTAAAGGAAATGTTCTTAAGGAATTTGTAAAAACTAAAAAAATTCCTCTTAACTCTTTATATGTATTTGGAGATGCGGAAAACGACATTTCGATGCTTTCATTAACTGATAATAGTTATTGCAATAGTAACGGATTAGAAGCAGCTAAGAAAGTAAGCAAAAATCTTTTTAGTGATTTTAATGATACTGTCGAGTTAATTATTAATGATAAATAATTGGTCTTGAAAAATTTAAAAAATTATTTTATATTAAAAGTAGAAATAGAGATGGAAATCTCGAACTAACAAATGGATCATATAATTAGATCCTAAACTTATGTTACTAGGAACGAATTCCTAGTAGGGCTCTCCTAAAATGGAGAGCCTTTTATAATAAACCTTGTAAATACCCCTTAAAATATCTAAAATGTAAAGTAAAGTTTACATAAAAGTTAATATAAATTTCTTTTATGCAATTGAAACAGAGTAAATACTATAAGGCGTAAAGGAGAAAATTCATGACTATAGAATTAGCAAACAGATTAATCGCATTTCGTAAAAGATTTAATTATTCACAAGAGGATTTAAGTGGAAAATTGAATGTCAGTAGACAATCAATTTCTAAATGGGAAGCTGGTGAAGCATCACCAAGTATTGACTATATTCAACAAATGGCAAAACTTTATGGAGTATCAATTGATGATTTAATTAATACAGAAAAACCAATTGAAGATTGTTACAAAGAGAATGCTAAAGCAGAATTTGTGAATGATTCTGATCGTGTTAGTATTGGAAAAGACGGTATTCATGTAAAATCTAAAAATGGAGATAGTGTCGATATCAACACTAAAGGTGTCTTTGTTGGTGGCGAACAAGGCAAGTTCTTTAAAGAACATAAGTACGAACACAAGTATGGATTTGATACTTATATGGATGGGAACACCACACATGTTTTATACAAAATAGGTTCTAATCAAACCGTTGAAGCAATTTGTGGAATTATTGACGGAATTGTTTTTGCATTATTATTAACAGCTTATTTATTATTAGGATTTTTATATAAAGAGGTAAATGGCTGGATGGTTTTTTGGCCAATGTTATTTTTAACTGATACTATTTCAAGTGTTATTCGTGCAATATATTACAGACAATTTAGGAAATTAAGTATTTGGGGATTGGCAATTTCTGCATATTTAATGATAGGTATGTGGGGAAGCGCAAGTGGTGCATTTAATGGATGGCATCCATGGTGGGCTCTTCTATTAATTATTCCTATTTATTATATTTTAGCTAGTAACCTTGATAAATTAATTAAACATATTAGATATAGAAAACTAAAAAAGATTTATGGCGATGGAACTACATTTTATTTCGACCACAAAGTAAATGATGATGACGATGATGATGACGACAACGATTAACTAAAAAAAGAAGCCATTTGGCTTCTTTTATTTTATCTCTCCATTAAGCATAGCTTTTAATACGCTAGCAATAACTTCGATTGATTTATTATCGATTCCATCGTTGTTAACTAATAAATCAGCGTAGTAACTAGATGGTGCAATAACTTCTTCATACATTGGCTGAACAGTTTCAAAATATTGGTGAACAATTGAATCATAAGTACGACCTCTTTCGATTTTATCACGATCAATTCTTCTTAATAATCTTCTTTCTCTACTAGCATTAATAAATATTTTTAAATCCCCGAGGTTTCTAACATCTTTATTTACTAGAGCCATAATTCCTTCAACAATAACAATTTTATTAGGTTGAACAATTTCGGTTTTACTGCTTCTATTATGAGCAACAAAATCATAAGTTGGTTTATTTATAGATTTATTATTCTTTAAATCAGTTAATTGTTGTTTAATTAATTTCCAATCGAACGCTTTTGGGTGATCAAAATTAACTTTTTTTCTATCTTCCATCGATAAATCATCCAACGCTTTATAATAATCATCAATACTAAGGTGAGTCACATTGTTTTTACCAACAATTTCGACAACACGGTCAATAACATAAGTTTTTCCGCTTGCTGTTCCTCCGCCAACTAATATAATTTTTGACATATTTATTTACCCTTGTTTATATTATCACGGACCGATAATAATTTCATTTAAAAAAACCATTTAAAATATAGGAAATTGTTTATAATATGTTAAACATTCCGAAATTGTTATTTAGGTATGTTTTGGAGGATTAAATGAAGTATAAGATTATTACGGATAGTTCGAGCAATTTGTCTAAAGATTTTTTAAAAAATGAGAAGGATATTGGATTTGCAATTGCCCCTTTAACTATGATGATTGACGGTAAAGAATATGTTGATGATGAGAATATGACTAGTGATGAGATTTTAGATGCTTTAAACAACAGTAAAGAGAAGGCAACAAGTAGTTGTCCATCGCCAGCTGCTTTTTTAGATTTGTTACAAGGTGCTGATTATTACATTATTATCACTATCTCTAGTAAGTTGAGCGGATCGTTTAATAGTGCATCGGTTGCTAGAATGATGTTTAGCAAACCAGAAAATGTAATTGTTATTGATTCCTTACTTGTTTGTGGTGCTATGCAAATTTTAGTTAATAAAGCAGTTGAGTTTATTCATGAAGATGTAAACTTTAGCGATATGGAAAGCAAGCTTTTAGATGAGAGAGATAAAAACAATTTATTATTTGTTTTAGATAAGTTTGATAACTTTATTAAAAACGGAAGAATTTCAAAATTTGTTGCTTTTATTGCTACAGCTTTAAAAATTAAACCTTTATGTTATGGAAAAGATGGTCAAATCGATATTAAAGAGAAAATTAGAACACTTAAAGGTGTTTTAAAAAGATTGGTTTATAACATCGGAATTATGTGCCCAGAAACCAAAGGAAGAATTTGCATTATTTCGCAAACTAAAGCTTTAGATTCAGCCAATATTCTTAAAGAAGAGATTATTAAAACTTATCAATTTGATAATGTTATTATCGAAGAAAATAGAGGATTATGTAGCTTTTATTCTCTTGAAGGTGGATTAATAGTTTCATTCTAATTATTTTTTAGTTAATTTAAAAGGCTTGTAATGAGCCTTTTTTCTTTGGAATGCTTTAATAAATATCTTAAATACTCGATTATAACGACATAATAAGAATATTAGCACTCATTATTGACAAGTGCTAATTATGTTATATAATTAATAATGATCGGAGGTATTAGATATGGATAACACAAACGGATATGAAGATTATAGCCAAGATCAAGATATATTAAAAAAATTTGGTAGAAATATTACAGATGAGGTCAAAAAGAACAAAATTGATCCTGTAATTGGTCGTGACGATGAGATTAGAAAAATAATTACTATTTTGGAGCGTAAAACTAAGAATAACGTCATTCTTTTAGGTGAACCTGGAGTAGGTAAAACCGCTATTCTTGAAGGTTTAGCTCAACGTATTGTTGGAAACGATGTTCCTCAATCTTTAAAAGGTAAGGAAATTTTTGAGTTGGATATGGGAAGTTTACTTGCTGGTGCAAAATACCAAGGTGAATTTGAAGAGAGATTGAAAGCTGTTTTAAATAAAATTAAAGAGAGCAATCATCACATCATAATGTTTATTGATGAAATTCACCTTATTGTTGGTGCAGGAAGAAGTGCTGGTGCAATGGATGCATCAAATATGCTTAAACCTATGTTAGCAAGAGGTGATATTGATTGTATTGGTGCAACCACTTTAAAGGAATATCAAGAATATATTGAAAAAGATAGAGCTCTTGAAAGAAGATTTCAACCAGTTATGGTTCTTGAACCAAGTAAGGAAGACACTTTATCAATTTTAAGAGGATTAAAAGATAGATTTGAAAGCCACCACGGTGTTCATATTACTGATAATGCTCTTGTTGCTTCCGTAAATTATTCAGTTAGATACATTCCTAATAGATTTTTGCCTGATAAAGCAATTGATTTAATCGATGAAGCTTGTGCTGAAACAAGAGTAGAAATTGAATCAATGCCTAGCGAACTTGATGAATGTGAAAGAAAAATTAGACAATTAGAAATTGAAAGAATGGCTTTAAGTCAAGAAATTGATGAACAATCAAAAATTAGATTAACAAAACTTGAAAAAGATTTAGCTGATCTTAACAAGACTAAAGAAGAATTAACTACTGAATGGAATAAAGAAAAAGCCGAAATTACCGAGAGTAAGGAACTTAAAGGAAAATTAGATGATTTAAACTTTAAGCTTCAAAACGCTTATAACAATGGTGATTTTAAGACTGCAAGTGAAATTCAATATAAAGAGATTCCTGCAATCAAGACAAGAATAAATCAACTTGAAGAAGTTGAAGGTAAACAAAAAATGTTAAGCGATGTTATCACTGAAGATAATATCGCTAGTATTGTTGCCAAGATGACAAATATTCCTGTTTCAAAGATTACTAAAGGTGATAAAGAAAGAGTTTTGCATCTTGATGAAGTTCTTAAAAAGAGAGTTATTGGTCAAGATAATGCAATTGAACTAGTTTCGGATGCAATTTTAAGACAAAGAGCAGGAATTAATGATGCTAATAGACCTATTGGTTCGTTCTTATTTTTAGGACCAACCGGTGTTGGTAAGACAGAAGTTGCTAAAGCGCTTGCTGAAGCTTTGTTTGATAGTGATTCACACATTATTAGAATTGATATGAGTGAATATATGGAAAAATATAGTGTTTCTAGATTGATTGGTGCCGCTCCTGGATATATTGGTTATGAGGAAGGCGGACAATTAACTGAACCTGTAAGGCATAATCCTTATAGTATTGTCTTATTTGATGAAATTGAAAAAGCATCTCCAGATGTTTTGAATCTACTTCTTCAAGTTATGGATGATGGTAGATTAACTGATGCACAAGGAAGATTGTGTGATTTTAAGAATACTGTAATTATTATGACAAGCAATGTTGGCAGCGAACAAATTCTTGAAGGAAAATCTGATCAAATTGATGCTATTTTACATAGAACATTTAAACCAGAATTCTTAAATAGAATTGATGAAATTGTATATTTTAATAATTTAAGTAAAGACGTTCAATTAAAGATTGTTAATAAGATGTTAAATGATTTAAAAGTTAGATTGGATGGCGAATATTATAGAGTTGAATTTACAACAAATCTTAGTCAATATGTGCTCGATAATGCCTATTCTCCAGAATTTGGTGCAAGACCATTAAAGAGATTTATTCAACATAATGTCGAGACTGTTTTAGCTAAAATGATACTCGAAGAGACTTTAAAACCAAACAAGAATTATGTCGTTGATTATGATAATTCTAAAAAGGAAATTATTGTTAAATCGAAGTAACGAAAAAGATCCACAAAAAATGCGGGTCTTTTTTATTTTTAGACATATTTAAAATGGGAGCAAAAAAACACAAATAGTTTTCTTTATTATTTATTTATTGTGTTAAAATTATGTTTATGGAAAATTTAAATTTAAGAGTTGGACTTGATATTGGTTCAACAACTATAAAATGCGTTGTAATTAATGAGAAAAATGAAATTCTTTTTTCTTTATATGAGAGACATTTTTCGAAGATTAGCGAAAAAATTGAAGAAGTTTTGAAAAGATTAAAAGACGGACCATTAAAAGGTGTTGATAATGTTAAATTAGCTTTAAGTGGTAGTGCTGGTATGGGTATTGCGGAATCTTGTGGTTTCCCATTTATTCAAGAAGTTTATGCAACTAGAGTTGCTGCCAACAAATTAAACCCAAATACTAGCGTCATTATCGAACTTGGTGGTGAAGATGCTAAAATTCTCTTTTTAGAGAACGGTGTTGAAGTTAGAATGAATGGTACATGTGCTGGTGGAACCGGTGCTTTTATCGACCAAATGGCAAGTTTATTAAATGTTTCAATCGAAGAAATGAATAATCTTGCTAAAGAAAAAGAAAAGATTTATACAATTGCTTCTCGTTGCGGAGTCTTTGCAAAAAGTGATATTCAACCATTATTAAATCAAGGGGCAAGAAAATCTGATATTAGTGCCTCAATTTTTTATGCAGTTTGTAATCAAACAGTTGCTGGACTTGCTCAAGGAAGAGAAATAACTGGTAATGTTTTGTATCTTGGTGGTCCATTAACTTTTATTAGTGAATTAAGAAAAGCCTTTGATGATACATTGAAAGTTACTGGTGTTTGTCCAAATAACTCTTTATATTATGTTGCTTTGGGTGCTGCTTTTTGCACCGATAAAGAAGTTTCGTTAGATGATTTATTAAATAAAGTAAGAAATTACACTAATAATTCAAATTTTGATTATAGAGAACCATTATTTATAGATGAAAGTGATTATCAAGCTTTTAAAGACAGACACGATAAAGAATTGGTAAAAACATTATCTTTTGACAATTATAATGATGAATTCTTTTTAGGAATTGATGCTGGTTCAACAACAGTTAAACTTGTGTTAATTGATAAAGATAACAATTTAAGATTTTCAAGATATATGTCAAATGCTGGAAACCCAGTTCCTTTGATTAAAAAAGTTTTAGAAGAAATTTACACTTTAAAACCAAATATCAAAATTGTAAGTAGTGCAGTCACTGGTTATGGTGAAGATATTGTTAAAAATGCTTTCTTAGTTGATTTTGGAATCGTTGAAACAATTGCACATTTTATTGCTGCTAAAAAATTTATGCCTGATGTCGAGTTTGTTATCGATATTGGTGGTCAAGATATTAAATGTTTTAAAATTAGAAAAGGCGCAATTGAAAATATTTTCTTAAACGAAGCTTGCTCAAGTGGTTGTGGATCGTTCCTTCAAACATTTGCAAGTGCTTTAGGATATAAGATAGAAGATTTTGCTAAACTTGCTTTATTTGCCAAAAAGCCTGTTAATTTAGGTTCAAGATGTACTGTCTTTATGAATTCGGCGGTTAAACAAGCACAAAAAGATGGTGCAACTATTGAAGATATTGCGGCTGGTTTATCGCTTTCAGTTGTAAAAAATGCTTTATATAAAGTCATACGTGCTGGTTCACCAAGTGAATTAGGCAAAAAGATTGTTGTTCAAGGCGGAACATTTTTAAATGATGCCGTTTTAAGAGCTTTTGAAATTGAAATGAATACAAATGTCATTAGACCAAATATTGCTGGTTTAATGGGCGCTTATGGTGCTGCTTTATATGCTAAAACTATGCATACAAGCGAGAAATCAACAATTTTAAATATGAAAGAATTGAGCGAATTTCAACATTCAATTCTTGTTACAACATGTCAAATGTGTCCAAATCACTGTAGATTAACTATTAATAAATTTAGTGGAAATAGATCATTTATTGGTGGAAATAGATGTGAAAAACCAATAACAAAAAAGACAAGCAAGAGTGAACTTAACATGGTTGAGTTCAAACAAAATTTACTTGCTAGTTATGTTTCTAAACCTGGAAAACGTGGTAAAATTGGAATTCCATTAGGTTTAAATATGTGGGAATTATTCCCTTTCTGGAACACACTTTTAACTGATTTAGGTTTTGAGGTCGTTCGTTCACCATTTTCAAATAGAAAATTATACTTAGCTGGTCAATCAACCATTCCAAGCGATACGGTTTGTTTCCCAGCAAAAATTATTCATGGGCATATCAAGTATTTAATTGATGAAGGAATTAAATATATTTTCTATCCTTGTATGTCTTATAACATTAATGAAGATAAAGGCAGTAATCACTATAACTGCCCAGTAGTCGCATATTATCCTGAAGTTATCGATGCAAATATGAAAGATCTTAAAAGAAACAACGTTACTTTTATTAAGGATTATGTTGGTATCGATCATAAGAGGGAATTCCCAATTAAATTTCATACGCTTTTAAAACAATATTTTAGCGATATAACTTTAAAAGAAGTTCGTCATGCAGTTAAACTCGCTTATAAAGCTTATGATGATTATGAAGAAAAAGTAGATTTAAAAGGCAATGAAATTATCGCTTTAGCCAGAAAAGAACACAAAGACATTATTGTTCTTGCTGGAAGACCATATCATCTTGATCCAGAAATTAACCATGGTATCGATAAGATGATTTCTACTTTTGATGTTGCAATTGTTACCAATGATGTTATTGCTAAAAAAGAGAAAAAAGCGGTGGTTACACATGTTTTAAATCAATGGACATATCATGCTAGACTTTATCAAGCTGCAAATTATGTTGCTCATACTGACGATATGAATCTTGTTCAATTAGTTTCTTTCGGATGTGGAGTCGATGCTATTACGACTGATGAAGTTCGTGACATCCTTGAAAGAGAAAAGAAAATTTATACCTTAATTAAAATAGATGAGATCACTAATTTAGGTGCTGTTAAAATTAGAATTAGATCGCTTCTTGCTGCCCTTCAAGAGCAAAAGGAGAAAAAAATCCATGAATAGTGAATTAAAATACGATAAAAAAACTGGTAGATTATTATTTTCTAAATACATGAAAAAGAACTATACAATTCTTTTTCCTATGATGATGGAAACTCATTTTAGAATCCTTCAACCAATTTTTAATAATTTAGGATATCATGCTGAATTATTAACGACTAAAGGACCTGAAATTGCTCAAACTGGACTTAAATATATTCATAACGATACTTGTTATCCTGCAATTTTAAGTTGTGGACAATTGATTCATGCTCTTCAAAGCGGAAAATATGACACTCATAAAGTTGCGTTAATGATTAGCCAAACTGGTGGTGGTTGTAGAGCAAGTAACTACATTCATCTTTTAAGAAAAGGCTTGAAGAAAGCTGATTTAGATTATGTTCCTGTTCTTTCACTCAACTTATCTGGTCTTGAAAAGAATCCTGGTTTTCATATTTCTTTAAAGATGATTAGAAGACTTGTCGCTGGTGTAATTTATGGAGATTCTTTAATGTATTTAAAGAACCAAACTGAACCTTACGAAATAAATAAGGGGGATACGCAGGGGTTATTGAAAAAACGGACTGATCATATAGTCGATTTATTGAATCACGGGAAAGATTATAAGTTTAAAGATATTAAGAAAAACCTTTATAAAATTAGTGATGATTTTAGTAAGATTCCTTGCGATAGAAGCGTCAAGAAAGTCAAGGTCGGAATTGTTGGAGAAATTTACGTTAAATATGCTGCTTTAGGAAATAATTCGCTTGAAGATTTCTTACATGGAGAAGATTGCGAAGTTTATCTTGGTGGTTTATTGAGTTTCGTTAATTTTAAAATTGATAATCGACTTGAAGATATTAAATTATATGGTGGAAACATTTTCAAAAAATGGGTTTGTAAAGCCTTATTAAACTACTGTTTAAAAGTTGAGGATATGCTTATTGATTCAATTTCGATTCATAAAGAATATACGGCTCCAACGCATTATTATGAATTAAAAGGCCTTGTTAAAGGTGTAATTGGTTATGGTGACAAAATGGGAGAAGGCTGGTTATTAACGGCTGAAATGATGGAATTAGCCCATAATGGTTATAAAAACATTGTTTGTACTCAACCATTCGGATGCTTACCAAACCATATTGCTGGAAAAGGCATGATCAGAAAAGTTGTTGAGTTAACTGGCGCAAATATCGTAGCTGTTGATTATGATGCAGGTGCTCCAAAGGTTAACCAAGAAAATAGAATCAAATTGATGTTAGCAATTGCTAAAGAAAATTTAAATAAAGAGAATAATTAATAAAAAATCAAAATCCCTTGCTAATCCCCTGTCTTTTTGGAAAAGTGAGGGATTTTTGCTTATTAAAACCCCATTAAAATCTTGTGATTTTTCATTTTTATTCTTTTTAATTGGCAATTATCGTTTATAATTTAGACAATGATATTAACGGATACTGATTTAGGATTTTCGTATTGGGCGATTATTATCGGTGGACTTGGTCTATTCCTTTTTGGTATCTCCTTCATGTCAACTTCTATCAAAAGAATTGCTGGAGATAAACTTAAGAAAATAATTACGAAATGTACTAACAATAAATTTTTAGGTCTTTTTGTTGGCTGTGGTTTTACTGCCGTAATTCAATCAAGTAGCGCAACAACCGCTTTAACAATTGGACTTGTTAGGGCTGGACTTATGACGCTTGTTCAAGCGGTTGCAATAATAATTGGTGCTAATATTGGTACAACAATCACTTCATTTATTATTGCTATTCCTTTTAGCAGTTATTTATCCTTATTATTATTTATAGGCGCCTTTATCTTACTTTTAACAACACGAAGAAAATTCAGAAATATTGGTGATTTATTGTTCTCAATTGGTTGTATATTCTTTGGTTTAATGTTGATGAGTAACTTAAGTTCTTTAGCTGATCAACCTGCTTTTATGGAATTATTTAGAGGCTTAGATGATATGCCTTGGCTTGGTTTATTAGTTGGAACCGCAACTTCAGCCGTTATTCAATCAAGTGCCGCTGTTATTGGTATTATGCAAGGCTTATATATGGCTACTCCAGGAGCTATCAGTTTATTTGGAGTTATTCCAGTTATTCTTGGAGCCAATGTCGGAACCACAACAACAGCTATAATTTCAGCAATTGGTGGAAGTAAAGAGAGTAAACGTTTAGCTTTATTCCACGTATTCTTTAACGTAACTGGTGCCATTTTATTTATGGGTTTAAATTATGCTTTTGAATTTTGGACAGGTGACATTAACAACTTTGTTAATATGGAAACATTGACTTTCTATTTTGACCCAATGGTTACAATCGCTTTATTCCATTTAATATTTAATGTAACGATGACGATTTTGGTTTTTCCATTTATTAAACCGTTATGTAAATTAATGACGCTTATTATTCCTGATAAAGGCAATGAAAAGAAACCAATTCAAATTAAAGAATTAGATAATCGAGTTATGAGAGAATTCCCATCAACTGGACTTTATTTAGCTAACGAACAACTTCTTCAAGAACTTGGTTTAGTTATTGATCAATTTAAAACTATTGGAATTTATGTTAATAAACCTTCAGAAGAAGATGGGCAATATTGTCATGAATTAGAAGATTCTATTGATAAAATTGACAGACAGTTGAATGCTTTCTTACTTAGTGCGGATAAAGGATTATTGAATGAAGGTGAATTTAAAACATATTCAGAAATGTTAAGAGCCGGAAAAGATTGTGAAAGAATCGGAGATTATGGTGAAAGTTTAATTGGTTATTTTGAAACTTTAAACGAAAGAAAAGAAAAATTAGACGACAAAACTTTAGAATTAATCAACGATATTAACAATAAAGCGATTTCAATTATTGAAAAAACTAAGGATGTTTATGATACCGGAAATAAAAACGAAGCTTTAGAGATTATTAAAATTAGAAGAACGATTGTTGCTCAACTCGAAGGGCTGGTGACTGATCACTTAAATGCTTCTCTTGAATTACGTTCTGGGAATCCTAAATTTATCGATTTAGTTTATGCTGACTTAATGAGTGCTTATTCAAGAGTCTTCTCACACTGCTCTAATATTTGTAAATTATTTGCTAATGATAAAGAAATTTCTGTCGATAATAGCGAACAAGAAAAATTTGCAAAAATGAAAGATAGATATTGAGTAATTTTTCCTTAATTAATAGCCAATTTTCATTGGCTATTTTTTGTAGAGAAAAAAACCAATTTTTAAGAGTAAATTACTATAAAAGTACCTGTATATTATGATACAATAAAGTCGATTTCGTTAACTTTTTAAAGTTAAGGAAACCGTTAACAAATCATAATTGAAAGAAGGTAAATCTAGATCCTAAAAACTAATCAACAAACTATAACGTTATGTCTAATTTGTTTATTGTGCTTTTATTTAATCTAGAGTTCTTCAAAAGTGGTTTAAAAGGGAGTAAAAATTATGGGAGTAAAAGTCGTTGAAACAAGTTTACGTGATGGCCATCAATCGTTGTTTGCTACACGTATGACTACACCAGAAATTCTTAGCGCTCTTAAGTATTTGGACAATGCTGGTTTCTATGCCATTGAAATTTGGGGTGGTGCCACATTTGATGCTTGTTTAAGATTCCTTGATGAAGATCCATGGGAAAGACTTAGACAATGCCGTGCTGTATGTAAAAATACAAAATTACAAATGCTTTTTAGAGGCCAAAACATTTTGGGTTATCATCACTATGCTGATGATGTTGTCGACATGTTCGTAAAGAAATCAATCGAGAACGGAATTGATATTATTCGTGTATTTGATGCATTGAATGATGTTAGAAATTTGGAGCAAGCTGTTAAATCAACCAAGAAATATGGTGGAATTTGTCAAATTGCTTTAAGTTATACTACAAGTCCTGTTCACACAGTTGAATATTATGTTAAACTGGCAAAAAAGGTAGAGAAAATGGGTGTTGATTCCATCTGTATCAAAGATATGGCTGGCGTTTTACTTCCAAACGATGCCTTTAAATTAATTTCAGAATTAAAGAAAGCCGTCAAAGTGCCTATTGAATTACATGGACACTGCACTGGTGGAATTGCTGAATTAACTTATGAAAAAGCAATTGAAGCAGGAGTTGACATTATCGATACTGCTTGTTCGCCAATCAGTAACGGAACTGCTCAACCTTCGACACAAGCTTTTAATTATGCATACAAAAATACAAAATATGATTTAGGACTTAATGATGAAATGCTTGATGCAGCTTCAGTTGAATTAGGCAAAGTAAAAGATAAATATCTTGCTAACGGCTTATTAAATCCAAAAGTTTTAAGTGTTAATCCAAACATTTTAAAATATCAAGTTCCTGGTGGAATGCTTTCCAACCTTATGGCCCAACTTAAGAAACAAAATGCTATGGATAGATATGATGAAGTTTTAAAAGAAGTTCCAAAGGTAAGAAAAGATTTAGGTTATCCACCTCTTGTTACTCCATTATCACAAATGGTCGGAACACAAGCTGTTCTTAATGTTTTGACTGGTGAAAGATACAAGATGGTTCCTCAAGAGATTAAAGATTATCTTCACGGAAATTATGGAAAGGCTCCTGCAAAAATTGATCCAGAAGTTCAACATAAGATTATTGGAGATGATAAAGTAATCACTTGTAGACCTGCCGATTTACTTAAACCAGAATTTGAAGCTTATAAAGAAAAATATAAAGATTTAGCAAAATGTGATGAAGATGTCCTTTCAATCGCATTATTCGAAGAAGTTGCTAAAAAATTCTTAACCAAGAAATATGGTTTAGATAAAACTAATGAAAAGGCTGATGAGAATGTTGTTCAAGAATTCTCAATCATTGAGTAGGGGGAATATTTATGAATTTTATAAATGTTTTTGATGGAAATTCTACAGTTAGTTTAAGTGATGGAGCAATCTATTCACTTGTTGCAATTGTTGTGGTTTTTGCAATCCTCTTGATGATTATTGGTATTACATCTTTAATTTTTAAACTTATTAATATGTGGGAAACAAAAACCGGATTAACCTTCGGTAAAAAAGTTAAAAAAGTTAAAGTCGGCGAAAAGGTCGCTTTAAAAGATGTTACTGATGAAGACATGATGGTAGCAGTAATTGCTGCTAGCATTGTTGGAAGAGAAGATATGAAGAAGAATGTTAAAGTTGTTTCAATTAGGGAAATCAAATAATTAAGGAGAAATAATATATGAAAAAGTACCGTATTACTGTTAATGGAAAAGTTTATGAAGTTGAATTAGAGCCAGTTGAGGAAGGCGCTGCTGTCGCTGCTCCTGCTGCTGCTCCTGCCGCTAAAGTTGAGAGCAAGCCTGTCGCTGCTCCAGCCACTATAAGTGGAGGAGAAAGAGCTGTCAAAGCTCCAATTGGTGGTGGTGTTATCAAAGTTGCTGTCGCTGTTGGTGATAGCGTTAAAAAAGGACAAACACTTGTTGTTATCGAAGCTATGAAGCTTGAAAACGAAGTTGTTGCTCCTGTTGATGGAACAGTTAAAGCTATTAATGTTGCTAAAGGCGCCAATGTTAATACTGGTGATTCATTAGTAATTTTAGGTTAATTATATGTGGGATAAGATTGTTGATATTATAGATCAAATCCTCAGTACAAGTGGCATTGCTAGTTTCTTTCAAGATGGTGGATGGCAAAACCTCGTAATGGTTTTAATTGCCTTACTCCTCTTATTCTTAGCTATCAAAAAACAATACGAACCATATTTATTGATTCCAATTGCTTCTGGTATGTTACTTGTTAACTTATTCCCTGATTTAATGGGTATATTTAATCAAACCAAGTCTATTGCTGGTATTGAAACACCTACAACTGCAGATCAAATGGAAGCATTAGGCAAAGGTCAAGGTGGTTTGTTTGATTATTTATATCTTGGAGTTAAATTTGAAATATATCCATGTTTAATCTTCTTAGGAATTGGTGCTACTACGGATTTCGGTCCTTTAATTGCTAATAAAAAGACAATGTTACTTGGAGCTGCTGCTCAATTTGGTATTTTTACTACCTTCCTTGGTGCAATTGCTTTAGGTGAATGGGGACTTTTCCCAGATATGACTTTCGGACTTGCTGCTAGTATCGGAATAATTGGTGGAGCTGATGGACCAACGGCTATTCTTGTTACTTCTAAGCTTGCTCCTACATTCTTAGCTTCTATATCAATTGCTGCATATTCTTATATGGCTCTTGTTCCAGTTATTCAACCTCCAATAATTAGGTTATTAACTACGAGAAAAGAGAGAAGAATTAGAATGGAACAATTGAGACCTGTCACTAAAAAAGAGAAGATTCTTTTCCCTATTATAGTTATGGTCGTTTGTATTCTTCTTGTTCCTTCATGTGCTCCATTAATTGGATGCTTAATGCTTGGAAATTTAATTAAAGAGAGTGGTGTAGTTCCAAATCTTGTAACTACAGTCTCAAATGCTTTACTTTATATCGTTACAATTTTACTTGGTTTATCAGTCGGTGGAACTGCTATTGGAAGCAACTTCTTATCACTTCAAACCATCTTAATATTTGTTTTAGGAATTCTTGCTTTTGCAATGTCGACTGCTTTCGGTGTTTTAGGCGGAAAGATTATGTGTGCGGCAACTCATGGCAAAGTAAATCCTATGATTGGTGCCGCTGGTGTCAGTGCTGTTCCAATGGCTGCACGTGTCGTTCAAAAAGAAGGACAAAGAGAAGATCCAGAAAACTTCTTATTAATGCATGCTATGGGACCAAATGTCGCTGGTGTTATTGGAAGTGCTGTTGCTGCAGGTATTCTGTTAGCTATCGCAAACTTTATCTAATATGAAAACAAAAAAAGTCATTGATTCGATTTCAAGAATCGCCATATTTTTAGCCTTGTTGATTGTCGGTTCCTTTATGACTTTACAAACCGGTTTAATTAAATTCACTCTTCAGCTTTTAGTTATCTTTATTATTGGTTTAACTTTAAGTTTAAAAGAAGGTTTAATTATCGTTGTCTTGTATATTGTAATGGGACTTATTGGAATTCCAGTCTTCAGTGGATTTGGAGGGGGATTCGCATATGTTTTTGCTCCAACATTCGGATTTGTTTATGGATTTATCCCTGGACTTATCGCTATGTGGGCCGTTAAAAAATTAGATAACAAGATACAAACAAATTATGTTGTTGATGCTTTAGCTTGTGTAGCTTGTTTATTAGTTGTTTATGCTTTTGGTTTCTTACATGGATATTTAATTTTAAATACAATGAAAGGTTTAGATTATAGTTTTGCTTATTTATTATCAATCTTCATTGTTCCTTATATTCCATTCGATTTATTGAAGATTTGCGTAGCGATTGTTTGTAAATCCTGCGTATATAGTTATTATGGAAAGAGAATTTTTAGAGTTCGATAGTATCGATTCAACAAATAAATATCTTAAAGAACACTACAATGAGCTTCATTCTGAAGCCGTTTGTAGTGCTCTTTTTCAAGAAAAAGGCAAGGGTCGCTTCGATCGTTCTTTTGTCGCTAATAAAGGCGATGGTGCGACATTTTCTATCCTTTTAAAAGATAAATTTTGTTTCGATAATTTCGGATTATTATCATTGATGACTGGAGCGGTTGTTTGTTCCTATTTAGAAACCATGGGATTTAATGCTTCAATTAAATGGCCAAATGATGTTTATATTGGTGACAAAAAAGTTTGTGGAATCCTTTTAGAGAGTGTTTCTATAAATGAATTAGTCGCTTTAGTTGTAGGAATTGGATTAAATGTAAATCAAAAGGAATTTCCTAGCGATTTACCAAACGCTACCTCGATGTTTATGAACTGCAAGATTGAACTCGATGTAAGAATGATAACTCATCAAATTGTTAACCTTTTCTTTGAATGTTTAAATGCTTTTAAAAAAGGCGACAATTCTTTCATTGAATATGTTCAAAAACACAACTATTTAAAAAATAAAGAGGTCTTTGCAAGGGTTATTGATAAAGAAGAGACTTTATTAGTCACTGATATTGATCAAAATGGCCACCTAATTTGTAAGACTAAAGATGGCGAAATTAAGTCTCTAAAAACTGGGGAAGTTACTTTCCACAAAAGTAAGTAATTTTTACTGGAATTCGCGAAATTTTTAAGGCGTAAACTTCTAAGAAATTTCGCCAATAAAAAGATAAGTAATAAAATACTAAATTTAGAGTTTATTGCTTTAAATCTTATAAACTAAAGTTTATAATTAAATTGTTAATACTCAGGAGGAAAATTATATATATGAGTAAAGATGTAAGAGTTGCTATTAATGGATTTGGAAGAATCGGTAGATTAGCTTTCAGACAAATGTTTGGAGCCAAAGGTTATGATATCGTTGCTATTAACGATTTAACTAGCCCAAAGATGTTAGCTCATCTTTTAAAATACGATTCAGCCCAAGGAAGATATGCTTTATGTGATAAAGTTACTTCAAAAGAACCAGTTTTAGCTGAAGACGGCAAGACCGTTTTAGAACCAGGATCAATTACTGTCGATGGACACGAAATTAAGATTTATGTTGAGAAAGATGCTCACAATTGCCCATGGGCAAAATTAGATGTTGATGTCGTTCTTGAATGTACAGGTTTCTACTGTTCAAAAGATAAAGCACAAGCTCACATTGATGCCGGTGCTAAGAAAGTTATTATTTCTGCTCCAGCAGGAAAAGATCTTCCTACAATTGTTTATAATGTCAATCACGAAATTCTTAAAGCCAGTGATACAATTATCAGTGCTGCTAGCTGTACAACAAACTGCTTAGCTCCAATGGCTTTCAACCTTAACAATTTAGCTAAAATCGTCAGTGGTATCATGACAACAGTTCATGCTTATACTGGTGATCAAATGATCCTTGATGGACCACAAAGAAAAGGTGATTTAAGAAGAGCCAGAGCTGGTGCTGAGAACATTGTTCCTAACTCCACTGGTGCTGCTAAAGCTATCGGATTAGTTATTCCAGAATTAAATGGCAAATTAATCGGATCTGCTCAAAGAGTTCCTGTCAAGACTGGCAGTACAACAATTCTTGTTGCTGTTGTCGAATCAGATAAAGAACTTACTCCAGCAATCATCAATGCTTATATGAAAGCACATACCAACGAATCATTCGGATATACAGAAGAAGAATTAGTTTCATCTGATATTATCGGAATTAGAGAAGGTAGTTTATTTGATGCTACACAAACTATGGTTAGTAAAATTGATGCCAATCATTATCACGTCCAAGTCGTTGCTTGGTACGATAACGAAAATTCATATACCAGCCAAATGGTCCGTACAATCAAATATTTTGCTGAATTAAGCAAATAAGAAATGTAAATTAAGGCTAAGGACCTAGCGTCTATTAGCCTTTTTTTAAAAAAGGAGAAATATATGCATACAATTGAAAATACAAGTGCTTTACATGATATTAAGGTTCTTGTTAGAGTCGATTTTAATGTCCCTCTTAAAGGTGAAGAAATTAGAGATAATAATAGAATTGTCGCTGCTTTACCAACTATCAACTACTTATTAGAAAAGAACAACGCTGTTGTTTTAATGAGTCACCTCGGAAAAATTAAATGGGGTAAAGTTGATGATGCAGAAATCGCTAATGAAAAAGCTAAAAACAATATGGAATTTGTTTATCCAGAACTTAAGAAATTAATTGCTGGACACAACGTTAAATTCTGTGGAGCTACTCATGGTGATGAATTAAAAGCTGCTATTGCTGATTTAAAGTTAGGTGAAGTTTTACTTGTTCAAAATACCCGTTATGAAAAGGGCGAGAGCAAAAATGATGCCGCTTTATCAAAAGAATGGGCCAGTTACGTTGATGGATTTGTTATGGATGCTTTCGGAAGTGCCCATAGAGCTCATGCTTCAACATATGGTGTCCCAGAAGTTTTAAAAGCTGAAGGAAAACCAGTTGCTTTAGGTTTCTTAATGGAGAAAGAAGTTAAGAATTTAACTACTTGTGTTGCTCCAACTGATAAAGATCACCCATATATCGCTATTCTTGGTGGATTTAAAGTTTCTGATAAGATTAAAGTTATCGAATCTTTATTAAAGAAATGCGACAAGATTTTAATTGGTGGTGCTATGACTTACACTTTCAAGAAAGCTCTTGGAATGTCAATCGGAACATCTCCTGTTGAAGAAGATCAACTTGATTATGCCAAAAAGTGCTTAGCTAGTGGAAAAATTGTTCTTCCAGTAGATTGCATTTGTGCTAATACATTTGATTATGATCCAGCTGTCACTAAAATTTTAACAGTCGACACAGTTCCTGGAAAAGAAATTGGTGGAGCTCCAGTTAATGGAATCCCAGATGGTTTTGAAGGACTTGATGTTGGACCAGAAACAGTTGCTATTTTTAATAAAGAAATTGCTAAAGCTAGATTAATTTTCTGGAATGGACCTGTTGGAGTTTTTGAAAAAGAACAATATCAAACTGGTACAAAAGCAATTTGTAAAGCAATTACTTCAAATAAACATTGCTTCTCAGTTATTGGTGGTGGCGATAGTGCTGCTGCTGCTAAAGAATTCGGTTATGCCGATAAATTCTCCCACGTTTCAACTGGTGGCGGAGCTTCCCTTGAGATGATCGAAAATGATGGTCACCTTCCTGGAATTGATATTATTGGTTAATTGAAATGAGAAGAAAATTATTATTAGGCAACTGGAAGATGAACAAAACAGTTACCGAAGCTATTGAATTTTGTAAAGAAGCTAAAGATTTAGGAAAATTAGCTAAACATAATCACATCGATATGGGAATTTGTGTTCCAGCAATCGATTTACCAGCCGTTAAGAAAATTCTCAAGAATTCATTAATTGTTGGTGCTGAAAATGTTCATTTCCAAGATCATGGTGCTTTTACTGGAGAAACTTCAATTCCTATGTTGCTCGATTGTGGAGTAACTTGGAGTATTGTCGGACATTCTGAAAGAAGAACTTACGACAACGAAACCAGCGAAAAGTGCAACCTTAAAGTTTTAGCTTTACTTAAAAACAATATGGTTCCTGTCTATTGCTGTGGTGAATCGCTTGAAACTTATGAAAAAGGCGAAACTAAATCATTTGTTAAAACACAAATTATTGCTGGTTTTATGAATGTTTCCGCTGAAGATGCTGTTAAAGTTGTTATCGCTTATGAACCAATCTGGGCAATTGGAACTGGAAAAAATGCCAGTAAAGAAATTGCTGAAGATATTTGCAAATATATTCGTTCAATTATTAGAAGTTTATACGATACTAAAATTGCTAATAAAGTAAGAATACTTTATGGTGGAAGTGTCAAACCAAATAATATTAAAGAATATTTAAGCGAAAAGGATGTTGATGGCGCTCTTGTCGGTGGTGCTTCACTCCAAGTCGAGTCTTATAAAGAATTATTAACAAATTTATTATAAAACATTAAAACTTCCCTCTTTATTGGGGGAAGTTTTTTATTGGAAATAAAAGTTGATATTGTATAATTTTTCTACTGAGGTATTTATATTATGGAAATGAATCAAAATTTTACTCAAACAAATGTAACTCCAACGAATGTTGGTCTTAATTTTCTTAAAATCTTTGGATTTTTTGCTTTAGGTTTATTGATAACTGCTGCCGGATGTTTTGGATTTAGTTATTTATGGATAAACGTTTTGCCAACAATGGATGATGGATCAGCAACGATTTGGTTTATTGTTATTTTTGCTGTCTCATTTATTGGAGCCTTAATCACTGGCTTCATTGTTGGCCGCAATACTCAAAAGACAAATGGATTATCAATTATTCCTTTTTCCTTATATTGCGTTTTCTATTCTATTTTATTTTCGAGTTTTACTTTATTGCTCAACGATCCAAATATTATCGGTTCAGCTTTAGCAATTACTTCCGCCTTATTCCTTATTATGGGTTTATTCGGTTTCTTATTTAAAGGTAAGGTAGTTGGAATTGTTTTAGGAGTGGCCACAAGTATTTTAATCGGGGCTGGAATCTTCTATTTAATTAATTATTTCTGGTTATTAGCTTCGATTGTTGGTAATGCTGATTTCCAAGTATTCTTCTGGATGTATTTTGGAATTGAGATGGCTTATTTAGTTGTTATGCTTCTTTATACAAGTGTTGATATTTATCGAATCAAAACTAGATCGCAAAATATGCAATTAACAACTAACGAATCTATTTATTGGTCGATGGTATTATATAGCGACTTTATCACTATCCTTATATATATAATAAGGTTACTAATATTAAGTGGGCTCAAAAACAACGATTAACAAAATAATTAACTAATATAAAGGCAAGAAACTTACGCTTCTTGCCTTTTTTATTCGATAAAATGGGAATTATTAAAAATTTTAAAAATATTTAAACTTTTACTTGCAAACCGATTTAAGCCTCTATATAATACTAATCACTTGTGCGTTTTACGGACAGGGAAGTGGACTTATATATGTAATATATAACTCCAAAATAAATTTAAAAATTATTTAAAATTCCTGTTGACTTTAAAAACGTGTGAGTGTAATATTATAAGGCACGCTGATTGAGGCATTGAAAAATCGCTTCAAGGCAATGAGAATTGTCCGTGCAAGAGATCTTTGAAAACTAAACAGAAACTGTACAATTGATTACGTCAATTTATTTAAGAACAAAATTTTAAAACCAGAATAATAATGAACTAAGATATAAACTTTTTGAGAGTTTGATCCTGGCTCAGGATGAACGCTGGCGGCGTGCCTAATACATGCAAGTCGATCGAGATAGCTTGCTATCTAGAGGCGAACGGGTGAGTAACACGTTGGTAATCTACCTTTCAGCTGGGGATACCCGAACGAAAGTTTGGCTAATACCGTAATACGTAATAGGGTGAAATTCCTTATTATGAAAGGCGCTTCGGCGCCACTGATAGATGAGCCTGCGTCTGATTAGCTAGTTGGTGAGATAATAGCCCACCAAGGCGAGG
>CAYQCJ010000001.1:0-162545 GCA_964416025.1 uncultured Staphylococcaceae bacterium | reverse complement strand
CAAAGTAAACAATTATCATTATTTGAAAGTGCTGAAAGCGAAGAACAAGAAGAAAATATGTATCGCGCAATGGATGAAGTCCAAGCAAAATATGGTAAAAATAAATTATTAAGAACCAGCGCCTTAAAATCTTCTAGCACTGCTAAATTAAGACATAATCAAATTGGCGGGCATAAAAAATAACCAATATAACTCACAATTAAAAAGCGGAAATTAAACTAATAATTTCCGCTTTTATTTTGTTGTGTTTTTATAAATCCATGGGGGATTTACAGGCTATTTTGCTTTTTTAAACTTCTTAACAATCCATTTAACAAAGACATAAATTTCATGATAGACAAGAGGTGCAAAAGCACAAGCAAGAGTAATTAACCAATGTTGCCAATCCATGTTAGCAGTACTGAATACATCACTGACCCCGGGAGTCTCAATAACAAATAATTGAAGAGCAACACCTAAAGCCATAGCAATTAACATCATCCAGTTTCTACTCTTAAAGATATGAACAAATGATCTTTCAGTATTTGACATACAAAGCATATTAAGTAACTCAGAGAAAGCTAAAGCAGTAAAGGCCATAGTTTGTGCTAAGTGTAAATTACTTGCATCACTATAGAATGTATTGATAGCTGAATATGTAAATTGACCATTCATCCAAGCATTAGATAAATAAGCTAGAATTACTGAAACAGTGATAATAGCACCATATAAAATTGTGTTCTTTAAACCACCTCTAGCAAATAAACTTTCATTAGCTTTTCTTGGCTTATCGTCCATAATTCCAGGTTCTTTTGGATCCATACCTAAAGCAATGGCAGGAAGAGAATCAGTAATTAAGTTGATCCATAATAAATGAATAGCAATGAATGGAGTTGGGAAACCAACACAAATAATGAAGAACATGACCAAGACTTCACTAATATTGCTACTTAATAAGAAAATAACAGTTTTCTTAATGTTAGCGTAAATGGCTCTACCTTCTTCAACCGCTTTTTCAATACTAGCAAAGTTGTCGTCAGTTAAGACCATATCAGCTGCACCTTTAGCAACATCGGTGCCAGTAATTCCCATAGCAATACCGATATCAGCAGCTTTTAAGGAAGGAGCATCATTAACACCATCACCAGTCATGGCAACGATGTTGCCGTTTTTAATTAAGGCTTTAACGATACTAACTTTATTTTCTGGAGAAACACGAGCAAAGACTCTAACAGTTTTAACAGCTTCTTGAATTTGTTCAGGAGTCATTGTGTCGAGTTCGGCGCCAAACATACATTGAGTTTTTTTCTCAGCGATACCTAATTCTTTAGCAATAGCAAAAGCAGTATCTTTATGGTCACCAGTAATCATAATTGTGGTGATTCCAGCCTTTTTAAATGTAGCAACAGCTGGTTTGGCTTCTAAACGTGGAGGATCAATCATAGCAACTAAGCCAACAAAGACTAATTTTTCTTCCACTATCTTATCTTTATAGTCCATTGCAAGAGCAAGAACTCTAAGGGCCTTATCACTAAATGTAAGGTTAGCTTCATTGATCTTCTTTATATCTTCATCAGTAATCTTTCTTATGATGCCTTTATCAAGAATTCTATCAGTTCTAGCTAAGATACTATCTAAAGCACCTTTAGTGTAAACAACATTCTTAACAGTTTCTTTATGCATTGTTGACATCATCTTACGAACACTGTCGAATGGAAGTTCATCAATACGTGGAGTTTCTTCTTCAAGATCTTTTTTATGCATATTGAAAGCATTAGCAAAAACGACTAAAGCAATCTCAGTAGGATCTCCATATAAACCTTCATCAACAGTAGCATTACTACATAAAGACATACCCTTTGCAAGGGTTTTTAAATCTTGATGAGTAGAATTAATAACAAAATCTTTTGCTTTATAAAAGCTATCATCACAATAAGCTTCAAGAACTGTCATCTTATTTTGAGTTAAAGTTCCAGTCTTATCTGAACAAACAACACTAACAGCACCAAGTGTTTCAACACTAGGTAACTTTCTAACGATTGTTTTAGCTTTAACCATACGTTGAACACCAATTGATAAAACAATGGTAACAATGGCCGCTAATCCCTCAGGAACAGCCGCAACAGCTAAAGCAATAGCTGCTAAAATTGCATCAATCCAAGCATCGATAACGGTATTGGTACCATTGACGAAAATCCAAATAATATCAACAATTAAAACAGCGACAACAATAATTATGGTTAAAATACCTAATGATTTTGATAATTGAGCAAGATTCTTTTGAAGAGGAGTTTCGCTGTCTTCTTCGCTATCAAGAGCGGTAGCAATCTTACCAATTTCGGTATCCATTCCGGTTGAGATAACAATACCAGTTCCTCTTCCGTAAGTTACAGGAGTTGACATATAAGCACAGTTGGTTCTATCTCCAGCACCCATTTTATCTTTAAATAAAGCTTCAGCATTCTTTTCAACTGGGACGGATTCACCAGTTAAACTAGATTCATTAGCTTTTAAGTTAATAGACTCAATTAAACGTAAATCAGCACCAATTGTGTCGCCTTCTTCTAAAATAACAATATCTCCAGGGACTAATTCACTGGATTTAATCTTAAATCTTTTACCATCTCTAACGACAGTTGATTCAGGACTAGACATTTGTTTAAGAGCATCAAGTGATGATTGCGCTTTAATTTCTTGAACAGTTCCAATTACGGAATTAAGAATGATAACAGCTAAAATAATAATTACATCTGGCCAATCTCCAACATCAAGAAATGGATTTAAAACTGCAACACCATTTGAATCAACCCATCCATTATTTGCCACACTGATTGTGTCATAAATGGAAATAGCTATTGTGATGGCAATAGCTGCAAAAAGAATATAAATCATTGGATTCTTCATTTGTTCAAAGAAGATTTGAATCCAAGTTTTTTTCTTACTTTCCTTTAATTTGTTTGGTCCGTACTTTTCAATACGCGCCTTTGCTTCTTCGCTTGTTAATCCTTTTTTAGGATCAGTTTTAAGCTCAGAAACAGTATCTTCAATTGATCGAGTCTCGTAAAAAACTCTTGAAGATTTTTCGTCACTAACAACTACATTATCTTTTTTCCCCATAATTTAGCTCCTTTAGATAATAAATCATGGTCTCGCTAATTCACTCGTATATGACCGGGTTTTATCCGTGTTGTCGGTTACATATACTTCGCTACTCCCCATAAGTTTATATTTTAGATATATATATAATACTTTTCAACTAAATAAAAGATAAAATCAAAAATAAAAATAAAAAGGAAATCTATGTATAAGATTTCCAAATTTATATAAAAATAATGGGGATTGGCAAGGGATTTTTAAAATTAATCGATAAATTCACCAAACTTACAACTATTTTTTGTTGAATGTTTAACTTCGTATAAAGCAAAATCTGCTCTCTTCATGACATCCTCAAAAGATTCGGTACTATGATGTACAGCACAACCTATCGAACAAGAGAAAGTACAATCTAAATCATCAACTAACATTTCGTTAACTTTTCGGTTTAAATCTCTGCATTTTTCAAGCAAAACATTTTTGCTATCAAGATTCTTAACAACAACTATAAACTCATCTCCACCAAACCTAGCAACAATATCTTGTGATCTAAATTCGCTAAATAATAATTGTGAAATAGACTTAATTAATAAATCACCATATAAGTGACCATAAACATCATTGCAAGTTTTAAGATTATCAATATCAACCATTAATAAACTATAATTGATTCCTTTTTCACCGCTATCAAGTCTAAAATATAGGCCATGACGATTTAATAAGCCCGTAAGTTCATCTTTATACGCCTTATCTGATAATAAAAGTTCTTCATTAACAAGCTTTTCTTCATGATAAATAAATTTACATTTTTCAGCAGTTTTACTAATTTTATGTAATATTAACGATTGATTATAAGGTTTAGTTATAATGTAATCCGCACAATATTTAACAAGCAACATTTCACCTTCCGTTTTTGTAACGTTCGACAAAATGATTGGAATTTGATTTAAAAATGGGACACCCCTAATTGCTTCAATAAAATTAAATCCTTGAGTTTGTTCTAAATTTCCAGGGCAAATAAAGGTTGAAATAAACATCTTGGCATTTTTAGAAAATTCTAAGGCCTCTTTTCCTTTCACAAATGAATAAACATTGTAATATTTGCTTATCATCTTCGTTAAAGAATTCTTATTTTTCATGTTAGGATCGACTATAACAATATTTGTTTCTTTTTTAATAACAGTAAAGTCATCATAAGAATTGCTCTTTTGAATCTTCTTTATATCGTTACCATCATGCTTATTTATATTAGTAATATATTGCTTCAATTCATCACCCTTCATTGGGCGAGAAAAGAAGAAACCTTGAGCAAAGAAACACCCTAATTGTCGCATTAAAATGACATCTGCAATTGTTTCAACGCCTTCAACAATAATTCTTACATTCATCCACTTAACCAAAGAAACAAGGAAGCTTATAAACGAATATTGAGTATTGTATACACTATCGTTGTTTCTTAAATAACTTATATCAATTTTTAAATAATCTAGTGGCAAAGAAGAAAGCATATTCAAAGATGTATAACCGTTTCCAAAGTTATCCATTTCAATTTGAATACCAAAATTCTTTAATTCTTTTATTATGTTTATTGTAAATTTAGGGTTCTCAAAATAGCCCATTTCAGTCAATTCTATATGTATTAAGGTAGGATCTATCTCGTATTTTTCAACAACATCAATTATTTTTCTAGCGAGCAAACTATCTCTAAAATCAACTCGAGATAAATTAAAAGAAACGGGAATTAAATCAACTTGTTCTTTATATTTATTTAAAGTTTTACAGATTTCTTCCAAAATATATAAATCAAATTTTTCAATAATACCGTTTTCTTCAAACATATGGATAAATTTTGAAGGCTCTAAAAGTCCACCAGCGTCGGTATCCCATCTAGCTAAGCCTTCACAACCAATTATGGTATTAGTATCAATATCAACTTTAGGTTGGTAATAAACTTCGAATTTTCTTTCTTTTATACCTTTATCAAAAGCTTCTTCTAAGTTTGATTCGGCTGCTATTTCTTTAGAAATTGGTTCAGTAAAATATCCGCTAACCTTTTTATCATCGCTTTTTGCCGATTGCATCGCAATACCAGCATATCTAAAGGCATTAAAGTAATCTTCTTCATTTTCTTGCAAATCATAAACACCAAATTTAAAAGTAAAGTTTTTAAGTGGCATCTTTAAGTTAATTTCCGATTGAAGATTTACAAAATATTGTTCGCTATAATCTTTTTTCTTAGCTAAAACCCAAAACATATCTTCGCTTGCTGCACCAACTAAAATAAAATCTTCAACACTCTTTAAGGCATCCGAAACTTTAGATAACATTTCAACCGCATATTTAAGACCATAACGATAATAAAGAACTAAATGAGTCGGAACAAAGCAAAGAATTAAAGTGAATTTCTCAGATTTTTTTGAATTTTTTATGATTAATTCATAATCACGAACAAAGCCCTTATAAGTTAAACAACCCATAACATCGTTATTATAATAATCTCTTAAGGCAACGACATTTTTTGATGCTTTCGACATTGTTGCAACACAATGTAAAAAGATTTCTTCGTTAGTATCAGTGTGAAATATTTCAAGCACTCTTTCATCGACAATTTTCTTGTTTTCTTCATCAGTAAAATCTGAAAACACAAAAACAGGAAGGTCTAAAAACTTGCCTTCTTTGGCGATAAGCGCGAAGTAATTTGAAACATTGTTTATGTTATATTTAATGTTAATAATAATCAGTAAAATGGTTTCATTATTTCGTAAAAATTCCACCGCTTCTGATGTTTGAGATATATTTTGAAAAACAAAATTTTTCTCAAGACCTTCACGAATTTTACTATTATGTTCCAAAATCTCTTCGCAACCAATTAATAAAAGAGTTGGTTTATTTTTCATGTTTTTATTTTAAAATACATTTGTCATTTTTTAAACATATTTCTAATATATTCAACAAAATTGTTAATAAAGTAATCATTATGTTTACATATATATATATTATATATTATGTTTAAATTAAGTGAAAAGCCAAGCCAAACCAATTATAATGACAATATGAAAATACTTATTACTTTATTAACAACTTCGGTGTTAATTATTGGTTCATCAAAAATTAATACCACACAAACCACAAAAGAAGCTAACGATTCTTTCGTTTTAAATTACGATGATTCACTAAAATCATTTCAAGATTTAACTCGTGATGAAATTAAAACTTATTACACCAATACACAAGGAATTGTAAATGGTATAAAAGGCGAAGAATTGCAAACTCTCTTAGAAAAATGTATCAGTGTAAATCAAACATATCAAAGCTACAGTCAATGGAAATATTATTATCTTCTAGATAGAAACTGGGCTACGTCACCATTAACTGAAACTGAGATTTCAACTCAAAAATGGAACCAAACTGGCATTAATATTGCTGCTTTATATGATGATCAAGATCTTCAAGTGACTTCAACCAACACCACTCCACAAGGAGCGATTGGACAAATTATAAATAGAGAACACGTATGGGTAAAATCTCGTGGTTTAATGAGAGATAGTGAAGGCGATCCATCTTATATGCCTTCATGTGACTTACAAAATTTGCATGCTGGAGAGGCTACAAACAACCAAACTGGACACAATAATTATCCTTATGGAAATGTAAAAGACAAAACTACTTCAGCAACTAATAAGAGTACTTCAAAAATATCTGGAAACATTACAGGATGGCGTGGAGTAAATGCTGACGGAATTGAAGTTTATGAACCATTAGATAAAGATAAAGGCAATATTGCCCGAACCATTTTCTATATGGCGACAAGATATCATACATATAATGAAACCAAAAAAACTCCTGCTTTAATTATTGATAATAGTTACGAAAAAGATACAACCATAAGTGTTGAATCTACTGCAATAACCCCTGCAAACTACGGCTTATTAGATACTTTGCTTGAATGGAATCAATTAGATCCAGTTGATGATTTAGAAAGACACAGAAACAACCTTTGTTACAATATTGTTACTAAAAATCGTAATCCTTTTATCGATTACCCAGGTTTTGCTAATATTATTTACGGAAATAATAAAAAAGGTATCGATTTAAATACTGATAGCGGCGAGCAAGCTGAACTTCAACTTGAAGGCCTTGATAATCCATTTTATATTCATCCAAATGAATCAATTCCTCTCGATAATTTAGTTATTAAATTTGAAGGAAATATTATTGATAAAACAAACTGTCTTTTTGAAATTAGTAATCAAGGCAATGTATATGAATATGTTGAGGGTCAAACCATTAGCACTAGCGGAGATTACACACTAAAAGTTAAATATCTTTATAACGATGCAACCTATGTAGCAGTTATCAATTTTAAAGTTAAAGATAAAGTTGATGAAACATTAACTGGAGACAACGGCTCAACACTCCATGACATCACTGAATTAGAATCTGGAAACACATATAAATTAGATGACGTTACCTTAAACTATACCGACGAATACGGAGTTGTTCACACCTTAACAAAAGATGATTACACTATTCAAATTACTACTCCTGATGGAAAAACCGAAACATATTCTTCAGACTATATTTTCTCTCAAAGCGGTACTTACACAATTACATATATTTACAATATCAACGGCCAATCCATATCGGTTTCTAGAAAAATCAATGTTTCTACTTCGTTTTTTGAAGCTAATAAAATATGGATAATTTTACTTATTGTCGGTTTTGGAATTCTTTTCATTGTCGGAACAATTTATAAAATTAAACATCCAAAAAAGAGAAGAAAAAGAAGAAAATAATTTATTTATTTAAATCATTAATTTTACTATTTAAATCTTTGACAAGTTTCTCATCAAGCTTTAATACGCTTCTATCTAAAGTATAAATTCCATTGCATTCAGTTTCACAATCATTAAATTGAGTGTAAATACAACCTTTTAAATGACCTTTTGTCATTAATTTAATAATTCGAGTGTATTGCTTTTTGTAGGCTTCATTAAGTTCTTTATAATCTTGAACAACTCCATGACCATAAACTTTAGGATAATAAAAATGTTTATCAACTTTTAAAGATGTACCACCAAATTCACTCAATAAGAATGGTTTATGAGTCTTTTTGTCTTGTCTATTTTTCCAATAAAAAGAATAGGAATGAACGCTATAAACGTCCGTTCTATCAGCTTTAAGCCAGCCACTAGTCGTATCAAGTAAGCGGCTTGTTCCAACACATTTTTTAAGTAATTCATAAACATTAGAGGCATCAAATTGTCCCCACGATTCATTAAAAATTGTGTACATAATTACTGAAGGAAAATTATTTAAATTCTTAGTGTACATTAAAGCTTCAGTCAAAAATATGGTTTGTCCATCGATATTTTCTCTTCCGTGCCACTTCAAAGTACAAAAACGTTCGTGATTAAATATTTTAGCATTTAAAGTAGGATAAATATGAACAGGTACACGATAATGTTCGCCACCACAAGGGAAATCTTGAATAACTAATATGCCATATTTATCGCATAAACTATAGAAATAATCATCTTCAACAGTCATATGAACTCTTAAGCAATTGTATCCAAGTTCTTTAGTATGTTTGACATCAAATTCATATTCTTTATTTGTTTTTGGAGTTAATCCACCTAAATAATAATAACCTTGGTAAAGAAGTCCATTAATAAAAAACTCTTTATCATTTAAAAAGATTTTATCTCCTCTTGTTTCAATTTTTCTAATACCAAAATATGATTCAACTAAATCATCTTGTAATTCAATTTTTACAGAATATAAATATGGATCATTTGGACTCCATGGATGAAAATCATCTTTTAAATCAAATATAAGTGTTTCACCAGTTGTTCCTTCAAAAGACTTGTCATTAATCTTAATATTTATTTTCTCTTTACATTCAGAAATTACTTTAACAGAAACAGATTTATTATCAAAATCCCCTGTAAAGATAACGTTTTTTATATATTTTTGAGGTACAACTTCCATCCAAACATTTTTAAATATTCCGCTAGAACTAGAGTAAAACCAGTAATTAGGTTGTAGTTGTTGTTTGCCACGAGAACAATAAGAAGCATCTGTAACATCTTTAACTTTAATAACTAAAGTGAATGATTTTTTTGAATTAACATATTTAGTTATATCAAAATTAAAATTAATATATGCACTAAATGTACTTCCAATTTCTTCTCCATCAATAAAAATTGTAGATTCTTGATCAACTCCATCAAGATGTAAAATTAATCTATTTGCTTTCAAATCTTCAGGAACATCAACCACTTTTTTATAAATTATAAATTCGTCTGGTTCTAGAAGATGACTAACCATACTTAAAGGAGATTCAACAGCATATGGAACCATGATATTTCCATCAATATCCCCTGCAAATCCCTCGTCTTTTGTTATTTTATACTTCCATAAACCATTTAAACAATAATACGAATTACGCACTTTATTGGTACGAGGATATTCACTTAAAGGAACGTCTCCAACCAAAGTTTTGATATCTTGATCAGTTTTTAATAAATAGCCTTTATTCTTTAGTTCCATTATTTTCAATTTGCTCCTTCTTATTATTTTTAAATATAAAGATTAGAGGAATAACTACTAATGCTAATATTGCTAAAGCAATTAAATAACCATAGTTTGAAGGAATATTATTTTTAATTCCAAAATCATCAGTATAAGTTAAACCACCAATTCCATTCATTGCATCTCCAATAAATGGGCCAATACACATTGGAAGAAGAACAACAAAGATCATTCTAACTCCCATAAAGACACCTTCTTTTCCTTTTGGAATATATTCTCTAACAAAAGCATTGAGGATTGTTGGTACCGCCACAAAACCTAAAATCATAATTAATGTGCTGATACTCATGTAAACAGTTCTTCCAGTTTCAGAAGAAATATAAGGACCAAAGAACATAAGTAAAATACCAACTCCATAAGTAACTAAAGTTGGAATAATCATTTTGCCTTTTCCATATTTATCAGCTAAATTGCCAAAAATAACACTCAATAAAGAACCACCAAGTAAAGCCACAGCCATAACAATTGCAAAACTTGTTAATAATCCACTTCCAGAATTTGAAATAGCACAGGTCTTTTCAACATATATCATTAAATAAGGGAAGAAAACTTGTGTCGCGGTAGCAAAGATAAAATAAGCAATTAAAATTAAATATAATTTCTTGTTTGTTTTGATAGTTGATGGCTTAAATCCTTCGACTAATAATCTAAAATAAGGCTCATTTGATTTCTCAACTTTATCTTCCTTAGGAATCAAGAATATCGAAACAATACCAACAAGAATAACGATGGCACCAATTATATAAAAGAATAAATCCCATTTATATCCGCCATCTTTAGTGGTTAATCCATTTAATCCGACAAAAATAACTAACATAGAAATCAATGGTAGAATCGATAAAACGCCTTCTACTTTCGCTCTATTCGAGTCTTTAGTATTTTGTGTTACATAAGAATTGAAAGCGGCATCATTTGCCGTACTTCCAAAGAAAGTCATTATACAATCTATAACAATTACCATAATCGCTGCAGTTACTGCGGCCATTTGAATTGGAATGAGCGATGTTGAACTACCGACATTTAGAAGGCCAAATGATGCCGTCGCTAATCCCCAAACGATGTAGCCAACCGCAATAAATGGTTTTCTTCTTTTAATTTTATCGGTTAATCCACCCATAAATAAGGTGGTTAAAGTTGCTGTTATCGCGCTTAATGCCGTTGTTATAGCAATTATTAAACTATAATCAAATTTCTCAATAGCGGGAGCTGTAAAATTTAGGTAAGCAATATAAGAATTTAAATACATATTCTCAATTGACCACGCAAATTGTCCAGCAAGTCCAACGATTACAAACACCAACCAGAGTCTCAAACCAACTTTGCTTTTAGATTTTTCCATGTTTAATCTCCTTAAAAACGTTTGAAATATTATTTATAACGTCTGTAGCGATTACACAATTTTCATCGATTGATAAAACGCAAAATTCGCTAGATCTACCTAAAATATAAGAACTCAAAGCCACTCTTTTTAATAAATTGTCTTTTGTTGAACAAATGCCACACAAGATTCCACTTAAGACATCTCCGGATCCGCCTTTAGCTAAGCATGGCGAACCACTAACATTTAAGTAAGTTGTTTTCCCATCAGTTATGATAGAAGTATTGTTCTTTAAAAGCACAATTAAATTATATTTATTTGCAAAATCCCTTGCCAATCCCCCGTAATTTCTTTCAATCACCGATATTTCAGTATTTGCTAATCTTGAAAATTCTTTGATATGAGGCGAAATAATTACATCACAAATATGAGTTTTTAAACAGTCTACTCCATACTTACTAATTGAATTTAAAGCATCGGCATCAAGAATTAAGTTGCCTTTATAATTCAATAATAAATAACAAACTAATTTATATACTTCTTCACTTATTCCCATGCCCATTCCAAGAGCAATAGAAGAATAATTTAATAGAGTATTTGCTTCTTTTTCATCAAAAACATAATGACCATTTCCATCATCATTTAATCTAGAAAACAAAACTTCAGCATATCGCACTCCATATATTGGAATAAGAGTTTTTGGAACAGCTAAAGTAGCGTACCCGCTTCCGCTCCTTAAAGATGCTAAACTTGTATAACTTAATAAAGGAGCTCCCAAATATTCTTTAGATCCGCCAATTATTAATGACCTCCCATAATTGCCTTTATTTGAATGAGATTTTCTATCTAAAACTAAAGATTTAAAATCATTATTTTCTAGAATTTGATAATAATTATTTCCATCAAAATGCAAAATACCTATGTCAATCAGCACTTTATTCATACAATAGTCTCTTCCTTCGTTAAGATATAAACCAGCTTTAATATCTTGAACACAGATAGTTAAATCGCTTTTGACCGCTTCACCTAAAACTAGTCCAGTCGTCGCATCAAGTCCACTATTGATATCGATCGAAACAATTTTTGCATGAGAATTATTTATATATCTAATTAAAGATAACTGAGGTTCTTTAACTTCTTTATTTAAACCAACTCCAAAAAGCGCATCAACAACTAAATCATATTTAGTATTTTCAATTTGTTTAATTGTCTTGCCTTTATATCTATTAAGATTCGTTAAGCAATCTATAGAATGTGATTCATTGATATCTAAAACTGTTACATCATAATGGTTCTCAAAAAGATAACGAGCGATGACATATCCATCTCCGCCATTTCCTCCTGGTCCAACAACAACTAAAATTTTATTATTCTTATTAATAAATTTACTAATTATTTTAAAGCACTCGAAACCAGCTCTTTCCATTAATTCGATGGATGGAGTACCTTTTTGAATAGTATATTTATCGTTTATTTGACTAATTATGGAATCAACACAAAATTTCATACCTACATTTTAACTCATTTATAACTTATCTCATATATAAACCCAACATTTTTATATATCTTTAAAAGTAAAATTTTACATTTCATTTCCTTATAAATAAAAAAAATAAAGACAAAAACTGTCTTTATTTAATTAGTAATTTCAGTAGATAAAACAATTATCTAAGGAATGTTCTAAAATCTGTATTGTAATATTCACCTGAAAATCTGTCGTTATATTCTGCTTCGTTTTGTTTTTGTTTTGCAATTTCTTTTGCATTAAGTTGTAATCTTTTTTGTTTCATAATTTGCTTCCTCCAAAGCATATAAATAATAATATATTTTTAGTTTTTTACAAGCGTTATATATAGACTAAAACATCGACAAAATGGAATAAATATCGTTTTTTATCGATGGTATCGATATAATTTAAATTGTCAATGAAAACTATGAAAACGGTTACATTTTTAAGCAAATCAGTATTTTTTTACTTATTTTTTCTTGCTTATTTATAATCTTTAATAATTTGAGTTCCTAACAAATTAAAACAAATAAAAAGCCGATGATAAGGCATCGGCTTTTCAATAAGGAATTTCAAGCACGACGAAATTACATGCTTGAAATTTTATATTACTTTTTTGTTAAGTATTCGTCAATAGCTTTTGCAGCGTGCTTACCAGCACCCATTGCAAGAATGACAGTAGCAGCACCAGTAACGGCATCACCACCAGCGTAAACACCATCTCTAGTTGTTAATCCACTTTCATCTTTAGTAATTAAGCAACCATGTGGATTTGTTTCAAGTCCTTCAGTGGTTTGTTTAATTAATGGGTTTGGAGAAGTTCCGATAGCGATAATAACGCAATCGACTGGAATTTCTTTGAAGTTTCCAGTACCAACTGGTTTTCTTCTACCTTTTTCATCTGGTTCACCTAATTTCATTTCTTCAACTTTCATCTTAGAAACTAAATTATATTGAGGATCACGAGGATCTGTGCAATCTGTAGGAATTAATTCAACAGGGTTATTCAATAATTGGAAATCAACCCCTTCTTCCATAGCATGATGGACTTCTTCTTTTCTAGCAGGAAGTTCTTCAAGACTTCTTCTATAAACAATGTAAACATGTTCAGCACCTAATCTAAGAGCACAACGAGCAGCATCCATAGCAACGTTTCCGCCACCGACTACTGCGACGTTTTTAGCATGTTCAATTGGAGTATTTGAATCATCAAGATAAGCTTTCATTAAGTTAGTTCTAGTTAAGAACTCATTAGCGGAATAAACACCTTTAAGGTTCTCTCCAGGAATTCCCATAAATCTAGGAAGACCAGCACCAGATCCGATAAAGATCGCTTCAAATCCGTATTCTTTCTTAAGTTCATCGATAGTAATAACTCTGCCAATAACCATATTTGTTTCGACTTTAACACCAAGAGCCATTAATCCTTCAACTTCTTTTTGAACGATTGACTTTGGAAGTCTGAATTCAGGAATACCATAAACAAGAACGCCTCCAGCAAGGTGAAGAGCTTCAAAAATAGTAACATCATAACCAAGTTTAGCTAAATCACCAGCACAAGTTAATCCACTTGGGCCGCTACCAATAACAGCGACTTTATGGCCATTCTTTTTAATATTAAGGGTGACATCACATTCATGAGCATTGTGATAATCAGCAACAAATCTCTCTAATCTACCGATAGCAACTGGTTCTTTAGTAACCTTACCATCGACGATTTTAGCTCCCATACCTCTTGTACAGACGCCTTCACATTGGCTTTCTTGTGGACAAACTCTTCCACAAACTGCAGGAAGTGAACTAGATTCACTAATAATATCGTAAGCTTTATCAAATTCGCCTAAAGCGACATGATATATAAAATCTGGAATATTAATATTGACTGGGCAATGAGCAACACATGGTTTGGTTGGACAATTCATGCATCTTTTAGCTTCATCAATAGCTTGTTCTTCGCTATAACCAGTAGTAACTTCTTTAAAGTTATGAGCTCTAACTTTTGGATCTTGGCTAGGCATCTCATTCTTTAAAGCTCTCATATTAAGTTTATATTCACTACGTAACATAATTATTCAGCCTCCTTCTTAAATAAATTGCATTTAGCTTCATCGTAAGCTTTCTTTTCGAAGGCTTTGTACATGGTACCTCTTGACATGGCTTCATCAAAATCAACTTCATAAGCGTCAAAATCAGGTCCATCAACACATGCAAATTTGGTTTTGCCACCAACAGTAAGACGGCAGCATCCACACATCCCTGTTCCATCAATCATGATTGGGTTCATTGAACAAACACACTCTGGAACATTATATTTTTTACAAGTTAAGGTAACAAATTTCATCATAATGACAGGTCCAATGCATATGACTTTATCAAAATGAACACCAGCCTTAAGCATATCTTCTAAAGGAAGAGTAACAACACCTTTTACTCCATAACTTCCATCATCGGAACATGGAATAAATTTATCACTACTAGCATTAAATTCGTCGCTAAGAATAACTAAATCCTTATTTCTGAATCCGGCAATACTGGTAACATGTTTTCCAGCATCATGAAAGGCTTTAGCGATTGGATAAGCGATAGCGACACCAAGGCCACCACCAATAACACAAACATTGTCTCCAGTAATTTCAGTTGGTCTACCTAATGGGCCAACAAAATCATGAAGAGTATCTCCTTCATTTAATTGATTTAATTTAAAAGTAGAAGCTCCAACAATTTGGAAAATAATGGTAACTGTACCCTTTTTAGGATCAGTTCCACCAATGGTAAGTGGAATACGCTCACTATTAGCATCGGCTCTTAAAATAATAAATTGCCCAGGTTTTCCCTTTTTTGCAATTAAAGGTGCTTCAATCTCAAGTTCGGTTTCCGTTGGATTGAAGACTCTTTTTCTAACTATTTTATACATTTAAATAGTCTCCTTTTCTTAACTCTTATATTCTACTCAAAAAATGAAGAAAATAAAATTAAATCGCCATTATTTAATGATTATTTACATTAAAACTATAGATAATTCTAACTCAAAAATTTTTTAATTTAAATTTAACAATCTATGAAAGAAAATTGACTATCTATGTAATCCTAAAACTAACGAGATATCTATTGATATATACTTAAAAAAACGTAAGAGGACCAAAATGAAAAAATCAATCACTTTAATGCCTTTATTTGTTACCTGCTTAACTCTTGTAAGTTGTTCTCAAGAAGTTACCCCAATAAATACAGAAAAAACCTACTCAATCCCCGATAATTTAAATAAATTTAATATTGAAGGTCGCTATGAAATTATCGACCAATCAATCACTTGTGATTGGTCTGGTTCCGCAATTGAATTCGATGCAACTTGTTCTGGTAAAGTCTCTATAAATGTTACCAGTACCCAAATTGGCGAACCATTGACCGCGGAAAACGGAAAATATGGTCTCACCATGTTTTCTAGTTTTGTTGATGGGGTGAGAACCAAAAATATTAAAGTTGATAATGAAACTAAAGAAATAGAATTAGCTACTGACCTCACTAACGGCGTTCATAATTTTAAATTTGTTCGCCAAACAAATGTTTATATGTCTCAAGCAATCATTAATTCTATAAGTCTTACTGGAGAATTAATTAAAAATCAAAATAGAGACACTTTACTTGAGTTTATAGGCGATTCTTACACTACAGGCTACTCTTTACAGGGTGTAACGGAAAATGGCGGCTATTCGACAGATTTAGATGATCCACTCGATGCTTACGCTTATCAAACCGCTCTAAACCTCGATAGTGATTATATGTTGACGGCATTTTCCGGGGCTGGTTTTGGTTCAGGATACACTAATTTTACAGTGCCTCAAGTTTACGAAAAACAAAATTATTTTCGTGATCAAAATAAAGTTTATAGTCCAGACCGCGTTCCAGATTTAGTGGTGATTAATTTAGGAACAAACGATGTCGCTCAAGTTGGATTTAACAATAAAGCCGCTTATAAAAAAGGTGTTGAAAAACTAATTAAAGAAACAAAAGACGCTTATGTCGATTATGTTCCCCTTGTTTTTTGCACTGATAGCACCCATGAAAATAACGATTCAGCTATCGAAGAAGCGATGAAAGAATATCTTCCAGATGTCGAATATAAGATGGTTGAATTGACCACCAATAATCACAAGAATAATTATCATCCAGATAGCGATTGTGGGCATAAACAAGGCGAAGAATTAGCTCAAGCAATAAAAGAGTATCTACCTCAAAAATTTGCTAAATAAGGCAATAAAAAAGGCAACACAAGCAATTGTGTTGCCTTTTATTTTTGTAGATTTAATAACTATAAAGTTATTGTTTCATTACGACAAATTTCACAAACAATAGCCGTAACTAATTTACCAACATTAACATATTCTTCAAGAGCGTTAATGAGGTTATTTCTATTAAATTGATCTTCTCCAATTACATATTGAATGACTTTAATTGAAACAAAAGGAATTCCAGCAAATGAACATGCGACAGCAAAGCCACCAGCTTCACAATCAACACATAAATTTTGTGATTGTCCAAGAACCATACGATCTTGTCCAATAGAACTAAAATCTTTAACATTTTCATAATAGTTGTTGGTCGAAATAACTTTACCAAAGTGCACATTATGAAGGTTGAGCATACTTGAAGTTTTTTCACAAACACTCTTTAAATAAATATCGCTCGATAAGAATTGACTCATTCCAGGAATTTCGCATAATTGAACGCGGAATTGGTTGGTTTGATTGACGTCACCAAGAACGATTGATTCAGAAACTAAGATATCACGTGGTTTTAAATCAGTCGATAAAGCGCGTCCTAATCCAACATTAATTGCAACAATTATTGAAGGGTGATGGTCAATGATTGTCGAGACAAAGGCACCACTTAAATAATTTGTATTAACACCAAAAGCGACACAAACTTGTTGTCCACTAAGTAATCCAGTAATAATTGTTGCGTCTTTATAGAAATGTTCATATTTCTTTTCACGCATTTTAGTTTCGAAGTATAAAATATCATCTTTAGATGAACCCATAATTAAGATCATAATTCATTGCTCCCTTTAGTTTCAAACTTGTTATTAGCTAAGAAACGATCTAATTCAAGTTTTGGTAAAGGCTTAGAATAATAGAATCCTTGAATTACATCGCAGTTGAAGCCCTTTAAAATATTAAGTTTATCTTCTGAATCAACACCTTCAGCAACGACTGAAAGGTTTAAAGTGTGACAGAAAGAGATAATTGTGTTAACCATTTCACGGCTTCTAATATCAGTAACGATATCATCAATAAAGATTTTATCCAACTTAATAACATCGACTGGAAGCTTCTTTAAGGAGTTAATGTTTGAGAAACCAACTCCGAAATCATCCATTAAAATCTTAATATTCATTGCTTTAATCTTCTTAAGAATCGAAATAATTAAGAAGGAGTTAGCACTGTTGGTTTGTTCAGTAATTTCAATCTCAATATAAGCAGGATTGACGTTATATTTTTCAAGTAAAGCTTTAATATCTTCAAGGAAATTAGGAGTAAAGAATTCAAATAAGGAGAAGTTAACACTGACAGGAAGAATTTCGTGTCCTCTCTTTGACCAGTTAACAATATCTTTACAAACTGCCTCTAAAACGAACATATCAATTTCATGAATGATACCACTATGTTCAGCAACAGAAATAAATCTAAGAGGAGAAACGATACCGAAACGCGATGAATCCCAACGGACCAAGGCTTCGGTTCCACTAAATTTCTTGCTCTTTAAATTAAATTTTGGTTGATAATAAACGACGAATTCGCCTTTTCTAAGACCTTCAACAATGTTGTTGACGTTTCTATCACTATCGATATGGCCTTCAACGGACATTTCTGATGTATAAATAACGTTTCTTTCGTAGTTATTTTGAGCAAATAAACGAGCAATATTAGCAGCGTTAATGGCATCAAAGAGGGAAACTTGAGATACTGGACGCATATTTGAACCAATTTGACGGTTAAGTAATTTAACTTTCTTACTGGCAGCTTCGGCAATATCTTTATTTTCTTGAACATCATTATCAAAAATAATTTGGTGAACTTTTAAATCATTACGACTTGGCTTCTTGCTTTCTTTAGCTTTTTTAGCATAAGCTTCTTCGATTTTAACAAGTTCTTTGCTCTTTTGTTCGATACGAAGATTGCTATTTAATTCTTTAATTTCGCTCTCCATATTAAATTTCTTAAAGATACCTTTTTCAACTCTATAAATACCAAAGACAGGTTGAACAAATAATCTTAAATCGTGATCAGTTGCAATTTTATAAGCTTCTTGCTCGAAAGCGTTCATCATCTTTTCAATTTGATTATATTCGCAATCAAAATAGAATAAAAATGTGTTGTTATCGAAACAATACTTATATTGTGAGAATTTAAAAACTTTAGATTCTTTAAAGAATTTAACAACGAAATCGATAAAGAAACCATTGTATTCAACAAGGGATGGACTGTGGTTTGAATCAATCAAAGTAACATCATTAAATGCACAGAAGGAAACAAAGAAAGTGTTGCCTTTGTCATGAACATAACGTGGATAAACGATATCGATAAATTCATCGAAACGCATAACGTTATAATTTCTCTTTAAATAATAGTAGTTAGTAAATTTATTAATTTTATTTTTGTTACGAATTAAGAATAATTGCCATATAAAGGAAATCGCAAGAGCTCCAATAAGAACCATGGAGATAATTGAGAAGGAGAAAAATACGTAATTGATTGTTGTGGTTGTATTTAAATAATAAATAAATCCAGTAACATCAACCCCTTCTACCACTAAACATAAAATAAGAAAAACGACTACAAATGACATCTTTTTCATTTTTTATCTCCTCCTTTTTTATCTAACATTTCGTTTAATAATTCTTTTTTTAATCTTTCACGATCTTCATCGCTAAGATTTGAAGCATCAGCTTTAACTTCTTCTCCACTCGCATTTTGTGTAACCATTTGCTTTGGAGCTTTACTAGCTTTAACTAAATCTAGAATTGCAGCAATTACGAGGTAACCACCTGGAATAAGCACAAGAACTAAAAGTCCATAAGGTTGCATCATGAAGTTATAAAAACCACCAATGAAGGCACTTTCACCAACTACTTTACCTAAAACCCAATCTTCTTGAACAGTTTGAGTTTGATAAGTGCAATCTCCATCACATTGACTAGATTCAGTATTGATACCATGACATATAAAAGTATAAATTCCATTATCATCGATTTTAATTTCGCCAACTCTATGAGTAATAATGACATTAACTGAACTAACAACATAATGGAAAGTTATATCATCACCAACTTTAATTTCCGTTTTATCAACTTTTTTGACAAATAAACCATCATTAATAGGATATTCTGGCTCCATACTGTCAGTTTGAACAACTAAAATTTGTGTTCCAAAAAAGTTGGTAACTCCGTAGTTACTATCTCTAGTTGTAAGTGAAACGATTTGATAAAAAATAGCGAAACCAAAAAGCAAAGCAACGATAACAGTTGAGATGATATCAAATGCTTTTTTAACAGGTGACTTTTTCTTTTTTTCTACCATTTCATCGCTCATTATTTAACCTCATCATTTTTATCTAAGACTAAGTTAGTATCAATTCTTGATTTTAACTTCTCTTTATTAGTTGGTTTTTTTGCAGTCGAAACATTGATCTGTTCGGCCTCATGAACAGTAATAAGATCGATTGGTTGTGGTTTTTTCTCAACAACATCAGGTTCTACTACCTTATCAGGCTCTCTCTTTGGATCTTTTGCTTTATCGATAGTTGCAACATCTATAATGTCGCCACGAACTCTCTTAAGACGCTCATCTTCAAGTTTTTGTTGTTTTCTAGCAAGAGCAAGTTCGGCTTTCTTCTTACGAAGTGCTTCAGCTTTTTCTTGAGCCTCAATCTTTTGAAGAACAAGTTTAGCTTCTGCTTCTTTTCTCTTTTCAAGATTTTTAGCGGCTTTTTGAAGTTTAATTTGTCTTTGTTTTTCTTCATATTCCGCCTTACGGTGGGCAATATCTTCTTTATTTGGTTTTGATTTAAGATCTTTTGGAACAAGTTGATTAATTTCGTCAAAATATTCTTTATCAACACGAACATAATCTGGAGAAGATGCAAAATCTTTGAAGCAGAAAATAATATCATCAAGATTTGTTTGAATCTTTGGTTTGTATGTCTTTTTACTAACTTTAATATCCTTTTCGTTAGATTTACCTTTAAGGGTTAAAAAGTTAGCAAAAACCATCTTGTTGATGTCGCGTTGATCTTCAGGAGTAATCTCTTTATATTTTTCGTTAACTGTAATATTGATACCAAGTTTACTGTAACTTTCGATATAAGAAAATAAACGAAGACATTTTCTATAGTCTGGATTTTTACGTAAGATATTTGTTTGTAAAACAGGTAAACGAACATCACGTTCATTTTTAAATTGTGTCATGAAATCACTATGAGTATAACCACTCAAATAATGCATCATTTCTTCGACTTTAGCGGCATAACTCTTTAAGTTAGCACCATCTCTATCATCGGTATCACGAGCAAATTTTATCTTTGTTTCAATCTCAACTAACGAACCATCAATAGTTGTAACATTCTTAACATATAATGTTTCGAAATCGCAAAGAGGAGAATATTTCATAATATATTCATATCTTTTACGTAAGAAAATAAATAAGTGCTTAATTAAAGTCGCGACCAATCTATTTTCGTAAGTTTTAATATTATCTTCCGTTAATTGGTTAAGAATTTTCTTAGGAATAACTGTTCCGTCTTCGTTAATTTCTTTAACAAATTGGGAGTGACTAGATAAATGTCTAACAGATTCACTATTAATCTTTTTACTTAATTCAATAGGAACGACATAATCGACAGTTTTAGTCGTAATTCTTGGGTTTTGAACAATCTTTCCAATGGCAGGAATGGTGTCATTAATGATGTTAATCCAACTTAAATCGACAGCTGAATCTTCAGTTCTTTCCATTCTAACGTAGGTATTTTGTCCATTTTTTAAAGCATCAAAAACAGTTAAAGCGGTCTTATCACTTTTTAACATGCTCTCAATTCGAGCGCTAAGTTTTGTATCTAACTTTATGAATGTTTTTGTACTTTTTCCCATATTTTAAATTAACTTAATTTTAATAAATTGTTGATGTACTTGTGAGCTAATTGGAAGTTTTGTTTTCCGAATAACTTATCAAGTTCAACATTTAATTGTTTTAACTCATCTTTTAAGAAAGCGATATTTAATGATTCGAATTTCTTTAAAACTTTGTTTGTAAGAATGTAATCGAAACCATCGATTTCTTTACCACCACAAGCAACATAAACTGGAACGAATGTTCTAAGTTGTTTGATGATACGGTTACCAAATGCTAATCTGAACTTGGAGATAATGAAACTATCAAGTTCATTGAATTTATCTAAGATTTTATCGCTTAAAGCAAATTCGCTTACTGCATTTTCAAATAAACCATTTAATTGATCATAACTGACTTTCATGGAATCAGTATATTCTGCTTTAAAAGCTTGACCTTTATTTTCGAAGAAAATGTTACTAGCACGGTCATAAACCTTATCAGAAATAGTAAATGTCGAATCATCGTTATTGGCCGTTCCGAAGAAGAAAACATTTTGTGGAATTAATAATTTACCTTTGTTGAAATGTTTTGGATCGTTAGGATCGACGTTATTGATCATTTCAATATTCCACTCTTTAATATTAGGCATTTCCATGATGGATAAGAATTCCGCAAAATAATACTCAATACGAGCAAGGTTAAGCTCATCAAGAACGATGATACATGGATCTTTTCTATAAGTAGCTTCATATAAAGCTCTTAAAAATTCAGTTTCATTAAATTTCTTTGTGAATTCATTATAATAACCGATCAATTCACTTCTATCTTTAAAAGATGGTTGAATTGAACAAATTTCGGCATCATTAACAAAGAATTTACCTAAAGCATAAGGCATACTAGTTTTACCTGTACCAGAAATACCTTCAAGGATGATAAGTTTACTAGTAGCCATACCAGCGAACATATCTCTAATTGTATCGATAGAATAATATAATTTTAATTGTGAGCAACAGAAGTTTCTGAAACGGACACAAATTTCTTCAAGAGTTAATCCTGGAACTTCAGGAATAGTAACGTCTTTTGTTGAATACTCTAAATCAACCGCAGTTAATTTAGGGAATCTAGAAGTAATTGTCTTGATGGAATCAGAATCTTTCTTATCCATTTGATTGAGAGGTAAACCTAAAGAACCAACTTTAAGATTAAGAATTTTATCTTTTTCTTGAACAGCTTGATAGAGTTCATAATTGAGTCTTTCAACTTGTTCTTGCAACTTCTCTTTATCAATTTCTTTTTTACAAAATCTCACATATTTTCTAATTAATACGAATAAACCGAAGCAAATACCAAAAATAACAGCGGCAAAAAAGATCCACCATAAAACAAAGAAAATCCAGCCACCAACGCCGAATCTCGATGAATATTGATCAAAGATATCTTGATAATTTTGAAACTCAGAAGGTACTCTATTCCATGGATAAGCAAAACGATCAACAAACCATAAACCCAAGTTTGTAAAAAACGCTTTTAACCATTCTCCTAAATATTGAAAGAATTCGCTCATAGTACAACCTCCTGTGTTGCTCTAAAGGTAAAATTCGCTAAAAATGATCCATACATCGCTAAATTAGTTGAATCTCTGTCCCATCCTTCTATATATATAGAAAAGACGAACCTTTTCGCTTCATTTTCTTTTAGTTCGATAAAATCTTTAGTATTGTTGATTGTCGCCATATCGACTGAGTTTTCTTTGCTAATTTCTAATCCATTAGCAATAGAAGAAGCTAAATCAACGTGCTTTACACCACTTTTAGTATTAGCGTCAAAGACGCTTGTGGTGGTAAGAACATTTGTGTTCTCTCCATATTTTATCTTATTTTCATCATTATATTCACCATATAATATTTCTTTTGCTTCACCATCTTTTTTATCGTAGTCATAAAAGCTATCAGCATCGATATCTAATAAACCACCAAAATAAGTTTCTTCAGTCTTTTGTGGGTCAAAAATATAAAAATTGCCATCTATAAACAACCCAAACCTCATCGATTTGTTAATTGAATTTAGATTAGCAAGAATTTCTTCATCTGTAAAATCAGGAAACTTATCTTTAACATTTTCTACTTTAGCCGCATTTTTTGTTGTGTCTGGAGCAATAGTTGTTCCGGCTTGATCAACAGTTAAAGTGATATCTTTATCACTCTTTAAATACATTTCTTTAGTAAAAAATCCGGTCGTTGCTATATCGGTTTTTGTGTAAGTCGATGAATCGCTAAATTTTCCCACTTCATATGCTTTTCTAAACACTGGAAAAGATTCTTCATTAGCACTTTCAAGCCAACTTGAACTAAACATGGTGCTCACCGGCGCAAAGGCCGTATTACCATCATTTATTGCGGAATCTTCGACGGTACTTGAATATTTGATGTTTCCATCACTATCTTTAATACCAATTTCAAGAGAAGCGTCAGCACTGAGACTAACGTTAAAATTTGAAAGAATAACGGTTGTACTTGTTGCGTACCACGCTAACGAGACAGAAACCGCCGCTAAACTCAACATACATATTGAGAATAGACTCATTAATGCAAGGTTTCTCTTCATTTTACTTACTTTCAAAAGATAGCGATAAACCAAAAGCTTTCTCAGCAATATTGTCGATACAATATTTGTCCCATCCTTCTAAGAATATATAAGTATCCAAAGAAGCGTAGCCACTATCATCAACTGTCGTTAAAGTTAATTTGGAATCGACCAAAGAACTTCTTCCTTTATAGGCTTGTGTCTTAAAGGTGACATTAGTATTATCAAGAGGATAAACACCCTTTTGATGATTTGCATCGAATGTTGAATTTGAGCTACTTGGTTGAGTATCTTCAGTTATTAACTCTCCATAACTTTCTTCACCCGTATAGTAACCATAATTAATCTCTTTTTCTTCGATTGCACCAGTACTTGTAACAAAATTTTTAGCATCATAATAACCGTCAAGATTAAGATCAAGAATTCCACCATAGGTGTCCACTCCGTCATTATCTTCACTAAGATTTACTAATCCATAACTGTCGTTATTGCCAACATAGTACATTCTAGCTGAACGATAGGCATTGCCTTCGCCATTAATTTGAATGTCACTAAGATAAATTTGCTTGTCATTTATTGTGGTGTTGTCTGAAAGATTAACCATTCTAAAAACATAATTTAAACGAATATAATATGTTTTATTAGCTGCATTCTTGCTATTTTCAAGGTAACTTGGCGATTGAATAAATTTAATGTTATTAGCAGTCGTTTCACTAGCTGTAACTAAATTTAAAACATTAGTAGCATATCCGTTGCTCTCTAAAAAATACATAACTGTTGGGCTATTTAAATTTCCATTAGCCCAATAGATTTTAGAATCTTCGGCATCTTGTGATAAACCATAATCTTCAAAGTTGACTAAATCAACTTCGCTTTTAAGCCCAATTTGGAATTTAGTATCGTTTCCAACACTTGCTCCACCATAGGCAACATTAGCTTTTGTGCTGATTTGGTACCATGCTAAAGTGCCACTTAGCGAACTAAGTAAACAAACACTAACAGCTACCATAATTGCAGCTAATCTTTTCCTATCACTTTTGGGTATCATCACTTGCCTCCGCAACGTAAGCTTCATAACTCATGTCAAGTTTAAGAGTGGCTCCTTGTGGCTTTTCAGCTTTACATTCAGGATCCTCACCCTCTAACCAGAAAACAATGGTATAACGCATATAATCTCCAGCTTTTAAACCCTTATAGCTTCTTTTAAAGACAGTTTCATCATCATAGAATGGAGTAGTTTCTCCAGTTGTATCTGATGCATAAGTATCACAAACACCATCAGTTTCTTTTCCAATACATTCTGAATCGGTGATATTTCCATCACTATCATAACGTACAGTATTAGTCGCTTTAGCGTATGTAATTTGGTTATGAGTTGAAGAATTTGCAGTGTTCTCATAAAAGCGAACACGCAATATTTCATCTAAGCTTGAATCAGTATTATAAGATTTGGTGTTCTCTGATAATTTGAGTTTAAGATCATAATTAGCAGTATCATCACCAACATTTTTAATAAAATAAGTAAGTTTAAAATAGTAAAGTGCAGTGACTTCACCATCGGAATTGGTTTTTTGACCTAAGCTGTCAGAAGAGTCTTCATTATCTAAAATATCGTCTGCAGGAATTGACTTAATAGTATACGTCTCAAAAGTTTGCAATTTATTTACAGTATAAAAACTGGTTGTGGTTGCAAATGTTGAGTCCTCAGATAAAGCTAATTCGGCACCATTGCCTTTAACTTCCAAGGTAAAATTACCTAAATCTTTTCCGATAAACGCTAAGATAACAAAAGCTACAACTACTACGCTTGAGATCAAAGAAACAATAGCAACAACTTTCTTTCTTTTTCTCTTTTTTACGTATTCAAGTTCTACCATAGTTTTGTTAAAAATAAACAGGTATGTTTTTATAAACTAAAAAACACAGATGTTTCGTTGAATTATTATGTCCCAGGGAAATAAAAAACAGCCTTTATACCTACCTATCAAATAGATGTAATCCGTTTAATATTTCGTTTTGTAGGTAACTGGCTGCCGATTTAATAGGCCCTATAGCTTTGCGTCGCTAGATTGCTCTAACTTTGCTTTTCACATTGTATATTATATATTATCAAAAGCCAAAATCAAGAAATATTTTACATTTTTAATTTCCGATTATTATCTCGATGTAGTCGATATAATAATCATAAAAAAAGTAACCTTTCGGTTACTTTTTATCTTCTTCTTTTGATTTTTCGCTTGTTTCGTCAGCTTTAGCACTCAAATCTTTTAATAATTCTTGTCTAAGCTTTTCCTTCTCTTCTGGGCTAAGATCATTAAGAGCAACTTGCTTCTTCTCATTATTCTTTTTAACGAAGAAGAGAAGCCATAAAACATTAACAATCAACAACACAAATAAAGGAACGACGAAGCATCCTAAGTATACACCAGTATTCTTTTGTAAATAATCGATGAATCCAGTAGCAGGAACATTTGGATCAATTGTAGCAGGCATAGTAGCAAGCATTACGATTGATACAATAAATAAAAATAAAATAAGTGCTGCATCAAGAACAAATAAACAGATATAGAGTATTCTTTTTTGTTTGGAATTTAATTTTTTCTCCATAATCAAAAACCTTTCATTTAATAGTATTAATTATAATAACATAATTTTTTTAATAAAAAATAGGAAAATAACACCTTAATACCAAAGAAAAGCCCTTGGCATAGAGCCAAGGGCTAATAATCACTAAAATGTAATCAAATAAGTAAGATTATAGATTAGGCAGCTTTTTCAGCGTAGAAAGCTAATGACATAGAATAAGCAGCAGTTTGAATTTGTTTAGAAACACATGATAAATCTTCACCATCAAACCAAACATAAGCATGATATTCAAGAGTTTCAGCACCAGCAGCAAGGGCGTTTAAATCACCTAAATAACCAAGTTTTGCTACATCAGTTCCGGCTTTTTCGGTTGAAACTTCGGAAGTAAGATATTTTCCAGCACCAACAAGTGTATCTGTGCCTTGAGCGTATGTTGTATATACAATACCAGTTGAATCAGCAGTAATTGCTGGATTGCTTTGTGTTCCGTCAGTAGTTGCATCAAAATCTGTAACTGTATCGTAATTAGGAGCCCAAACCATATAATTAGCAAGAACTGCTTTATTTGCAGTACCTGTATAATTTGTGTCTTTGATTAATTCAGTTTTGTTTCTTAAACCGACACGAACAGCCGAATCGATTAATTTAGAATCACCATTAAGATTTAATGTTGATGCAGTTGGATCAAAGAAAACATTATATTTTTGGTTAATAGCAGTACCTAATTCAAGTTTAATATCAAATTCAGCATAATAATAAATATTTTTGGTTTCGTCTCCAACTTTATATTGAGAGGCATAAGATCCTTCTTTATCATCATCAATAGTAGCGCTAGCAGCTATATCACTTAAATGAGAATATCCAGTTAAAGAACCATTTGAATCTACTTTAGCAATACTTGCTAATTTACCCTCGGTTCCAGCTTTTAAATCTAAAGAACAATCTCTTAAAGCTTCAATAGTAATTGAAGTAGCTTCTGTTCCAGCACCACCAGTAGTCTTAACACCATGTCCAGCAGTTCCGCTTAATGTAGCTTTTAAAGAAGCAGAAGCATTAACAGCAACAACATTAGAGATAGCAACAGTGGCTTTATTAGTAGCAGTAAACCAAGCAAGAGTAGTTGTAGTAGTAGCAGCAACAGAAACACCTAAAAGAGCGATAGCTCCAATAATAATTTTTGATTTTTTCATATGTAAAATTCCTCCATAAAATCAATTTAATAGAATTAATATAAAAATTTGATAGTACAGAGTCATTTCTTCGTTCTTTTCTGGGACAAAAGGAACTCGAAATGAATTTGTGAATATATAATGAACTTTCTAAAGATAAAAAGCAAGAACTATTTTTAATATTATTAAAATACCTTATATTTTCAAATAATTAAAATTTCTTTCTTAATATTCCACCACTTTTGGCATCTTGTATATAAAGGAGGAAATATTTAACTACCAGCCGTATTAAATCCAACTTGAGTAAATTTTATCGACATACCTTGATAAACATTACTATTACCGTTTGCCGAATCTAAAACAAAATAATCAACATTTGGATCAGTTGAAGTGTGTGTGGTGTCTTCATCATATTTATAATAACAGTTACTTAAATTTGAGAATTCAATCATAAAACAAAAATAACTATATCCAATAGGTATATCTATACCTTTTATATTACTAGCATCACTTACAGTTTCGGATGCTAAGAAATAATCAGTTAATGTGGATGATTCGGCATTAGCAAATGTATTCATTTGAGTAAAAGCTGTTGAATCATCTATAGATATAGGATCGAGAAGATAAACATTAACGGCATAACTTAAATTAATAGAGATATCGTTTGTTTCGCCATCAACATAGACCTTCTTATTTGAGTTATATGGATTATCAATTGAAGAAGGAATTGAGTAATTAATATAAAAATTACAATTAGTTAAATTATCTGTCGAATTTAACTTAAATAAATACATATATCTTGTATCAGGTAAAGCTTCAACCATATCTAAAGGATTTAAGGTATGAGTTTCAGTTGGATCATAGAAAGTAAAATCATTGAGTGCATCAATTGATGGATATGGATAATCAGTAATATTAAAACCACTAAATTTTGATTCACCACTTAGTGTTGTAACCTTATTATCATTTAAATAATAGAAATCACCTGATAAATGCATAATATCGATGTTACTAATTCCACTATCAACTAATCTTTTAGAAATAAACCAACCTAAAGTACCTCCAAGCGATATTGCGGAGGCAGTTACTAAAGATAATAATGCAATTATAAATTTCTTTTCTTTCATATTATGCTCCGTAACTTGTACTACTTATAGTTGCGGATTTATATCCACCAGTATTATAAGGAATAATGTTTTTCTCAGTTGGATCAGTAGTTCCGTAATGAACTGTATAACCACATGTAACACCACTAGATTGAGTCCTAGCCATATCTAATTGATAAGAAGTATATTGGTCCATAAAAGGCTTTCCAGCCCCATCAGGAAGCGATGTATCAATATGCGAGAAATAAACCTTGGTATTGCTTGAATCATTCCAATTTGTCCAAGCATCGGTTCCATTATCATAAGTAGCATTGGTATCGTATAAATAATCAAGGTGATATGTATCATCTCCTGCATAGTTACCTAATCTATCAGTAAATGTAATATCAAAATTCTTAAAATATAATTTCCAATTACCTAAGGTTTCGCTACCACTAACACCCAAAAGGAATAGAGGGGTACGTTTTCCAACAACACTTCCCCAATTGAAATAACCAGCATTTGCTCTAATTGAAATTGTTTTATGTTGTAATGTATATGTATTAGCGCTAGTTGGCGAAGAAGTAATAACGCTATCGGTTAAAGATAATGGGTCAGTATTATTGGTAGATACAACATTACCATAAGTATAATAGTTGTCTGGAATAGTTGTAACTCCATCGGCTAGAGTTGCTAATGGGTCCATCGGACCACCGCCTAAAGAATCATAATTAACAGTTACATCGTCATAATAATCAAAATCATTATCACTAGTTCCGTTAATATTAACTCCAGTACTACTGATAGTTTCTCTTTTCCTTGTTCCTAACATATGCATAGAATTTGAGGTATTTGTTCCACTTTCATCATAATAAATATAATCAAAGTCAAAATTTATATAAAAATCTCCAGATTTACCAAATAGACTAGTAATTTGACCCCATATACTATCAATTGTGCTTTGAGTTAAATTCATACATATAGAATTTTTTGCAGTTAAATCTCTCTTACCAACCTCATTATAAGTGACTGTAAAAAATAACCATGTTCCTACAATATCGGAATCATTATCTAATCTTCCTTCCATAAAATTATCTAGAGTAAGAAAATTTCCGGTGTGACTAACATCGGTTGCTTCGTCGCTTGATCTATAGTTTAAAGTTGATAAACCCAATCCATGTTCATTAGGTGTAATAGTTGATCCGCTTACATCGCAATCACCATAAAATCTAATAGATCTCTCAGCATTTGCAGTAAAATAACCATTCAAATTACTATTATAAATATTATTGATATAACAATTTTTATACATTTCAGGACCATAATTACCAGTGATATTTGTAGCCGCTCCTGATTTTCCAGAATGTGTGTATGCTAAACTCTGGTTTTCGTAAACCATCTCAAAATCGACACTTTCCTTAGAAACTGACGAAGTTGTATCCGAGATGCTATCATCAATTCTTCTACCTATTAATGTTGAGAAACTTCTAAATGGCTTAACTGTTGTCAAAATCTTACCATTATAGACACCAATATATGTTGCATCACCATCGAGGTGACCAGCAATAATACCAATATAAGAAAGCTCTTTTTCATAGTATTTATCGACATTATTAACTTGTGAATTTGGAGTGTGAATTAATTTTTTAGGAGCTTTTTTATCAGCAGTATCAATCGTTACTGTTCCGGTGCCACACCAAAACCTATAGCGTTCGATAACATAACGAACTATTCTATATTCATTATTAATTGGAACTAAAGCCTCAACATATACTTCATAAGTAATCCATCCATTATATTCAGTTCCGGTAACAATTGTTCCTGAATCTGTAATAACATCGGTATTACTTGATTTAGTTAATAAAGTATAAGTTTTACTATTACTATCAGTAATTGTTGAACTCGATAATGTTAATGAAGAACTAGTTATTGATAAAGAAATTGCACTAGCACTATCTTCTGTAATTAAACTACGTAAAGGATTTTTATTGATAGTTGTAGTTGGATCTTGATAGGAAGTTAAAGTGCCGGTTCCTTCTACAGTAACATTTGATAAAGTAAAGTTCTTTATCGTTGCACCTTGAGCGACATAACCAAACATTCCAACATCACTCACATCTGTTCCAACAACATGTAAATCAGTGATTATGTGGCCATTTCCATTAAATTGGGAATAAAATGGACAATCAAGAGTTCCGATTGGTTCAAGTGTGCTAGTACATGTAAAATCAGCACCTAGAATAAAATTTGTCTCTTTAGTAAATACACCTAAATTAGTTAAAAAACTTAAATTTTGTAATTGTGTTTCAGTACTAATTGTATAAGGATCAGTAGCTGAACCAACGCCTGTAGCAAAGAAACTACTAAAATTAGTATTAACAACAATTTCTTGATTATACTTTTCATCATTTAAGTAAGCAGCATAGGTAAAAGTTGCTCCAACTGCAATTGAGCAACCTAACAAACAAATAATTGATATTACTTTAGTGAGTTTCTTCTTCATATTATTGTCCCTCACTAGCAGATATAGAATATTTTAAAGAAACATTTATGCTATCAGTAGATAAAACATCATTGTTTCTATACATCTTCAAAATAACGCTTGGATCTAAATAAAAACCAAAAAGTGTGCTATGACTATATTTTTCATTACCATTTGGATTGATTTGTAATTTATTTAATGTTCCAGTTGTGTCATCTAAAGTTTTGATATTTGCATAATCAGCACCAATATCTTTTAAATTAGTTAAATCAGTCTCAATAAATTTTTGTGTATCACTAGCAACTGCGCTAGTTTCAATATATCTAAATTTAATTAAATCTGGATATTCAAAACTATTTGAATAAGTTGCACTAAAGTCGTGAGTGCTAGAAACAAAACACTTTGAGAACTCCTTATAATAACCAATTTCAACAAATGAGAAAAAGAAATTATGTGGGTTGATTGTATTGTAATTATCGCTATCGATTAACTCTTTATTTATGGTTTGAAAAAAATCAAAATTCATAGCACCAAAGTTAATATTTAGTGTTCCGCTTGATATAGATTGCGTGCTACCTTCATTAACTTCAACTTCAAAACCATCATTGACAATTTTCCAATTAACTTTGGTGTAATCAGTATTATTTGTTGTATCTTTTTGAGCAGAATATATATCGGTTTTAACAATACAAGGATAAATTCCAGCTGTTAAAACAAGATTACCTGTTCCGGCAGGAATTAACCAAGCATACGTAAAACTGGCTGTAGTTAAACCAACAACCGAAACAACTATTAAAAGTGATAATAAGGTCTTTTTCAAATTAGTCATAATTGTAATGTGGCAACTGGCAATCTCTTAAGACCCTTTAGTTTTGCGTCGCTAGATTACTCTAGTTTTGCTTTTTACTTTGTTAATTATAAATTATTTTTTTTAAATTAAAAAGAAAAAAGAATATTTATTTATAATAAATAAATAGGTAAAAATTATTAAAAATTTAAAATTTTAAAAATATTTAAAAAAAATTAATTATTTTTAGATTAAAAATTTAATTTTTTTATAAAAATTAAGCAAAAAATTAAAAATTTAAAATTTCTAAATTTTTAAACAAATTTTATATTTATATATATAAAAAGCTTTACTATCATTAAGAATAAAATCCTAAATCAAGTAAAGCTTTTCGGTCTATCTATTATAAGTCTTTATAAATCTATGGAAATCATCTATTGGCATCTCACCATTAAATAATCCGCCTTCGAGGTAATCAGCTGATAAACCTTTTACTTTTGTATATTGATCGTTATTATCAATTCCACAAAGAGTAACTTTCATGTTGTATGCTTTGGCTTTATCACAAATCTTACGTAAGACTTCTAGAGCGTTTTGATCATAAACAACATCACGAACCATTGAAGGATCGACTCTAATTTCATCAAATCCTAAGGCAGCAACATCCGAGACTTTAATGACAGTATCGGTGAAATTACTAGCAATTAATGGGACTTCAATTGGTGAAATTTCTTTATTGATTTGTTTATATAGTTCTTGGAATCTTGCAATATCATTTTCATTAATTGAGAAACCTAAGAAGTTATTGCTAAATAAGAATTTCTTCTTGATGTTAATTAATGAATTCAAGTAACCTTCGGCTTCAAAATAGTCGTGATCTGTTGGAATAACAAATCTCTCTAAACCAGTCGATCTATATAAGAAGTTACTTAAGGTAATGTAATAATTACCGAGTTGTTTAATTAAGGCGTTCGTTAATTTATTACGTTCTTTATTTACAGTAATAATTTCATTAAATGTATTACGTGGAATATAAGTAGCTCTTAAATCATCCTTTAATGCAATAAAGATGCCAGCACCGAAAGTTTTAGCATTATTTGCGTGAACAACTAAATTAGAAACAATTTCGAAATTGTTGTTCTTAGCGGCCTTTTCAAGTAATTGAAGAGTGTATTTAGATCTACTAGCAAATCTGCTTTCACCACTATCAACAAGATAAAGTTTGTTCTCTGCGCTTGATGGAATCTTATTCATATTGGTTTCAACATATCTAATTAAAGCATCAGTATTGGTGAAATCTTGAGGATAGTTCACCATAAATAATGTTGGTAAAATTTGAATTTGTTGACCATTAAAAATGTATCTATGTTTAACTACGTGGTTAATGATTTCCATGTAGTCGTAGACACGACTGCTTCCTTCTTCATTAAACATAAAGCAGAAAGTGTCACCTTTATACATGAAGCACTTAGCACTTAAACTAACTAAATCAAGTCTATGAATAATATCTTTCATAATGAACTTGTAACCATCTTCACCAAGTTTTCTTAAGATTGAAGATTGATTATCAAATCTAACGAATAATAAGGAACCTTTAGAACCACCAACAAAGGCATTGCTTAAGTAAATCTTGAATGAATAGAATGAGTAAATTAATAAGTCTGGATCGAATCTATTCTTACCATAACTATCACTATCAATAGCATCAACGACGCCAATAATACGATAATCATTATTATCTAAGTTAATTGGTTGAACGCTAAAGTTGGTTTCGTTAATTTTAAAGTGTTTTGGTTGATTGGTTTTAATGAAACAATCTTTACATGGAGCATCAAGTCCGAACAACGCTTTATAACAAAGTGGTCTCTTTTCATTGGCATTTGGGAACATTTCCTTAAAACCAATTGAAGAGTGTTCAATACGATAATTATCTTTATTAAGGAAGAAGACTTCTTTATTACTTCCTTTTAAGACTGTATCAAGCATGACGTTAATCTCACGAATATATTGTGAATATACGGAGTTAATATAGAAGAAACGATATAAAGTACAAACGTAAGTTAAACTCTCACGGTCGAATGAACTAATGATAAATTTTGATTTTTGATTAGCAAAATAAATCATTCCAAGTAAAGCTCCATCACGATAGAAGAAAAAGAAGAAGCCACTTTGAAGATTAAATTTATCAAGAATTGTTCTAACTTCTGGAACCACTCTATCTCTTTCATAGAAAGTAAAGGTATTATCTTTATCGGTATATTTAGCTAAAGTCATCATGTCGTCAAAGTTTTCGATAGTTCCTTCTTTTTCTTTGACACGACCATTTTCTAAAGAATAACAATCTTTTAAAATGTAACCACGTCCATAATCTTTAGAAACAAAACCACCGAAATCAAAACCAAAAACATCGACACATAAATTTAAGTTAGAAAAAATTTGCTCCTCAAGAATAAAAGAATCACCCTCATTTTCTTTAACAATTGTTAATTTATAAACAATTTCGTTAAATAAATTTCTCTTCTCATCTTCACTTCTTAAACTAAGCTTTTTAGACATAATATTGTTTGGGAAATATCCAAAAACACCTTGAATATTTTTGTTATCACAAATATTTAAATCAGCAATGATATCATCAACATCACTAAATGGATAAGTAACAACACTAATACGTAAACTACCAACTTTTTTGCCTTTACTTAAGAAATTCATTTGATTGAAAGACTCAACAATGACACGGCATTGATACATGAAAGTTGAAGAAGCTCCAACATTGATAACAAAAGCCACAAGTTGATTTTCGTTTTTGTAAGATAAAATGACACGATCATCAGAGAATGTATCTCTAGTTAATTTACAAACTCTTTCTAAAACTTCTTTATCAGCGAAACTTACATTTTCAGCAGTAATTTCAATAAAACTGGTACGAAATGATTTTGAACCATTAATAAAGAAACTAATGTTTTGAACAAAACAATCGTAATCAACCAATTTTAATTCGCTATCAAAATAAGCTAATTGCAAAGTATTAATATTAATTTTGTCACTGCTTAAAACTGCGCCTTTATAAGTATCGATTAAATTATCAATTGTCTTGTTGGTAACATCAATTTCGTAATAGCCTCTTTTATTTTCAAGCTTTTGTAAATTAAATCTTCTTTCAGCTAAAGTAGTAAAATTATCATTACTAACTTCATAAACATTGAAAAAGAAGAAATTATTTAATTTATCAAAGAAAATCTCATCAACAACCAAAAAGACCGCTAATAACGTTAAAGCGATTACTTCAAAAATAGCGAATAATAATTTTTGATCAACACTCCAAAAGACAAAACCAAGTGCTAATAACACTATAATTATTAAAATACTTGTGATTCTTATGATTTGATACCACTTAAGATTTTTCCTTAACGATTTTCTTTTTTCTGCCTTGTTTCCCATAATTCTTACCCCACTTTCAAGATGTTATCTTTTAAGTTCTTTTATTAACTTCGCAACTTTTTCGTCTTTAGCCAATCCACTAATATCATCTGTGCTATAGAAAGTAATTCTATTCCCGCCATCTTCTTTAGATTTATACATAGCTAAATCTGCAAGAATGCGATAATCATAAATCTTTTGATTTTTAATACCTTCATATTTAACTAATCCTATCGAACAGTTAACTTTAAACCCATCTAGTTTTATACAATTGACTTTAGAAATAACTTTTTCACAATAAGCAATAGTTTTTTCATATGTTAAATCTTCAGTACAAAAAACAAATTCATCACCACCAACTCTAAAGAAGGTGATATGTTTATTGTTAAGCTTTCTAAGGATTGAACCAACATTACGAATAATTCTGTTACCAACTTGGTGAGTATAAATATCGTTAATTTTTTTAAAATTATCAATATCGATAAGTCCAATAAAATTGTTTCCTGTAAGCCTGTTGATTTTATATTCGTAAATATTGCGATTAAATAAATTTGTTAATGGATCACGAAAATCAACTTTTAATAAATCCTCATAATCAGGAAATCCATAATCGTCTTCCAAACTAAAAATAATATATGTTTTTTGTAAAGTTGCATCTCTATGAACCTTGACAAAAAAAGCATATCTTTTTCTTTTGATAATCGAAGGAAGATAGAACCCGTAATCTTTTTTGCTTCCGTTCAAATTTTTCTTAATCAAGTTTTTATATTTTGTTGCTCCATAGACAGAACAAATATTTGAGGATTCATTTAAATACGAAAAGCACTCTTTAAAAGCGCGAAGATTAGAAATTTCAGGAACATCAATTGTTGAACTAACAAGAGTTAATGGTTGCCTGAGAATATCTTTTGTAGAGTCAATTTTAAATGTAATAGTCTTAAAGCACTTCATCGCATTTTCAAAATCAGACATTTTATTACCTCAGTTAATTACATATATTATGGCAAAAAAACTTAATATTAAATAGTTTTTCACCTTGTAAAAATAATTTTTCTAATTTTTATTAAAAATTAATATACATAATTTTTAGCAATATTTTAGGCAATTTTTAATGTTTTAAAAACCAAAAATAAACAATTTTTTCCAAAGCTTATAAGTTTATAAGTAAATGCAGTGCTTATTTTTACACTTAATTATTTTTCTTATAACTAAAAAGAAGGGGGATTGGCAAGTGATTTTGATAAATGATCTATTTTTACAATATAATTTATTGCTTTTAAAATTCTTAAATCTACATCTTTAAAATGTCCGCCATCATTTTCTTCAAAAAAACATTTAATTCCTTGAGATTTTAAGACATCTATACATTCCTTTGTTTTTATTAAAACTGAGGAAATATATTGATTTTTACTTTTTTCTTCAGCATTACCAAGAGAAAAATAAACATTTTTAAGTTTCTTTGAAACCGTTTTGGACTTCACATTATCAACAAAATCAGGAAACCATAAAGATGAAGAACAACTCAAACAATAAGTAAAAATATTTGAATTAAATACTGAAAAAATAGAAAATAATCCAGCAAGTGAATAACCAGCAATACATAATTTGTAATTATTTAAATTAACAATCTTAAGCTCTTCTAAACAGTGCGGAATTATATTATTTTTAAAAAATAATAGGTATTGGCTAGCGTTTCCAGTAAAATTCGTTGTTTTTCCAAATAATTTAATCGATGCAATTGAAGGAGAAAAATCTCTATTCCAATCATTTCCTGAAATACAAATTATTGAGGGTTTCTCACCTTCAATTTTAGGGATAATTTTATCTATTAAAGACTCATCATCATGAATAAAAATTATGAGTCTAGAAGTCTCATCACCTTTAAATATTCTTATTGAAAAATCACTTAGTTCCATACTATAAATATTAAAACTTTTAAGTTTATTTATAAACAAAATAAAACGCCTCAATCGGAATGGGCAAAAATAAATTGAGGCGTTTTATAATAGTTTTTATATGTTTAACAAGTAATTTTTATTTTTTGTCTTTAACATCAACATCAATAGGAAGGAACTTCTTGACATATCTTTTTGCTTTCCAAAAATAAATAAGATCAACAATATTAGATACTCCACCAACAATAAGTAATATTCCAACACAAATAACACTAGTAAGAGCTCCAGCTTCTGGAAGAAAACAGAAAATTAAACCAATCGCGACATCTAATAAACCAATAAGCATTTCGGTCCACCAGTTCGATAATCTAAGTTTCATTAAATCAAAAGAACCGACAAAACGAACAAATCCTAAAGCTACAATCCAAAGACCACAAACAAATGGTAAAAAGGCCATCGTAAATGTTTCGTTACATAATAAGAAAATACCAAATATGATAGAACAAACGGCGTCACAAAGAACCCATCCACCACCTAATAAACCTACACCAAACCTAATAAAGACAACCAGTTCAGCTAAACCGATGAGCAATATTACAGCACCGACACTATAAGCTAAAATAACATAACCACTATCAGGAACTACAAAGAACAAAATTCCGCAAACGATCATTAAAACACTAATAACAATATCCAAAATCTTTTCGAATTTAGTCATCTTTTTACCTCCAATATAAATTAAATAGATAACCTATATACTTTCATTATAAGAAAGAAAATATAAATGTTTAGTGGAAAAAGACCATCTTTTTACACTAATATGCCAGTGTAAAAAGAATTTTCTATTAAAAAATAAGCAATAAAAAAGTTGCTACACACGTAGCAACTTATATGTCTAATTCTTTAATGTATTAAGACTATTTGACCCAAATAGCAAAATCGAAAACTTGATCTTTTGAAATAATCCAAATTAAGTTTAAGATCCAGAATACAAATGGAACTGGTGCGATGCCCAATAAGATATCAAGAACGATGACAACTGCATTTGCGTTACCAACTATATCTTTTATTAAACGATAAATGATATAGAGAATAGGTAAGAAAATAGCAAATAAAATCTTGACGATCTTTGGAAGCTTATCCATCCAATTACAATATTCCATAAAATGTCCTCCTAAAACTATCTTTATAATACTACTTTCTTAATTGCATGTAGTAATAAAAAAGTATTTTTTCCTTAAAAACCATATTATTTTACGATTGAAATAGAAAAAGGCGACCCAGGGGATAGGTCACCTTAATCAACAAATGTTATTGAATACTAATAAATTTCTTTTCGTCTTTTTTAGTTTCTTCAACAGGTTTTTTAATATCGAGCATTAATACTCCATTATCAAGTTTGGCAGTGATATCTTCATCTTTAACTTCATCACCAACATAATAACTTCTACTTAATGAACCGAAATATCTCTCTTTATGGATAACTTTACCGTTTTTATCCTTTTCATTAGTATTATTCTTTCTGACAGCTTCAATATTAAGATATCCACCATTTAAAGATACTTTAATATCTTCTTTCTTAACGTCTGGTAATTCGATGCTCATAAGAACAGAATTGTCGTTTTCCTCAATATCGGTTCTCATCAAATTGTTCTTGTGAGATTCACCCTCAAATGGAATTCCGAATAATTCCTCTAATGGGTTAAAATAATAATTTTTGTTAACATCATAATTCATAAATAATACCTCCTAAAGTATTGTAATTTTATATTTAGCACTCTCACTCATTGAGTGCTAACACTATTATATGTCATGTTTAATTGTTGTCAAGCAAATATATAAAGTTTTTTTGTAAAATAAAAATATTGCCGATGTAGTCGACAATATTTCGTTAAAATTTATTTAAATTATTTCACTTTTCTTCTAATTATCAGTATCGAATTAATAATAAGAAGCATTGATAGTCCAGTATCGGAAAGAACCGCAATCCACATTGGGAGAGTAAAACTTGGAATGAATGACAGAACCATTATTGAGGCTTTTATTAATAATGCAAATATTATATTAAATATAGATTTATTCCTTGTAATCTTTGCTACTTTTATAGAAGTAACAATTGATTTAGGATCATCATTCATTAAAACGACATCAGCATTTTGAATAGCAGCTTCACTACCCAAAGCACCCATCGCAAATCCAACATCGGATAGAATAATCGATGGGGAATCATTAATACCATCTCCAACAAAAGCCACCGCTTGTTTTTTATTTCTTAAACTAATCTCATTTTCTAAATAACTAATCTTGTCTTCTGGAAGTAAATCAGCATGATATTCTTCAATTCCTAAATAATCAGCCATATATTGAGCACTACTAGCTTTTCCGCCAGTTAACATTAATGTTTTTATACCATGACTCGATAAATAAGCAATTGTCGTTTTAGAATTTTCTTTTGGCGTATCTTCTAGTTCAACATATCCAACATAGCTACCATCAAGACTTACATAAAGAATTGTAGCATTAGAATTCACTTCGTAAACATCTACTTTATTCTTTTTTAATAAAGCAATGCTACCAATTAATACAACTTTATTGTTGTATTCATAACTTACTCCTAAACCACCTTTTTCCTTAAAATTAAGGGGTCTTTGCAAGGGTTTTTGAATATTTACATAATCCACAATCGCCTTAGCAATTGGGTGAGTTGAGTTACTTTCCCCAATATAAAGAATTTCATGGAAGGTATCTTTATCAATATTCTCATAGTGTTCATTAACTACGGAAAATTGGCCAGTTGTCAATGTTCCAGTTTTATCCATCACCACTTCACTAATCTCATTTATACGGTCTAAATAATTAGATCCTTTAATAATGATTCCATTTTTAGAAGCTAATCCAATTCCCATAAAATAAGCTAAAGGAACCGAAATGACTATAGCACATGGACAGCCAATAACTAATATCGTTAATCCACTATAAATATATTTATACCAGATTTCCCATGTCCAAGTTCCGTTAATTCCACAAATAAATAAAGGTGGAATAACAGCTGTAATTAAGGCAATTCCAAAAATTATAGGAACATATAAACGAGCAAATTTATCAATAAAGTTTTCTGCTTTTGATTTATGATCATTGCTTTCCATCGCCATTGTAAGGATCTTGCTTGTTGTAGAATCCTCATAAGTAGCAGTTACTTTTAAATCAATTGATCCGGATTTAAGAACTGATCCGCTCATGATTTTACTATCTTTAACAATGTGAACTGGAACAAATTCGCCAATAATTGAGGAAACATCAATATCTCCTTCACCATTAATTACTTCGCCATCATTTGGAATAACATCTCCAACTCTAATAAGAATGATATCTCCAACATTAAGTTCTTTAGCATGAACCGTTTCTCTTTTATCACCAACTAATTTAATTGCAGTCTTTGGTCTAGTATCGATTGTATCAATGATCGAGTTTTTAGACTGATTAACAGATATTTCTTCAAATACTTCTCCAATTTGAGCAAGAATCATAACTAATATCGCTTCTGGGTATTCTTGAATACAAAACGCTCCTAAAGAAGCAATTAACATAAGCAATGATTCATTAATTACATTTTTAAAATGAATAACATTTCTAAAAAATTTAATAAAATGGTCATAAGAAATTATTAAATAAGAAAGAATATAAACACAAAGCATTAATATCCATTGCCAAGAATATAAGGTAAATGCAAATGGTTTTATCGCAAACACACCAATTAATAATAAAATTGAACTAACTACAATTCTGGAAATAAGAATAACCACTTCCTTATTAAATATCTTAGTTTTCTGTGGACTGCTGTCTTTTTCTTCGGTTACAACTAAATGATCATCACTAATTTTATTGATGACAACATTTAACTCTTTGTTTGAAAAAACTTTATCTTTATATGTAATTTCTAACTTGCTTGCCAAAAAATTAATTGAAGCTTTTTCTATTTTTTCATTTTTATTTAATAAGTCCTCAGCATGAAGAGCACAGTTTGCACAATCAAACCCTTTGACTGTATATTTCTTCGTAATCATAACTATTTCTCGCTGACGTGGTCGTAAGCTACCTTTATTAAATTATAAATATGATCATCATTAAGGTAATAAAATACGAAATTTCCTTGTTTTTCAAAACTTACCAACTTAGCTTTTTTCAATACTTGTAATTGGTGAGAAACCAAGGATTGACTGCAATTTACATCATTCATCAATTCAGAAACATTCTTTTTTCCATCTATTAAAGATAACAATATTTTTAATCTTGTCTCATCAGCAGCTATAAAGAGTAATTCACTCATCTTAGTCACTGTTTCTTCATCATAACTTTTTTTCATACGATACCTCCAATATGAACTGTCATTCATATATCCGACAATAGTATATGAATAGTTTTTCATATAGTCAAGCAAAAAAATTATATTTTCTGAAAAAGCATAATAAACCCATTCGTAGAATCTTCTTTATAAATAAGTTTGTAGTTTTTTAAAAATGGTTTTGATTCAGTTTCAATATCTAAAAGATCTCTTGTTAAAGATTTGTCCATATTTTTATGACACTCATTAAGTTGGTTTCTGCCCATATCATGAGCAATGAGCAAACATCCGTTTTGATTGAGCAATTCGTGAGTTTTATTTTCTACTCCATTTATATCTAAAAAATGAGGAAAACAATTATACATAACAACCATATCAAATCCTCTTTCTTCAAAATTAAAGAGGTCTTTACAAAGGAATTTGATATTTTTATTGGAATTTTTACTATTTGCAATGTCAATCATTTTGCTTGAAATATCGATAGCGACAACTTCGCTATTTGTCTTAGAAAATAAAAAATTAGATATAGCTCCTGTACCACATCCAACATCTAAAATACGCATTCCTTCTTTAAATGGAACACAAGATAAAAGCTTATTGAAATCAACAGGAAAAGGAGAACACATCTCATCCCAAGAAGGTGCTAAATCATCAAAATACTTTTTAATTCTAGAATTATCCATAAATATTAATACTTATAATAAAGTAAACGGTTCGCTTTAACCACCAATATTAAAAACATTCGAATCTTAAAACCAAAAATAGGTTTAATTTTTACATTTTAGTCGGCTATAATGAAGTTATGAAATCTAAATACTTAGAATTCCTTAAAAAGAACATCGATGTTCAGAACAAAACAATCGTTGTTTTGGGTGCGACTGGATCCATCGGAAGCAATATCGCTTCTTATCTTATCAAACTTAAAGCAAACGTAATTCTTGTTGGTCAAAACGAGCAAAATCTAAAGAAGTTACAGGACCAATTATCTTCAAAAACCCCTGTAAAGGCCCCTTATTTTCTTGTAAACTTCACTTCTAAAGAGTCTATAAATGAATTGCTCGAACATCTTAAAAATATTGATATTTACGCAATCATCAACACCATTGGTGTTTATCATATTCCAACAAAAATGATCGGTGCTTACGACGAAACTTACTTAATTAACTTTTTAAACAACATTTATTTTGTAAACGAGTTTTATAAAACCGATTCCCATAAATTAACAAAAATAATTAATACTGGAAGCATCTCTTATTGTTATTCATCAATAAAGATTGATGATATTCAATTTTTAAATTCGAATAATAAAACAAAACATTATGGAAACACCAAAAGATTATTGATGCTTTATTCGCATTATCTAAAAGAAAACGGATACCCAGTTGAGCTAGCTCATCCGGGAATTTCAACAACTAATCTTTTTAATAAAAAACATAAAGGATATGCCAAAATTTTCTATGTTTTAATAGTTCCATTAATGAAAATAATTTTTATGAAACCAAATAAGGCATGCTTACCCCTATTATTAGCTTTAAATAATAAGCCATTAAATAATAATGAATGGTATGGTCCAAATGGTTTATTTCATTCTTGGGGATATCCAAAAATCCAAAAATATCATATAAAGGAAATTGAAAATCAAAATTTATATCATCAAATAATTGGCGAAATAAATAAGGAGTTAACAACATTATGAGAATCTTGCTGCTTTATTATACAGGAACATACAACACTAGATTTTTAACTAATATGCTCAAAAATAAGTTAGAAGACAGATTACACATTGTCGAAACTTTAGAAATTGATGGAAATACAAAACCAGTTGATTTAACCCAATATGATCTAGTTGGTTTAGGCTACCCAATATACGCTTTTAACACTCCAAAATTATTTTTAAATTACCTAAAAAATTTAAAATTACCGGTCAATACCCTTTATTTTATTTATAAACAGTCTGGAGAGTCGATCAAACTAAATAATGCTTCTAGTAGAAAAATTAAAGCTTTGATTAAAAAATCTAAAGGCATTTTGATTAACGAGCAGCACTATTTAATGCCTTATAATATTCACTTTAGATTTACTAAAGAATGCATTAAAGAACTTTTAAAATATGACGATATGCTTTGTGATGTTCAGTTATATGAATTACGAAATAACATACATTACATAATTAAATCTAATTTTATCTACAACTATGTAAGCCATGTTTTATCAATCTATCATTTTGGAGCTCGAGTAAATCATCCATTCTATAAAGTTGATACAAATAAATGTACTAACTGTAAAAAATGCATAACCGAATGCCCAACTAATAATGTTTTTATAAATGAAAAAGGCCTAATTGACTTTGGCCCAAAATGTGAAATGTGTATGCGTTGTTCTTTTGTTTGCCCAGCCAACGCCATAAAGATTGGAATGCTTGAAGGCTGGAAAGTTAATGGATTATATAACCTTAATGGTATCAAGAATGATCCAAATATCAGTGATAGATTTATTAAACCCAAACAAAAAGGATTTTTTAAATGTTACATTAAAACTTATAAGTATATTCAAGATAAATATAATAAGTATTTTATTTAAAATCCTTTGCAAATCCCCACTATTTTATTAGTGGGGATTGTTTTTTTGTGATTTTTAATCGTGCTTTTTAATTGTGGTAATTAAAGTGTAAATAACACCATTTCCGCAATCTTTTACAAATTTGACGCCGTTATCTTCAAAGGTAACTTTGTACATCTTTGGTACATTGCCGTGCTCAGGAGTTCTAAGGAAAATAATTAAGAAATCTTTACCAATATAAGTAATTCTGATTCTATCAGTAATCTTAGGATCAACACAATGATTATAAGCATCAAAGCCAATATAACCTTGTCCTCTTAATTGATTTGGATAAAAAATTCTTTTACCAACAATTTCCTCATAACCATTCGTTGTAACTAATAAGGTACAATTGAAACGATAAATATCTGTAGGATCAGCAATTACCAAGTTTGGTAAATTAAACAACTCCTCTTCTGTGTACTTAATCTCCATATTATTTTCTCCTTTTACTCAGCTTTATTTAATAAGCTATTATTTTTTAAAATATCGTCAATCAAATTTGCAGGAACTTCTTTATATGAATCAAAAGTAATATTAAAGAAACCACTGCCTTGAGTTAATGTTCTTAACTCAGAAACATAATCAGTAATCTCAGCTTCAGGTGCTAAAGCAATAATCTCAGAAACACCATCTTTTTCTTGCATATCAACGATTCTCGCTCTCTTCTTAGTAAGATTTGACATAACTCCACCAACAAAGTCTTGTGGAACATTAATCTTCATTGAAATAATAGGCTCTAAAATTGTTGGATCACAATGCATATAAGCTTCTTTATAAGCTTTAATCGAAGCCATTTTGAATGCTTGTTCGTTACTATCGACTGGATGGAATTTTCCATCGAGAAGAGTAGCGATAACTCCAATTACAGGGAATCCAGCGAGCAATCCCGCTTTTACTGATTCTTCAAAACCTTTTTCAACAGCTGGGAAATAGTTCTTTGGAACAGCTCCGCCGAAGACTTCTTCTTTAAAGATATTTTCATCGTTTTCTTGATTCTTTTCAAATCTCATAACAACGACACCATAGAATCCGCTACCACCAGATTGTTTAATATATCTTCCTTCAGCTTCAGCAGTCTTTCTAATAGTTTCACGATATACAATCTTTGGAGCAGTAACAACTAACTCAATACCATATAAAGTCTTAATCTTATCAAATGTAAACTGTAAATGGGTCTCACTTGTTCCACCCATCAACAATTGTTTTGTTTCGTTATTTCGTTTAGTTTCAATACATGGGTCTTCAAGTTTAATCTTCTCAAGAACTCCATATAATTTATCATCATCTTTCTTATTTTTAGTATCAATTGCTCTAAAATAAACAGCAGTTGGATATTTTGCTGGTTCATAAAGGATTGAATTGTCTTTATTACAAATTGTGCAACCAGTAAAAACGTTCTCAAGTTTTGGAACAGCAACGATATCTCCAGCATGAACACGATCAACGTTAGTTTGATTGTTTCCGCTTAAATATAATAAAGATGTAACTTTATTTACACTTTGATTGTTTGGGCAATAAACTTCATCACCAACTCCAATCGTTCCACTATTAACTTTAATTAAACTCATTACACCGGTATAAACGTTATAAATTGTTTTGAATACATAAGCACTAAATGGTTCTTCATCTGTTGTTTTTCTTGAGGTGATTTTTCCATTAGCATCGAATCCTTCATAAGATTTTAAGTTATTTGGAGATGGTAAATAATCAATAAACATACTTAACATAGTATGTAAACCAATCTTCTTTTCAGCACTTCCAACAATTATAGGAAGGAATTCACCATTTAAAACGCCTTGTCTAAGTGCACCATGAATCTCATCGTGACTTAAATGTCCGCCACCAAAGAACTTTTCAAGTAAAGCGTCGTTACTTAATGCGACTTGTTCATTGATAGCATTATGTAATTCAAGAGTAATTTCTTTTTTATCATCATAAATTACATCATCTTCACAATCGACTCCATTAAATTTTCTGGCTTTAACATCAACAACATTAATAAAACCATCAAATTTCGCTTTGCGACCAATTGGGTAAGTAAATACTAAAGCTTTCTTACCAATTTTACTTCTAATCTCTTCGACTGTTGCGTCATAATCAGCATCCTCTTTATCCATTTTATTTAAATAAATAAATGTAGGGATGTTTCTCTTTCTAAGAATGTTGTAGTGTTTAATTGTTTCAACTTCAACTCCCTTAGAAGCATCAATAACCAAGATAGCGCCTTTAATTAAACGAGTTACTCCAAGAGCCTCGTAAATAAAATCGTCGTTACCCGGAATGTCGATCAAGTTAATCTTGTAATCGTTAAAAAAAACAGGGACAATCGATAGGCTCTTACTACTAGGCGTATTTAACTCGCCTTTCATAGCCGTCGGTGTCCCTGTTTTAGTTTCCGTGATTGCACGCAATGACTCAATCATTGTGGTTTTGCCCGCCCCTTGGTGGCCGAGCACAACCACATTTCTAATGTGATCTGCTAAAAAAACCATGATATTATCTCCTTGTTTGTATTTAATCTGCTACTTATATTTAACTTCATTTATAGATTTTTTGCACGACTTTTTTAAAAGATTTTGAAAGTTCTATCAAATCATACAAAAACCAAATAATTTGTTCAAAAAAACTAAGATAAATATATTAGTAATACATAATGAACAATCTTTATTTTGTTTCATTTTACTTTTATTCCATTTAATATTCCTGCATAAATATGCACTTTTATTAATTGAAAAATTTCTAAAACGATTATTTAAATATATAATCACAAACACCCTCATTAACTAAATATTTAAAAAATTAAATCTATAAGAGATAAATGTTTATCATGTTTTTTAATTTTTTCATACTTTCTCAATAAATTAATTATTTGATCCGAATCTAAATTTGAAAAATATTCAGTAACAAAAATCGATTGTTTATTATATTTCGGATTCTTTATTTTAAAAAAAGTTGATGGTTTATATATCGATTTAACTTTACAATATGATTCAAATAAGTTTTCGTTTAATAAAAATAATATTTCAAATTCTGGCAATGTTTTAACGTTAAAAATATCTTTAATTTTATTTCTATTTAAATCCTTTGGAATAAACAATTTGTCACTCATTTTATCGCCAACTCTATATATCGAAACAGTATCATTTGGCTTTAATTGCTGTATATATTCTTTTATTGGCGACACTATTTGTCTGCTATGAAACGCCCTATCATCAAGCAGCATTTCTTTATTAAACTTTAAAAGATTTTTATCTATTAAAACATTTATAAATGCAAGTTCGTCACTTCCTTCAGTCATTATGAGTATGTAATTCACTAATTATCATCCTTTTTACAATCATTAACTGTTCATAATTCAATGAAGTATTAAATGCATTATTATCAAATTGATTACTTTTAGAGATTTCAGTTCTTAAGTTATAAGTATATAAATTTTTAGCTTCAATTCCGTTTTCATTCTTATGAGTAATAAAAATACCATCTCTTCTATTTAATGAGTCTAAAATTTCCACGTAGTGCGTTGAAAAAATAAGTTGAGCACCAGATGAATTGATTTTGCTATCATTAAAAAGCATTAATAAGTTGAAAACGAGATTTTTTTGAAAACAATTTTCAATTTCATCGACAATAAGCATTTTTCCATATTTAATTGCTGAAATAGCCCTTAAGTACAATTCTACACCACGAAGGGTTCCGCTAGAGATAACGCCCACCAATTCACTTCGTGTCATAATTTTTTCTTTCTCATCTTTAATTCTTTTAAATCTCACAAGATTGTCTTTTGTACATTTAATGTATTCTATCGATTCATCAAGTAATTTAATAACCTCATTCGTTAACTTTTCATCGCTATTTTCTAAAATAGAAAAGAACGAACTATTGATTAAGGAAAATTTAAAATCAATTACATTGTTTGTATTAAATTCATTAACCATTATTTGATTTTTTGTAACATTAATTATTGACGAAGTGTCCTTTAAAGATTTATCTAATAACGAATTGGTAAGATCCATGAACCCATTAGCTTTTTTTAATAATAGTTTTTCATCATTAATAGTTCTAAAAAGTTGATTAGTATTTTCAGCATCTAAGATGGGTTTTCCTAAAGTAACAAAATATGTATAAATATTGTCGTTTAGAAAGAATTCTATTTTAATTTTAATGTTCTCATTTTCTTCGCGTGGATCATAAGACCACCTTCCGGTTTGTAACAATAATGCAGATTTATAGATTAATGAAAGTAAAGTTGTTTTTCCTGAAGAATTGGCACCGACAAAAGCTATGCTTCTATGAGTATAAAGAGATTTTCTAATCTCTAAAATTTCTGAAGACAAATCTTTTTCATATACTCGCGACAAAGTTTCAAAACTAATTTCAAAATTTTTTGAAAGCATTTTGTAATCATCTGCAAAGATTTTTAAAATTTTTAACATAATTTTTCCTCCTCAGTACTTATATTATAGGTCATTTTAGGACAAAAAGCAAACTTTCAAACAAAATTTTTGTTTTAACGACAATTTTTATAAAAACATTATTTAAATTAATTTTCTTATTTAAAATTACTATTCCATTTAATATTTCTGCATAAATATGAACTTTTATTAAATGGATTAAAAATTCTTTAGCAACAGTTGTTATATCTTCTTCAAAATTTAACCTCCTTAAAACGAATGCTTAACTCATATTAAATTTGATATAATTTATTTGTTAAAGAAACAAAAAAACTAAATTTTATTGATTCATGTGGCCTTTACAGGGGATATTGCTAAATGTCAAGCTTCTTTGCTATCGTTAACATAAATATTTATGTCACAAAAAGCCAAGAAAATATTGTTAGAAATATCGAAAGTTTTACTTATTGGTATATCAATAGGCGTTTTGATCTCTTTATATAGATACGCCGCAACCTATGTAATAAAGTTTTCTGATTATCTTTTTACAAGCAATAATACGTTAAAGTTCTCTTTAGGTGTTGTAGGTTTAGTTATTTTAGGTTTATTATCATACGCAATCATTAGATTTGATGGAAACGTTCAAGGCAGCGGTCTTCCTCAAATGGAAATGAACTTAAAATATAAAAATAAAAGTCTTAAATGGTATTCAATTCCTTTAATGTTTTTCAATTCTTTAATTTCTTTCTTTGCCGGATTACCTGTTGGCACTGAAGGCCCATCTACTTTTATGGGCGGTATGATCAACTATTCTTTTAATAGAGTATTTAAAGATGAAGATAATGATGATGACATTCCTCTTGGAATGGGTGCTGGATTCGGAATTTCTTTAATGACTCCTGTTGCAGGTTTATTTTATTCATTTGAAGAATGTTTAGGCACTTTTAAACTTAAGTATTTATGGAAATCCATTTTAATGATTTCTTCAGCATTCACAGTGGCTTATTTAATTAATCCAACAAGCACTATTTCTTTACCAGTTTCAACATCATTTAATTACCTTTATATAATGGATTTATTTTTAATAGTTCTAGTAAATTATTGTTTAGCTAGAGTCATTCTCTTTTTAGTTCCATTATTTAAGGGCTTTATAAATAGACATTACAAAAATAAATTTATTAGAATGAGATTTTTTATAATCTATATAATTTCCGCTATTATCATGATTTGTTATCCAATATTATCAGGAAGTGGTTTAAAAATAATTAACCAAATTCAAGGCGGAACATTAATTTATTTCACATTATTAGTCTATTTGATTGTTAGAATCGTGATGTTTGCCACTGTTAATATCTCAATGGCTAGTGGCGGATTAATGGTGCCTTCATTTACTTTGGGAGCGATTGTTGGTGAAATGATTTATGTTACTTTTATTTCAACTAACGGAAGCGGCACAAGCGAAAATTTAGTTATAATTTTATCGATGTTAACTTTCTTTACTTTTATTAACCATACGCCTTTAACAAATATTACTTTAGCTATTTCATTTGGTGGATATATGAACTTTTTAAATATAATTGGTCCAGCTTTAATTACAATTGTTTCATCGTACATTATTGCTAAGGTCACTAAACTTGATACTCTTAATGGTCAAAGAAGCAAACTTCTTAGAACATCAAGATCTAATAGACTTGAGAAAATTAATTAATATCCTTTGTAAAGACCCCCTTATTTTTTTTGGAATTCAACTTTTTACTTAATCATATTTTTTTAATTTCTCTTAAATTAATTTTTTCTTAAATTAAAAATTTTTCAAATTTTATCAATTTTTCGATATCGTTTTTTTTACATTATATTTAAGTATTTACTACCTATTTGAGGAAGGTTGATTTTGATATTTATATTTAATAAATTATAATCAACAAATTGTATAAGGAGCAAAAAATGCCAAATATAGATGAAAATAAAACAGAAGCAACAAACAAAGAAAATGAACAAAATACTGCTTCAAAACCAAAAAAGAAAAGTTTCTTTTCAATATTCAAAAGAAAACAATCAACAAAAGAAATCATTAAAGAAGCTCAAGCGGCTGCTATAAAAGAAACTGAAGAAGAAACACAAGTTATTAAGCATCCATATGATGCTGATTTAAAATTTAATGACGACGCTTATGTCTCTTTAAGGCATATCGATAAAATTTACGATAACAATGTTCAAGCTGTTTTTGATTTTAATTTAGATGTTGAACAACATGAATTTATAGTTTTGGTCGGTCCTTCTGGTTGTGGTAAATCCACTACTTTAAGAATGATTGCTGGTCTAGAAGAAATTTCTAACGGCGATTTATATATCGACAAAGTTTTGTCAAATAATCTCGCTCCAAAAGATAGAAACATTGCTATGGTCTTCCAATCTTACGCCCTTTATCCACATATGACAGTTTATGATAACTTAGCCTTTGGATTAAAAATGACGCATGTTCCAGCAGAAGAAATTAAAGATAGAGTTTTAAAAGCTGCAAAAATTCTTCAAATCGAAGAATATCTTGATAGAAAACCAAAAGCTTTATCTGGCGGTCAAAGACAAAGAGTCGCTTTAGGAAGGGCTATTGTTAGAAATGCTAAAGTTTTCTTAATGGATGAACCATTATCTAACCTTGATGCAAAATTAAGAGTTCAAATGAGAGCTGAAATCATAAAATTGCATGATGCCTTACATGCTACAACAATTTATGTTACTCACGACCAAACTGAAGCTATGACAATGGCTTCTAGAATTGTCGTTATGAATAAGGGATACATTCAACAAATTGGTGCTCCAATCGATATTTATAACGAACCAGTTAATACATTTGTTGCTTCGTTTATTGGTGCCCCCGCAATGAATTTACTTAATGGCAAATTCAAAAACGGTGTTGTTGAATTTAATGATGGAAACAAATTATTGGTTCCAGAAGAAATGTATAAAGGAAAAGAAATTCCTGAAAATATAATTTTAGGAATTAGACCAGAAGATATTCATACCACTTTCGATAAGGTCGAAAATGGTTTTCCAATTGAAATCAAGGTAGCTGAGTTACTTGGACACGAATACTATGTACATACTGAATTTGGTGGAGTTGATTTAATATCAAAAACACCAGTTGATCACAAGATCTCGATTCATGATAAATGCTATATATATTTCGATACAAACAAACTACATTTCTTTGATTCTTCGACCCAACAAAGAATTAAATAGAATATCAAATATTATCAAAATCCACGGCCAATGTGCCATGGATTTTTATATAAGGTTTAATTTTCTTAGGACTTCAGCATTCGTGAGATACATTATGTCTTTATGATTTGCTATTAGTTTTAGAAAGTCTTCAAGTTGTTCAAAATTAAGTTTTGTGTTGTCCTCATCAAACTCATAAGAATGCCCCCACACATAAAATACATAATCTTTTTTTGTTTTATCTAAATCAACGAACTTTTTAGCATAATTCATCAATTCAGGATCATTATGGTGACAAGTTGCAGTTAATTCCATTGGTGTTTTACAAACTTCAAAATTATGAGTAGAAATAATTGTTCTGCTATATTTAATTCCTAATTCTTTAGCGATTTTTATGACTCTTTTATCGTAAGTTCCGAATGGGTAAGCCATTCCAACAGGATCAACTGAAAACATCTTTTTTATATTATCTTTGTCTTTTTTAATTTCTTGATAAATTTCTTCATCGCTTAATTCTTCTAAATGTTTGTGTAGAAAGGTGTGAACCGCAACTTCATGACCAACATATATTTTCTTTTGAACATCTGGCTGACAGTGCCTTTCCTTTTTCCAATCATAAAGCCCAGTATTAATATTAAATGTCGCTTTTATATGATATTTATTCAACAATTCTACAAGTTTAATATCTTCTATCATGCTGTCATCATAACTCATCGTAAAATATTTCATAAATTACCTCAATATAAACTCACCAATATTAATAAAACCATCTGCGTCAGTAGCATCATCATTTAAGGCAAAATAAACTTGTTGTCCCAATTTTGTTCTTAACCCCACTTTTAAATTATAATAATCTGCTTTGAGATTACTAGGAATATCTAAAGTGTAGTTTGAAGTTGTCACAGCATTAGGAAGCCACGAAGTGTTTTTTCCATTTGTTACTATTTCTATTGTTTCGTTCTTGTGATTAACGAGTTTTACCACTAAATCATATTCATTATAGGCTCTAGCAACTCCACGATTCTCGACATTAAAACTTAATTCAAGTTTTTCGCCTCTTTTGCCTTCTTTTGGAGCGCTTATTTTAGTTGGAAAATACCAATAACCAACCTTATTAGCGATTTCTTTTGTTAAATCAGGATTATCAACCAACCACTGCCAAATAGAACCATGGAAGGAAAAATATGTTGCTTTAATTTTTCTTATGGCATTTCTTAAATGATCAGCACCTTTAATACTTCCGTTTGCTCCCTCAAAAACTCCGCTTGTTATCATTGTATTGTAGTGTTCACATTCAATTGTAGTTGGGGCAATAGGAGCCAATTTATCGAAATAATCAGGTCTTTGGACACTATCATCATTATGCTCTAAGGTGTATTGAACCATTATTGAATCATCTCGCATACCAATATTATTATCGTAGCAATATTGCAACAAATTCATTCTTTCTTCTTCCGAACTTAAGTTTTGCGTTAAATAATCATCTCCAATAACAATTTGACGATTTGGATAACATCTTTTATACATATCTATATGTTTTTTAATAGTTTCGTATGTTTGATACTCTCCTCCTGAGAAAGCGGAATGACCCTCTCCCCAATCGCCAATTGATCCCATAGTAATATTTTCAATAGCAGTTTCATCCTTATAATATTCATTCATTTTTGTATGAAATCTTTCTAAATATTGAAGGAAGACTTCGTTATCGTAATCTGGTTTATAAACACCATAACCACCATCAACACATCCTCCTCCAATTCCTTTATTTACTAACCATTCTGGGGTAGCATATTTAATTCCAGTTTCTTTACAAGTAATATCAATTGAAACACCAATATTATATTTTTTGTAAGTCGATAACAAATCATCAATATATGAAAAATCATAGACGCCATCTTTTGGTTCCATATATGACCGCGCCATTCTAATAAATAAATGATTTATTCCAGGAATAGAAATAATTTCTTCTTCAGTTCCTCCATAATATGCATCACTATTTACGTTATCATAATAATGTTGATAGATTCCTTTATTTGGATTTTTTAAGACCTTTTCACTATTCTGACTTTCAGTTAAATTATAAGAAATTTGAGTAGTATCGGCAGGTAAATTTGTATCAACTTGTTTTTCACAAGATGTCGATAATAAACATAAATTCATCAATACCAAACTTAAGATTGCTTTTTTCATTTTATAAAGCTCCTTTCGAATATTTTAAAGTAAAATATTTGTTGTTTTCTCATACATAACGACTAAGTAAACTTTTAACAATTTAAAATGAAATAAAGCAAAAAATTCATTATCATTTGGCTTTATAATAAAGATATGTGGATAAGCAAATTAATATTAAATAAAAGATTTTCAAAAGATCATTACAAGAAATATGTAAAAAGCGCTAACGACGCATACGCATATATGATGGGTATGGATGAATATAAAGGGACAATCGATGGTGCTCCTCAGTTTTTACAAGACGTTTATATTTGCACAGTTTTTTTATGTGATGCATTAAATAGTTCAATATATTTATTTTTTAACGACGAAAACGATTCTCGTTATAAAGATAAAGTTTCTCAATCTTTAAGAAACTGCGGTCTTGAAGACGTAGCTGATATTTATGATTTAGCGTATGTAAATTTAGGACATCTAAATATCGATTTTTCTAAAGGATTGAACGCTTTTAAAAACAGTCTTTCTCAAAATGTTCAATATAACATCAATTTTTACGAAGAAGAATTAGCAACAATTCATGGCGAAGACGCTCAAATCTATGAGCGTTTAAATAAATATCTTTTAGAAGAATTAGAAAAAAATAAATAATTATTTGTTTAATTTTGATATTTCAATATTCAATTCATCCTCCGAATTGAATATTTTTGTATCTTTAGTTGAAACAACTTTGGATTGAGATAAAACATCATGAAGCGATCTTCCTGAACTTGAAAACACCATCATAAAGAATGATATTAGTAAGATTGCTCCAGAAAATAATATTAAAGTAACACCATTGGCAATACCAAATGGAAGTTGAATAATTGGAAGCGTCATTGCAAAAATAATTCCAACTGAAAAAATAGGGACCATAAAGAAAAATCCTAATAATTCAATCGATTGAACGAATTGTCTAAAGAATAAAGCAAAGCGATTTAATTTAACTCCGTTCGTTTGGCAGACCCCAATATGAAGAATTAATTTTCCTAGTGTGCAACCATTCTTAAAAAATAAAGGAATAATTATAAAGAAAATAATTAAGCTTAAAGCATAAACAGGAAGAGTGGCATAAGTATAAGTCCAAGACATATTTACTTGTTGATTAACATATTCTTGATAATAAGCTTTATACTTTGCAGATTTTCCTAAATCTTCTTTGGCATCTGAAACAGCATCAAGGAACCAATCTTTATAATTTGAGTAAGCATTAACATTGTCATCCAACATGTATCCATTCAAAAACCCCTGTAAATTGGCCTTGAATTTATTATCTTCTCTAAAAACTCCTAAAACATTTGGCTTTTTTGCACCATCTAAATCGGTGGCATATTGCCAATATGCTGAGTTATTTGTTGCTGTGGTATCTTTAGGTAATCCAAGTATATTAACATTAAACCAAGGAATATCATGCATCACTTCGTCATCTGGAAATATCGTTTTTCTATATGCTGTGTAATAGTAAGCTATACCGTCTTTTAAGTTACCATCATCGTCATAGTTAGTGTTTTCCATCTTCATATCCAAATACTCTTTGAGTTGGTCGTTCAATGTTACTTCTTCATTATTTTCGTTATATGAAATAATATGACCCTCGGTTTGCATTGCTTTCATATCGTTTCTTAACGACAATGATTTTTCCTCTAGTGCCGAATAGTTCATAGCTTTTTTAGCAATTGGTAAACTGCAACTATAAAACAAAGCTATACCAAAAATAATTACAAATAATAAATCAATCAAAGATGCAAAAAATCTCTTCTCCTTTTTAGGAGCAATAATAATAGGTTTTTTAATCCTTTCGTCATTTTTGGTATACTTCTCAATATCTATATCGTTTAGCATTTATCAATCCTCTATCTTAAAATCATTTATTAATAAATAATTTATCAGTAACTCAAACCACTTTGAATTAGTTTTTGTTACTTCATTCAATTTATTAGTGTTAAAAACAGTTTCATCTCCTAACGAAAGTCCATGTTCTCCCCTTGAAAATACATGTATTTCTGTATTTACACCATTTTCATAGAGTTTCGTGGCCAATAACAACGAATTTATACAAGGAACTGAACTATCTTCAAAAGAACTCATAATAAAACTTCTTGGCGAATCTTTAGTAATAAGATTCTCTAAAGAAAGGTCATCAATCATTTCTTCATCACCTTTTGTTAAAGATAAAAAACTTGGATAATGAGCAATTTTTTTATTTGAAGACACTACCGGATAAATAAAACACGATAGATATGGTTTATTAATTTTGGTATTAATTCCATATCTCCACATCTCATCCTTTTTATACGAATTAGATAATAAACCAGCAAGATGAGCACCTGCCGAAAAGCCAAGGACTCCAATTCTATTTTCTCTTAAATTAAATTCTTTCTCATTTTCTTGAATATATTTCAAGGCTAGATATCCTTCAACTAATTGAGTAGGAAAACAAACATCTTTGCCACAACTATATTCTAAAGCAAAACACTGAACACAATTGGTCAATAATTTTAATGCAACAGGTTCCATTTCTCTAGAAGAACAAAATTCATAACCACCACCAGGGATTATTAACATTCCTGAATATTTTCTATATTGATTAACTTCTTTTTGATTTTCAAGAGCGTAAATATGCAAAAACCCCTGCAAATCCCCATTCTTTTTGATATTAAAGTAATTATATAAATCAATAACTTTATAAATCATTTATCCAATCCTTTTAAAAATAGGCAAACGTGATAATGGAACTTCAATTTCATAAATTCCCTTTTCATATTTTTTTCCTTGTTCATCAACCCAAACACCATTAGGAACGACAACTTTTCTATTATTTCCTTTTTTCAATTGTGGGGCAACCATTATATCATCGCCCAATAAGAATTGGTCGTTCACATCAAGATATTCAACATCTGAATAATTGTATGATAAATATCTTAAAATAGGTTCTCCCGTTTTAGATGCATTTATTGCCAACGATTTAATTAAATCACTATATTTCAAATGTAGATTAACAGCATTTAGGCAATAATCTTGATTTTTGACTGACAAAACTTTCCAAGGAGATCTTGAAAATTGCATCATTGGGAATAGAGCTGCCACTTGAGCATAACGAACAAAAAGTTCTTCATCAAACTTAAAACCTTCTCTATGAAAATCAGGAACCATTCCGCCGCCTATCATATCTGGGCATAAATATGGATAACCACAAATTCCCATCGCTAAAGCATTTGGAATTAACATATTTAATCCTTCATTATCCCGAGAATGATTTTTATCTCTCAATCTATGAGCAACACATTTTAAATTATTATTAAAAGCTACTCTTAATTCATTAAATTCATATCTTTCACCCATTTCAGCCCAATATTGAGCTTGAAATGATTTTTCTTTGCCATCAGCAAATTTAAAGCCTTCGTGATAATATTCAGGATCACCAGCATCCATTTTGAATCCATCAACACCATATTTATTCATTAAATTATCAGCAATATTGTTAAAATAATCTCTTGCTTCAGGTTTTGACAAATCTAGAACGCCCGAATACCCATTCCACCAATGAGATATAGCACTTTGATCATCTTTTTTAACCAATAAGCCTTTAGATTCTAATTCACGAAATTCTTTGCTATCTGGAGAAACAAAAGGACAAATCCAAAGCATTACTTTAAATCCTAATTTATGCAATTCATCAACCATTCTCTTAGCATTTGGGAATTTTTCAACATCAAAATCCCATACGCCATAATCTTTGCACCAGCAATCATCAATCATTAATACACCCGTTGGATATCCATTACTAATTATTTCATGAGCATATTTCAAAACTTTAGTTTCTGTGCAATCCCATTCCATCTCAATCCAGGTGTTATATTGTGGTTTTTCAAACATCAATAAATTAGGAGTTTTATGATCATTTTTATAAAAATCCCTTGCCAATCCCTCATATCCTGACTTTAAATTGCTTCCGTTTTTTGAGATTACAACTTCATGTTCCGATTCAATAATAATACAATTATTTTCTAATTTTATATTGAATGGGTAATTTGAATAGACATATCTACCTTTATTAGAAACCAGAATTGAAGAAGCTTGGTTTCCTCCGTGCCACTCTCTTAAATCTCGTGAAAAATTGCCATCTTTATATGGCATAGAAATTCCGTCATTGATGGCTCCCCCATAGAACCCTTCATTTTTAATTAAATCAATTTTATATATCATAAATAATCCTTACTTATTTGAATATTGAGAACAATAATCTCTTTTAATAACAATTTTATCTTCTAAACGTACATCTTTTGATGATGAGCAAACGTATAATTTATATGTTCCGTTCTCGACATACCAATTATGAGTCTCAAGAGAATAATATCTAAAAGCATCTTCATCAATATTTAACGAAATTGTTTTGGTTTCTCCAGCTTTAATTAAATCTTTAGAGAAATTAACAAGTTGTTTCTTAGGCATTTCAACCATTAAAAATTCATTTCCAACATAGATTTGTGATATTTCTTTTCCATCTATATTTGAAATATTTTTAATATCGTAAGAGATTTCATAATTTAATTCGCTTATTTTCTTAACCCTTAAATTAGAATATTCAAACTCTGAATAAGAAAGGCCGAAGCCAAACGGATAAACAACATCAATGTTCTTTTTCTCGTAATACCTATAACCAACCAAGCCTTTTTCTCTATAATTTTCAACAAATGAATCGCCAACATTACTTTTAAAATAAGAATTGTTCTCATCAGCTATAAATGTTTCACTTGTTTTTCCGGATGGATTTACTTTGCCAGAAATAATTTTAGCTAGAGCATCATTAACGCCTTGACCATTGTAACCTGCAAAAACAATGGTTTTTACTTTATCTTTAATTTCATTTAAATTTACAACCGAGCCAGCATAAATAACTAAAATAGTATTCGAATTAACTTTTGATACTTTATTAATTAAATCTACGATTTGAGGTTTTAAATTTATTGTTTCTCTATCTGTTTCCTCTTTTTCAATAAGATCGTTATTGCCAACACACAAAATAACATTATTGCATTCGTCAGCCAATTTTATTGCGTTTTTATAACCACAAGGCTGTATTAAATTATATCTAATAATATACGCACTTTCGTAAAAAACCCTTGTAAATCCCTCTTCTTTTGTTAGTTTATCTATTAATGAAAGGTCTTCTCTAATAGGAACAACTTTTGCACTTCCTTCTCCACAAATTGTAGGATGTTCGGCAAAATAACCAATAACAGCGATGCTATCTTCCTTATTTTTTAATGGTAATAAATTATCGGCATTTTTTAATAAAATTATTGATTCTTCGCTTGCTTTAATAGCAATTTTATTTTTATCTTCTTCTGAGAGAGTTATTTTGTATTTGTCTTTATTTATTTCTATTTTTTGATTTAAAGTAATTAATCTATTAATAGATAGATCAATATCTTTTTCTTTTATAAAACCATCATCAAGACCTGTCTTTAATTGATCAGCGAACTTAGAATCGAAAGGCATTGCTAAATCAATTCCAGCTTTTAATGATTTTGCTCTATCACGTACAGCTCCCCAATCGCTAATCATGTAACCATCAAAACCTAGTCTACATCTTAATTCGTTATTTATTAATTCGTTAGATTCGCTAGTATATACGCCATTTACAGGATTATATGAGCACATCATAGTCCGAGGTTTAGAATTTTTAATTGCAATTTCGAAAGGCCTTAAATAAATTTCATGAAGCGTTCTTTCGTCAATTTCACTAGATTGATAAAATCTATCATATTCAGAATTGTTTGCACAAAAATGTTTCAAACAAGCCCCAACTCCGCGGCTTTGAACACCATTAATATATGCTGAGGCCAATATACCAGCTAAATAAGGATCTTCACTAAAATATTCAAAATTTCTTCCACACAGTGGATTTCTTTTAATATTTACACCAGGACCCAAAATAATATTAATGTTTTGTTTGATGCAATCTTCGGCAATACAATTGCCAATTTCATATACCATTTCTTTATTCCGTGTGTTTGCTAAAGCAGATAAAGTAGGATATGCATTGTTTTTGTATGCTGATTGAACAGTATTTATTTCTTGATAAACTTGTCGCACTCCGTTAGGACCGTCCGACATAAAAACTGATTTTAAGGCGCCTTCAAAATTAGCAGTTTTCCATCCATCAACACCACTCAAACTTTCAATTTTCTCGGCCAATGTCAGTTCTTTTTTCATTTAGAGTACTCCTAGAAGGTTTTTAAAGAAGAAAATTAATAAGAACAATCTTATCAAATTACAAAAATATTTCTTATTAATTTTCTATATTAGTAAGGGCCAGTTGGCCCTTACTAACTTAATTAACTTAACGAAACAGAATAAACCATTATTTCAACATCGCCAGTTCCAGAAATCCTATCAAACATTAATCCGACAGTTCCTAATCCTTTGCTGAGATCAGTTGTAATATCAAATGTTTCAGTTATTTTGCCATCCTTGGATGCAACATTAAACCAATGTTGTTGTTTTCCATCATTTTCTGCATCGCCATCACCATAATCATTGAATTGTATACCTAAATCTGTTAGATGAGCTGTGGTTTTAATAACTTCAAATTCAATAGAGAATTTTGTAAAACTACCGTTCTTATCAAAATTTAATAAGAACGAATCCCATGATGCATCACTTGTAACACTCGAAGTAAATGTTAATTTATATCCAGTTTCAGTTAAAGCGGCAGCATATGTTTTATTACCATTATATTCATTTGGAACAATTGCACCATCGTTAGCAAAACCAGTTGCTGTATAACCTGATGCAGGTTTTGATGCTTTCTTAAGACCAATCTTTTTAACAACAATTTCAACATCACCTAAATTATTTGTTCGATCAAACATTAATCCACCATTTCCTAAACCAAGCGATAAATCGGCAGTTACATCAAATTCAACATGAATATCACCAGTTTCTCCAGTAATATCTTTAAAGAATTTTTGGTTTCCGTCGCTATTTTCAGGTTCAGATTCAGCCCAATCATTAAATTGAATTCCAATGTTTTTAATTGGATTTGCGGATTTAATTACTTCAAAGTCCATATAAAATTTAGAGAATTTCTCAGTTTTATCGAAATCAAGTAAGATTGAATCCCATGATGGACTATCAACTTCTTCAGTTGTTACTCCAGTAAAAGAAATCTTCTTTCCGTTAGCAACATTGCTTACAGCATAAGTCTTGTTTACGTTATATTGGTTAGCGTACATAGCACCATTATTAGCAAAGTTTTCTGATTCATATCCTTCTACAGTTTTCTTGAGACCGATCTTTTTAACAACAATTTCAACATCGCCTAAATTGTTTGTTCGATCAAACATTAATCCAACATTTCCTAAACCAAGTGATAAATCAGCAGTTACATCAAATTCAACATGAATATCGCCAGTTTCTCCAGTAATATCTTTAAAGAATTTTTGGTTTCCATCGCTATTTTCAGGGTCAGATTCAGCCCAATCATTAAATTGAATTCCAATGTTTTTAATTGGATTTGCTGATTTAATTACTTCGAAATCCATATAAAATTTAGAGAATTTCTCAGTTTTATCGAAATCAAGTAAGATTGAATCCCATGATGGACTATCAACTTCTTCAGTTGTTACTCCAGTAAAAGAAATCTTCTTTCCGTTAGCAACATTGCTTACAGCATAAGTCTTGTTTACGTTATATTGGTTAGCGTACATAGCACCATTATTAGCAAAGTTTTCTGATTCAAAACTTGAAACTATTTCTGGTTCAGCAATTGTGAAATTAATATAATCGCAATATTCAGCATCGCCAACTGAGTTTGTAGCTTTAATTCTTGCCTTATAATTTCCTGGAACAGTTGCGAAATTTTCTTCAGTTTTTGGAATAAAACTTAATTTCATTCCTGGAATATTTTCAATAGCTCTAAATCTTGTAATTTGAGATTCTAATGTTAATGGAGTTTCTGTTGATCCATCAACTTTAACAACGTCGACACTATAAGAAGAAGCGCCAGTATCTTTGTTAAACACTAATTTTTTAGACTTGTCGTCATATTTAAGACCAGTTACTACATCTGGTTTCTTGGCAGTATCAGTCTTTAATTGAACTTTATGAAATCTTAAAACAACATCAGAATTTGCATTTCCGTTTGTGTCGCTTCCATCGTTTGGATTATCAAATTCAAAGAACATGAATCCCCAACTACCATCACCTTCTTTACCACTTTTAATGTTGTAATCTGTTAAGTTATAAGAAACTTTTGTTCTTGTTCCAACTGTTAATGGAACTCTCCAAAATTGCTTGAAATTTAATTCTCCAGCCATTTCAACTAAGAAACCTGGTAAGTTTCCTTGGACAAGTTCAACATCGATATCGAGGCTTGTAGCAGCTATTTGATTGTACCAGCATTTAAAACTAGCCCATTCTCTTGTAGTCGAACGATTAAATTTAACTTCGGTATAATCTTCGTTATCAGTAACAATTTCAAAATCTTTATTGCCTTCTTCTGTGTTGTAGGCAGTATTATTTTCGATTTTACCAAAATTTTCCCATACCGTTTTTGATTTGTGATAACCAGAAACAGTAACTTCACATTCAGCTTTATAACCACCATCTTCGGTTGTAGCTATAATCTTTACAGTTCCATTTTTAGCACCATAAACAAGACCATTGGCATCAACAGTAGCTATTTTTGGATTACTTGATGTCCAAGTGACTGTTTTGTTTGTTGCGTTTGCAGGTAAGATAGTTGCTTCTAGTTGCTTTGTATAATCACAATCAACATTTTCAGACTCACTTACTGTTACACCAACTACTTTAACATCATCTTCAACAACTGGTGGAACTTCAACAACTGGTTTACTACAACTTCCAAGTAGAACCGTACTACTTAATAAGACAGCGGCAAATTTAAGACTCTTTTTCATATTTTCTCCTTTTATTAATAATGATTATTCGTTAAGAAAACTGAGATCTCCAACGATACTATCGTATTTATCGACCGGAACACTACTCATATATAGTGTTTTCCATTCCTTGGTAATTATTCTAAATTGACCAACACATACATCCCTATTTGTTGACCAATCTGGCTGCCAAGTCGCACCTTTATATGACCACCAATCTCCACCAATGTTAGCCACATATTTTGCATCGTCAATATCGATAGATTGCTCGTTATCCCAAACGATTAATCTAATATCCATGGTTGATATAACATATTCAATGTCTACCAAATCAATAGCCTCAAGGTCATTTTGTTGACCAAAAGGATGGTAATTAAAACCTTTAGTTTTATTGTTTAATAAAATCTTAGTTCTCTTTTCATCTTTATAATTAAATGCATTCCCATCAATGTCTTTATGATAATCATTAACAAAATCTTTCTCATAAAATGCACCTACAGGATTAGCATGTTCGATCAATACCCAGCCTTTTCTTGTTGAATATCCGTAAGTCTTCATATTTTTGAATTCAATACCGGTATTTTTTGATAAAGGTTTACCGTCTTGAGGGTAAATGGTTGACCATATACCTAAACATTTCCAACTCGCTGGTTTAGCACCGCCATCTGCTCCAGTTCTTGGGTTGTATTTCCAATCCATTGTATCGGAACAATTTGGCATCGCTTCATGATATGCAGCAGTTGAAGTATATTTTGGAGTATAAGAAGATGACTTATCGATTAAAACTTCTTCTTTTAATGATTCAAACTCTGATTTACTATAATCGGTTAAATCTTTTATTACTCCATATTCACTTTTTTTATTTACTTTAATATATTCACCATCAATACCATATTCATAACGGCTATTAAAATTGAATTCTTTTTTAGCAATGTTAGTAAAAACAGTGTTGATGATTTTAGAATAATCTTTTGTTAAATAAGTGTCAGTTTTGTTGTCTTCAAATTTTGAATCAAAATCCAAAATCACTTGCGAAGACCCCTTATTTTCATTTAAAGAAGCTGAATTGACTTCATTTAAAGAGCCATACATCGTATCTACTTTATATGTACTTATTGCTTCTTTTGCATAATCTTTGATTTTAATCGGACATGAGTTTTCTTCAACATAATTCTCTAAAATTCTTATGCCAGAATCCTTATTCTTAGCCCCTTGAATAAAACCATACAATTTTCTATTTTCATATGAACTTTGATAAGTAGAAAAATATGATATTTTTTTGTTATTCGATGTTTGAGCACTAATTTGTCCAGCAACATAGCCATAATCTTCTGGATCAAAGTCAACGCTAGTTTCATTGTTATGAAGAGCTTGTTGATTGGCATCTATAGTAATAAATTTATAGCCTTGATACATCTTGATAGTAGGCTCTAATTCAACAGTAGCCTTTTCACCAAAAATAATAGTTGCATCATAGGTCTTTTCATTCAATTTCCCCTGCAAATCCTCGTTAAACATCTCTGGAGCATAACCTAAATTGTAAGTTGAAACTTTAACATTTAAGTCATTTTTAGCGTTGTCTTCAATGGCTCTACGATAAAGATCGTTATATCCATCACCTTCATCTCCATCAAAAATAACTAAAACATTTGTTTCATCATAATTTGGAGTTGTTTGACCGGTTGTATTACATCCAGTCAACAACATTGCAATTCCTAAAACGAATAATTTATTAATTTTTTTCATTGTTTAACCCTTAACACTTCCAATAGTAATTCCTTTAATAAAGAATCTTTGAACAAATGGATAAACCAATGTAATTGGAAGCATACCTAAGAATATTTGAGCAGCTTGAATATTCTTGCCACCAATATTCTTTAAAGCTTCAATTTGCTCGGGAGTAAGAGTTCCAGATGAACCAGCTAATTTGGCAGGATCAGAAGACTCTAACATAACATATAAATAAGATTGTAATGGGTACTTTGAAGGATCGTTCATGAATAAAACACCATCAAACCAAGAATTCCAATGACCAGTAGCTGTAAATAAAACTATAGTTACAATTGAAGGAAGAGAGATTGGAACGAATATTCTAAATAAGATTTGGAATTGATTGCATCCATCTAATATAGCGGCTTCTTCAATTTCTTTTGGAATTCCCCTGAAGAAATTCATTAACATAAGAACAAACCAAACATCACATGCTCCAGGAAGAATAAAAACTAAGAAATTATCGATTAAACCTAATGATTGATATAAAACATATTGTGCGGCTAAACCTCCACCAAAAAACATTGTGAAAGCAAAAATCCAAACAATAGCTGTACGACCTCTTAAAACCTTGTTCGATTTAGATAAAGGATAAGCAGTTAAAATAATGATTATTAAACCAAATACAGTGCCAATAACAGTTCTTAAAACACTAATCCCAAAAGATCTAAAGAATTCTGGTTTAGAAATCAAAATTGAATAAGCATCGATTGTAAAACCTTTTGGCCATAAAGAAACAAGACCGGCAGAAGTAAATTCATCACTTGAAAATGATAAAGCTAATAAGTGAACGAATGGGAAAATACATAATAATGCAAGAAGAGTAAGAAAGAAATAATTGAATGTAACAAAAGCCTTACGTGACTTTGTAGTTTTAATTGCCATTTTCTTATCCTCCTAAAATATCCTGTATCCAAATTTCTTATAAGCGAAATAATAAGTTCCACCGACAAGAACACAAGAAACAAGGGATTTCATCAAACCAACGGCACTTGAGACATCCATACGAGCATCTCCAGTAAAACCTAAACGATAAATGAATGTATCAATAATATCTCCGCCTTCATAAACCATTGGGTTATACAAAATATAAACTTGATCGAAATTTGCATTTAAAATTCCAGATAAAGCTAAAGTTGATAGAAGGAAGACAACAGGGGAAATACCTGGTAAAGTAACGTGCCAAACTCTTTGAAGTCTATTTGCACCATCTATTTCAGCTGCTTCATATAAACTTGGATCAACTCCAGCAATTGCAGCTAAGAAAATAACCATGTTATATCCCATGCCTTTCCAGACATCAGAGATAATAATGATCGCTCTAAACCAATCATTGTCTAATAAGAAGAGAATTTTCTCATGCCCGAACATCGACACCAGCGTGTTGATGATACCGTTATACGAGAACATTTGTGAAATGATTCCGCCCAGAATAATCCATGAGAGGAAAAACGGCAAGAAGTATGTCGTTTGCACTACTTTTGCAAACCGCTTTTTTCCAACTTCATTTATTAATAAAGCAAGAGTTAAAGGAACTATTATTCCTAGAACCATCTTGCAACTTGCAATCAGCAGCGTATTTACTATTGATTGACCAAATGCTTTTAGTGAAAAAACATAATAGAAATTATCTAATCCGACCCAATCGTTTCCAAAAAAGCCGGTCGCACCTAATCCAAAATCTTGGAAGGCGATGATTACACCAAACATTGAACCATATTTGAATAATAAGGTGAGTGCTAATCCTGGTAAAAGCATTAACCACCAAATCAATTGTCCATTTAGTTTATGTAAACTAGATAACTTTTTTTGCTTTTTAGGTTTTGTTAATATATTCGTATTTTCCATAAAATTACCAATCAACTAATCTTGTTTTTTATACCAAGCATTAACTTCTTCAGTAACTTTTGCGCCACCTAATTTATTCCACTCAGAAATGTATGTAGTCCAATCCGAAGTAAGATTTTTCTCACCCATAATTGCTTTTACATAATATTCTTCACTATGTGTTGCCATTTGGCTTCCATAATCTTTTTGAGCAGAAGTTGGAAGTGTTGTATATTCATTAAATTTAATCTTTCCAGTAGCACGAGTTTCTAAAATCTTCGCCCAAGCCCCATCAGTTTCTAATCTTCCGACAATATTCGCAAACCAGTTAGCTTGATATTTTACGGCTCCGTGATCTGCTTTCCAAACTTTAAAGTCATCATAAACACTCCATAAATTCTTTAAATGGTTAGACCAATCAGCAGGTGCTTCTCCAGAAGCAGTTGGGTCAATTTTAATTTGTTTTTGGAATTCATTATATTGTGTATCAACTTCATATGGATCATAGAATTGAGTTGGGCACCAACTCCAAACATATCCATCTTCAGCAGCACAACCATCTTTTCCATCATAAGCAATATAAGCATTAATTAATTTCATTAAAACTTCAGGATTTTTAAAGCCTTTTAAACAAACGTAATAAGATGAAATTTGTTGTTTTGGAAGAACAATTGTTGCTCCTTCTTCTAAAGGAATTTGTGCAACAGCCCAATCTTGATCATTTAATAAATCAGCTAATGGATATTCATATTGCCACCAAGGTCCAAAAATAATACCTGTTTTGCTAGTTTTAATATTAGCTTCAACAGTAGCAGCATCGGTAGCGGCAAAATCTTTTGAAATTAATTGATTCTTATATAAATCATTGAGGTATGTTAAAGCAGCTTTTGCTTCGTTAGTTGTTTCGCTAGCAACTAAACCATCACTACCATCTTTAACCCAAGAATATGGTTTAGCGCCAAACATTTGAAGATATCTATCAAGTGTAAAATACGAACCATAAAAGGATTTTGAAAGAGCTAAACCAGCAGTAGCATTTTGTTTTGCTTTAAAAACAGAAAGAACGTTCTTTAATTGAGCAGGAGTAGTTGGAATTTCTAAATTATTAGCTTTTAACCAATCACGTCTATAATACATAACTGGCATTTCACGATTTACATCATCGTATTGTGGAATAGCATAAATTTTTCCATCACTAGTTTTAAGGGAATCAATAACTTCTGGATCACGATTTAAATATTCCAAAGTTTTAGGAGCTGCATATTTATAAGTTTCAGTTAAGTCTTTTAAAAGTCCTCTTTTTAAAAATTCTTCATATTGCGAAACATTTACTTTCAAAATATCTGGATAATTCTTTGAAAGCATTGTTGATGTTAATTTATTTTCGTATTGAGTAGATGGAGCTTTCCACATATATTTCCACTCAATATTCATTTCTTCTTTAATTTTTTTAATGAATACTTGGTTGTCTGGTGTAATGTTTGTTGGAACTCTACTATCATTATGAGCTAAATATTCCATGACTCCATTTACACGAACTGGTTCATCATATTTTCCGAAAGGATTGTATGTTGGATCCTTATAATCATCACTTCCATCATCTATGTTTGAAGTTGATCCGCACGAAACAAGACCAGTTGTTGCGAAACAAATCATCAAAGCACACATTGTTAATGTTCTAAATTTTTTCATTTTTGACTCCCTGTAGGTTTTTTCTACTTTAATCATATAAAAGGGGTCTTTCATTAACAATTTTTAAAATTTTACAAAATTGTGTTTTCTTTACCTGTCTTTAAAATTGACTATTTTTTGTCTTCTACATAATCTCTTCGATAATCTAAAGGAGTTGTTCCAAGATTCTTTTTAAAGAAAAATTGAAAGTGGCTTGTAGAGTCAAAACCGACATTTTTACATATGTCTTTTATCATCATATCGGTATTTTTTAATAAATATTTACTTTTTTCTAATCTTAGACTTGTAACGAAATCTTTAAAATTAGAACCGGTCAATTTCTTAAATAATCTCGATAAATAGGACTCATTATAAAACAACACTTCACTAATTTTCTTCAAGGAAATGTCTTCATTCATATGAGCCCAGATGTAATCTCTAATATTATTAATGATCTTAACTGACTTGTCAGCGTTATCGTCAAGAAAATCTTCATAAGCGAAAACAAACAAGTTTTTAATGTTGGACATTGAAAAAATATCATTGCATTTATTGAATACTCCTAAAACTTCATCAACTCCATATTCTTCTTTAGTGTAGATAAAACTTAAAGAGGCGTTATGCTCTTTTAAAATAATTTGTTGAATGTTAGTTAAAGTCTCTAACTTAAAATATTTTGGGGAAACAAACATTACTAATTCAATATTATCAATTGGAAAAATTTCGCCATTATCGATTTTTAAATGGTTCTTACATAAATTAATGATCGATTCTAATGTAGGTTTTTCTAAACCATTAACAAATCTTCCAATTAAAAATATTTTATCGCCTATTACTGTATTTTCTTCAAGAGGTGTTCCGAACTTAAAGATGTGTAATAAATTATTAGAAACTTTTTCTTTTTTAAGATGATTATAATCTTCTTGGATATCGCCAATATCTTTAAATAAGTTGTTATAACTCAATATATCAGCAATTAAATCTCCAACCATATGTACAATAGTTGCTTCGTTTTCAATTTTTAAAACATATTGAGCATCCTTAACTTTACTTGCATTATACACATAATCAAAAGTGTCCATACCCGTAAGAAAAAGGGTTCTCATTTGTGGAAACAAAGTTTTAGCATCTTTTGCTAAAGAAATACCGTTTTTAATAGGCATATCAATATCAGTAATCAATAAATCTATTCTATTGGATTTAGCAAACTCCATAACATCCTCAGAAGTATAAAAGCAATTAAAATTAACATTAGGGAAATTTTCCTTAAATGTTAATAAAAATCCATCCGCAATGATTTTTTCATCATCAACAATTACTGCATTAATTTTCATTTTTTAGTGTCTCGTAATCCAAACTAAATGTGACTCTCAAACCGCCCAAATCTGGACTTAAGTCACAAATGACATGACTTCTTGAATTAGAGTAACTTTCAATTCTTTTAGCAACATTAATTATGCCACTTGTTTCAATAGTCAACTCACGCATGTCTGCATTTAATTTATTTACGTCCTCTTGTTTTAAAATATCGCCATTATCCTCAAAAACTATCGCCAAACATTCTTTTTCTTCAATTATTTTTATTCGAAGTATAGAACCTTTTGCTTTTTTAGAATATACATATTTGAATGAATTCTCAACAATTGGTTGAAAAATAATTTTTGGAACGTTGTACTTTTCATATGCTTTTTTGCATTCGCTAATGTCATAATCAACGCGACCTTCAAACCTAATTTTTTGAATCTCAATATATTTCATCATATGATCAAATTCATCGGTCAAAGGTACATACATTTCATTATTTTTCATAATATATTTAAAATATAACGAAAGATTATTTGTTAAAGTTTCTGCCTTTTTACTGTCGCCTAATTTGCATAAAGCAGAGATATTTGCAAAACAATTATAAAGAAAGTGTGGATTAATTTGTGATTGTAGAATCTTATATTCGGAATCTTGTATTCTAATTTGTTGAAGATAATTATCATCAATATAATTTTGCAATGACAAAGACATTTGATTAAATCCATCATATAATGCTTGAAAATCAGTACTTGTGTGATTAGTAATTTGATAATCAAAATTTCCTCTACTAATCATCGAATAGCCTTTTTTAATTTCATTGATTGGTTTATTCATAAAAACAGTTACAAAAAATGTAAAACCTACTAAGAAAACAATGATTAAAATACAAGATAAAATAATTAAATTTAAAGGGATAGCTCCGTAACTAGTAAAAGGTGAACTATCAACATATTTTACATAATATAAACCATCTTTTACTTGAACTGAATATTTGATAATATTCCCATCTCTAGAGATTTCTAAATTGTTTAACGTATCAAACGAATTAATTTGATTATCACTTAATTCAAAATTAGACGTAACATAAACAGCGTCCCCATTTTGAGTAAATTTAATAACAGAATTGTCGTTATTATTGTTTCCGATTGTATTAAAAATAGTCGAAAAACTATATTTATTCAATTTAACCACAATTTTTAATTTTTCATCGACGCCATCAGCAAAAACTGAATATATAGACTCGTTTTTTATTAGCAATCCATTATCTAACGAAGATAAAGAGAGATTATTTAGAATGTCGTCAATCTCGGCAATACTACTAAAATCATCACTACTTGAGTGTAGATTGCTACAAGAATATTCTTCGGTTGGTTTAATTCTTAATCCTACCAATGCAGCTAATTCAGAAGTTTCGGTATAGTTTTCTAATAATTCAGACACTTTATTTAAAGCATTAACTTTCCCAGGGTTGTCGTTCAAAATATCATAATAATAAGTTTTTAAAAGTTTGCACTCGGTATCGTTATTTATTCGAGCAGAAATATCAGTAAATTTATCAAGGGTATTATTGAATGTTGCTGCAAAACTATCACTCTCTTTTTTAACGATATTTTCTTCATTTCGATTCATTTGGTTCATTGAATTGATATAAAAAACAAAAGATAAAACCATAGAAACAAATGCAAAAATTGTCACAAATAAATAAATAAAGTTTATCGCTTTTATTCTGTGTTTAGATTTCATATATTGTGATTATAGAGATAAAAAAGTCCAATTCATAGCAAAAAAGATAATTTACATTTTAGATTGTAAAAATTTTTAAAAGAAAATTTGTAGTGTTATTTAGAGCAAATTTCGACTGTAACGAGAAAAAAGAAAGGGGATTGGCAAGGGTTTTTAAAATTATCTTGCCAATCCCGATTTAAAAATTGCAAAATATAAAAATTATTTTTTTAGTTTAAATATCATTTCGGTACCAACTCCAATTTTTGAATTTACTTCAATGGTTCCTTGATAATATTCAACAATATGTTTAACAATTGCTAAACCTAAACCTGTTCCACCAAGCTCTTTACTTCTTGATTTATCAACTGTAAAAAATCTTTCAAAAATTCTGTTTTGATCTTCTTTCTTAATTCCTATTCCGTTGTCTTTTATCGAAATTGTAACAAAAGATTTGTCTTCAGAAATATCGACAATAATTTCTTTTTTGGCTTTATCATTATATTTTATTGAGTTCTCAATTAGGTTCTTAAACAATCTAGAGAAATCATCTTTTATACCATTAATTTTAGCATCGCCGTTTACAAAAACACTTGCTAATCCCCCTTCAATTAGTTGTTTTAATGAACTAATAGCTTCTTTGGCAGTCTCATTTAAATCGACAACTTCTTTCTTAATTTCTTTACGACTATCAAGTTCAGAAATCGACATCATATCTAAAATTAAGGTTAACATTCTTCTTGAATTTTTCTCGATTTCTGAAGAATAATCCTTAATGTCTTGGTCATCAGTACATGACGCAATTAATTGATCATATCCAATAATCGAGGTTAATGGAGTCTTTAATTCATGACTGGCACTTCTAAAGAATTCTTCTCTCATTTCTTGATTGCGTTTTTCATTATTAATATCAGTAAATACTAAAAGGAATAAGTCATCAATTCTAGAAACATTCACATAATAAAATGTTGAACCAATTGAATATTCAAATTGTTTGTTATTTTCCTTAGTCGCATCTTGAATTTTTTTAATGAGTTTTTCATCTAAAGTTAAATAACTCAAATTTTTGCCTACTAAATTACTAATATCAAATATTTTGTAAGCAGATTTATTTATAGAACTAATTACGAAATGCGAATCTAAAACTACAATTCCATCGCTGATATTATTAATTATATACTCTAACTTTTCTTTTTGGGTCGTCATCGATTGAATACTATTTTGAAGTTTGTTTTCAATAACATTAATATCATCCATTATTAAAACGACATCTTTATCTTTCGTTGTTAAGGCCGCATTTGTTGGTCTTCCTAAAACGATATCGTTAAGTTGATCTCTTATAACTGTAATTGGTTTAAGAGTGTTTTTAGTCATTAAAAATGAAGCTAAGACAACAAATAGAATAGCTAGAATTAAAACAACTATAATTAAAGGCATTGAAGCGTAAGTAAAAGCCTTAATTGCGGACACTGTTAAAGCAACTCTAATAAAGACATATGAGGTGCTAGTATTGACCTTTATTGCATAATATAAGTAGGTTTGACCGATAGTTTCAGAATCTCTCATGATTATTTTAGGTTCGCCAGCAAGAGCGGCTTGAACCTCTTCTCTTGATAAGTGATTAGCCATTTTACTAACATCACTTTCTTTAGAATCTTCAAGAACATTTCCGTCTTTATCTATAATGGTTTCACGATAACTATCATCTTTTATAATAATATTACTGCTTTTAAATTCATCATAAGAATTCGCACAAGTTTCAGTTACAAAAACAACATTACTTTGAGCTTGTGAAAATATAGAATTATTGGCGGCCAAAACACAAATAATAAAAGTAAAAATAAGAGCTAACGAAACAATAACACTATTAACAATTATTATTCTTTTCTTCATAATTAATCTTTAATTTTATAACCAAAACCATATAATGTTTCGATTATTTCTCCGTTATCATCGTGAAGTTTCTTTCTAATTGATTTCATATGAACATCAACTACTCTGCTTTCAACTTCAGCCGAATTATTCCAAATAATCTTATATAAATCTTCCCTAGAAACATTTTGATTTTTGTTTTTAACTAAACAAACAAGAATTTTAAATTCAGTTGTAGATAGTTTTATTTCTTCATCTTTAAGATAGCATTCTTTACGTTTAACATTTATTTTTATGTTTCCACATTCGATAAAGTCTTTTTCTTTATGTTTTCTTTTTCGAGCGTTTATTCTACTTCCCAACTCTAATAAATCAAAAGGTTTAGAAATATAATCATCCGCTCCTAAATCAAGACCTTCAACCTTATCTAAAATTGAATTTTTAGCACTTAAAATAATAATATCAACATCGTCATTATCACTATTGTTTCTAATATGTTTTAAAACTTCTTTACCATCCATTTGAGGAAGCATTAAATCTAAAAGTACACAATTAGGTCTTTTTTGATCAAAAGCCTTTAAAAAAGACATTGGTTCAATAAAACAAACTACATCAAACCCTTGCTTTTTTAAAGAAATCCCAATTAATTTAGAAATATCTTTGTCGTCTTCAAGTGAATAGATTAAATATTCGTTTTCCATACTTATAATTATATAATAACTGCCTTTTTATAATAACCAGTTTTTATATAGACTGCCCATTCTGCAATGTTACTTGCATGATCGGCGATACGCTCAACATACTTGGTAACTAAAGTTGTGTAAATTATAAAGTTCTCACTATAACCATATTCAATCTTTAGTTTAGGTAATAAATCTAAGACTTTCAAATATAAATCATCAACAATATCATCACGCTTTATAACATCTTTTCCTAATTTTTCATCAAGAGTCATAACCGACTTAAAGGAGTCTTCAACCATGTTTAAAGCCACCTCAATCATGGTATCTAATTCTAAAATATTATGATTGTTTTCATTCTTTAAATTATTAGCACACCAGGCAATATCTTCAGCATGATCTCCAAGCCTTTCTGCATCTTCGCATAACTTAAAAATACCAGTCACTAATCGTAAATCCCCTGCAAAGGGCCTCTCTTTTAATATAATATTGAGACAATCTGATTCAAGAACTTGTTGTAAATGATCGACTTTATCATCATCAATTGGTTTGCATTTTTCCTTATAATTATCGAACAATTCAAAAGCACTATTTAAGTGTTGAGTGACAATAGAAAACATTTTAATTTGTGTTTCCATTAAATTCTTTAAATCCATCATCCAAACCTCCCTGTTATATAATCTTCACTTCTTTTATCTTTTGGATGCGAGAAGAATTCTTCGGTTTTATTAAATTCAACGAGTTCTCCAAGCATAAAGAAGGCAGTGTAATCACTAATACGCGCAGCTTGTTGCATATTGTGAGTAACAATAATAATTGTGTATTTTTCTTTTAATTTTTTAATTAATTCTTCAATCTTAGCAGTAGCAATTGGATCTAAAGCACTAGTTGGTTCATCCATCAATATTACATCTGGATTCATTGCTAAACATCGAGCAATACATAATCTTTGTTGTTGTCCACCAGACAAAGCTAATCCGCTTGAATCCAGTCTATCTTTTACTTCCTCGTATAAAGCACTATCAATTAATGAAGTTTTCACCAAATTATCTAATTCTTTTTTATTCTTCATTCCTTGGCATTTAGGTCCATAACATAAATTGCTTCGAATACTCATCGGAAACGGATTTGGTTGTTGAAATACCATTCCAACTTTAGTCCTTAAATAGATTGAATTAACTCCATTAATATCAAGTCCATAATAATTAATATTTCCATTTATCTCGCACCCATCAATTAAATCGTTCATTCTATTAAAGCATCTTAATAAAGTCGATTTTCCACATCCACTTGGTCCAATAAATGCCGTAACTTTATTTTTATAAATACTAACATTAATGTCTTTTAATGAATGTTTTTTCCCATGATCGTAAAATAAATTTAATTTCTTCACTTTAAAAACAGTTTCCATTTAATTTCTCCCTTTAAACTTATTTAATCTTAAAGATATCAACTTAACTAAAATTGATAAGATTAAGACCGTCAAAATAATAATAATCGATATTGCACAAGCACTTCCGTATGCTGGTGTTTCTCCACCTAAAATCAACCAAATATGAACAGCTAAAGTCGCATAACCTTTTGTAAATGATGCCGTGTCTCCGATAGTTGTTCCTAAAGCGAATACTAAAGCGGCTGATTCACCAATTATTCTTCCTATCGATAAAAGAACTGAAGTTAAAATTCTAGGTAATGCATTAGGTAGAATTACTTTAAACATTGTTTGGGAGTAGCTAGCTCCTAATGCTAAAGATGCATCCTTTAATGGCTTTGGTATAACCTTAATAGATTCTTCAGTATTTTTAACAATTGTTGGTAGTAACATTATCGACATTGTTAAAGCTCCGCTTAATATATTTCCTCCGTTTGTTCCCATAATTACATTGGTAAAAGGAATAAAAATAATGGCGCCTGCTAGACCAAAAATTATCGACGGAATTCCACTTGTAATATCGATTAAAGTTCTAAAAACCCTTGTCAATCGCCCTTCTTTTGCATAACATGCTAAATATATTGCTGCTCCAATTCCAATAGGTAAAGCGATGATAATCGTAACTATTATTAATAATAAAGTGTTCAATAAAGAACCTCTAATTCCTCCACCAAGTGAGACGATAACGCTCGTAAAAATAACATCATATTTATCAAAGGCTTTTGCCATTTCTTGAGCACCATCTGCACCATTAATTATGGTACTAGACAATCCGTCTTTAGATTCAAAATTAATATAACTTATATAATAATTTTGATTAATATCAGCTACTTGAGTGTTTCCGGCATTTATTAAATCTTTAATTGGAGAACCATTTTGAATATTAGCAAAGTAAACGACGGTATTTTTATCGTTATCTACTCCGTTTTTTAATGAAACTCCCCATTTCGAAGAAAAATATGTTCCTTCTTCTGAGCTTGCTTCATCAAATGTTTGGTAGTTATCAATATCAAAATCATCAGGAGTTTTAATTACTAATGAATCTTGTGAATAATCACTAGTAAGATATTCCCATGTTAAATATTTATAACCATTTGAAAACACATACACTAATATCCATACAAGGATAGCGACACAAAAAGTTGAAAACAAAATTGTCGTTCCGTTTGCTAATAAATCGGACAATTTTCTTTTACGTAATTTATTCTTTTCACGTTGACTTATAACTAATTTATTTTCACTCATAATTTACCTTAAAATATAAATATCCCTAGCAAAACCACCATTAAAATTGAAATTGAGCAAAAAACGAAAGAAAGAAAAACATTCAAATTAAAATGTTTTTGATAACAAAATTCTTTTACATTTTGCACCTTATCTTTTAACGTTAAAACAAGTAAAGAGGACCCAATATTTAATGAATGTTTTTCTTTCTTTTTTAATGGATCCATCTTCTTTTTTGTAATATTTAATAGAGATGTACTAACCAAAATTAAAATAATTAAAACAACACCTAACGAGAAACGGGTGTCATATCCTAGCGTTCCATTTACAGCTTCACCAATTCCACTTAACATTGCACTTGTTAAAGTATTGCCAATATTAAAAACATTATAAAATCCTAAACCATTGGAATTATTTCCGATTACCATTTGAACGGCAGTTGCTTCGCCTAAAGCTCTACCAATTCCGAGAATAATTCCAGCAAATATGCCTGATTGAGCACTTTTAAGAACTATTTTCATGTTTGTCTGAGTTTTGCTAGCACCTAAAGCAAGGGAGGCATTAATCATATTTTTATCAACAGAAGCAATGGCATCACAACTCGTTAATGTAATTGTTGGAATACACATGATTGCTAAAATAATAATTGCTCCTAAAATACTTTTACCACCATATGTTTGAATCCCAATCAAGGTTGCAAAATTCTTGATCATTGGATTTATTACCGCTAATCCAAACAATCCAAATATTACTGAAGGAATCGCTGATAATAATTCAACTATACTTCTTAGAACTGTTTTTATGCCTTTAGGAGCCATACGAATTATAAATAATGCTGTTAATATCGAAACTGGAATACTTATTACTAAAGACAAAAGTGCTGTAAAAATTGTTGTTAATAATAAGAAAATCATCGTTCCGTTCCCATCATATGACCATCTAGTTCCAATAAAAAAAGAATAGATATTTTCACTAGTTACACTTCCATCACTTTGTAAGTAATCCGTGGAAAATGGCGCTATTCCTTTATAAGCAATATAAATAATAATAAAAATTATCAATCCTGAACATAATAACGAAATGAGAAAAAAGACATACTTAACGACAGAATCTCGTATATCTTTATTCTTAAATTTTTTATTTATTTCAATTGTCGATGATTTGTTCATTATGCAACTAATTCAGACCAAACCTTCTTTTCACCTTTATAAATTGCTTTTAATTGAGCAGCAGTTGTTCCATCAATTGTTTTGTTGTTTGCATTTATTACTGGAACAACTGCGTCTTTGCACATTGCTCCATCTCTATTTGCCTCAACTAAATTTGCTTTTTCACTGTCATTAATTTCTCTTGATAAGAAACCAATATCATAACTTGTATTATTTAAGGTTAAAGTGGTAACTCCTTTGACTGCATCGCCTGATCCAGTTTGACTTGTAACAACAGAAACCCCTGTATATGTGCCCTTAAATGCACTAATTAACTTATCTAAGACCTTTTGAACTGAGGTCGATCCACATGTTAATAATTCAATAGTTTTAGTCTTTAAAGCATCATAACCATCATCTAATTCGCTCCAAGCTTTAGCTCCATCAAGAGAAACAATTCCACCAGCTGAACTAATTGCAGTTAATCCTTCCTTACTAGACATAAACTTAACGAAAGCTTCAGTAGCTAATTTCTTATCGCTACTTGCTTCATAATCACCTCTAATTACATAATTAAAGTTTCTTGATAATTTATATGTTCCATCTAAAACCGTCGTTTTACTGGCTGTTATGCCTTCAAAACTTAATCCTTTAATAGTTGTAACACTTGCTAAAGAATCTAAAGCGCAATAACCTAAACCATAAACATCTTCACCGACTGCCGACATAATATTAGCATTGCTTAATTGACTTGAAACAGTAACTCCGCTAACCCATTTATCTTCTTTTTTAACATCAGAATAACCGATTCCTTCAAAGAAACACTCTCTTGTTCCGCTTCCAGACTCTCTAGAATATAAACTGATATTTTTTGAGGTATCAAATGTATCTCCAGTTTTACTATTACAAGAAGCCAATACAGCAACAGCACCACATCCAATCACTAATTTTCCAATTCTTTTTAAATTCATTTTTCTTTCCTTTTTCACTGCCATTATTTTATGGATATGTGAAAATTGAAACTATCTTAGAAACGTAAAGAATTGTAAATAAATTGTAAATCAAAAATACTAATAAATAAAAAAATAACGCCGATTGGCAGGCGTTATTAAATTTTTAGAGTTTGTTTTTGTATGTTTTTTTATCTTTATACATTGCGGCATCACTGATTTTTAAGCATTCATCAAAGGACATTCCACGATTATAAACTGCATAACCAAACGCCGCCATATAGTCAGTTTTAGACAATTCATTCTTAGCATCTTTTATAAACTTTTCTGCTTCTTGAGCGCCTTTATTTATCCCAAGAACCATGAACTCATCTCCACCAGTTCTATAAGCTCTAAAACCTCTACCAGACACTCTATACAAACAATTAGCTAATGTTAGTAAAGCTTCATCGCCTTTTTCATGACCGAAACCATCATTAATCCCTTTTAAACCATTTAGATCAATAGATATTAATGCAGCTTTGTCTTTTTTAATTTTATTTAAATCAGAGAAGAAACATTGACGATTAAATAACGATGTAAGAATATCCACTCGAGATTGACGCATATAAAAATAAAGGAAATAAACCAAACAAGATATTGTTAATGCAGTTGTTAATAAAAACTTATATTCATCAATTGATTCTAAGACAAGAGCAACAATTGACATCGAACACACAAGACATACAGAATAAACCTCGTATTTATCAAACTTTGATGAAAATATAAAGGTTAAAACTATTAATAACGCAATATAAATACCACTAATAACATGAGACAAAAATCCAATTGGACCTCTAATAAAATTATTTGTATCGCTAAAAGAAAACACCCAATGAGTGAATGGAGTTATTCCAATCAAAATTACTTCTACTATAAAAGGAATAAAGATTAACCATGTATACTTTTTTTGTTTTTCTCTTCTTAAAATAAAGATAATAAACAAAAGAATTGATAATGTTTTTAGTAAATATCCAAAAATTGTAGAAACGTAACGCCAAGGCGTAAAAACATCTCCAACTTTTAAACAAAAATCGGCAATATCTGCTATATCTAAGCAAACTAAAGAAATTAAAAATATATAAAAAATAATGTTGATGTACTTATCTTGGAATTTATTACCTATAATGATAAAAAATAGACAGATAAGTAATACCCAAATACCAAAGTTATATGCCACAATTTGTTCAATTAAATTCATATTTTGTTTCAATTATTATAACATACCAATTGATTTTTACGATTTTAAAGATAAAAAAATTTTTTAGTGCATTTTTTGTAAAATTTGTGACATTTTTGTTAAAAATTTACTTTAAAACTTCGCTAGTTACCATGTTCTTTCCATTTTCTTTAGATTTGTATAAACATCTATCGATCACGTTAGCCGCTTGTGCACCCGTATATTTACTAACATCATCGATTATTACAACACCCAAACTAATAGTAATTTTGATATTTTTATCCTGATATTTGATTGGATTTTTTTCGACATATGAACGTATTTTTTCAGCCATTTCATTTGCGTTATCATCACACTTCATTAAGATTAAAAACTCTTCTCCACCCCATCTACAAAAATTACAATGTTCACAAAATAATTCTTGAGGAATATGAGCGATTTGCTTTAAAACTTCATCACCTGCTAAATGTCCATATTTATCATTAACAACTTTGAAATTATCGATATCAATCAATATCATCGATAATTTTTTGGTATTTTTATCTTTAAAAGCACTATCAACCAATTCATTAAATCCATATCTATTGTATAACCCAGTTAAAGCATCGTGACGATATAAAAAGTGATATTTCTCTTGAGCTCTTATCATTTCTTTCTGAGTTTGTGATCTAATTAATTCAACAAGCAACGAAATAAGATAAATTGTGATATACAAAAATGGGAATCTAAGCAAGAATGTCGATGTATAGCTAAATTGAAGTAAACTTTGGCCAAATGGAATCCAGAATAAAAAGATAATTATTAAAAGTTCAGCAAGACTGAATAAACTTCCTTTTTTGACTCCAAAGAATAATAAAGCAAAAGAAGGAATTAAACACGCCCACAATGCACTAAAACCATTAGGAATGCCACTTATAAAGAAGAAACAAATCAAAGCCATAGCTTCAAGAACAAAAGCAACATAAAGAATTCTTTTATTAATTTTAGTTTTTATAAGGGTTACATTAATTAAACATAAAACAGCAAAGATTAAAGTTGCCCACATTAAAGTATATTCTTTAGTAAAAATGTTAACTATCGACATAGTAAAAGCTACTATACATAGAATTACATTAAGGCCAACAAACATTATTTTTTGTCGACCATCGTCATAAACTATTTCTAATTTAATTCTTAAAAAGAAGTTTTTTAGGGATGTCTTAATTTTGTTCATATACTTTTAATGAAATTATTATGCTCTAATTTAAATTATTTTTCAGTTTTTCTTTATAAAATTATATAGATATTTCTTTAGCTTCTCTTAAGTCATGAGCGCAAAAGACACCTAAACAATTCTTATCCTTCGATTGTTCATTAATCCAATTTAATGCCTTTAAAGTGTTCTTTTTATTATAAATTGGCCCAGGTAAAAAATCATTTTTCCATGAGTCTTCGTTATAGCCATTATCACCAACAATAAGCACAAATTTATCGCCTTCATTAACTCTATAAATTAAGCTGCCCTTAGAATGAGTCGGAGTTAAATAAGCAATAACTGAACCATCATTCAAAACATCGTAACAAGAATTAAATGGGGATTGGCAAGGGATTTTGAATAATAATGGCTTAATTTTCAATCCATTAACTAATTTTCCATAACGAATCTTTTTGTGTTTTGCATATTTAATTTCGTCTTCTGAAGCATAAATATTTTTATCCTTAAAATCATGACATCCAGACACATGATCACAATCTAAATGAGTCATATAAATGCCATCAATATCACTTATCTTTATTCCTTTTGCTTTTAATTGATCAACACAAGCTTCGCCGCTTTTGATAACTGGCTCACTAGCAAAATAAAGCCCAAATCCTAAATGTTTTTTTGGATTAGAAACACACTCTTTACTCCATCCGGCATCAATTAAAAATGAATGCCCCTTAACATGAATATAAAAACACTTTACTGGAACTTTAATCCTTTTCTTCTTTGATTGAAGCAATCCAGTATAAGCCAAACCAAAATGATGAGTATTTCTGTTTGGAACAGCCGAAGATACAAGTGTATATCCGGTTTTTATTGGTAAAACTATCATTTAATAATTTCTATTGGTTTTGTGACCAGTAACTAATTCAAAATGATATTTTAAAATTCCTAAATCAATATTAGTATTAAAACCAAATCCTTTAATATTGATAATAGGTTCATTATTAATAAACGAAATCTCGAATTTTTGTTGATTCATTGCGGTTGGCGCTAATAAGCAAGCTTCAATACCGACTTTAGCATACTCTGGAACTACACTTCCTTTTTTAATTATTTGATCAGGAGTTTTTAATTTATGAGGATTTCCTTTGTTTTTCCCATATCCAAAACCAATTACTAAATGAAGAACTTCGCCTTTTTCTTTTGCAATTTTTACTTTTCCTTTTCCATAAGTTAAAGCGACCCAACATCCAGCCATACCCAATTCATAAATTTTAAGAAGAATTTCTTCTCCATAAAATCCAAGTGCTTCTCCATCGTTTTTTTGACCAACCAAAGCAATGTAGTTATTACAATTCTCAAATCTTCCATAATGAGCCATAGATGTTGAAAAAGCTGATGGTTCATCAAAGAATATTTGCATATTTAATTTGTGTTCTTTATTTAATTTTTGAACTAATTCCTTAAGTGTAATTTTATCTTCATCTTTTACTTTTTCTTCAGTAAATTGTCTTACTGAGTGACGATTCTTTAATAATTCTAAATTTTCCATAATTTTCTCCTTATTTGTGTTTTTCTAAACATAAAACTTTGTCTAATAATGTACGAACTTCTTCTAATGATGATGAAAAATTGAAAAAATAATAGTTTTTGGTGCCTTCTTCTCTCATATCAATAATTCCTGCATCTTTTAATTCTTTTAAATGATGGGATACTGCTGGACGAGATAAATTAGTACAAGCACAAATCTCACCAACTCTCATGCCACTGCACTTATTTTCTTTTTCTGCTTTTTTAATAATTGAAGCAATAATATGAACTCTTGTTTCGTTTCCTAAAGCAATAAAGATTGGAGCGCATTTCTCAAATTGTTTCTCGATATCTATTAATTTATTTTCCATCTCATTCTCCTTGGTTCGATATTTCGAACAAATATATATTAACACAAGAAAAACAAAATGTTCCTTTGGTAAAGAAAATAGAGACGATTAAAATCTACGATTATCTGAATTTATTCGAGTTTTACGCTGTTTTTCGGGTTAATATTTTCGTTTGTTCGATCAAGAATGACAAATATTAATCCAATAGCCATAATTCCTAAAGCAATATAAAACGTATAATATGGATTTTCTTTTAGTATTATAAAAGACAAAATGCATCCAATAAATGGCTCGATAGCATAAAAAGAACTAGTTTTGGCCGCTCCTAAATATCTTTGAGCAATAACATATAAAAAGACGCTTAACCCGTACGAAACAAAACCTAATAATAATCCATAACATATATAAATCCAATTAGTACATCTTTCGCCAATTATTAAACCAATTATTAACGATCCAAGTCCTGAAAAAATGCCTTTTAAAATGACAATTTGAAATGGGTTTTTCTTTGAGATTGATCTCGTGCAATTATTTTCAAATCCCCAACACACACAAGCGAGCACTGCAAACAACGAATACCAGGAAAAAGAAAAACCCTCGCTAAAATCAAGGGATAAAACAATACTAGCAATTGTGATTAGCGATATTCCAATCCATAATTTTTTGCTTATTGCTTCTTTAAAAATTACAAGAGCAATTATGGAGGTTGCTACAATCTCAAAATTATTTAATAAAGAGACACTTCCAGCACTCGATTTCGTTAAAGCAAGCAACAAAAATATTGGAGCTGCAATGTCGAGCAAAATCATACCAATTACATATTTAAGGTCACCTTTACCGAGGTTTTCTTCTTTTTCATGATGTATAAATATCTTTTTCCCACCATAAAATATTAACATTCCTAGTCCTGCGCCAAGGTACAAGATTCCAGCTAATAAAGTTGAAGGAATTTCAATCAACAATAGTTTTGATAAAGGAATACTTAATGCATAAAAAGCAGCAGCTAATATTGCACAGACGATTGCGAAACTACTTTTCATGTTTTTCCTTTCTATTACTTATTTTAAAGATTAAAATAATAATGAACATTTTGTTCATTATCAATTATAGTGTTCATTAAATAAATAAACGAATACACTAGTTCGATTTTTATTCATTATGAAACAAAAATTAGATAAATATTCAGGAGTTAACATGGATAGAAGACAAATTAAAACAAGAAACGCAATCTATAACGCTTTTAACGATTTGTTAATTAGAAAAAATTATAACGATATCACGATTCAAAACATTATTGATGAAGCGAATATCGGTAGAAGTACATTTTATCTTCATTTTGATACTAAAGAAGAATTATTAGAATCAATGTGTAATGACTTTTTCGAACACATTACTGAAGCACCAACACAAAAAGAAAAAACACATGACTTTAGTCATGCTAAATTAAATATTAGCAACATGGTAAGTCATATTCTTTATCACTTAAAAGATTCTTCATCTTCTGTTTATGGATTATTAAAGAGCGATATGTCCTATTATTTTTATAATAAACTTGAAGAAATATTTACTTCTTGGTGCCAAGAAAATCTTCACTTTAATTCAAATACTCCAGAAGATTTATCTTTATTATTTATCTCCGGAAATCTCATTAACCTATGTAAATGGTCAGTGAAAACTAATTTTAAAGCCACTTCTGAAGCTTCTTCAGAATACTTTATAGAATCAATTAAAAACTTATTAGAAACTATTTAATGTTTATTTTTATAAAATGGGCAACGTTCTTTAATACATTGCTCATTTAAATGAGAAAATTCACACCCAACACTAACTGGAAATTCCATGGTTACACCATATTTTGCTTGGGCAAATTTAATGCCTTCAGAAATTGAAATAAAGGCGTTTCTTTTGCAACATCTTGGTCCACCAATTTTACTCATTATATTTATAACTGATGAGGTATATTCCATATTATCTTTATAAAATTGATCATCACTTAATGGACCAGTTTTGTTAATTATAGAAAAACAAGCACCAAGCGAAGCTGTTGATCCACATACTCCCCAATATCCGCACATTGCTCCTGGCATCGTTCTGCTTCTTGAAGCTAATTCATCAAGTGCTTTTTCAATATTTACTTTTCCACCAGCATTTTTAAAAGCAACTAAAAAGGCAGCACCATCAAGAAAGTGATGTTCTGGGCCATGAATACTTACATATGGTTCATGCATAAGTAATTTAGCAATATAAATTGGATCTTTAGAACTTTGTTTTAAAGCCAATTCTCTAATTAATGCGTATTTTTGATCTAGTGTTGTCATAATTTAACCTCTATATATCTTATAACAAATTAAATAAGTATTTGGCATCTAATTAATTTATAGCAAAAATCCCTTGCCAATCCCCCTTCTTTTTATTATTTATCAAGATTTGAAGGAATAAATAACAACGTAATATTAAAGATATTGTTATCGTAATTTATTTGCATTGTTCCGTGATACTTTTCACAAATTAATTTAATAGATTTTAATCCAAAACCATGATGAAGAGTATCGTTCTTATTGGAACGAGGCAAACCATTGATTAAATGAATATCGTTATCATAGGAATTCTTCTCTGATATCGAAATCATATTACCGATTGATTTAATTCTTAAAGTAATTATTTTTTTATCGTCTGAAAGATGATTAACCGCTTCAATAGCGTTATCAATAATATTTCCAAACAAAGAATAAATATCTTCTTCAGTCATAAAGTTTAAAATCATTCCATCAGCAATACAGGAAAATTTAATACCGTTTTTAGCACAAATTAATGACTTTTCTGTAAGAATAACATTTAAAGTGTCATTTGATGTTTTAATAGATGAATCATAAATATTAATTAATTTATTAACATTTTCAATGGCTGATTCTTGAATATTTTGTTCTTTACCAAGCTTTCTTATTTGGTGTCTAAAATCGTGACACTTAATATTGATTAAATCGATTGTTTCTTTTGATATTTGATACTGATTTTTCTCTTCTTTACGGATTTCTTTTACAATTTCCATATCATGTTTCAGGTTATTTCCATAGAACATTTCAAACAAGAAGAAGAGACCAATCAAACAACAAAGTGCGATAACAATCGAGATAATTCCCATATAAATATTTTCATAATGAATTGTAGCGTAAAAAGATACGGCACTACTAATTACAATATCACTCGATAAGAAGAATATTCCAATAACCAAAAATTTTAAATTTGATTTTGAAGAATTAGAATCAAACTCTTGGCTACCTTTAATACGATTAGCAAATAAAACAAACATCACCCAATAAACAACAATATAACAAGCAAAATAGATGAATTGATCGAGTGGTCCACTAAATAAATTAATAGTGTCTTTAGAATACATTCCGCCATTTTGATATTGATTTAAATTTAAGAAATTATTAAATGCAAAATATGTTTCATAAGCAATTTGTTCGATAGTATATCCACTAATCATCGAAAACAAAAGCATTTTCCACTCAACTTCAAATAAGAACATACTGGCAAAATAAGTAAAAACAAACATCAAAAGGAACATAATCATTAAATAGAAAGCATTTGATGTAGGAATTGGGAAAGCTAAAGCAAATAAGAAACAAGCTAAAATTGCTAATAACGTTCTAACAACAAAATGTTTTTTCTTTTTAAAACGGAAAACAAAAAGCCCTTCACCAAAAAGGAGCCAAAACATAAATATTAATCGGTAGAAAAATAAACCGCTTATTGGATATAAATATTCCATCATTGTCCTAAATACCCACTTAAATCTTTCAAGAAATTCTTTCTTTTTGGATGAGAAATTAGTAATTTTTCACCATGAATGATGGCGCTATATCCTTCAACACTTTCAACAAACGCTAAATTTACTAAGAAACAAGAATTACACAATGAAAAATTATAATTTCTCATTTCTTTTTCGGTAGAACTGAGCGATCCACGACATATATAATCGCCATTAGTTGTGTGATAAATTAATGAGTGATTTAAAACTTCGATATAACAAATATCTCTAACCAATAAAACTACCTTAACACCATCTGATTGAATCAAAACTTTTTTAACTTTTTTATTATTTATGTTAGCAAAAATTGCTGTCATTCTAATTGAAAAATCATAATAAGAGATTGGTTTAACGATGTAATCTGTCGCTTTAACTTTGTATCCTTCAATTGCATATTGTGATAAATTAGTCATAAAAACCAAGACAACTTCATTATCAATTTCTCTTAATTTTTGTGAGACCTCAATTCCATTTTTATCGCTATTTAGTTCGATATCCATCAAAACAAGATCAAAAATTCCAAATTCAAAATTAAATAGAAACTCTTTTCCATTATTAAAAACTTTTAAACAGATTTTTTCATTCAAGCTTGTTGCTAACTGATCAAAAAATCCCTTTAAAAGATTCTGCTCGTTAATTTCATCTTCAATAATTGCAATGTTGATCATAGATTATAAAATGGTCTACGGAAAACGTCTTCCGCAAACCATTATATTATTTTTTCGTAATTACTACTAGACACTAACTAAGATTTATTTGTTCTCAACGACTGCTTTAGCAGCTTTATCTTCTTCATCTTTGTGATGCAAAATAATTAAAGCAGAAGGATAGCAGAGAGCAAACGAGATTAAGGCAAATATTGGAGTAATAATCATTCCAACTTTAATACCCCAGTTACCTTGAGTAAATCCTAATGAAGAATTTGCTTTATCAAGACCAGAGATAAACAATCCACAAGTCATAATAATTCCACCAGCCAAGATACAAAGTCCAGCAACAATTGCCATAATGGTAATAATTTTATCATTAAGGAATTTAACTTTGATAATTTGAAATACGGCTAAGCAAATCGCACATAATACACCGATTACTAAGAGAATAAATCCTAAGAATAAGATGGTGTTGAAAGGGAGACGATCTCCGCTTCCAACGGCCATTTCGAATAAAGATAAGTCGGCTTTATCGGCTTCAAAATATGCAGGAATAAAAGTAAATACAATAGTTAAGATACCACAGAAAGCAGCACAAGCTTCAAAGATAAATAACTTCATTTTTTCGGTTAATTTCATTTTAGTTTCCTCCAACTTTCTTCTTTTTAAACCAAGTAAATATTACAGTAACAGTTCCCCAAGCAGCTAAACCAACAGCAACACCAACATCTAATCCTATAAGGGTTGGTCTCCACCATGTTCCGCTTGAAGTGTTTTGTCTTGTTCCAGTTTGTGAACCAAGATCAATTCCAGTTCCAACTTCAGTTCTATGAACAGTATCAATATAAGTGAAGAGAATGTTATGAGCAGCATTTTGAAGTGCTTTAACTCCAGTTGCAGTCCATCCAGTTCTATCTTCATCAAATAAGGTATGAGTTCCGCCTGGCATTAAAGCAAGATCGTTTCCGGCTCTAATTCCTTCGTCTAAATCGTTAACATTACCACCTTGATAGTAATCGGTAACTGTTGATCCTCTAAATCCCCATTCATCTCTTAATAAAGAAGTAAGTAAGGCTGATGAACCAGTAGCACGAGTGGCACCAATTCTATCGACAGAAACCATCATAGCGTTAGCTCCACCAACTTTAGTGGCGATTTCGCCTGGTTTTGCCCAGATTTCTCTAAGTGATTGTTCAGTCATCCACTTAAATTGTCCGTTACGACCTTCATCAGTATCGTTTCCAGCAAAGTGTTTCATATAAGCATAAACACCGTTTTCAGTACAACCTTTAACAGCATAGGCGACCATAGTTCCGCACATATATCCATCTTCAGAGAAATATTCGAAGTTTCTTCCACCTAATGGAGATCTATGAACATTACATCCTGGAGCATACCATCCTTGGATACCTAAGGCTTGACCTTCAGATCCAATAGCATTTCCCCATTTAAAGTCTTGTTTATGATCAAATGTAGAAGCAAGAATGTTGGTTGCAGGATATTTAATAGCGTGTCCGCCTTCACCAGTAGCAATACCACTAGTAAATCCAGTTCCACCATCAGAATCCTTACAAGCAGGTTTTTTAATTGAACTAATTGCGATTGTTCCGAATCCGCCACCAGCACTTAAGTTAGCTAATTCTTCAACGCTTAATTGTTCAAGTAATTGTTGCCATTTTGGATCATCATATGGTAATCCTTTGACATCATCTAAAGTTAAACTTGTTGCACTTGATCCAGTAGTAGGCATAACATCTTCTTCGTTTACGAATGGATCATGAACAGTGAAGACATTTGAGTACATTTCGTTACTCATTCTACGAGTATCAGTTGATACAGGGAATGTAGTTTTGAAATCAGATCTTGTTAAGTATGTAATATCTTGATTGTAATTAGCGTTTTCGTCCTTACCATCGATTGATAATGCATAATTGACTTGTTTTTCGTTACAAGTAGAACTTGCGCCACTTGTTGAATTTGTATAATTTGTGAATTGGTTTTCAACTTTATTTCCGGTGGTATCATCATTTTCATAACGATATCCTTCACCAGCAACTTTGAAATTATTTTCTAAATAATTATTCATTAAGCTCGCATTTGGTTTTGCATTATGAGCATCAGTTCTTAAAGATAAACCATAATTCCCAGCTTCAACTTCGTATCCCATAAAGCCATTGTTGTTGCGATCATAAGTGTCGTAACTAGCCATACTTGAAACTTTACATGTAAGAGTTAAAACTTCGCTCTTTCCTGGTTGAAGGACACTTGTTTTTTGGAAATCAGCAAGATTAATTGATGATTTTTCAATTCCACCCTTTGTATAAGGAGCACTGTAATATAATTGAACAGAGTCTCTTCCTTCGACAGTTCCGGTATTTTCAACAGCGACTGTATAGATAATTTCATCATCTTCTTTTAATTCATAATTATCACTAATTACAGTACCATCTTTAGTTTTAATTGATTCGACAGTCCAATCAAATGAAGTATAAGTCAATCCATATCCGAATGGATATTGAACGATAGCGTCATATCCTCTTCTTGATTTTCCATAAATATTTAATTGAGCATCATCAAAATAACCTTCAGTATCAGCAGTTTCATACCACTTATAACCGACATAAATATCTTCGGCATAATCAGTATATCTTCCGCCTTTTCCATCATATGTATGAGTAGCATTTGGGCCAGAATTAACGTAGGATGGGGCAGTTTTAAGATCGTAAGCAACAGTATCTGATAAGTGACCAGAAGGTTGAGTATCGCCTCTTAAAATTTTAACGACTGATTCAGTACCATAGAATCCTGGGTAACCGATATACATACAAGCATCAATCTTGGCGTAATCGACAAATCCTAATTCCATTGGTGCACTAGAGTTAACTAAAACAACGACATTATCGAATCTTTTAGTAACTTCACGAACCATGATAGTTTCTCTTTTTGAAAGAGCAAGATAATTTCTTGAGGTATCAACAGTTCCGTTTTCATCATATTGAACTTTAGGTAAATCGTCACCTTCAGTGGCTCTTCTTGATAAAACAATAACTGCTGTATCCGAGAAAGCTTCGGCTTGATTCATTAATTCATCACTATAGAATGATGTATCTGGATCATATGTACGGTAATAAGTTGAGTGTTGGTTTTGATCTGGAGATCCTTCTCTTCTATAACTTAATTTGTTATAAGCAGTAGCTAAATCTTCATTAATTTCAATTCCGTTATCTCTAAAAGCTTGATATAAAGATATTTTATCATCCGAGAATCCACCTTCGCTTGATCCGCCACCTTGATAAAGAAATCCATTATCAGAACTTCCCCAACCAAAGAGGTTGACTTTGTTATTAGCTAAAGGTAAACAATTGTTCTCGTTTTTAAGTAAAACGGAACCATTAGCTTGAATTTCTTTAGCTAAAGCTTTTCCTTGAGTTAAAGCTTCTTCTGTTTGATCATCCATAATAACGGATGATTTTGATAAATAAGTATCAATGATACCACCATTGGCATAAGCGACAGTATTAGCAACAACTAATAATGAAGCGACCATGACAATAGCAGATAAATTGATAACTGCACTAGTTCTTTTCATTTTATTTTCTTCCTATAATCCATAATTAGTTGCAACTAAATTGAAGCAATCTGTATTTGGGAAAGCATTGTTCACTTTGATATACATTGTGTGGGTTCCCTTAGCTAAATCTAAACTTCCTAAACTTACTGTTTTCCAGTTATACCATTGAATTGTATCGGTATGACCGAATTCTTTAAATCCACCAGACGTTAAAGTATGAGTAAATGATTCGTCTTTATTTCTATCAACATAATAGGCGACATTTTCATCTAAATTCCATGAATCTTCGTATTTAGCACTGACAGTTTGGAATTCAACATTGCATTTATCTTCAAGAGTAAAAGAGAAAGCAAGAATTGAAGGTGCAGCAATACATGCAATACACATTCCACCACTCGCACTAGCAGGAGCGCTTGGAGTTTCAAAGAATCCTCCGCAACCCGCTTGTAAAGTACATCCACTTGTATCGCAATCTTCTGCTTCAGCAACGAATGTTCCGTTGGCATTAACAGTAGCAATAACTTCAATATCTAAATCTCCAAAATTGTCGGTTGGTCCATCACCATCGCCATCTCCGGCGCCATCGCCATCACCACTTCCATCATCTGGAACAATTCCAGTTGTTGGATCTTCATATTCAAAATCACCTTCTGTAGTATTATCACCGCCATCATCAATGATTGGCGTCTTTGCATTACAGGAAGTTAACATTAATACACTCAATAATGAGGCTGTTAATGTTAATAATTTTATCTTCTTCATATATTTTTCCTTTCCTATGAATCGAGAGAAATTTAAGAAACAAATTTCTCTCGATATTTTTTGTCTTAAGCAGTAACTTTTGTGAAGTTAAGATCAAGATAATCGACGTTACATCCAATAATCTTCATTTGAACTTTATGCTTACCAGCAGCTAATTTAACTTGAGTATAAGCACAAGATTTAAAATTAAAATAAGAATTTCCTTCAGCTCCACCTAATTTGATAGTTGGATCTAATAAGTCAATTTCAACATCATCAACAAACATTTTAAATTGGTTTATTACCAAGAGATCTTCGGCTTTTGCGATAGCAGCAGTCATATCAAGATTCATTTCTTTTGATAAATTGTAATAGAAATTAGCATAACCAGATGTTCCGTTTCCTAAACATTTAATTGTACTGTCGACATTGCTTGTTTCTACGAAACTACTATTTCCATTATTTGTCATATGTGTTGTATCCATCTCTTCACCTTCTAACTTTTTATCGACAGCATCAGCAATTACTTCGATATCAGCAGAAGCAACAACATTGATATTAAATGTAACAGTTAATTCGTTATAAGTAATTGTAACAACTTTATCTTCTGCGGTTAATGCAGCTGTTTTATCAACTGTGTAACCTGTTGTAACTTCTTCAATAGCAGTATCAGTATAAGAAGCCATAAGTTTAAGACCAGTTAAATCCAGAGTGTCGCCTTCGTAGTAATCAACTTTTGTTGGAGCTGAAGCGATCGATATGCTTGATAAATTGTGATCTTCAACTGTTTCACCCATCTTAGTCATATGGAAATCGAAACAATCAAGGTTTGGTCTCTCTTTAGTCATTGTAATAGTTAAAACATGAGTACCAGCAGCTAGTTCAACTTCATTAAACCAAGCAGTTTTCCAATTATAATAAGTTGAAGCAGTACTTGATCCTAATGTAGGATTGATATCATAAGTAAGAGCAGTGTCATCAATCTTGAAATCAACATTTCCTTCAAGTGAATAACTCTTAGAATCAGACATAACAGAACTTAAGTGAAGTTTCGAAGCTTCAGCAACACTAAACTTCATTGTCATAACTGTGCCAACAGCGTATCTTTCGATTGATTTTGCGCCACTTGCTTCAGCGTTGTCAATTACGTAGGTTGTTTTCTCTCCCATGTCGGATCTCCAAATCCAAGCATCATTTGGTACTAAAGATTCAGCTTCAAATTTGTGACTACCAACAGAATCTAATGCTAATTGAATTAATGGAGCAACAGTAATTGCGACTTCAACAGTTAATTCACCATAAGTAACAACAACTTTTGTATCTTCAGTAGTTAATGCACCTGTTTTATCGAAAGTAAATCCTTCGGTGACAACTTCGTTCATTGAATCGTTATAAGCAACTTCTAATGTAAGGCCGGTTCCATCGAATGTTTCGCCTTCAGTATAAGATGTTTTTGTAGGTTGTGTTTTAACATTAAGTGCTTTAACTGTATGTGGTTCTTCAGCAGTTCCTAATTTCATAACGTGGAAGTTAAAGGCATCAAGGTTTGGTCTTGCACTCTTCATGTTGATTGTTAAGGTATGTTCACCTTTAGCTAATTCAACTGTTCCAAAATCTGCAGTTTTCCAATTCCACCAATCACTTCCATGTCTATGACCTAATGTTGGATTGTTAGATGTTAATAAAGTCTCATCAATTTTAAATTCAACTGTGTCATTAAGAACAATTTCATCATAGTTACTAACAATCGATGTGAAGTGAATTTTTGAATCTTCAGATACATAGAATGGTAAAGTCATAACTGTTCCAACTTCGTATCTTTCAATAGATTTTCCACCACTTGATTCACTTGAAGTGACAGTATAAGTAGTTTGACCAGCCATATCAGTTCTTAAAATCCACTTATCGTCTGGTGTTAAGTCTTCAGCTTCGAAGACATTGTCGCCTAATGCATTTAATTTTAATGGATATACTTTACCAACAGTAATAGCGATTTCTGCTGTAAATGTTTCGTAAGTAACGATAATTTTTGTATCAGCTTCAGTTAATTCAACATCAGCTTTATCAAGAGTATAATCAGTAATAACTTCTTCTTCTTTTGTAGAATAAACAGCTTTTACAACTAATCCAGTTGCGTCAAATTTATCTCCAACTTCATAAGCAACTTTAGTTGGTTGAGTAGCAATTCTAATACCAGTTAAGACTTTATCTTCGCTAAGTCCGTTATATTTTGTGGCTTCAAATTGGAAGAAATCAAGATTTGGACGTTGATCAACTGAGGTAATTTTGAAGACGTGATCACCTTTAGTTAAATTTACTGTTCCATAAATAACATCGACCCAGTTCCAATAATCGTTTCCACCGTTATAAGTAAATTTAGGATCGTTTGTTGGTTCAACAATAACGCCATCCATTTCGGTCTTTAATCCACTCTTTAATACATAATTTGTATTGGTATCAGACATTCTAGAAGTTATATAAACTGTAGAATCTTCATCACAATGAATATTAATTGTGAAATATGATCCTGGCTTATAACCACATAAATTCTTTCCGCCACTTGCATCAGCGCCTTCTTCAATAAAGGTTCTTCCGGCAGAAACAAAATCTTCTCTTAAAGTAGCGTTTCCAGTATTTAAATCTTCAGCTTCGATTTTATAAACACCTAAAGCGTTGACAGTAATATCGGTTCTCTTAGTTACAGTAATTGCGACTGTAGCAGTCTTTTCTTGATAAGTAATTGTGACAGTTGTATCAGCAACGGCTAATCCTTTTGTCTTGTCATATGTGTATCCACTATTAACATCTTTAGTAGTTCCATCAGTCATTGTAGCAGTAATAATCATTCCATCTGGATCGAATAAATCGCCTTCAACGTACTCTAATTTTGTAGGTTGAGCTTTAATTACGATACTAGCAACAGTAACATTTGATTTAACAGAAATAGCGACTGTAGCTGTCTTTTCTTTATAAGTGATAGTAACTTTAGTATCAGCCATCTTTAATTCACCAGTTTTATCAATAGTGTAATCCGTGACAGCTTCACTTGTTTTATCGCTATATAAAGCGGTAACAACCATTCCAGTCTTATCGAATTTTTCTCCTTCTTTATAAGTGGTTTTAGTTGGTTTCTTAGTAACACTAATACTGCTTACAGTCTTCTCATCAGGAGTTACAGGTGTATCTGTTCCTCCACAGCTTGCTAAAACAGGAGCACAAGCAAGTGTCAATCCCATTAAAGCGACAACAAATTTTTTAGTACGTTTCATATTTAATTGTTCCTCCTAATATAAAACATTTATTTCTGGTTTCAAAGTTTAATTGACATACAACTAATGAAACTAGAATTTCGGCCTCAACTTAATAAATCTACCCACCATTTTTCCTATTATTTTTTAGGCGGAAACATGGTAAGCGATAAGATTGACATCATTATATTTAATCAAAAATCAAAAATGTAAAAGTGTTCGTAATCTTGTAAAAATATGCGTAAACTTAAAAATGTAAGCGCTTTGAATGACAAAAAAATGCATTATTTTTGTGTTAAATGCATTTTTTTTGGTTAATTTTTAAAAATTGCTATTAAAAATTTCTATATAAAATTAAGGATATTAAAGAGTCTGTTTTAATATTTAAAGCCTTTTTATCTTTATATTCATTATTAAATTCTTTATTTAAATAGTCGTTGCACTCTTTAATTAAATCAGTGGTATTTTCGTAATGAAGATAAAAAGTCGAGCGGTTTATGCAAGCTTTGACACAGATTTCTTTAACAGTAATGTATCAAAGTCTTTTTTCTCAAGCAAAAGAATGAGAGATTCATCCATTAATAACGCAGTATTAAAGTATTTACTTTCGTTTCTGCCCATTCTTTCGCTCCTTAATTTACTTAGAAATATCTTTAGCTAATTCAATAATATCAGAAGCATATTTTGCTTTAAATTTGCTTAAGATCTTTTTGTAGATTGGATAATTGACGCAAATTCCAGCAATTCCAACTGCTCCAATAATTATACCAAGAATTAATGAAGTTGTGTTGTTTGGGCCAATTACATTCATTGCTAAACACATTCCAACTCCTAATACTAAAGCACTTATAATTCCTAAAGTATAAGTGAAAATTGTTGCAGGTAATTTTGCCTTGTTATCCAATTTTCTTAAAGCAACGACTTTCGAATCATTTTTTGGTGAGTATTCCTTTGCGACACTCTCAGCGTAAATCTTATCTAAATTTTCCATTTTTGTTTTCTCCTTTTACAATTTACGCTATTATTCCAACCATAAAACGAAAAACTCCGAACAACACAAAAAAGTAAAAATGTTGAATTGTCACAAATCAAATCATTGGAGAAAATTAAATAATTATTTAAATGAGTAAATCAAAATCCCCTGCCAATCCCTATTATTTATCATGAATTGCATCAATAGGTTTTTTATTTGATGTTTTGATAACAGGAATAAAAGTTGAAATAAATGCAGTAATGATACCAATTCCGGCAATAACTAAAATTTGTCTTAAACCAGCATGGAGAACAGTTATAGGAATATTCATTAAATTTCTTAAATAATAATTTAAGTAAATACATATTCCAAAAGTGGCAATACAAGAAGCAATTATATCGATCCAAACAATAATTAATGATTCACTCATGAATATTCCGAATACATCTTTTCCTCTAGCTCCGACTGCTCTTAAAATTCCTATTTCTCTTCGCTTATATGAAATTGATGTTCCGATAAAATTAAACAATAATAAGCATGTAAACAACATTAGAATTAATCCTAAATAGAAAAATATTTTATTAAGTATACTAAATACTGAATTAACTGTATTTAAGGCATCGAAAACAGTTCCACTCAATATTGAGTACCCTATAGTTTTGGTAATATCACTATCATTATAATTATTTATATTATCAATATTTTCAGTATGCAATTTAGCCAATTTAGCTATTTTATTCCTGCTTGTCGGAGTTTTCGCAATAATTCTTGTATACTTAGGAACACTGTCTAAACTTGAATCATTCGTGATTAACATTGATGCTAAATCGTCATCTTTGTTTATAGAAAATATAGAGTTTGTTAAATCGCCATATGTACAAATTCCGGCGATTGTTCTCTTATATTCCACATCTGGCCCTAATTGACCATTATCCAACATTTTATTTGCTATTATAGTAATATTCAAATCTGGTAATTTTACATCATTATTTGAATACTCAAACAGAATATAAATTTGAGGTCCTTCAGAATCTATTAATCTATTAAAATCAATTCCATTTATAAATGTATTTCCTTCAGTTCCATCATTTCTATATGTTATGCAATTTTTCACAAAAGCACTTAAAAAATCTTTATCATTTAGAAAATTCCCATCTGCATCAGCTGTATAAATTTCCTCATTCATTAATTTATTTATATATTCAACATTAAAACCATTATTCAAAATCTCTTGTTTATGCCTATTTCCCAATACACTTAAACATAAATTATTGTCACTATAAACATCTTTAAAAGAGAATATTTTAGATTCTTTTTCATCATAATATGTGATACATGCTTTATTATCTGAATCAGGTATTGTTACATTCTTGAATTTGTTTTGTAGTGTAGTGAATTCGTTTTGTAAAAAAGATTTAAATTCATAATATGGAAAGCAAATATCTTCATTGACTGTTACAAAAGTTTTTTCTTTTAAAAATTTAATATTCATACCAGGATATGAAGAATTTAGTATTTTATATATGTTAGAATCTTTTCCTGAACTTTCAAAATAATATCTACATTGGCCATGGATACCACCAACTGTTTGAGTTGTTTTAGTGTTTAAAAAACTACCAAAAAAATCACTGGACAAAAAATATGTATCTATATAACTATTTCTAATATATGAACTTAATTTAGTATATAACAAATCATATTTTTGGTTATTAGTTTGTTCTACATCTTTTAATGGAAAATACTCTGATTGAAGTGAGGCATTGCTAGCAAATCCAGTATCAATAACACAAGTAATTTTTGCATAATTTGGGTTAAAAAATAACTCTTTTCCGATAATATTATCTTTAGTAATTTCTCCAGCCTTTATAGCATCAACATTCGTTTTATCTTTTGAATAACCAGTTTTGTTAAAGATTTGTAATTGATAATCGGTGATTCCAATTTCATAATCCTCATCAGGAAGTTCCCCAGAAATCAATGAAAAATTATTTTTTTTCAAAAAATTATCATCTATATCACTAAATGAATAGTTGGTTTGATCAATCCCTAATTTGTAATATCTTCCAATTCCAGTAGTTGATAGGAAATTATCGTGAAAATAAACCTGGGCTTTATATCCGCTAATTAAGCCGTTAAATTCACAATCATAATCTTCACTAAATTTAGCTACCTCACTATCGCTATAAAAGTTGTATACTGAATCTGAATTATGTGAAGTTCTACTACAAACTGTTTTTGAAAGAGAGAGATAATCCATTTTTGAATCAATTATTGAATCTGTAGTAGCAACAGTCTTATCATAACTTGACATACAATCAACCAAACCTAAGGCAGTAAAAGACAACAGGGCTAAAAGCATAGTCAAAAATAATCTAAAAGGTTTAACTTTTAAAGCAGATGCACCAATTTTGAAAGAATTTTTAAAGCCTAATTTTGATTTTATTAATTTAAACTTCTCTTCTTTATTCTTAATTTTACTTTCATCAGTCTTTTCAAACTTTTCATGATTTCCGGTTGAATTAATATTCGATATTTTTTTAACCTGAGGAGAAATTTGATCATCCATAACAATGATTTTTTCATCTTCACTTTCTTCAATTTTTTCAATAAGCCTTTTCTTATCTGCTTCAGTTAACTTATAACCTTTTTTAATTTGAATAATCTTATCATCTATTATATTTAAGCCGCTATTTGAAGTTGATCCAACAACTTGCTTTTCAATATCAGAAATAACTTTTCCGTCTTTTAGTTCAATAACTCTATCACCAAATTGTTCAGCAAAATCACGATCATGAGAGACAACCACAACTAAATGATTTGTAGACAATTTTTTAAGTGTATCAAAAACAACTTTTCCAGTTGCGGAATCAAGAGCTCCTGTTGGCTCATCAGCAAAAATAATATCTGGGTGTTTAACAAGAGCACGAGCAATAGCAACTCTCTGCTTTTGTCCTCCAGATAATTCATTTGGCTTTCTATCGTTTAAACCCTCTAAATCAACTTCTTTTAATATCTCGTCAATGTCAGCTTTTTTGTGTTTCTTTCCTTGCAATTCAAGTGCTAAAGAAATGTTCTTCTCAACTGTAAATTCATCTAAAATATTATATTCTTGAAAAATAAATCCTAAATATGTGTTCCTATACGAATCAAAATCACTGGATTTAAATTTTGCACTAGACTTACCTTTGATAATAATTTCTCCACTATCGACAGTGTCAAGTCCGCCCATAACATTTAATAATGTTGACTTACCTGAACCAGATTTACCCAAAATAAAAATCAATCCGGTATCTGGAAATTTTAAAGAAATTCCATTAAGAGCTCTTACATAAACAGCGTTCTTACCAGTAGTAGCATAATTTTTAACTAAATTTTTAACTTCGAGCATAATTTTCCCCTTTTTAAAGAATCGTAATTATGAAAAAAGCTAAAAGAAAAAGTATTTATTTAGCTTTTTTGTTCTTTCTTCGAATATGATATTGGCCTTTAATTCCAGACCAAATAATAACAATGATTTGACTTGGAATCCCAATAAAGAATAATGGCCAATAACCAGGTTTATCAAAAATAACAACACATGTAAGATAAAAAGCAGCAAGTAAAGTCCAAATTAAAAATGAAACAATTACGTAATTCATCCTTCTTTTTCCCCAGATGCTATTAAAAACAAGAGCACAAATGAAGCTAGCAGGAACAGCGTAAATAAAAATTAACCAGGAATTGCTGTAGATATTTCCTAAATACCCAAAAGAAAAACCACAAGTTGCGATTAACCAAATAGTAATTATTGCTAATAATGATATAGCAAACTTTGAGTGATGAACTCTTTCTTGAGTTGGTTCTGTTGTAACCTTTAAGGATTCTTCAGACACTAATTGATCTAAAGTAATCTTGTAAAAATCCGCCAATTTCTTGAGTACTTCAATTGGTGGAACACATTCACCCGTTTCCCATTTAGAGACACTCTTATCGGTATAATCTAATTTTTTTGCAACTTCCGCTTGAGTGTAACCATATGTTTTTCTAAGAAAAACAAGGTTTTTTGCAATAACAAATCTTAACTCATCCATATCAATAATATAGGATTTTTATAGTCGAAAAGCAAGATAATAACGACACATTCTCTTATTACGAGAGTTGACTATAAAAACAAGATACCTCCATTTTATCCTATTAGATACCTTCTATATATTAACAATGCTAACCTATGGTTACTCGAAAAGGGGAAATTTATGAGCAAAAGATCAAAACCAATTATTCCAATTTTCTTTGCTGTTGATGATAACTATTCACCAATGCTCGGTGTTTGCATCACTTCTTTAATGATGAACGCATCTATAAAATACCAATATAAGTTCTATGTTCTTCAAACAGACTTATCACTTAAAAATCAAAAACAAATCAAAGATATCATGCAAGATGACTTCTCAATTGAATTCGTTGATGTTAATAAAGAATTAGATAAATTTAAGAAACTTTTATATACACGTGATTATTACACTAACACCACCTATTATCGTTTCTTCATTCCTGAATTATTCACTCAATATGATAAAGCCATCTATTTAGATTGCGATATCATTGTTGAAGGCGATATTTCTAAATTTTATGAAACAAATTTAAAGAACAAACTCCTTGGTGGAATCACTGAAGAAGTTATGCCTTTAGATTCTAACTTAAAAGCATATCCCGAAACTGTTTTAGGTGTTCCTCAAGAAAACTATTTCAATGCTGGTGTTTTAGTTATGAACCTTAAGGGTCTTAGAGAATTTGATATCTTAAATAAATTCCTTTCTTTACTAAAAGTAAGAACATTCCCTCTTGCTCAAGATCAAGATTGTTTAAATCTTTTATGCAAAGGGCAAGTACACTATTTACCTTTAAAATGGAATAAAACCCCTGTAAAGGCCCCTTCTTTTAAAGATAAGACAGTTTGTATTGTTCACTATAAAATAGCTTGGAAACCATGGCACGAAGACGGAATTCTTTATGGTGATTTATTCTGGAAATACGCTAAACTTACATCTTATTATCAAGAAATATTAAAGATTAAAGAAAATTATTCTCCAGAACGTATTGCTCGTGATTGGAAATCGTATGATAATTTATCTAAGATTGCTTATGAAGAAAATTTAAAAGCAATCAAACTTAATAAAGAGTATGGAGAAGCAAATGGCGAACTCGAAGCAGCAATCAATTAATGAAAAAATAGCCGATTTAGAAAGCAAAGGTTTATTTGATGTCGATGTTGATATTAATCCTCCAACTATCCCTTTAAAGAAAGGTGAAGTTGATTTTGAATACAATAAATTATCTTCAAAAATTAAAACAAAATTCGTAAATAAAATCGCCTTTAACTTCATTAAAAAATTAGTAAAAACAAAAGCTTTTATTATTGATGATGTTATTGGCATTGAAAACTTTAGAGAAGTTAAAGGCGGAGCAATTATTACTTCTAACCACTTTAACCCTTACGATAATTTTGCGATTTATTGGGCTATTAAAGATGAATTAAACAAACATGATTTATATAAAATAATTAGAGAAGGTAATTTCACTTCTTTTAAAGGATTATACGGATTCTTTTTTAGACACTGCAATACCCTCCCAATTCCTAGCGATCTTCATGTTTTTAAAGACTTTTTAAAAGCTACAAACAATTTATTGCTTAGAGGTGAGAAGATTTTAGTTTATCCAGAACAAGCTTTATGGACTAATTACACTAAACCTCGCCCTTATAAAAGCGGGGCTTTTCACTTTGCTTCTAAAGCAAATGTTCCAGTTATTCCTATCTTTATTTCCTTACGAGATACGGGTGTTGTTGGAAATGATGGATTAGATGTCTTTGGTTACACAATCCATATTATGAAACCAATTTATCCTAACACTACTTTATCTACTAAAGAAAACGAAGAATATATGAGAAAAGAAAACTATAAAATGGTTAAAGAAAAATATGAAGAAGTCTATAAAGAACCATTAACATATTCTTATAAGGGAGAAATTAAATGATTTTCTACCTTGTTTTAATTATCGGAACTGCGATTATTACTACTATTTTTAGTTCGATATTCCACACTTTTTTTAATTTAGATTTATGGTTTACATTAATTTATCCATCAATTATGGTTATAACAATTATCGCCATTGATGGGCTTTTTGCATTTATTATTAGAAGACTACCTAATAAATGGTTTGATGAAAAACACACTGGATTTGCTGCCACAAAAAAAGAAGCCAGTTTCTATGAAAAATTACAAATTAAGAAATGGAAAGATAAAGTCCCTGAATTAGGAGGATTTACTGCTTTCCATAAAGACAAGATTGATGATCCATATAATACAGAATATTTAAAAAGATATATTTTAGAAGCCAATTACGGAATGTTAGGTCATTTATTTGGAGCAATTTTTGGTTTTGCAATCATCGCAATTCCTCCATATTCAAGTTGGTATGCAATCAATCTTCCAATAGCAATTGTTAATTGCTTTTTAAGTTTAATTCCAATGCTTATTCTTAGATATAACTTAAGAAAATTACATGTTCTTTATAAATTTGCTTCTAGAAGAGCTCCTAAACAATAAATGCTTACTTTAAAAAGCATTTTAAGCAAAGTTTTTAGGATAAATATTTTGTTATTGTTTTAAAAACTCATCTGTTTTATTTATTAAAATATTATCTAAATCACTTACTTCTTTATAGTTAATATTTTCTGCAAACATTTTGCATTTATTTCTGAAAAATGGAATAAACATAAAATAACTATAAATTAATAATTTCTTTTGACATTTATCCATATATAAAGAGCTTTTATCATTTAAAAAAGAAACATGTCCTCGATTTAGTTTTAAAAAAGAAACATTATTTTTATCTTTTAAATTATTCTTCATATATAAAAAGTTCTTTTTATAATTAACGACTTTATCTTTGGTTCCGTGGATTAATAATGTAGGAATATTTGTTTCTTTAAGCGAATCTAAAGAGTTGATTTTATAAATGTCTTTGTATTTAATTCGATACATTAATTTATATAAAGGATACAAGATATAAGCAATCTTACTTATATTGTTTAATAGCCTTAATTCTGAATTAAAAGCCGAAAAAGAAACGACCTTTTCAAATTTTAATGATGTAGATATATTGTTATTACAAACAACGAAACCACCCCAAGAATGACCAATTAAATATATGTGTTTATCTTTTAAAAAGGTTAAAGATGATAAATATTTAGTAGCATCAATAAAATCATATAATCCACGAGTAAAATTTTTAATTCTTTTGCCATCACTGCTTCCACATCCTTCCATAGAATAAGCAATAATTCCATATCCTTTCTTAGCAAAAGCATTAAATAGATGGATTAATTGAATGTAACCTTGAGTATTACCATGAATAAAAAGAATATATTTTGATATGTTAGTTTTATTTCCATAAAAATATATCGATCCTCTTAATGTTAAGTTATCTCTGTTAACAAATGAGAATGTTTCTTCATTTAATCCAGGAAAATCTTCTAATTTTTGATATTTAAAATAAGGCAATCCATCTCTTCTGTTTCTTGCATATAATTTAAAAAATAACCGTCCTAAAAGGATATAAAGAACAATTACTGAAGCAATAACGATTATAATAACGAGATAAGTTTCCATAGTTTACCTAATTTCATTATAAAGCATCATTATTTTTTAAAAACTAAAATATATTGGAAAGCTAAATAAAGCTTAAAATGCTATAATCAGAAAAAGGATTTTTAGATATGAAAGAAATACATGTAGCTGCTGCCATTATTATAAAAGACAATAAAATATTTTGTACTCAAAGAGGTTATGGAGAATTCAAAGATAAATGGGAGTTTCCTGGCGGAAAATTAGAAGCTGGCGAAACAAGCGAACAAGCTTTGATTCGTGAAATAAAAGAAGAATTAAATGCTGATATCAAAGTCGATGAATTTTTATGTACTGTCGACTATACATATCCAACTTTCCATTTAATCATGGATTGCTTTATTTGCTCTCTTAAACACGATCACATTGAATTATTAGAAGCAGAAAATGCTAAATTTTTAGAAAAAGACAAGCTAAATACAGTGGATTTTCTTCCTGCTGATATAATTGTTGTCGATAAATTAATTAGTCGTTTGTCTTAATATTCAAAGTTAAATATCTATAAATATCATCTTTTACTGGTTGATCAAGATTTAAAATCATTTTAACAATCTTGGTTTTTCCATCTTTCATAACAGTGTTAATTGGAGCACTACCTTTACTATAATCGATTTTACAGTTCCCTATGAAATAAAAGGAAGAATCTTCTTTGTTTTTTGAAGTATTTTTAAAGTTTGCTTTTTTTATAAACAATAATAACTTCCCACCATTATCATTTATTTTTTTGAATTGTTTCATATCAACAGAATCTAATGTTCTATTGCTTTTACTAAACCAAATAAAATTTGAATTATCTATAAATTTATCTTCATAATTAGTTGTAGATAATTCATCTAATTCCTTACTATATGTAACAAATATTGGTACACAATTTAGCTTTTCATAAACCATATATCCATACATTGTTGACTCATCGTTTTTGGTTGTATTAATTAGTCTAGCAACATCTTTTCTCGTATATTTTTCGTAACGCTTAAAAGGCATTTTATTATCAAAATACCCCGCAAACACCCCTTTATTTTCAAATAATGAATATTCTAAAATCATGTCTATCATCTTTTTAAAATCTGGATTCTGATAATCCATTTTAAAATTTTCAGTTAGAACTATTTCGTTATTACACATTTCAATAACTGGATATGGTTTATCTTTTAATCCTTTTTTATCATAAAATTCAAAGGTTAATATGGACAAAACTGACTCTCTAACATCGTTATCATAAGTTAAAGAATTATCTTTCATTAGTTTTGAAAAATGTCTTTCATTATAACCATCCAATAAACATTTAAGCATCAAAGGCTCTGCTAATCTTAATCCATTTCCAATTGAATAAGATATAAATTCCAGTTCATCACTTTGTTTTTGTGATAAATTTCCTTGATAATTGTTTTCTTTTTTTGAAAGGAAATCATAATACGATCTGTAGGTTTTATAATCCATAAAAACTCTAGAAGATAATTTTCCGTTTTGCTCAAACTCAATCAAAGTGGGTATGCGCCCAACCCTATTTTTGACATCCTGATATTGATTTAAAATATTTTTTGATTGTGATAAATTAACTTTTTCTATAGAATCGATGATTCTTTTTGTGGTAATTGGATCAAAAACCATTGTTGATGGACCAACAATTATTGGATTAAATATTGTTTTAACAAGATTGCTCTTATCACTAATTCCAATTGATAATGGTTTATTGTAATTATTGGCATAATTACCAATAAAGTCGATTATCACAACAAATTCCTTGTCAGGATACAACCTAAGTCCTCTACCTATTTGTTGCAAGAATATAATAGAACTTTCAGTTGGACGTAATAAAATAACTTGATTAATTGAAGGAATATCGACGCCTTCATTAAAAATATCAACAGCTAAAAGCATATCTAAATGAGGCTTACTTATGTCGTCCTCTTCAAGTTGATCGATTGATTGATTACGAATTGCTTGAGAATCGTTTCCATTAAGAAATCTAGTTTTAAGGCCTCTTTCATTTAATAATGACGATAGTTTTTGTCCAACATCTACTGAGTTTACAAAAACCAGGCACTTTAATCTATCGCCTGAATATCCGTAAAAGTTTGACTCTTTAATAATCTTATCAACTCTTTCTTTACAAGTTAATAATGTGACATCTGACGTATCACCTATAGATTCTCCATCAACGATAACATCACTTATACCATAATAATGGAAAGGACATAACATTTTAGCCTCAAGAGCGTCTTGAAGTCTAACTTCATAAATAATATTATGATCAAATAATTTATATAAATCATAATGATCTAATCTATCCGGTGTGGCAGACATACCCATTAAAAACTTTGGTTCAAAATAATTAATTATGTTTTGGTATAAATTGTCTCCAACTTTATGAACTTCATCAATAATGATAAAGTCAAACTCATCTTTTTTAAAAGATTCATATATTTTCTTTTCACGAATCGTATTAACTGTTGCAAAAATAAAATTTGCCCCTTCAATATCTTTACTATTCCCTGTTAATAAAGCAGTTTTAATTTTGTCGCCAAATATATTGTTATAGGTTTTGATGGCTTGAGATAATATGGTTTCTCTATGTGTAACAAACAACAATTTCTTGACTTTAAATTTATTAATTGACGAAACAGCAAAAGCACTAGCATATGTCTTTCCTGTTCCTGTGGCCGAGATTAACAAACCTCTTTTCTCGCCCCTATCAATCAACACATTCAACTCATTCATAACTGCAATTTGCATTGCATTTGGCTTAAATATTTTAATAACAGGGTTGTCATCAAGTTTTATTTTCTTAAATTCAACAACATATTTTTCTTCATATTTATCGATAATTTTATCAATCGAAATAGCTTCATTCCGAATGCGATCAAAGTCACTTAAAATCTCTTTAATAATAGTCCCATGCTTAGTAGAAATTATTTGATTATTCCACTCGTTATTGATTGTCAATGCGTCTTGAGTAATATTGCTGCTTCCAATAATGGCCTTATAATTTTCACCAAATCTAAAAATATAACCCTTAGTATGAAAACCAACAGTATTGTTTTCATCAACATAAAACATCTTCAATTCAATATTCTTGAAATTCGAAATATCACGTAAAGCCTTAGGATCTGTAAACCGTAAATAATTTGTTGTTAGTATCTTACCTTTAATTCCTTTTTCTTCTAATTCCCTCAAATATTCTTTTAATATTGCCAACCCACCAGCAGTTATAAATGCTACAGAAAAAATGAACTCGTCACATTTTCTTAAATTATCCACAATAGTGTCTTTTACTTGTTTTATGTCATCTCTATCAGTTTTGTTGTAAATAAAAGAGGGTAAAAAATCTGATTCGATTTTGTTTGATGAGTCAACATAAGAATTTATAAGGTTATCAAACAGTATTGGGTCGTTCTTCATATAAAACAGTTTACAGATTTAGTCGGCATTTAGCTAGATCGAAATGCTTTATAGATAGTAAAAATTGTTAGCAAATAAAATCGTCAAAATAATCGCCTTTGCCTTTAAATTGAAATTTCAGTGCATTAAATATAAATCTATAATCATATGTTTGGCGATTAGAAAAACGAATAATTTTTATGTTATATTTGCTAGAAATTTCTTGTTTTATCTTATCTCTCATTATAGTTTCTTTATTAAATGCGTGTTCTGGGCCATCAAGTTCAAGAACAAAAATCGGTTGTACTTTAAATAATTTTTTTATATAAATAACAACATCGTATTCAAAATTTTTGCATATATTCAGGTCTTCATCACTTATGTTTGTTATTACTTCTTTAATGTTTACATTTCTTTTAACAAGAAATTTGTTTTTTCTTGCTCCAAAATAATATGATAACGTATCAAAAAACTCTTTTTCGTTTTGAGAATCATTAGAAAAATTTGAATACAATATTTTATCTGAAGGAACAACAATTGTGTTTCCATTGCTTGCAACATACTCCGATAAATTATATAAATCTGATTTAGAATCTTGTTTACTCTTAATGTTGATAATTTCTCGATCGCCAACAAAAACAAATGTTTTTTTAGCTCTTGTTTCGCCAACATTTATGAGTTGATAGTTTTCGTCTATCCATTTTAAACCACCTTGATATGTTCGTTTGGATATTGATGTAGAAAAAATAATTGTGTCTTTCTCACTTCCTTGTAAAGTGTGAATTGTACCAGCCTTAATTCCATCAATTTTCTCTTTTTTTAATTCAGAATTAATCAATTTCGCTTGAGAAACATACGGAGTAATGATCCCAACATCTTTTAAATTGTTGTCTCTTATAAATTCAACAATACATCTAGCTTCATCAATATTTGCATTTCTATCCAAATTCCCTGAATTAATATTTTGAACATTCAAATATTTTAAAACACCCTCTTCTTTGTTGTCCAAAATAAGTTGGCCTCCATAAAACCTTTGATTAGCAAAATTAGCTATTTTTTTAGCACATCTATAATGATGTTCAAGAAGTATACTTTTAGAAAAATTGTCTTGAGATAACATTAAAGACAAAACAGAATTGTTTAAATAATTGAATATTTGATCAACATTGTATTCTTTCATCAATCTCCTGTTTATCGAGTCTTCAAGAACACAAACAGGTTTAAGTTGCTTTGTGTCACCACATAAAATAAGTCTTTTTGCTCTTACAATAGGAACCAATGAAGAAACTTCATTACATTGTCCAGCCTCATCCATTATCACACATGAAAAAACAGGTTTTGCGGGCCCCAAATTTCCACAAGATAAATTTGTTGCTAAAATCATTGGAAATATTTTTAAAAAATTATTCAAATTTGTGCTATTTTTTAAATATTGACTTAATTCATACCCTGCTTTTTGCAAATCTTTATTATTAATAATCTTTAATAAATAGGAATTTTCTTCATTGAATATGTTAATTAGATGCGAATAGGATATATATTTAAGATAATCTAAAAAATCTTGGTTATCAAAACAAGAAACGGAGCTTTTAATTTCCGAATCAACATCTACATTTTTAATGTTCTTTTTGTTTTTCTTTAACGAATTTATCTCTTCATTAATCTTCGACTCAATCTTAGAATTATCAATTATATTAAGATTTTTCTCAAGAAGGTCAACTTTTTTATCAACAAACTCCTCATCAATATAATTTTTTATTGAGTAAATTAAATTATCGTAAGATTTTTCTATACAATTAAGATTGTTATATAACTTTTTAATATCAAATTTAATTTCTTTATTTTTATTGATTATATTTACTATACTTTGCAATCTTTCAACCGCTTGTACCATAACATTTGCATTTCCAATTCTAATTATTGGTAGACACAATTCGGAATCGCTGAATTTAACCTTATTGATCTTCATAAAAATATCAGAAATTGGTTTGTTATTGTTAGAACAAATCAAACACGTTTGATTATTTAAGAACAAATTAATAACAATATTAAAAATAGTGTTTGTTTTTCCGGTTCCTGGAGGGCCTTGAATATATAAAACATCATCTTTAATAGACCTATACAAAATTTTAGCTTGATTAGAATTTAATTGTTTGTTGTTACAAACATAAATTTTAGGTTTGATGTTGTTAACTTTAGAAACATAATGAAAACCAAAAAACGACTTAATTGGTGAAGTGAATTCGTTATCATAATAAGCTTGACCAATAGCGTCCAAAGCATCAAAAACACATTGATTTGGCCCACGTTTTTGAATATAAAAGAAAGGTTTTGTGTTCGATTTTTCATCTAAATCAAAATTATTTTCTATCGATTTTATCGTCTCGTCGCGTTTTTTTTCGTAAATATTCAAAAAGAAGTCTAAATTAATCCCGTCTATATATTTATTTAAAGAAACTTTTTTCCCTTCAATTCCAAAAGAAGAGTTTACCAATCTCTCTCCATCAATTCTTATAGTTTTGTCCAAAAAATTTAATGTTATTTCATAATATATAACTGGATAAACCTTGTCGTGGTTTACAATAGAATAATCACTTAAACATAAAGAGTAAAAGTCACAGTTTTTGATTCGATATCCATTAATTTCTTGAATAATTGCAATAAAATTTTTGAACTGTTCTTCACTCAGTTTAATCTTTTTGTCTTGCAACAAATTTTCGTAATTTATTCCTTCGAATTGTATTATTTTGTCAACAAATGGATCATTATCGTATTTGTAACATTTTCTAAAATATTTTAATACTTGAAAATTAAAACAGCCTTCATTTAACCAATTTGTTTTAATACTATTTGCTATATCAATTATTTTCTTACTAGAAGGAAAATATGTTCCTTCAAGTCTAGATGCCTTTGTGATTTTATCGAAAGAAATACAAACAACATTATCAACAACCTCAAGGCTTTTATATTGATTAAAAATTCTAACATTAAGCTTTTTATTATCAATATCAATTCCTTCTATACCGATATTAAAATAAGTTTCTTTGCATTCGGAATCTTTTTTATACAAAATTTCGATCCAATTATTATTATTAATTGCTTCAATTATTTCTGCTCTTATCAAATTGTCCATGTTTATTTATACCTAGTTTATTCTATCACTTTCTAACTCTAAATAATTGTAAGAAAAAACTCTTAAACATCTTGTCGAAAGCATTCCTAAAATAAATAGCAATAAATAATAATTATAATTAGCATTAATTTTACAATATCCCTTGCTAATCCCCATTATTTTTATAAAAATTGTCTAATTCGTTAAATTAAATGATCTTATTTAGTTACATCAACTATTCTACTTTGACCATATGGATTTTGATAAATCTCACTTACTTCGCCTTCCATATCGTTTTGAATATAATCAATTAAAACTTGGTTATCTAAAACATCTTCATCAAAGATAATGGTTGAATCATTAAACATTGTGTAACCATCACCCATCGATTTTAAAGTATAGCTTGTACTTACTAAATTATAATTCTTTGTCGGATCTAAAGTGTCAGTTCCTACTTTTACATTTTTAACTCTTCTTTCACCACTTAAACTAACAAATATTCCTTTACCATCAACAGTTACTGGAGTAGCAATGCTTGCATCTAATTCAAAAGTCATTCCAGATACTTGTAAGAATCCACCAAATTCGCCAGGAGTTAATCTCACACTCATCTCTAAAGCATCAAGAATTGTTTGTCCGCTTACTGATACTTCACATACTTTATTGTTAAATGGCATAACACTAATCACATCACCATATGTAATATCTCCACTAGGAATACTAGTTCTAATGCCTCCACTATTAAGAATTGCAATATCAGCACCAGTTGCTTTCTTAAAAGCATCAGCACATAAATCACCTAAATTAGTTTCTTTTTTACGCACAATTCTCTCTTTAGTAGTTGGATCTAATATAGTTAAGTCATAATTGGTATGACCAATCTTTTGTTTAAGTTTTTCTGCGTATTGAGCTTGAATTGAAGCGATATAGGTAGAAACTGTTTCGTCTTTAGTTGCATAGTCTTTAATTAATCCAGTCGAAATGTTTCCTTCTTTAGTTATATAAAGTAAACCAAAAGACTCAAATTGTGTTCCAGTAGATGACAATAAAACCTTCATACCATCTTTATTTTTGACTCTATCACACTCAATGACACTATGAGAATGTCCATCTAAAACAACATTGATTCCATTAGTGTTTTTAATTAAATCAGTACTTAAGAAACTTTCGTTATCTCCACCAATTCCTAAATGTGACAAAGCAACAACATAATTTGCACCTTCATTAATTGCAGCATCTACTGAATCTTGAACAGTTGAATAGAATTCGGTTTCACTATCTTGAGAAAAACCATATATAAAATTACCATCAGCATCTTGGAAATATTTTGGAGACGAAGATGTAATAGTTTTGGTGTTGAAATTCCTACAAAAGCTACTTTTACATCATCGTATTGTTTAATAACATAAGGGTCTAAAACTGTTTTATTAGTTTTTAAATCCATAAAATTGCAGCTTATATATGGATAAGAGGTGTTTTTGGATAAAGTTATGAAGTTCTCCATTCCATAATCAAATTCATGATTACCAGGAATAGCGACATCATATCCAACTTCTTCCATAATATCAGCAATATATAATCCTTTAGAAAGCGTACCGATTGGAGCACCCTGAATAGCGTCTCCTGAATCAACGACCGCAACATAGTTACCGTCAGCTTCTAAATCTTTTTTACATTTGGATAATTCTGAATATCCCATTTTTTCATCATCACCAACTTGGCAATGAACATCATTGGTATATAAAATAGCAAGATCTTTATCTAATAAATGTTCTTCAATTGGGGTATTATTATTTCCACATCCAACCAAAGTTAACGACATTAAAGTTATCGACAATACAAACCAAGATTTCTTTTTCATGATTTTTACCTCGATAAAATAATATCATTTTATGATATTCTAATTATATATTTATTCGAATTAAGCGTTGATTCTTAACTTAAACTACAAATTGCTTTTCACGTTTATCAGTTAATTCTAACTTTTGTATAAGAGCTTTTTTGGTGTCTTCTTCTAAATCGGTTTTTTCAATAACTGTTTTTATTTGTTCAATTTTAATGCCCTTATTTCGTGCATAAACGAAACAATCTTCGTTAAATGTAATGTCTACAAAAGATATATTGTTAAATTCATAAGACATAGTAGACATTTCATGAGGAGTAAAACCAATATTATCAGCTCTTCTAATATTGTTCGTATATTCTAAATAATATTTTAAAAATTCTAGTAAATGATCATTTAATAAATATGGGCATAATTCATTCATTGCATCGTTAAATTTCCAAAATGGTTCATTTGGTTTAGAAAACATACAAAACAATTGAGTTGCCACCACACCAATATCCTTAAGAATGCTCGTTAAAAATTTTCTCATTTTATCTGTATGTACATCAGGTTCGATATAATCGTAATCCGAAAATTTTAAAAATTCTTCTTTGTTTTCGGGAAGATAAGGCATTTTTGCTTCTTGATTAGCAAATAATTTATGTAAATTAGAACATTGTGGGCCATTAAAATAAAAAGGAAGAGCAATAATATATCCGCTTTGTGTTGTTTTAACAACACCATACCCAGTTGTATTTTTTAACCATCTGTCTTCGAGATCTTTTTCTAATTCAGCCTTCGTAATAGTTTCCTTGTATTGCTTCATAATTAAAAGAGCGTTCTCAGAATTGATGGCTCCATATAAATTACAAAAAGCTAAATAATATTTTCTTAATGTTGATTTGTTCATACTTATAATGTTGCTTAAAATATCGCTATTTTCAATACATTTTATAAAAAACTAACTAAAATGCTATGATCTTTTTTATCTTCGAAACAATCAATAACATTAGTATCTATATCTTTACCATCAACCTTAATCGTCATTTTTGAATAATCACAGAACTCACCAATATGTTTTTTGATTCTTAAATTTAAAGTACAAGTCTCCAATTTAATTTTAGCTTCAAGGTGATCAATTTCTTTAGGAAGAGATGGCGATATAGTGATTTTATTAAATTCTAAACTAATACCAATGATTTCATAGATTGCTAATGTTAACCACGTAGCAGTTCCGCTTAAAATTGGTCCAATATTTTCCATTGTAACTGAATTATTATATTGTGTACAAAATCTAGGGTTACCTTTAAAGACATAAGGATTGTTAATTGTTTTATAAGGCAAAGTTAAATTAATCATAAAGAAAGCATCAGTAAATAACCTATCTTTTAAAACATTATTTTTAGTTGCTTTTGCTCTTTTTAACATACCTACAACACACATCATTGCAGCATGTTTAAAGACACCACCGTTCTCTCTATCTCCTGGAAAATAATGGTCAGTTGCAGATTGTTTTGAGCCAGCAATTGATAAGTCAGAATTCGAACATAATTTAAAACCAGCGGGGGTTTGCAGGACTTTTTCAACAATATTAAGCATTGATAGCACTTGATTATCACTTGCAACACCACTTAATAAACTCCACGAAAATGAATTTAAATAATATGAACCATCAACATTTTTATCGGTCGATAATCCGTCTCCTCTACTGCCTATATAAGAAATATTGTTCTTATTATTTCTATTAATTAATACTCTAGTAAAGTAATCATTCTTATAAGCGTATTGTTGAACTGATTTGGTTTTTTCTTCTAATAACAATTTTAAATTATCAGTGTAATCTTTATCATTTTTACTAAATACATCAATCATGTATTGAATATCTCTAATCAAAAGAAAAGCATTCATTACTGATTCACTATAATTAGAAACAAAAGGAACAACCTTACCAGATTTATCATTTCTTATTTGTTTTTTATATTGTTTTTCTTTTTCAGGACCCATTAAAAAATCTGGATCAACTTTAAGGCAATCATTCCAATCAGCCGAATCCAATAAAGGTAATTTGTGTTTCCCAATACTTACCGATCCACTATATAAAATTACTGCTTTAATCGTATCTTTAAGCTTTCTGCGTTTGTTACTTCCAGCAACTTTAAAGCTCTTATGAAGAATTGAATAGTCATTTGTGTAACTAATATATCTATAAATAGCTTCAATTAACCACAAGGCATCATCACTACACATTCCCGGCTCTTTGCCAACATAATAAAAATTATGGTTTGCATAGCCAAATTCGTAGACATTTTCAATCCATTTACTTAAAAGATTTATAACAAACTTTCTGCCTTTAAAATTAATTAAGTAATACATTGAGGCATATAAATCTTGAATTTCTCTAAAGCCAATCTCTCTATAACCTTTTTGAGTTTGAGAAAAAGAACGAGAAACAAAAGTTTGATATAAAACTTGGAATGGAAGGGTATTGTTTACATAGCTTGAAAATAATCTATCGGTACTATCAAGATTAATAAATGAATTATATCTATTCATATTTCTCTTTAAAGTAGATAATTCAGCGAAAATTTCTTCATCATTTTTATAATTTTTAAGCAAATTATAAATTTCGTTATCAGATATTGTTTGGATGTTATCGATGTCTTCAGAATGAGTGCAACCAACAAAATTCATTAATGTGTCACTGCCTTTTGGTTTAAGATGAATATATTTTTTCAAAGCAAAAAAATTCGCTCCATGCATCTTTGCTTTACAATCTAATTTATTAATTCCTTTAGGATTATCTATGGTTCCGCCATTAAGAAAAGCGGGGCAATTATTTGTAAATTCTTCAGCAAATCCCTCGTCATTTTTAAGAATTGCAAATCTTTGATGATCTCTAAAATATTTTGGATAATAGTCTTGCATTATAGCAATAATCTTATTATTTTCGCTCATCAATACTTTAGTTTGATTTATAACCGTTTGGTAAATTATATCAACCATCGCACATTCAGGATTTGATAAACCGAACATACCGGTCAAAACAACTTCTAACTCTCTTTCTTTGCTAGTAAGGTTTTCAATAACAATAATTTGTGTTTCAACCGCACTTGGAAGACCTTTCTTTTGTGGCAAAATGAAAATAAATCTCTTAACAATTAAATCTTTTGTTTTATATACAATTTCAGTTCTATTTTCACAATGTTTTGTGGAGGCTTTAACAATTTTTTCATTAATTGATCCACTATAAAAAATGATGTTCCCTTTTTCAACAATGTAAAACTGACGATTAAAAGGGTTGCCATTTTCTTCGGGTAAAATATCCCATCTTGTAGCTAAAACTTGATAATTTGCATCTCCTCTAAAAGAGCCGCCACCAAACTCATCAACTACTGATTTAGGGGTGGTTAGCAAGGGATTTTGAAAATTCATTCGATTTCCAATCAGTAAATTAACCCCATAATGAGGTCCAATTTTCTTGCCTTTTAAATCCAACAACAATTCATTTTTAGAATTTAAATATCCACCATAACTTAAAAAATTCTTTAATAAACTTCTAAGTAAAAGATCAAGTTCTTTTGATATTAAAGTGATTTTTCCGTGATTATCGACTAACTTTAAATACTTATTTCTATAATCTAATAAATAGGAAGCAGGAGGTAAGGAAAGGAAAAAATTCCTTACTTCGAAATTGTTTAATAATTCATTTAGCAAAGGAAGTCTTATTTGTTTATATGCTAAAGCAATAATATTTTTATCATTAGAAAGATAACAAGCATCAGTTATAAAGACGTCTTTAAATAGATCTTTAGACAAAAAGAAAGCACTTACGACGCTTTCTCTTGTAGTTAAATCTTCAAAATCCATTGCAAATACCCATTATTTTAACCTTTGACAGCTCCACTTGTTAGTCCTTTTATTATACTCTTTGAAAAGATAATAAAAATAATTACTAGTGGAAATATTGCAACAGCCATCAAACAATAAACAGGTCCCATATCAAATGATTCAGGAGAAGAATTAGACAAAGCTCTAATTAATAATGGTAAAGTAGCGTGTTCTCCACTTGCAGAGTTTAACAAGGCGGGTATGAAGTAATTGTTCCAACTTGAAACATAAGCAAAGATAAATTGTAAGGCAATTGCTGGTTTTAACATTGGTAAAACAATTTGATGAAAGATTCTGATTTCACTAGCACCATCAACTCTACTAGCTTCAATAACTTCGTAAGGAAGCACCGAATCGCAATATTGTTTCATATAGAAATAGGTAATAGGTGAAGCAATTGAAGGTAAAATAAGTGGAATGAACGATTCAGTCATGTGTAATTGCAAACAAAGAATAAACAAACCGATTGCTGATATTTGTGTAGGAATCATCATAATAGCAATAATGAAAGCATTGACTATTCTTTTGCCTTTAAATTCGTAAGTATGAATTGCATAAGCTGTTAAAGCGCTAAAATAAACGGTTAAAACTGCACAAGCTAATGAAACAAATAGAGAATTAAAGAAAGCTCTCATAACAGGAAGGTTATGATTATTAAATAAATTGGTAATATTTGTAATTAAATTAGTGCCAAACCAAATATTAAATCCGCCTTGAATCTCAGCATTAGTATGAGTGCAATTAATTAAGATGATATAAATAGGAAATAAACATAAAATTACTAAAACGATGAGAAAGAAATATACAAAACCCCTGTAAATCCCTAGCGAAACCTTAGCACTACGATGTTTTGATCCAATACTACTTATCGATAAATTTTGATTCATAACCTAATGTCTCCCCATAATTATTACTACATCTAAGCCAGATTTTACGCTTCGCTTTTGTCTTCTTTTCATCTTTCATTGCATCATTGTGTGGAGTGATTGTTCTGAAAACAATAATCGACAAAACACCAGTAATGATAAATAAAATAACACTTAATGCACCAGCCATACCATAATTCTTATTAGGTATCATTTCGTAAAGATACATCATGAGAGTATAACTTGTTCCGTTAGGACCTCCACCTCTCGAAGTTAAGAAATAAGCTGTATCGAAGAGCTGGATTCCACCAATTAAAGAAGTGATAAAGACATAAACAAATATTGGTTTTAATAATGGGAAAGTAACTGATCTAAATGTTCTCATAGCACCAGCTCCATCAAGTCTAGCTGATTCAAAAACATCATCACTAATTCCCATAATACCAGACATTAATTGTAATGTTGTATTACCAAACCACATTAAGAAATTCATTAAGACAATAAGGATTCTAACCCATACTTCATCTTCTAAAAATCTAAATGTTTCATTAATCCGGCCAAGATTTAAGAACAAATCAAATAAAGGTCCAGATGGCAAAACCATAACCATAAATAAATATCCAAGTGCGCTTGCCATCATTAAATTTGGCATGTAAATCACTGTTTTAAAGAATCTACTTCCTTTAATCTTAAGTCTATTATCAGTAAACCAAACAGCTAACACTAAAGCGATTATGAATTGAGGAAGAGCTCCACAAATCCATAAAATAAGCGTATTACCTAAATATTTCCAAAAACCTCCATAGCCAACGGCTGATGGATTTAATATCGAAATGAAGTTTTGAAAATTATTCCAGTTTGGTCCAACTGTTCCAGTCATTTGACCATAATAATATTCAGTAAATGAATAATAAATGGTTTGGCACAATGGAATGAGTTGAAAAAATATGAATGATATGAAAAAAGGAACAATAAATATATATGCCCAATTATTGATTTTAAAATGTTTTTTTCTCTGAGATAAAACAATTATTTCTTCGTTTCCTTTTTCCATATTACTCCTCACAATCAACCTCTGCCCCAAAATTTTTGGGGCAGAGATAATTAACTAATTTAGTCTAGAACTAGAAGTTAAATCCTTTAATATCAGGATAATAAGTTTGAATCTTGGTCTTGAATGATGAGATTGCAGCATCATAAGTTGCTGTTCCAGCGAAGTAATCATGCATTGATTCTTGGAATTTTTCATTGCATCCTTGATCGTAAGCACTGATGTACTTTAATTCGATATCTTTAGCACTATTTTCGAATAATGCGATGTGGTTTTGTCCACCTAAGAATTCGGAACCAAATGAACTATCAGTTGCAAGACTATGCATTCCAGAAACAGTATTTGTATAATCTTCAGTATCTTTTGTACATTGAACAAGTTGGTCTTTATTTGTAGTTAAATCTCTCATGATTTGTTTAACTAACATTTGATCATCAGTATCTTTAGCAGCACCTAACCATGTACCGCCCCAATACCATGAAGCTGGACCTTCACAAACTCTCCATTTGCCGTACATTGCTTTTGTAGCATTTCCAGCAAGTGTAAAGTTAATACCCCATGTTGAATAGAAGAATCCAAAGACTTTACTATCTGGTCCTTGATCAGCAGTCCATGTTTTATCCCATAAAACTGTCTTATGATTGTAACCTTTTGTGGTGTAATCTTTAGTTTGATCAACCCATGACTTAATAGATGGATCAAGATTAACTTTTCCGTCATCTCCAACCCATTTACTTGAAACGTTATTAGAGAAAACTCTATAAGAATCATCGTAACCAGAAAGCATGAAATAACCTTTTTCTTTCATTTGAGCAGCGACCGTATTAAATCCTTCCCAAGTAGAAAGTTTGGCTTGAATTGCGACTGGATCGTGTGTTCCTAAAACTTCATCAGCAATATCGGTTCTAAAAGCAAACAACCCTGGAGTAGCTTGCCAGCTAGTTCCACGTAAAGCTCCTTCACTATCAGTTACAACATCTTGAGTGTATTTATATTGATCTTCAAACTCAGAATCTGTCATTCCAAGATCGCTTTTAACATCAAGAGTATAGTTAGATGTAGCGTATTTTTTGGCGGCATCAGCTTCGAATAAGAATAAATCTACTTTGTCGTCAGCTGAAGCGCTGGCGTTTTTAGCTAAAACTTCATCAAGAGCTTGTTGATAAGCTCCACCATCATTAGCGGTAACATTCCATCTTAAGATAACATTATCCTTAAGAAGTTCATCGCCATTATCAAGAGTTTTTACATAATCTGTAGAGTAAGCTCTAAATCTCTTTTGGAATTCGTCATTCCAAACACGAACGTTGACGATGTGTTGAGCAGCTTCTCCGCAACTCGAAACAGCACCAAGGATACAACAAGAAACAGCAGCAACAGCGACTAACTTAAACGTTTTTTTCATAATTTCCCTCCGAATTAAGTTTTTCTTATTATGTTTATTACAATGCTGAACGCATTTATAACCTATTTTTTACTTACAGTGTTTCCTTCTTGTAAGTGACCTTCTACTTTAATAACTTCAGGAATAAAGGTCGATTCCTTTTCAATTCGATCAATTAATTTTTCACAAGCAATACGTCCCATATCTTCGCTTGCTTGGACATAAGTTGTAACTACTGGTCTTAAAATTCGAGAAATATTGACACCATCGTAACCTATGACACTAATATCTTGTGGAATTTTATATCCCATCTGTTCGATAGCTGTCATGCCGCCAATTAAGGAAACATCATCTGGATAAATGATGCAATCAGGAATATTAAATCTATCTTCTAACAATTCTTTTGTAAGTTTTCCGCTGGTTTTTGGATCATGATAATCACCAGTTTTAACCCAATTTTCATTAACTGTTAATTTGTTATCTTGCATCGCTTTATAAAAACCAGCGATACGTTTATTAGTTACTTCAGTCACTTCGCCGTGGATAAAGGCTATATTTTTATGCCCCATATTAGCGGCATAATTAACTAAAGTTCCAAGCCCATCAGCATTATCTGATAAAACCGCTGTCGAATCATTGAAAACATAATCAATGGTTACAGTTGGAATATCACTATTAACTAAATCGATAATTTCTTGACTTTTGAAATTAGCACTAGCAATAACGACTCCATCTATATTTCTATACCTAACATGATCAAGGTAGCTCATTTTTTGTGCTCCAAAACTTGAATCAGAAATAAATGTTAGATCATAGCCTTTTTTCTCAGCAGCTAATTTAATGGAATCAAATATTGATGAGAAGAATTCGTGTTTTAATCCAGTACCTGTAGCATCAACAAATAGAACGCCAATAGTATAAGATTTCTTATTCTTTAACATACGGGCGCTAGCATTTGGGACATACCCCATTTCTTTTGCTGTTTTACAAATACGTTCAATAGTCTCTGGTTTTAATTCGCTTGAATTGCTTAAAGCTTTCGAAACTGTAGCAATAGATACATTACATTTCTTAGCAATATCCTTTACTTTAATCATAAATTGAAACCTCCATTGTTTTCTTGTAAGCGCTTTCGTAATCGTTTTCGTAATTCATTATATGTTGGGGTGATTTAGTTGTCAAACAAAATTCACGAAAATAATTTCGTAAATTAATTTTTGTGCTAGAAACATACGAATATATCGACATATTCCTACTTTTTAAATTTTTAAAAAATTATTTTTGAAGTATTTTGTTGATTTTTTATTTGAAAAACTTTACAATCATAATCGATGATACGAAATCGTTTAAGTAATGAAAATTGACAAAATCAGTCATTTATTACGTAATAATTGAGGTAAAAACTATGAAATTCGGACATTTTGATGATGTAAACAAAGAATATGTTATTGAAACACCAAAAACCCCATTGCCTTGGATAAATTATTTAGGTAATAAAGATTTTTTTAGTCTTATTTCTAATACCTGCGGAGGCTATTCTTTTTATAAAGATGCCAAACTTAGAAGGATCACAAGATATAGATATAATAATATTCCTAATGATATAAGCGGACGCTTTATTTATATTAACGAAAACAACAAAATATGGAATCCCGCTTATCTTCCTACTAAGACTGAATTAGATAGTTACGAATGCCATCATGGTTTAGGTTATTCAAGATTTTTAAGTTCAAAAAACGGTTTATCTTCAGACTTACTTTGCTTTGTTCCTGATGATGATTGCGAAATTAATAAATTAATCTTAACAAACAACAGTAAAGAAGCTAAATCTTTCGATTTATATTCAATGGTTGAATTTTGCTTATGGAATACAATCGACGATTCAACAAATTTTCAAAGAAATTTAAATATTGCCGAAGTTGAAGTTGATGATAATACTATTTATCATAAAACAGAATATCGTGAAAGACGTAACCACTATTCATTTTATTATTCCAATATTAAACACGACGGTTTTGATACTGATCGTGATGAATTTTTAGGATTACAAAATGGTTTTGATGATCCTGAATGTGTGCATAATAAAATAAGTCACGATTCAATAGCAAGTGGCGGCGAACCAATTGGTTGTCATCACTATAAAGTATGTTTAAAGCCAGGTGAAACCGGAACTTTTATTTTCATTTTAGGTTATGTTGAAAACAAAGATGAAGAAAAGTTTGTAAGCGATAATGTTATTAATAAAACAAAAGCTCTTAAGATGATAAATAGATTTAATACGATTGATAAAGTTAATAAAGCATTCAACAAATTAAATGTGGATTGGAACAATCTATTGTCAACTTTTAACGTTAAAACAAATGAAGATAAATTCGATAGAATGGCAAATATATGGAATCAATATCAATGCATGATTACCTATTGTATGTCTAGAAGTGCTTCATATTTTGAATCTGGAACCGGAAGAGGTATGGGTTTTAGAGATTCTTGCCAAGATATTCTTGGTTTTGTTCATTTAATTCCTTTAAAAGCTAAAGAAAGAATAATTGATATCGCTTCAATACAATCTAAAGATGGTTCAACATACCATCAATATCAACCATTAACCAAAAGAGGAAATGCTGATGTTGGATCCGGATTTAATGATGATCCACTGTGGTTGATTGCTGCAACTAGCGCATATATTAAAGAAACAGGAGATTTATCAATTTTAGATATTCTCACTCCCTTTAATAACGAAGCAGGAAGCGAAGTTCCTTTATATAATCACTTAATAGCAAGTATAAATTACACTATCACTCATCAAGGTCCACACGGATTGCCTTTAATTGGTAGAGCGGATTGGAACGATTGCTTAAATTTAAATTGTTTTAGTAAAACTCCAGGAGAATCTTTTCAAACTTGTTCAAACTTTGAATCAAACAAAGCTGAATCAGTATTTATTGCCGGTATGTTTGTAAAATATGGAAAAGAATTTGCTGATTTAGCTAAATTATATAATCATAAAGAAGATGCTGAAATTACCTTAAAAGCTGTTGAATCCATTGAAAACAATACCATTAAATATGGTTGGGATGGAAAATGGTTCTTAAGAGCCTACGATGCTTACTCAAATAAAATTGGTAGTGAAGAAAATAAAGAAGGAAAAATCTTCATTGAACCACAAGGATTTTGCACTTATGCCGGTATTGGTTCTTCTTTAAATTATGGAAAAACAGCTCTATCCTCAGTTAAAGAGTTTTTAGTAAATGACTATGGAGTTGAACTTCTTTATCCTCCATATTCTAAATATCATCTTGAATTAGGTGAAATATCATCCTATATTCCAGGAAATAAAGAAAACGGCAGCGTTTTTTGTCATAACAATCCTTGGATTACTTTGGCTTGTTGTAAAGAAGGATTAGGTGAAGACGCTTTTTCTCTTTATAAGAAAAACGCTCCTGCTTATATCGAAGATAAAAGCGAGATTCATATGACTGAGCCTTATGTTTATAGTCAAACGATCGCTGGAAGATCTAGTGCTCATTATGGTAGAGCTAAGAATTCTTGGTTAACCGGAACTGCAAGTTGGTCGTTCGTTGCATTATCTCAGGGGATTTTGGGCATTATTCCTACACTTGATGGGTTGATGATTAATCCATGCCTTCCAAAAGAAATGAAACATATAGTTATTAAACGTATTTATCGTAATGCCACTTATAATATTGAAATAAACAACGAAAACACCGGCAAATATGAATTAAAAGTTGATGGAAAAGTAATTAATGGAAAAGTAATTCCAATAATAAACAAAAAGACAACATACAATGTCGTTGTCACAAAATAAGGAGAAAATTATGGAAAAAATTAACGAAGAAAAAGTTCTTACCTGCCCTAAAGATAGCTTTGTATCGATGCAACATATCGACAAAATCTACGATAATGGGGTTCAAGCTGTTTTTGATTTTAATCTCGAAGTCAAACAACACGAATTTATTGTTTTAGTTGGTCCTTCTGGATGTGGAAAATCAACCACCTTAAGAATGATTGCTGGACTTGAAGAGATCTCAAACGGAAATTTATTTATTGATAAAGAATACGTGAACGATGTTACACCAAAAGATAGAAATATCGCGATGGTTTTCCAATCATACGCTCTTTATCCTCATATGTCCGTTTATGATAATATGGCTTTCTCTCTTAAAATAAATAAAGTTCCAGCGATGGTTTATGGACCAGAAGATAACGAAAAAATTAAAGAATTAGAAAAAGAGATGAACGCTATTTATCGTGTTTTTCATAAATATAATAAGAAATTTGATAAATTAAACATTCTTAAACAACAACTCGAAACTAGCAAAAAGAATTTACTAACAATTCAAGATGAAAAGAAGAAGGCTAAGTACAATAAACAAATTATTAAAATCCAAAAAAAATCGAAAAAATATGAGGGGATTACTGAGGGATTTCAAAAATATAATCAATTAATTACTGATAAACAAGCGGAAATTGATCAGTTTAAAGCTAGCATTTCACCGCTTTTAGCAATCGACACTGAAGGTATTAAAACTTTAGAAAAGAAATTAGATTTTGCTACTAAAAACGGTAGACAAACCGATATTATTGACTTAAATAATCGTTTAACTTATTTAAAAATCAATAAAGTTCCTGTTACTGTTTTAAAGCACCTTTCTAAGAACGAAATTAATAAAAGAGTTCATGAAGCGGCAAGAATCTTACAAATAGAAGGCTATTTAGATAGAAAACCAAAAGCTTTATCTGGCGGACAAAGACAAAGAGTTGCTTTAGGAAGAGCGATTGTTAGACACGCTAAAGTCTTCTTAATGGATGAACCATTATCTAACCTTGATGCTAAGTTAAGAGTTCAAATGAGAAGTGAAATTGTTCGTTTACATAACCAACTTAACGCTACTACAGTTTACGTTACTCACGATCAAACCGAAGCTATGACTATGGCAACACGTATTGTCATCATGAAAGATGGACATGTTCAACAAATAGGCACACCAATTGAAATCTATAATTCACCTGCTAATTTATTTGTTGCTTGTTTCATTGGTTCTCCTGCAATGAACATATTTAAAGTTAAATACAATGATGGCGTAATTTCATTTAATGATGGAAATAAAATTAAATTACCTGCTGATATTATTAAAGGAAAACAAATTCCAAGCGAAGTATTAATCGGTATTAGACCAGAAGATATTCATTCAAGCGATGCCAAAGAATATAGTTTTGGTGGAGAAAACACACCAATTAGTTTAACTGTCGAAAATGCTGAATTACTAGGTAGTGAATACTTTATTCATAGCGAATTTGAAGGCAAAGAATTAGTTTTAAAACACGAAGCCAATAAAATGATAGTTGATGGCGACAAGATTGAAGTAATATTCAATCTTGAAAAGGTACACTTCTTCGATCCAAAAACCGAAAAAGCTATTTAATTAATCGATAATAGGCTTCCTCCTATCGTTGAAAAGAACCTGACAAGACAGGTTCTTTTTTAATAAAATAAAGGGCGATTGGCAAGGGATTTTGAATTAATTATTCTTCGTATTTTATATTACGAAAATAGGAATTTAAAAAAATATGACATATTTTTTACTAATCAACCAAAAGTTGACAACGATTTACAAAAAGCGTTCTACTTTCTGTTACCAGTTTAATATTTAAAATAATTATTAATATTTTAGACTTTTTACAAAAATTTGCGAATTTATATGGTTTTTTTCTTGTTTCATCTCCAAAAGTGGAGAATTTGTAATATCAAATCATTTTAAGAAGTTCACGATTAATTGCACTATTAATTTATCAAAAATTATTCAACTCTATCAGGAACAATAAAATAAGACTTTAATTGATGCAAATTGAACAGATTTTTTCTATAGTTAAAACAAGGCAACGTGCATGATAACGTGCATGATAACGTGCATGATCTTTTTAATTCTTGTTTAACAAAGCACTAGTTTTTTAAAAATTTAACTTATAGTCTTATACAACAATTGTTGGTTTAATATCTATTTGAGAATTCGTTATCCAAGGCAAGTTTTTTAACCCTTTCTTAGCAAGCAATATAAACTAATCTCTACAGTAAATAAAACAAATAATTATTAAAATCCAATTTCAGTTTTTTCTGGTTTTAAATAACTATTTCTTAATGCAAATGGATACACAAACAAACTTAAAACTAATCCTATCAATGTCGCTAATAATATTGAAAGAATGGCAAGTATTATACCTAATATCCATAACAAAACTTTTACAGCGATCAAAAATGCAATACCATCAAAATCCAAACTAAATATAACACCTGGCATTTTTACAAATCCCCATTCAGCAACATCACACCATACTTCTCCAACCGAATTGTTTTTTAAAAATAAGCAGCCAGTAAAAGTGAATCCTGAGATTCCGCCAATAATTGCAAAAAGTATTGAAATTGTTAACCATATTGGGTTGCTCTTATCGCAATAAACAGCTGCAATTATTCCTATAATTAATATTGCAACAGCAACAATAGCACCTACAATATATCCTCTTTTTCTATAAATTCGACTCATTCTTATTTGATTGTCGTTTTTGTTTTCGATCCTAAGTTGATTGCAATCATCACAAATCATGATGCTACGTTTCTGTTTTCCACCAACACTTTTAGTTACAAAATCATCGCCCTCTCTTATTGCTTTGTGACAATCTTCACAAAACCCAATCACTGGAGCTTCTTTATCAATTTTTTCAGGAACTTCTTCAGTTAAAGGTTTTTCTTTACCCAATATTGCATCAACACTAACCTCAAACAACTGACTCATTCTATCTAAAGTATCTAAAGAAGGCTCAACCTCATTATTTTCCCATCTTGAAACAGCCTGACCAGTTACGCTTAACTTGTCGGCTAAATCCTTTTGAGTAAAACCATTTTTGATCCTTAGATCTTTAATGTTTGTACCAATGTCCATAAAATATTTTCTCCTCATGGCTTAACCTTAAAACAAATCAAGCCGAAACTAAATCAACAGTTTGTTGAAAACACTAAACATTTTGTTGAATTACTATAAATCCGAACAAAACGACACAATTATTCAAAGAACCATTTAATAAAATTTCATTTTTCTTGTCTTAATTTTATATTAAAGCTAGAAAAAATAATATGAAATTATTTAATGAATAAACAATTAAAGTTTTATTTAAACAAAAAGGAATACTGATTTATCAATATTCCTTATAATAGGTTCCTATTTTTAAACTTTATTGATAACTTTTTATTAACGAATTAAAGAATATCTTTTTTGTCAGATGGAGCACTATAACTAAGTGAAGTAGTTTTTAGTTCGATGCTTACACTAAAATCAGCGCTATCCGATACAGTAAAATCTCTCGATCCTTCAAATTTAGTAGCAAACACGCCATCAACATCAATTTTAATGGTCGTAAATAAATCACTTTCATAAACCATTGTGAATGAACAATTATTGGTTACAATAGAATCTTCTAAGAAGGTTCCAACAATTTTTGGTTGAGTAGCAATTGTCTTATCAATGTATGTGCTATCGTTAACTAAATTTAACATATCAGCAGCAAAAGCGTTTTGATTAGATACGCCAAGACTATAATTTGTTTTAGTGTCACTAATAGTTTTTTCAATACAATTGATTCCGGGGTAAGCTAATATGCTTCCGTCGTGCAAATATAAATAATCCATATTTGTTTCACTGGCAGTGAACTCTGTATATTTTTTAAAACCAATTGTAGGATTAACAACATGGTAAATTGTTCCGTCGCTTATTTTAGCAATAGCTCCATTATAATCCACAACGTTGGTATTTGTAGCTCCATATAAATCATTATTTTTTAAATCAGTGTCGATTTCAAACTCATCCTTAAAAAATAATTGAGTGCCAACATTTCTTTGAGCTTTACCACTTATTGTTGCGTTTATTTCGTTCTTTTTAGCATAATTAACTCCGGTCTTTACAGTAAAGTCATAGGAACTATATTCTTTAGCTTTGTAGTTAGTGTAATCAGTTTTAAATTTAGTTAAATTACTCTTAACTAATGTTTCGTCGATTATTAAGTTATCAAAAGTAGGCAAAGTAATTGACTCGGCCTTATTCGTACTCGTAAAGTCAAGATTATAAGAAACGCTTAATGTTATTCCTTCTACATCAACATTAAAACTGTAAGTATATGTATCAATGTATCCATTACTGAATGTAACATAATTGTGATAAGTTGAACTAGTTTCTGGTAAGGCGCCAAACACTTTTTCAACCAAAGGATTATTAATATTATTAAGGATAGTTTTAGCTATTGATGTAAAACCAGCAGTCGAAAAAATTTCATATTTTCCATTTCCGGCAGCCACTACTTTTTTAATATCTTCTTTTTTGTAAGTAAATAAAGATTTTGCAAATGATGAATAATCATATTTATATGTTGTTTCAACAGTTTTTTTATTATAAGAACTTACTGTTCCCTCTTTTTGAACTTTTATAGTACTTAAATTTGATGATTCCAAATATTCGTGTGTTGTGTGATCATCAAATAATAAGCCGGTATAATCAATGTTTTCATAATAAGAAACTGCAGCACCTTTATTATATCTTGCTTTTCCAACATATTTTCCATTTATTGTTTGAGATAAAGCGGCATACCCTACATCAACAGATAAATTCGAATCATACACAAAACCCAAACTGTTATCTCCAACTGTTGAATCTCTTGCATTTAAATAATATTCTCGAATTTCTGTCCATTTAGCATATATTGTTGTATCAGCCGTGATGGTTAATGGAAAAGTCACCTCATTTGTCAATGAAGAATCGGAATACCATCCATCAAAAATAAACCCTTCATAAGTTGGATCGGTTGGTTTACTAATTGATTTACCGTTTTCAATTTTTTGGGATTCTACGCTTGAACCACCATTAGCATTGAAAGTTACAGTATAACTAACAACGTCACCTTTGTTATTGTCGTCACCAGTTGAAGAATTGCATCCAGACAAAATCAAAACACCACATAAACTCAAAACATACAGTATTTTTTTCATTTTTTTCTCCTATACATATCTTGGTTAATTGCAAACAATAAGTTCTGCAATAACCTTTCATCTTTTTTTATAATATCAAAAATTTATGCTTCAAAAAATAAACAATTTGTTGATTTTTGTTTATTTGAAAAAATTTACAATTTAAATATTATAATAATAAAAATAAAAATAAGGGGTCTTTGCAGGGGTTTTTGATTAAACACCCTTAAAAACTATATTATTAATCTGCTCTCTTGTCTTCTTATCATTATTTAAATATCCGTGGATAATTTTTTCTGCGTAATAAAACATCATTGAAGAAATATAGTCCCATAAAAGCAACATATAGTCTTCATCCGTAATCTTTCTATCTTTAAAATAAACTCTAGCAATCTTAAGGAATGCTTCGGTTCTTTCGTTATTCTTTGTTGGATCGAATCCAAAATCATATGTGTAAGAAATATAATAAAGAGCTTTATCTGGTTCCTTTAAAAATTCATCGAGAAGAACATTAAAAACTTCAATTTCATCAAGTCCTTCATTAACTAATCTAACTGCTTCTTCCATATAAGGAACATCTATACTTTGAGCCGCTGCATCTAAATAAGATTTCTTTGTAGCAAAATAATCGATGATTTTAAAAGTTGACATATTACATTCGTCAGCTAAATCACGCATTGTGACATGTGCTGCACCTTTTTTAGCACCAATTTTAATAACGGCTTTAATAACATCTTCTTTCGAATTGGTTATAATTCTATAAGACATATTGTTCTCCCATCTGCAGCTTAATTAATTAAAAGCAACTTTTATTATACAACAATGCCCATAATTTCTTAAACATATAATTTAACAATTTATGTAAAATAATGGGGATTAGCAAGGGATTTTGGTGGATGCCCTAGAGAGCTAGGGATTCCAGCTTAACTAGTTGTCTTAATTAAGATTTCTTGTTTTCCTTAAGAATCTTCTCTTTTTCTTCTTCGATCTCGACATCATTGAATGGTGTCTTATAAATTAACTTATTAAGCCATCTAAATATTGGAACTAATACAATGGCGAATATCCAATATATATAGCCTTTCTTCTTCCAAAGAATATATAAGCCACCAATGAGAAAAGTTCAATTTCATTAGGTTCTTTGCTAAAACTAGTTTACTTCAACAAAGATAACAATTGAAAATATCAGTTTTTATATAAATGAATTAACTTTCGAAATTTACTTCTATTTGAGATAAACAACAATTTAAATAATTTATGTTATTTAAATTACAAATTATCACTTTTTCATTAAAATTAATCTTGTCGATTAATCATTATTTCCTAGATAAAAAGTGGATTATTGTACAATTGTAAAATAAAATGCATAAAAGTTGTAATATTTACGAAAGAATTTAATATAAATTTACTAATATATTATAATAAAAATAAGGTGGAAAAAAATATGAAACATAATCCAAAAATCAAGCCTCTAATCAAACTCGTTAGTTGTTTTTTCGTGGTCTCAATCGCTTTTATGTCTTTCTCTATTAATAATCTAATTAATTCTTCAGAAAATAACTTAGAAGAAGTAGATCGTACTAAACCACTAAATGCAGATACTAGTACTGAATTATCAAATAGTACTTATAAATATTCAATTATTGTTGGTGGTCAAGATATCTCAAAAGTGTCAAGTAGCATTGGCAATTCACAAAATGATACACTTTCAATCCGCGCTCCTTATAATACAAAATTGACAGTCACTATTCTTCTTAACAAAGATAAAGAATTTTCTTTACAAGCAAATGTAAATGACACTTCGAATTACACCATGTCTAATAAAAATTCATCTGGAGGAACAGATATAATCAATTCCGTTTCACACAGCGCTACCTATACTGTAAAAATAGGAAAGTCAACTTCAGACGAAAACAGTTTCGATTATGTGTTGATGTCAATTTGGTATGATGGTAGTCCATATAAATCAATACAGCTTAAAATTAACCCATATATGACAACTCCAACCTATTCAGGAACTGTAACTGGAGTTGGAACTACCGGTCTTGCAGCAAATACTGCTACTCCTAGTGCTTCAACTAAACCAAGAGATCCATATGATTCTACAAAGCAATTAGAAGGAACATGGAAAATTAAAGAATCGGATTTGATTAATTATTCTGCTTCAAGCATTTCTGACGTTCCTGAAAATTATTCTTATACAGCCATATTTACTCCAACTAACACGAATTACAACACTATTGAAGTTACCGGAGTAAAAATTACTTCTTCAATTCCAGCTGCAACCGAATCTATTTCTATGGTTTCACATACCGACAAATCTATTACAGTTAAAGCTAATTCAACAAGAGCGAATTCTGCTTTAAAAATTGAGTACTCAATTGACGGAACAAATTACTATTCATCAGGAACATTTGATAATTTAAATAGCAACTCTAATTATAGTTTTTATTTTAGATACTCTACTTCTGATGGTCGTTCTAAAGGAACAAGAAGTTCAGCATATAGTTTTAAAACACTTGCAAAAGAAAGTTTTGTTTCTGCTCCAAAAGTTGATTACTCCACCAACAAAATTATAAATTTAGTTTCTGGTAGCTCATATTTATTAAGTTGCCCTTCTTTAAATAAAAGTGAAACATTTGAAAATATCACAACTACTACCATCCCTTATTTAGAAGAATATATCCCTTACGATATAACCATTACTAAATTATCAAAAGATACGACAGTGTCAGTGGATTCGGATCCTTACACAATTACAAAAGTAGCTCAAAGCACTTTCGCTTCGAATACTTTAGCCTTAAACGATACTTGGGAAAATGTAAGTGGTAAATATTATATGGGTTTCAAAAAAACTCCATCTTCATTGACCGAATATAGATTAAGTACCGATACTGAATGGACTAATTTAAACAACACTACGAAAGTAGAGTGTGGTTTAACTTATGAATTTAGATATAAAGGCACCTCCGTTACTCCTTCAAGCACAAAATATACTTTAAAAATACCTAAACCATTATCTTTTAATGATAATGATGCGGATAGCGGAAGAACCACTGCATATCCTAATTATGAACATAATTCTTTATCGGATTTATCAAAAGAAAGTAAATATAAAATTACTTCCGTTAACGCTTCAACAAGCGAAACAAATACTTTTACATTCTTAACTGGCGATTACACTTATATTCCACTACAAGGAACAAATAACGACACTGATTATAGTTTTTATAACTGTACTTTAACAATTACTCGTCTTCCTATGGGTTCGAGTGTTAATTACACCTATTCTGAATCACAATCATTAAAGATTGCTAATAATATCGCAGCTCCTTTAACAACTAATTTTATTTTTAGCCCTTCCACAATAAGTCAAAGAAGAATCTCAATTCAACCTCTAAAAGATATCGAATATTATGATGAAGATTTAAATAGATATTTTACTCTTTATCCTTCTAATATTTTTGAACCAAAATCTACCATAAAAGTAAGAATTAAAGGCACTTTAACTACTCCATGCAGTTTACCTTTAACTTTAACTCTACCTGATATTTACGCCACTCCTTCATTTAATTTCAATTACGCTACTGAAAAAATCGAAGGACTCGAACCAAAAGCCAATTATAAAATTAAAGTTATGAACACAACCTATGATTTTACAGCTAATGCTAGCGGAATGATTGATTTAACATTATCTGAAACATGTTATGCAAATCTTAAAACATATGATGGAGAATTTTATCGTTCTTCTTCGACAACCGATTATGTTTCCTCTTCTAGTATTTCAATTTCATTAAAAGCAGTTGGTGAAGCTCCTGTAGTTAAATTAGTACAACAATTAGGTACCGCCAATTTCAGCATAGTTGGAGAAAGTAGTTCTCTATTAGAAGTCGCAATTGGCGATTCTTCGACATACGAATCCATTACTGAAGATCAATTATTTTCGTTAAATAACACATCAATAAAGGTCCGTTACAAAGCAACAAAAAATAATTATGCGTCAAATTATGTTACTTTAACTGTTCCTACTATTGAAATAGCTCCAGACGTCTCACTTAATGAGAAAGATTATTTGATTACTGGATTCACTTCTGGTCAAACAGTCTTTGTTGAAGAGGAATTAGTTACTGCTAATAACGATGGTTCATTATATTTAGAGGAACCATGGATGGGTAACACTATAAAAATTCAAACTATTAATGGTGACTACACTTCAATGACTAAAGAACTTTCAATTCCAACTAAAGATTACTTTTTTAACAAACTTAAAACCAAATTAACAACTCACTTCGATAGTGTTTTAACAAAATATGGACTTACAAAAGATAAAGTTAAAGCATACGAAGATTATTTAGATAATTTTGATGAATATTCTCTTACTACAGTTTATATGTTATCAGTTATTGAAGATACATTTGAATCCGCTTTTACCGACTATGTCGCGCTTTTATTAGAAACTAATAATGCATTATCTAACGTTTCTCTATCCACTTCGGGTCAATCTGCTTTAGATCAATTATTAACATGGGCCCAAGATAATCTTATTAAAACTAGTACAACTGAGGGAAGAACCGAAGTAAAAAATTACGTTGAACAACAAATAAAACTTCTTTCTGTCGATAAAATTGCTTCTACTGGTTCTATTTCTGGAGAAATATATTTTGAAAATATGAAAGCTAGTGACACAATCACAATTGAAGAAAGTGAAGACAATAATCAATCATTACTCAACGAAAAGAACATTTCAGGTAATGCTTTATATTCGTTTAGCATTACTTCTTCTGCTTCTTCTCAAAACGGATATAGTGTTTCCATTAATACGGGCAATAAGATTGTTGATGGAACTCATAAAGTTATGGATTCTAATGGAAACATTTCAACTTGTGAAACTTCAAACGGAATAACAAAATTCCAAACACAATCTCTTGGAAAATTTGTTGTTTATGATGAAAATCCATCAAACAGCGTTCCAGGTTATATGATTGCTATCGTAACTATTGAAAGCGTTTTGATTGTTGGTGCTGCTGGATTCTTTGTTGCTAGATATCTTATTGCAAAGAAAAAATTAACAAAATAATTATCTTGTTAATTTAAACTTTTAACAAAAAGAAGGCACCTTTACAGGGGATTTTGAAATTATTTACTTCATTACCTTGTGCATTAATTTATTATCTTTTTTAGAATATGGTTTATAACGAGTTGGAATATCCATCAAAATAGCTTTTTTAATAATGCTCTTTTGATGTGAGAATGTTTCGAAACTATATTTACCATGATAATGTCCCATTCCGCTTCCACCAACTCCTCCAAAAGGAAGATTTGGATTAGATAAGTGAACTATTGTATCATTAATACATCCACCACCAAATTGAATATGTTCCATAACCCAATTTTGATTCTTTTTACTTGTTGAAAAAAGATACAAAGCTAATGGGTGTTCATAAGACGAAATAAAATTAACTAAATCTTCTCTATTTTCATATGTAATTATAGGAAGTAATGGGCCAAAAATTTCTTCTTCCATAACAGCGTCATTACGCTTTACTCCTTGAAGAATTGTTGGTTCAATTTGTAAGGTATCTTTATTAAAATTACCGCCAAAGACCACTTCTTTTTTGTTTATTAAGCTCAAAACTCTTGAAAAATGTTTTTCATTTATCATCTTTGGATAGTCGTGATTATCAAGTGCTGAATCTCCATACATTTTCTTAAGCCACACAATCATTTGTTCGATCAATTCTTTTTCTTTAGAACTATGAACCAAAACATAATCGGGAGCCACACATGTTTGTCCAGAATTTAAAAATTTACCAAATACAATTCGCTTAGCAGCCGATTTTATATCAGCAGTTTCATCAACAATACAAGGACTCTTTCCACCCAATTCTAATGAAACTGGTGTCAAATTTTTAGCTGCACTTTGCATAATGAGTTTTCCAACTCTAGGACTTCCAGTAAAGAATATATAATCAAATCTTTGTTCAAGAACAGCTTCTTCTCCTTCAGATGAACTATCTAAAATAGTGATATATTCCTCAGGAAAAGTCTTTTTAATTAGTTCTGTAATAACTGCACTAGTAAACTTTGAAAGTGAAGGAAGTCTAATTGAAGCACAATTTCCCGCCGCAATTGCTCCTACTAATGGATCAAGACACAACATAAAAGGATAATTCCGTGGAGACATTATTAAAACAACTCCATAAGGCTCACTAACAATAAAACTTGAGGAAGGAGCGACACTAATTGTGGTACGAACTCGCTTATTTTTCATCCAGGATTTAAGATGCTTTTTAGCATAACTAATCTCGGAAAGAACCATTCCAACCTCACACATATACGATTCAAAAGGAGATTTATTTAAATCTGCTTTTAATCCTTCTTCTATCTCTTTTTCCATATCATTTATGGCATTTTCAAATCTTTTAAGAGAGTCCATTCTAAATTTATAACTTAAAGTTTCACCACTATTGAAGAATTCTCTTTGTTTTTTAACAATTTCACTATTTTTCATTTTTTTCTTTCCTTTCTGTATTTTTACAATTTCTTTTAATATTTGATCTGCTTATTTTTATTTTTAATGTTTACATTAAACTTATTATCGCATTTCGTATATTTTATATTAGCATAAGTAAAATATTCGTCATCTCTTTTTAAGGTAACTTTAGACAAACAAGTGTATTTGTAATATACATTATTATGATTTATTAATAAAAATGCTTTTTGCATAATATTTCAAAATTTTTTATACATAAGTTAATATTATAAAAAGGAGTTTTTATGATCAAAATTACAGATACAAAACTATCATTATTAGACGAAAATAAAGAAATTGGATACATTGAATTTTCCAACATCAATAAATCAACTATCGATGTTTTACATGTTGTTGTTAATGATGAATTTAAAGGAAAAGGCTATGGAAAAGAATTAATGAGGGAACTTATTAATTATTTAAAAGCGAATAATAAAAAAGCAAAATTAACTTGTCCATTCGCTGTTTCCTTTAGCGAAAAGAACCCAGAATTCAATAACTTATTCATTAAATAAATTCAAAATCCCTTGCTAATCCCCCTTCTTTTTTTTAAAAGTCTTTTTTATTAGTAATGTATTTTGACAAATATTCTTTTAAGTCTTTATCGCAAACATATAAATAAGTACCGTAAATTCCTCTTTTTAACATAACTAAATAAGAGTTAATAATGAATTGATGCAATTCATTGTATGTCGTGTCTGCTTTAACTTTTTTATCATAAAAATTAGCTTTTCTAATTGATATACAATTTCTAGATTTATCATAATAGATGTCTGGCCCTAAAATAACGCCATTATAATTTAAATCTCTTCCTTGCGTTGTATGTACGCTTCCGATCTCATTATCAAGCCTATTTTTCTCATAATTTTTAGTATTCCAAACAAATTTTTGTCCATCAAGAATGAAGTCATAGTCATCTTTTAATTTTATTTCTTCTTGAGATTCTTTATGAGTTATCCAAGGCCAATCATAACCAGCACATACTGAACTTAAGCCAACAACTTTATTCTTTTTGTTTATATCATCAAGCATTTCTTTTGCATTGTCATACATCAAAAGTTCGTAATTATTGAATTCTTCCTTTTCGATATTTTCACAATTAAAAATTGAATCAATATAGTCGATATATTTTCCACCACCCATACATCTCATTTGACAACTGATGGTAGCTTCTTTTATAGAATCATGCAATGTTGTTGCACATCTTTTAAATTCTTCAGTAGGTATATCACTCTTTTTAACAGTTTGACATTTATCATAAAATAAAACGCTATAACGGCATGATTTTTGAACCCATTCTAATTGATTTGTTTTCTTAGGATCAAGTCCAAGGATTCTAGATTTTGTATCGAAATCTCCATAAGCAGTTAAGTTTTTTCTTGCAGACAATCTATGAGATTCATCAACAAAAACAATATCGTAATCATTACCTATAACATCTCCACTAGATAAAATTATTCCTTTCGGACTATAACCTGTAGCATCTTTGAACATTCTATAAATATTTTTTCTAAAACTTTCCATAGGTAAGACAAAACCTATTTTTTTAATATTATTTTTTTGAAAAACATCTTTTAAATAAGAAAGTTGATAATTATAAAGCGATCTGTCGCTTCCTAAATCTTCTGTCTCCGTTGAATCGAATTTATTGTGAATTAAATCTAAAATCTGTTTCATCAAAACCAAAGCCATAACAGTTTTACCAGTTCCAGCTCCACCATTTACTAAGAAAGTGCCTGTTTTACCATTTTTATCATCAAAAATATTTCTCATATCTTCGATAATTTTTCGACAAATATCGTTTTGTTCATCAGTTAAGGATATAAAAGGCGAATACTTGAAAATATCTAAATTTCTTAAAATATTTAAATCTTTTTTAGCAAGATTTTTCTTTTTCATTGAGTCCCAAATACTTGACAAAACATCAGTATGATAAAAATCTCTTTGATAGTAATTGTGCTTTATGGATTGCCCGCCATTCTTATTTTTTAAAGTGTAAAGACCGTCGCAATTTACAAGTTGAATAAGTTGTTGCTCAATATCCAAAATAGCTGAGGTATTAAATTTCCCATAATCAATTATTTCGATTGTATCAAACATATTTCTTTCCGGATTTGCTAAATGCTGTTGAAACCTATCGAAAGCATTTTGAGTTTCTCCAACATACATTTCTTTTTTATTATGTATTAAATAAACAATTGGCCAATCTTTTCCGTGTCCAAGTTTGCCAACAAGTTCTCTTCCGTTTTGATCAAAAGAATAATCCTTGATAGATAATTTTTCCATTCTTACTCCACTCAATAAATTTGTCTCTTTTATTATAACTTGAAAACAATTAATTGTGTTATAAAAGTGTTATATACAACTATTGTCGATTATTACCCACCTTATATACAATTTAAAATTTTATTTAATGAATTATTATTTTAAAATATCTAAATAATTGCTCATTCTTTCAAATAAATAACGACCAATCAATTGAGCCATTGGTTTTATATCGCCTTTAGCATAATAAGCATCAAATGCATCATAATAAGTTTTGCGATCAATATATTTAATATCAATTGGAAGATATCCAAGTTTCATCAATTCTAAATTAATTAATAATCTACCAGTTCTCCCGTTTCCATCAATAAATGGGTGGATTCCTTCGAACCTTATATGAAACTCAGCCAATTTTGTAAGAAAATCGTCATTACTATTTTTATACCGCTCAAGTAATTCATACATTTTTGGTTCAATTTCGTATGGTTGTACCGGCATCGTAATTGCGCCCATAATCATCACCGGAATCTTACGATATATCCCTCTATCTTGTGGGGAATTCGCTAAAACAAGATAATGAATTTCTTTAATAACCTTTTCTGTTATTTCTTGTTTATTTTTGACCAATTCAGAAACATAGTCGAACGCTTCTTTGTGACCAATAGCTTCTAAATGATCTTTCAAGGGCTTTTTATCAATAGTAAGTCCGCGAAGAACCATGTCTGTTTCTCTAATGGTTAATGTGTTTCCTTCTATTGCATTTGAATTATATGTGTATTCCACCAAAAACTCTTCGTTAAGTCTATCCAACTCACCTTGTGTTAAAGGTCTTTTATTTTCCAACTCTTTTTTAAGTTCAATAATCTTGTCAAGGTACGAACTAGATAATTTAATCCTTGCATCAATTGGTTTACTAGCATTATCGGGAATAAACCAGGTCTTTCCAACTATTTTTGCGTTATCAATTTTTCCTTCAGAGCAAAGAATACGAACTCTTCTTTCAGAAATTCCCCGCTTTTCGCTAGCTTGTTTAGTTTTCATTATATAATTCTCCTATCGGAATAATTATAACACTTATCGGAACAATATTTAAGGGTTACCGGAATAAAACCATTAAAAAATACTTATATACACATTTTGTTAACTAAAAATAATGTTATCTTATTTAGAATTAAATTCTTTTATGTATTCTTCCATTATTAAAAAGAATTTAGAAAGTAAGTACCCGTCAGCAATCGCATGATTCATCCTTATAGTAATTGGTAATAAAACCTTTTCGTCTTCTTTAATAAATCTTCCCCAATTAATAATTGGATTGAAGTACAAATATCCATCAGGTAACTCCAGATCAAAGCTATCATAAGATATCCGAGGCATCGCAGATGCATCAAAACAATTAGGGTATTCTTTATTATCTTCCTGATATTCTGGGTTTTTTGCTTCCTCGATCTGTTTTTCAACAGTCTTATAAAACTCATCGTAATTAGGATTAAATTTAGAACGAACCATCTTGCAGGTTTCTTTTTCCTGATCAAAAACATAATGAGTAACATCAAAAACATCATAACAGCGAAGTTCTTTGTTACGGAAATCATAATACATTTTATAATCATCACGAGAATTGACTGTCTTTGTAACAAGATACAATAAAGCGATGTTTATTTTTTTACCTTTTGATTTCGTAACATTATAAAGTTTTGTGATATCCAATTTATAGGTCATCGATATTGAACATTTTGGACCTTCAACGAATCTTAAATAAACATTTTTTCTATAATATTTGTCTATTTCTATAATTTTATAATTCATAAATTTCTACCTCCAAACAAGCGTAATACAAACAAGGTGTAAAAATAACACTCATAAGTTTATTATCTGAATAGTCATTATTCAAATAGCACTTTTATTCAATATTCATCATTTCTTCAATTTGTTGTTCTGATGTAAAGCACAAAATTGCGTTTTGATCTTCTATATTTAATGGTTCATCAAAAGAAGATAGTGGATCGCCCATTAAAGACCAAGGCGATTTCTCATAATCTTCTAAAGGTTCATTATTAATATATTTTTCAAAAGCTTCGATATTATCTTCCCGAAGCGATTGGCCTTTTCCCTTTAAAACAATGGCAACTTTATCATCCTCAAGAACTGTTTCTTGTTCATAAACATGGATTTTAAATTCCCAACCATCCCCTGTATCATATTCAAGTGCGAAGTTGCCTTGAGAATTTAACACAACATTACATAATTTAATTTTTTTATAATCATATTGTTTAACTGTTCCGAAAGGGTCATCCAACCGCGTCTCATCAACATAATCAATAAATCTTCCGGAATGAAATAAGAACATATGTTCAAACTTAGCTTGTAAAGAAGTTAAAATCAATACTCCTAATGAATAAAGTGAAATATCTACCTTTACATACATCACTCTATCGAATCTTGTGGGAGCAATATCAGAAGTTACTCTTATTTTTTTGTAAATCATACAATTTTCCTCCAAAAAATTAATATAATTAATCGCTGCTATTTATTATTCTATTACATATTGATGTAATTTGGTTAATTTTAAAAATCATTGTTAAAAATCTATTAAAGTATTTTATAATTTAGAAAATACCTGATTGAAGTACCTTTCTTTTTATATATGACATACAACATTAAAATGCGAAATTAAAAATAGAATTAATTCGTTACAATCGAATAAATTTTAATATTTTTGTATTTAACAATTAAAAATTGTCATTTTAAAATCCTTGAAAAATATTTTTTTATAATAAATTTTAAATTTTCCAATTATTGTCAATGAAATCATTATATAAAACAAACTTACCATTGTATGGATGAATAAAATGTTTTAAAAGACGTTCTTTATCTTCTTCATTAGCCACTAAAATCATATCCGCACCAACAATCCTATCATATGCAACTAAATGACGTTTTTTAATTAATTGAATGACTTGCTCTAACACATTAATGTCTTCTTTGATTTTTGCACTTATTGTTATTATTTTGCCAATAGATTCCTCTTTTTCTAACAATAGGGAATTTTCGCGATAAAAGTCTCCCCACATTATTTGTGCTGTTTTCATTATTTTAAATTCACATTTAGAATCTTTATCATCCCTAGGTTTTTTTGCTTTATTGGTTACAAAGTCTTTAATATATGGTAAAACATCAATTTTACATGAAGGAGATAGTTCAATTAATTGTGGAAGAGTTACCTCTAAGTTTTTGCACATTTCTTTAACAACGAGCATTGACATAAAAGCATCATCTCTAGGTAAATGCTCTTTGAATTGAACCAACTTATTTTCAAGACCCAACTGAATTAAGGCGCTTTTCAAACCTAGAAATTTTTCTCTATTTTCAGAATAGTATTTCATCATTGCTTGAATATCGTATGCTACATAATTAAATTCTTCCTTGTTGTATCTTTTAATTGTGCCATCAAGAAACAAAATATCATTTTTAACAGAATAACCAAAAACTTGAGTATCTTTATTTTCAAAGAGTTTTCTAATGTGTTGATAATACTCAGGAAATTCAGGACAAGAATAATAAAAGTCTTCATCTTCAGCTAAAACAAGATCTCTCCCTCCTTTCCTTCCTTTAAGATTGAAACGACAATCCAAACCACTCCCTGGACTCATTGGTATATCATCCGTTCTTATAACATTAAACTTTTCATCAGTAAGAACATAACCGAATTCACATATCTTCCCAACACCGCCGAAACAATTAGCGCATTCAAAATCAACAAATAAGTAGTTCATTTATAATTCCTCACTTTCTTTTTTACATAAATTCCGCTGAATCTTAACATTTTCTTTTTTCAATAGATAAACGTAACACCCAACAGTTGGAATAAGATCTAAAGCCATTCCAATTCCAAACATTAAAGATATTGATAATAAAGTTGGCACAAATATGCCGCACTTCCATAAAATAAACATAATCACATAATATACACAATTAGTACATATTGATTGAATAAGCATATAAAGAGTTTTGCCTCTTCCATATATTGTTCCATCAAAAATACAATTAAACATATATGCAATATAAAATCCACTTTGTACAAGACAAACATAAATGACTGTATCATAGTTTTGTACATTCATTACATATTCTAAAAATGGTTTCCATAAAGGAATTGATACAAACCATAGAATAGAAAATATTGTCGTAATAACAATGTAACCAAGAGTTTTCTTCGTTATATTATTTTTATTTTCTGCAGTTTCTTTTTTAATTACATCGTACAAAGCAGTTGCTGGCAATAACAACCACGTCCAAATAAAGTTATTAGCAATCCAATAAGTCCCTTGTTCAGATATAACATTTACTAGTCGCGAAACCATAAGCATAAAAGCAACGTTTCTAACCAACGATTCTAGACCAGACCACACACCAATTCGCCCATATTCTTTCATCCAACTAAAGGACATCTTTTGTTTACGAAAAATTTTAATATCTTCTTTATATAGCATAACTACTGCAACTATCACCAAAATGGTTTGAGTGATTATATTACTAATCGCTATTCCGTTAACACCCATTTTTAACGAACAATCTAATTGACTAATAAGAAAAACATCAAGCGTTATAGATAAAACAGTTTGTACTCCTAAAAGGATATACATATATTTATCTTTTTTAAGTGTTACCAGCAAAATAGTAATGAATTTTGACAAAATAGCGATTGTTGAAGCTATTGTTTCTAATCTAATATAAGCAATCGTTGCATCTAATGTTGATTGATCGCTTGCCATAAATTGGCAAAGAGGTCTTGCAAACACAACAATTAAAATCGAAAGTACTAAGTAGGCACCTCCAGAAACAAGTAAACCTGTTCTAGTTTTGTTTTCTAATTCAGATTTGTCATTAATTGATTTTCCTAAAAGAAAAAACAAAGGTAGAATAAATGCTTCTTGAATAATCTCATATAATAAGTTGACCCAAGCGAGCTGGGAGGCAATATTTACCCCCCAGTCGCCCGGCATATCTCCTAAGAAGAAGATACGCACAGTTTGATATAAAGCCGGTATTAATAGCGTCATCGCTAAAACGACCCATAAACGCCAATTAAAAGATTTTATTGACTTAATTATTGATTTCATAAATTCCTTTCTATAATTTTACACTATGTGTTTCAAATTCTTTGATAAATATTTCAGTTTCTATCTTTGATAAATGCTGTCTTTCTTGAAGAGGATTTAATATGTATTCAACCAATCCTTTATTATTCTCTATAATCGTTTTTGCTTTTGCATAAGCTTCATTAATTATTTCTATTTGTTTTCCTTCAATTCTTTTCACACAATCTTGAGATAAAGGAAGGTTTATACCAGTTATTCTATTAGGAATTGGGATAAGACTATCAAACCCCATCAATCCCGCTGCAAACATATAGTTAATTAAAGCTTTAGCTTTACATATATCATCAATTCCACCACTCGTTTGTTCTTTCATGAATATTTCTTCAGAAGCAATACCCCCCAAACACACGGTAATTTGATCTATAAATTGTTTTTTTGTCATCGTTGCAATTGTTTCTTGTTCTTCATATGGCTCAATAGTTATATGGCCTTTCACCTTTCCGTATTGCTCAGTTGAAATGGAAGGAATTTCATTCATTAGGATATAGCTACAAACAAGATGACCTAATTCATGGTAACACACTCTTTTGTTTGGTCCTTTTGGGGTTGTTTTTTTAATTTCTTTGAACCTTATTATTGGTATTGTCTTATCAAAATCATCCATAGTTGCAAATTTTTTATTATTAGGTAGTAAATTGAAAAGAGTTTCATTAATTAAGTTTTTAATGTCTGCTCCTGTAAATCCAGCAATTTTAGTTGCTAATAATTTTGCATCAATATCTTTAAATATTTCATTTTTATTAAGATATAGTTTTGCAATTGCTTCTCTTGAGTACAAATCAGGATCTTCAATTGTGATTCGTTTATCCATTCTTCCGCTTCTAATCAAGGCTTGCGGAAGTTTTTCTGAGCAATTTGTTGTTGCTATAACCATAATTCCGTCGGAGTTTTTTACTCCATCAATTTCAGTTAAAATTGTTTTAAGTATTTTTCGTGAATAATCAGATACAAAGTCATCCATTGTCACCAATTCATCCAACTCATCAATAAAGACAATTGATGGAGCGTTGTCTTTGGCTTTTTTAAACAACTCTTTTAAGTTTTTAATACTTTTTATATCTTGTTCACTTTCGTTAGCCTCAAATTCATAAAATGGGACACCTGACTCGTTAGCAATCGCTTTTGCAAGCATTGTTTTTCCTACCCCAGGATTCCCACTAAGTATTAACCCTTTAGGAATATAAACCCCTTTTTGTTCGTATTCTCTAAAGTTTTTGAGAACAGTGATGAGTTTTTGTGCTTCTGCTTTCTCATCATCGTAACCAGCGATATCTTTTAAATAAATTTTTTTGGTCATTTCTATGACCTCCTTTCTTTCTAAGTTCTTATATTTTCAAAGAACAATCTTGCCCTAACCTCTCGGAGAGCATTAACAATATAGAACATAAAAACATTAAAATGTTGTTTTGTGACATCCGGCGTCACAAAAAAAGACCTACTCGTTTAGAGTAAGTCTTTAATTCCAAGAATTTTAACGAGATAAACCATTTGTTCGGCCTTCATCGGATACTTATTACTAAGCATTCTATTTAGGTGTTCACGTCGTACGCCAAGTAATTTAGCTAAAGACGCTTGTGTATAATTTGGGTTATCTTTTATTGATTCTCGGATTTCTTCCATTATATCGGAATATAATTCGGAAGAGAAACAGTTTTCCATTTGTGGTTCCTCCTCCATGTAACATAGTTACGAGCGAAATCACAATCCTTCTGTTTCATTTACATTTTATCATTGTTTAGTTTTTTTGTAAGAAAATCTTAGAAAGTCAAGGTTGAATTCATTTTCTAATTCAACAATCATTGTTTTAATGAGTTATTATCAATATAATTATTGCATTGAAGAAATAACGAAACAAAATATTTTTGCATAAAATCAACACATTTTATTGCATATTTTTCAGCAACGCCAAGAGAACTATCAAATATGTAACCTCCGCCATGATTGAAGTCTTTACTCACTTTGTATAATTCAAGGGCATCGTCTCTATCTTCTTCCGATGGTATATAATTTTCCAGCAATTCTTTAACCATACCGCTATAATTCTTTTTTCCTTTATCCAAGAAAAAATATGAATTTTTAATGAACCCTGTTTTAAAATCTTCAAATGAAATATTGTACTTATCTTTATAATAACCACTATATAATTCAGAAATTTCTTTTTCAAAAATATTTATAGGCTCCTCTTTAAGAACATTATTTACAAAAAGCTGTTCTTGAACTAAGGTGCTGATTTTAAAAGCATTGATTACATATATGCGTTCTTGAGGCACATATGTTCGTATCATTCCGTTCACTGCCGCCACTTCCATAAATGACTTAAACTTTGCAACAACTTGTTCAGAATAACCAAGCATAAGGCAAATTCTTGAATCATACCACAGACTTCTTAATTGAAAAGACACAAACTCATCATACTGACTTGTTAAAACATTGTTCTTTTTGATTATTAAATAGTTTTCATTAATTAATTTTTTCAATTTTTGTATTTCTTGGTAATTCTCTGAGTAATCTATGTTCATTGTTATTTCGTGTTGAAACGACTCTTCTTCTTTATAATCAGGCAATTCTCCCCAGTCACACAGAACACTTAAAACATCGTTAAAAATTTTACTTATCATTTCATTTCTAATCTTAATTAACATACTATTGTTATCTTGATCACAATAATAAGGGTGCACTCGCATACCTAAATTCTTATAATACTGGCACATTTCTTTACCAAGTTCGTTAGCAACAACTTTATTCATATTGACTGGTTTTTTAATATCGTTCATCAAGAAAAAAGTTGGTATATCTAAGCCACATTTAGTTTCTTTAATTTCTTTTTTAGAGCATTTCAGCAATTCAGCTATTTCTTCTATTGTTTCTGATTTAGCATCATTAAATTGCTCTTTTTGGTCATTAGAAATTCTTGGATCATTAATTTGTTTTTTAAAATTGATCGATTCCACCAAAATAAACATTTTTCTAAAAATTTTAAAATTGATTTCTGTTAAACCACCTTCTTTATAAGTCTTATAAATAGCTATATCTTCAATAATTGCTCTTAAATTTGTGTCTAACCCCTGAGAACACGAGTTATTTTCTAAAAAATTGATTGTTATCCCTATAGCGTGAGATGTAAGTTCGCCTTTAATAGCAATATTAAAATATTCTTCATCGTTCAACTTATCATTATCGAATTGTTTATAGAATTTTTTATAATAAATTTTCAAGATTTTGTATAAATCCTGATATGATATCGTTACTTCGCTGTTCATTTTACCTCCTAAAAACAACTTTTTATAAATTTTAATGCCAAACATATTTTTCTTCAATTTTTAATTTATGGCATTTAATAAGATTGTATTTGTGACATCCAAAAAAACATATAAAACAATTGTTAAAAATTCCAAAATTCCTTGCCAATCCCCCTTCTTTTTATAAAACAAACTAATTTACGTCATAATTTAAATACTCACTTTTAAATTTTAAAAATAAAAAGGCTTAAGCATTTTTAGTTGCTTAAGCCTAATTAGTTTTCTAAATCTTTATAATTGGTTACCCATTGATCTAGGATTTGTAGTGTAATATCCGCCATCAACTGGAATAAGAGCACTATTGAAGAATTTTGATAATTCATCTGCTAAGAAATTGTTTAAATTTGCAACATCTTCACATGTTCCAAGTCTTTGAGAAGGAATCATTGTTTCCTTCTTTTCGGTCTTAGCAAATCTCTCTTCATCTTCTTTGGCTAAGAAATGATCCTTAATTAAACCAAACATAACACCATTAACACGAATTGGTCTTAATTGTGCTGTTGCTTGTCTAACATAATCAGCTAAAGCCATGTTATAGATTGACTCTAAATAATTTTTATCCATCATAAATGCAGAAACTGGGAAATCAAAAATAACACTTGCTAATGTTGATTTAGCTAATAAATCTTTAAGATTCTTTGTTAATAAAATAGGTGCAGTTAAAATGTGTTTTGAAGCTTGGTTAATTGTCTCGCCACTAACTTCACTAATTTTTCCACGATACTCTTTATCACATATAGTAAGTAAGATATCGAGAACACCGTATTTTTTGGTGATATGTCCAACTAATTCCATGATATCTTTTTCATTAGTTACATCACATTTTACCAATTCAAAATTTTCACCAAGTTCATCAAATTCTTTATTATAATCACCAACTCCGATAACTTTAGCGCCCTCTTTTAAATATCTTTTTGCGGTAGCTAATCCGATGCCTGTTCCAACACCAGTAATTAAAGCAATTTTATTATTTAACATTGTTATTACCTCCTTAAATTAACTATGTTGTGTGAGCATTCCACCATCAATTGAAATATCACATCCATTGATATAAGAAGCTTCACTTGAACATAAGAATGACACTAAATCACCAATTTCAGATGGTTCAGCCATTCTACCGCTAGGAATTAATGTGCCCATATATTGAATAACTTGTTTGGTTTCTTCAGGAGTACGGCTCTTAGCAAAGATTGGGGTAATAAATGGGCCAGGAGATAAGCTAACAACTCTAATTCCTGGAAGTCCACCAGCGCATTGCTTGGAATATAAGTTAAGACTTGATTTACACATACCATATAAAATATCGTTAGAAACAATAGTTCTTGCTCCGATACTAGAAACATGGATGATAACTGGGGCTTTATGCTCAGCATTATATAAATACTCATAACAGAATTTAGTCATCATAACTGATGATTTAAGTAAAAGATTGAAAGCAAAATCAAATTTATCAGAGGTAATGTTTGTTGGGGAATAATGAATTCCAATACCGGCTGAATTAATTAAAACGTCAAGTTTGCCATCAAAAAGTTCCTTAACTTTGTCACATGCTTGTTGTAAATTATCAAGATCAGTGACATCACATTTGAAAGGAATAAAATGATCACCTAAATGTGTGGTGTTTTCAAAGTTTCTTCCTAGGCCAATGACAGTAGCACCTTCTTTAATGAACATTTCTGTAATAGAAAGTCCAATTCCAGAAGTCGCACCAGCTATCAATACTTTGTAGCCTTCATACTTTAATTTTTGCATTAAAAATTTCTCCTATTAGTAAAATTATACTGCTTCTTTTAAAAAAGTATAGTTTTAATATGATGTCGATATAGTCTTACTTTTAGGCGTTTTAAATTGTATAAAAATTCAGTATTTTTTACTGAAAAAATAACGAAATATTTAAACTAGTTTTAAAGATCTATTAATTCTTTACGAGTTAATTCAATAACTGCCTTTAAGGCTATTTTGATTAAAGTTTTTCTCCTTTCATTGAAGAACCTTAAACATAAGGGATTTAACAAGTATTTATTTAGCTTGAAAATAATCAGTCAACTTTTTAGAAATTAACGCAGATTCTTTAACATATTTCTCAGGACTTACAAAATCTTCACAAAAACTATTTGCAAACGTTTCTCCTATTAATTTTGCAATATAATCGGCTTCATATTTTTCATTAACAAATATATCGTTTGCAATCCACCACGACTCGTCATTAAATTCATCTTTAGGACAGCCCTCCTCAAGTAGACAGTATGGATCCATCTTATCTATGACTTTTTTAACAGTATTATAAATAAAACTAAAATCATTTCTAATTAATAGTTTGTCATCATTATTATTTAAGTACTCTTCGAATAAAGCATTGTTTAATTCAACTATATCAATATCTTTGATGTTGTTCTTTAAAAATAGTGATTTAAGTTTGCCTAATGGTTTACTTTTATCGCTATTTTCTTGTCCCAAAACATATAAATAATATTTTTCGAAAGTATCTTTCTTAAATGGCAGTTTGATATCGATTTCTTTAACGCTTTGACCAATTAGACATACCATCATATTTTTTTTCATATTTTTTAGGTGCCTTTCTTAATTCTTTATCTTTATATTTCCTAACGGAAGCAACGCATCTATTTATTGGATTTGTTACGACAAAGATCTTGTTATCGGAGAAGCGTACTCTTAAATATCTATTTCTCAAATCCAACAAGATCGGTGATTTATAAAGAGGTTTCTTTACTAGATTATATGCTAATTGCCTTTTACTTACCATTCTCGTATTCATGTCCTTTACAGCATGTGTTGTAACAAACCATCCATGAGTTTTGTTAATATGTTTTGGTACTATTTTTTTCTTTTTTTAAATTAGCTCCTTTCATCAACATATACTATTTTTTAGAATCTTTAAGCACTAACATCGCTACAGTCTCGATGTGCGAATGAATTGAACTTTGTAGCATTGTCGTTAAGGGCGTATTGTGAGAATGTCGCGTTATTTACTAATAAGCTAATTGAGAGGCTATCTGGAACATCCTCAGTAAGTTTCGCTTTTATATTTATCTAAAAAATTATTCAATAAATTGCAATTCTTAAATTCATGGGGAACAATATAACTATATTTGCTAAATTTTGTTCCCCATACTGACACTTTGTAGAAGTATTTAAGCATACTTTTCAATTGTATATGTTTTTGCTTGCTCCTTTTTTTACTAAGCACAAAAAAACTATTGAACTTTTTACAGTATTTAACCAGCTTCATTATTTGAGTTTGTTCCAGCACTTATCTTTCAAAAATGCAATAATATCTTCACTCCTATTTTCATAATATTCAATAAGGTATTTCTTAAAGACTGGGACCTGTTTTTCGGGAATAACAATAAGTCCCTCTCCTTTCGAAATAAGATAATGATTTGCCAAGATTACTGCGGTTCTTTTATTTCCATCATTAAATATTTGTGTCTTCATAACATAGAGTATTAATTTTATGGAAACATCAATAGGGTTATTACTGCTTTTTATTATTAAATCAATATCTTCTTTGACAGCACATTCAATAGGCATAGGAGGAACATATGTCGATTTACCTATAGTTACTGGAACACCTCTTATTCTTCCCCCATCAACATAAAACCCCTCGTTTACTAGTTTTGCAATATAACAAGCCAAGTAATAATTAGAAGGAGCAGTAAGAACGTCTTTATCAAGAATAAATTCCCAAGCATGCTTTAAATTAAGAATCTTTTGAATGTCATCAGGTTTCATTCCGTTGACTTTTCCATTTTCAATAATGGCCTCAGTTTGAACAAAGGTAGTTCCGACGCCTTCTAGAATTGCTTGGTTATAAATATTCTGTTTAAGATTAACTCTGCCAAATTCAATATTAAGAATAACACGAGGATTAAGATCACTTCTTTTATAGCCTAGAGCTGCTAAATTTTTTTCAATTATTCGCAGTTCTTTAGAAAGTTGTCGATGTTCTTTACATATTAAAGAAACTGAATTAAAGAGTTCAATTGAATATGGTCCTATGTAAGTGGAGGTCATTTTGCCAAGTTCTCTTTTTCTCAAATATAAATATTGCTTATTATTGCCACGAACTTTAATTTCAGGAGTTCCAGAGTATGCCAATAAAGAAAGCCTGGATAAAAGATCAGATTTTTTATGAAGCAATTCTTGAATAATAATAAATGAGTTTTCCATGTTTAGTCACTTTCCTTTGGGGAATAAATTATAAATATTATGTATATTTTGTTCCCCATTTTCAATAGCAAATTATTATATAAGCGCACTACTCTTAAAATTACCATCGCCATAACTGATATGTGTAGCATAAGGACCCATTTTTTAAAAAGATCCGTTTTCATCAACTTTCTCGTAGCGCTATAACAGTTTTCATCTGCAATAACGGGCTTAATTATTCAAAACAGTTATTAAATAAAAACATGCAAAGGAAAGAAAATAAACTCAAGTTATTTTCTTTTTCTTTTATTGGCTGGCAATTTTTGTCTAGGTTTTCATTTTTAAATATGTTGCATACATATTTGTAAATATCATCAATATTGTCTTCGGTAATTGCTTTAATATCTAACTGATTAAGAACATTCTTTTTATAAAATCTACTGATAGTTTAGGTAAAATGAATGTATTTATCATTTCTCTTCGCTAGAAAAATATTCAAAATCAAATCCCTCAGCGTCAAAAAATAAATAATTGGGGTCACCACTTTCGAAATAAGACCAAAAAGTAAATTTTGTTCCTTCGAACGAAGTTTCGTAGATATCTAAATTATCAAACTGATATTTGAAATCCTTATTGATATTCTTAAAATTGTAGAAAGTGATAAGAATTTTTCTATAACGCTCCTCTTGATCTGAAAGATCTGCCTCTTCCGATTCTGCGGTGTATCCATATTCTTTTCCAAGCTCATAAACGCTTAAAGTAACAATAAGGGTTTTGCCCTTAATTTCAACGTTGTCAATCGTCTGGTCATGGAAAGATCTTGTTAATTTGTTGAGTTCAATCATTTTATTTTCTCCTCTTCTTTGAAGCAAACATAATATGTGATTGTCGACTTCGCTTTCCGCATATTCTTCCTTACTTATCTAGTCTATCATCAAAATTCTTTTTTGTTGATTGTGGATTATACCAATGATAATGATTTTTGCTTCTATAACCTGATAATTTAGAATCACCGTAGTCAAAATCGACGATCTAATTCTTTTGTCTGCTGTTACTATTCCCTCAATAGCATTGCTTCCTTTAACCGATTTGTTTGTGGCAATTGTAATCAATTTATTAAAGAGTTTAGGATTAAGAGTTTTCTTTTCATTTTCTTCTTTTTTTACCTCATTAATATAATTAGCAACATTTAATAATTCAGATGGTAGATTAATGCTTTTAAGAAGGAATAATCAAGTTTTCTCATGGCATTATCCTTTTATTGCACTAATATTACAATTTTTGATGAACTATATAATATGAAAATAAAGGAAATAATGTATCAATCTGGTTCAAAACACAAAATCTATACTAACAAATAAATAAAGGGAAATAAAAAAGCCCTGTCTTAGAAACTCAAGATCGGCCATGACGATTTCACTAAAAAGGTCGGCTCCAAGACATACAAAATCCACTATAAAGTGTTGCAGATTTAGAGAACGTTCATAACAGCATGAAAAAGCAGATCTACGTGCTATATAGGCCTTAATGTCTCTTAACAACGGAAGTCACTGCTATTACTTCTCTTTTAGAATATCTTCTTCTGCAATTGATGTTGCACAAATTCTATAAGACTCAGGAACTAGGGCAACCTTAGATAATAATTCAATATTAATAGGCACAATCTGTATATGGCTGGTTTTAATGCCAATGACGTAATATATGCAATAAGATTTATCGGACTTCATAGTGGCGAGTTCAGAAGAACTTAGATAGAAATCGATATTTGATAGGGAGCCTCCGGATTTTGCTTTTACTTCTATGTGCTTTTCATGGCCACTCGAATCAAACGAAAGAACGTCGTAGTGATATGAATCGGTGTCTCTTGATAGCCTAGTTATCTTATGACGGTATTTCCTGTTGTTTTTTCTCTCAAAACTCAAGACTATCTCCTCAGCCATTGTTCCGTAATCTAACTTGTTTTTGTTGGCCTCTAAAAAATCGGTCTTAGGAAGAATCAAACCGCTTGGACTCTTTCTAGAAGCCTTGTCAAAGAGGCTATCGACACGAACGATCTCGACCTTCTGGCCGGGAACGGAAATACCCTGAGAGTGTTTCTTGAGCAAGTCAGTCTCCTTTTTGAACCCATAAGAGCTATAAAGGAAGCTCATGAATTCAAGGTTGGAAAGCTTTGAAAAAACGGGCGAATCATTTTTGTATTCAAGCAAAAGCCTTCTCTTTTCAAAGGAACTAACATTATCTATCTCGCAATTAATGCCGATTGTTCTTAGGAAAAAATCTATTTGGCTGACGCTGTATATCGGCAAGGCGTTCTCCTTGAAATAAACAAAATAGATCTTGCTTTTGAACATCTCGGAAAGCCCATTTTGTTCTATGGAAGATATGTCATTTCTTTCCCCGGCATCCAAAAGAGAGGTGATCCACGACCTTATAGTTTCAAATGCATCTTCTTTTGTTTTCCGTTTTTTTTGGAATGTATAGTCACCGAGTTTCTTATCAAAATGAACACCAAACTTCGCGTCGGCAGTCGAGTTCCTAATCGAGCCAAGCCCACGAAGTTCCCACTCCAGTTTGTAGCAAAAAGAGTCTTTTGTCATTCGGGTGCCCTCAACATAGTCATCAATTGACATGTTTGCTATGAAATTCTTGCTGAACTTTTTAAGGAACGATCCCCACTTTTTATACAATTCAAGATGGTCTCTTTCGTAGTGCTTATGCTCTTCCGATTCAAGATAAAGAACACCGCACTCCTCTATCGAAGATGAGTCTAATGCATCTGGGTGCGACTCTATGTAATCCTTCAAGCTACTGCCGCCGGCGACTTTTATGTTTCTAGGGCCGTCGTTCGATCCAGATATTGCAGAAATGCATGATGAGGCTGAATTAAAAACGTAATCTTTTTGGAAAGCTAAATCTTTGATTATGCTACCGACAATGATTTGTCTTTCCACTTTCCCGCCACTAATTAAACTTGGCTGAGCAACCTTTGATATCGTAGATCCTTTTTCGATAAGCACAGATCTGTTTTGAAAATACCATCCCTTGGAATGGAAGCCGTCCCCATCGATGAAAACTTGAACTAATTTCTTTGGTTCACCCATAATTGTTCCTCCAAATTTGTTCCCAACGTCGCACTTTTACAAAAAAAGCATAACCAAGTAGTTTGTTTATTTAGATTTTACTACAAAAGTCTTTTATTCGCAAAATATCAAATGTCACCAACATACCGCCAGCATGACAATGGACTACTTCTTTAACATTAAAGCAACGACCGTCTCGACGTGCGAGTGAATTGGATTTTGTAGCGTTATCGTTAAGGTCGTGTTGGGAGAATATCGCGTTATTTACTAATGAAATGATTGGCTCATTATCGGATACGACTTCCGTGGCCGATGTTTCAATATCATTATGGAACGGATTTTTCACTATATTAAATTATTCATCCAAAGAATTTTTGTTTAATAAAAAATCAACTATTCCAATAGTTGTAATGCCTTTTTCATCGCGTCTTACAGGTCCCGTTTGTCTTATAACGATTATTTTTCTAAATGAATCATTGATTAGTAATAAAGGTCTACTCTCTTGAATATACTTTTCTTCATTTAAAATATCAAAAGCAGATTGAATGTAATAGACTTGGCTTCCTTTTCTTACAACAAAGTCTGTTTCATAACTATTCCTTATGGTTTTATTGTCTTTCTTAGAAAAAGTATCGACTACACCAACTTCAACACTATATCCTCTATAGATAAGTTCATTATAAATAATGTTTTCCATTAAATGTCCTGAGTCTCTATGAAGGAAGTTTAATCTAGAATTTCTCAGACCTAAATCTGAATAATAATACTTATACAATGCACCAATTTGTTTTCTTCCACGTATATCAAATCTGTTCACTTTGCTAATTAAATATGCATCTTCTAAATCCTCTAAATAAGCATCTACTCTTTGCTTGTTTGTATCACTCTTTGCTTCTGACTTAAATGTATTGGCAATAGTATTAGAGTTTGTTAAACTTCCTATATCAGATGCCATTACTTTGGTAAGTTCATCCAACTCTGCTGAGTTTTTATATTTGTGTCGTTCAATAACATCTTTAGAGTATGTTAGAGCATATAAATTGTATAAATATTCTTCTTTATCATTAGCATTATTTAGGAATAATGTTCTTGGCATTCCGCCATGTAATGTGTATTCCTCATATGCTGCTTCTACTGTTCCATCATATACAGAAACAAACTCGCTGAAAGATAAAGGAAGAACATGAATTTCATCCCCACGATCTCTAAAATCAGTAACAATATCTTTACTTAAGAATCTCGAATTACTACCTGTGATATACAAATCTACGTTATGTATTTGCATGAGTCCCAAAACCACATTAATAAAGGTAATTTTATCTACGTCTGTCTTTTTAGCTTTTACTATTTTCCCATCAGTGAGAATTGGATTTGCTATATCAAAAACATTCTGAATTTCATCTATTACAATATAGTATTTCTTTTCATCAACAATCAAGCTACGGATATATTTATCCAATTTAATAGGGTTATATAATCGAATGTTATGAAAATCATCCAGGGGCAAAATAATAAAATGCTTTTCGTCTACCCCATGTCCTAGGCAATAGTTTTTAAATAACTCTCTAAGCAGAAAAGATTTTCCACATCTTCTTATGCCAGTTATTATCTTCACTCGCCCATTATCTTTATACTTAATTAACTTATCTAAATATTTTTCCCTCTCTATAATCATTTTCCACCTCTTTTTGTGTTTGAACACACTTTTTTATAACTAAATTATATTATTTCAAGAGAGATAGTCAAATAAAATATGTGTGTATACACATAATTTAATGAAACCATTTTCATTTGGATAAATATAATCGAAGGATAAAACTAAAAATACAAAAGTAGAAAGAATAGACAATACTTCGATTTTAAGAAGATTTTCTTTTTTGTACATTCAGAACGGGATTGAATTTAAATTTTGCGGAAGAACGTTTTTTCGAATTTTAAACATTTTTATGGATTAAGAGAACTCATATGTTGCACTTTTTTTTGCAAATTCGTTCGCTCTATATGTCGTACCTTTTGCAAAGAAGAAAATTGTCTACATTAAAAGTATAGGATTCTAACTTCTATCTATTATTGATAAAGTCGGAGCCATATCGAAAGTTAATCAATACAGTGTCTATTAACGTCATAACTGGTAAGTGTAGCATAAGGACTTTTTTGAAAATGCCCTAATCATCGGCTTTTTCGTAGCAGTGCAACACACACGATGTCAAATACGACTACTATCTCAATGGTGTCCGAAATGAGTTTTTGACGCTCCCAAGGACCAACACTTTGGAAGTACTCATGTTTAAAAAAGTGCCTAAATACCGTTATTTTTTGGAATCTTTGAGTACCAACAGTGCAACAGTCTCGACGTGCTCCCAAAGAAATTTATGGCTTGGCATCTCACTTTATTGACGCTTGAAGTTCACTATTTTCAATTAGTTGACTAGCGAATTTCACTATTCGATTTATCAAGTTCACCAAGTCGAATAATACAGTAGTTTAACAGTCTCGGGGTCGAAGTTGAGATGGTTGGTTTGCTTCCTATTTCTTTGGCTTTTTGTTAATGAAAAATATTTCGCTATCGTCGATATGAACTTTGTACTTAAATACGATTAATGAGAAGAAGAGTGATTTTGAAAGATATTTTGAAAGTTCATCTCTTGTAACTAAGAAACTATGAACATCGCTGTTCGAATATTCTCCAAACTTATATAAGCCATTAACCATTTTATATTGATTATCAATTACTTGATCAATCTCATTTTGTGTGAATCTTCTAAACTTACTTTGATCTGGAACATATTCAAAATTAGCGCTAAGTCCGCCTTTCTTCCAAAAAAGGTTAGCTGGTAAATATGTATCTCCAACTTGCTTAACGTTGTCCTCCAGATATTTCCTAATATCATCAGGCGCTATGTATTGAATACTCGAATTAGATGTCATGTACTCTGGTTTGAATTCAACAACTTTATTCATAGAATCTTGTGTAAGATCGTAACCTTCAGATTCTATATTTGGTTTCACTCTATTCAGCACTTCTTTTCTAACCACATTGCTCAAAGATGTTGGCATCTGTTTAATGTAGAGATCAATTAGGCCGTCTATTCCATCACTGTCAATCCTAATAGAAAAACAAACCTCCTTTTCCTTGCTTAAATCCAATTTTGTATTCAACAATGGATAATTTGATATTGCGTTACTAAACCCATCTCCGAGCTTTTTTCTATATTCTTCAAGTTTTTCATCACCAATTTCATTGTCGTGAATTTGTTTCTCTTTTATCTTTTGCAAATTGCTAGTTCTAAAATCACAAAGTGTTTTGATGACGTCTGAATTCGCAAATTCTTTATCCTTCTTTTCAGAAATTCCAAGGTAACTCAAAAAGCCAAATGGAGCATCGCTTCTGATGGAGCTATTATTAATATCAATCCACTTTTCGCTTAGTCTTTCTAGCAAGATTCCTTTATCTTTCTCTCCAAAGGAATTGAGAATGAGGATTAAGTCATCATTTCTCACATAAACGTATGGACTAAAGAGGATTATTTCAAGCCAAACATCAAATAGATGACCCTTGCTAAATGTCGAATTATCGCTGGATGTAAGGACTCCTCTACTTGTTGGGGTATACACATGGAAAATGCCTTCATTTGAAGAATCATAAACCGAGATAAGTTCTTTTATTGAATCCAATATTATTTTGTCGTTAGCTGATTCGATATTGAAGACGGCCGTTTTAACCCATGATGAGCCATCACTGTTAAGTCCTTCCGATCTAGAGTTAACAAACAAATTAATCTTAGCCTTAGTTTCTTTGCTTATATTCTGGCATATCTTTGAAAGATAATAGCAATAGATCAGGTAAAAATATCCAATCGGTACTGAATCAAATGAAAAGATATAGAACGGGAAATCATAATCCCTTAAATATTTAGCAAACCATGTATCGCCAAATTCTAGAGTTGATGCCATCATAGAGTTTAAAAATGAATAGGACACGCGTTTAGTTTCCTCTTTGTTAATATTACACGTGAGTTCAAACAAGATTCTATTCGCATTATTTTTTTGCTTGTCGACAAGCAAAAGAGCATCAGCCAATCTATGTAAGCAAAAGAGGCTTCGTGTCAGTTGATAGGTCACATCTTCGTCTTTAAAAATCTTTGCGAAATTGTAATCGGCCGAAAAAACAAATAAATCTAATAAATTATCGTAACCACGATCGATGATGTCGCTTATGTTTATCTTCTTATAATCACCGCTTGGATTTGATTTTAAGATAGTAACATCTTCAACAGCTTTAAATAGAAATTCATTTTCTCGTGACAACAAATCTTTTAACAAAATCGGATCTTCTTCGCTCCTTTTAAAGAATAAGTAAGTCATTTTTAACCCCATATCTTTGGAGAAAATCATATTTTGAATAGTATCAGTCATAATAGCGCGCCTACCTTCATATGCTGGCTTGACTTTTCCTTTGCTTTCAATTTCTGAATAAGCTTTTCTTATTACTTTTTGAATTACCTTATCGTTTTGAATAAGAAGAGGAATCTCCTGGAGTGAGAAATAAACAGCATAAAACACAGATATTGCGTCCAGGCAAAGAAGTGTTATGGACCACGAGAAAAAGAAACATACTGTATAAAAGGCGAACATAATGATGGTAATCAGAATCATCCATAGAAAACTATAAGTCCAACTGCCCCTTAGTTTATTGAACCTTATTCTTTCAATACCAAAGAAGATTTTTTCTTTCGTCAAAGATAGAGTTATCGATATAACGGTAATAATGGCAGGAAGCAGAATTAAAATGATGTCGACAGAAATGGGTTTATTAGAAAAAGAAATCTTTGTCATGCTGTCAGCAATAATCGCTCCTATGACACCCAAAAATAAAAATATATCTATCAGTATATGCTTATGCTTGGAAACAACAGACATAAATTTGTTTTCTTTTTTATGATTCATTAAACTTCGTCTCCTTAATCCAATATGGTCGATTTCGACCAGTTTACTTGCGATATTTCAGCAACTTATCAAACGTTATTGCAAGAAAACAATCTTTTAGTCGATCTTTTCTTAATCAAAGTTTTGAACATGTTCACTGCATATTTTATGTTGTTATAGCTCAGTTTTATTCTTTCCATCTTTATTCCTTAATAAGTTAATTTATATGTTCCCAACGTTGCGCTTTTACAAAAAACATAACAAGTAGTTTGTTCGCTTAAACTTTACTTCCAAACCCGCTTATCAACAAAACGTCTAGTATCACAACATACCGCCAATAAGACAATGGACTACTTCTTCAACACTAAAGCAACAACAGTCTCCACGTGGAATGTATGTGGAAACATATCAACTAAATTAATAGATTGAACGTCATATTTAACTTTCAATTCTTTTAAGTCTCTTGCTAAAGTTCCAACATCACAAGAAACATAAACAATTTTATTTGGTTCGTTCTTTAATAAACTCTTTAAAAATGGTTCATCAAGTCCTTTTCTTGGAGGATCAACAAAAACAACATCATATTTTTTGTTCATCATATAATTTGATGCATCATCACAAACAAATTTCGCATTGGTAATGCCATTATATTTAGCATTATTAGAAGCATCAATTATTGCTTCTTTAACAATTTCAACACCATCAACAGCTTTACAACTCTTACTAGCCAATAACCCAATTGTACCAATACCACAATAAGCATCTAAAACAATATCTGTATCTTTTAAATCGGCTTCTTTAATTGCTAAATCATATAAAACTTCACATTGATCATGATTTACTTGATAAAAGGATTTAGATGAAATCTTAAATCTAATTCCACAAAGAGTGTCATATATAAAGCCTTTACCATATACTACATCTTCTTTGTTACCTAAAATAACGTTGGTATCTCTATTATTAAGATTAAAAACAACAGTAGAAACATCTTTATTTTGATTGACTAATTCTTTTACAAAATTCTTTCTTGATGGGAACATAAGTTGGTTAACAACAATAACAACCATGGTTTCGCCACTGTTTTTCCCGTGTCTTATTAAGACATGTCTAATGATTCCTCTTCTAGAGTCTTCATCATATGCATCGATATGCATTGATTGCATTAAATCTTTAATGGTCTTTAAAATATTGATGTGAACTGGGTCTTCAATAACACAATTAGTGATAGGAACAATCTCATGACTTTTATATTTATAAAATCCATAAACCAATCTTCCTTGACGATCATAACCAAAGGGAATTTGTATTTTATTGCGGTATTCGTAAGGGCGTTTCATTCCATAAATTTCTGAAATTCCCTTGCTAATCCCTCCTATTTTCTTCAAAGTCTCACTTGCATGATCAAATTTAAGTTTCAATTGTTCTTCATAATTAAGTGCTTGAAAACAGCATCCACCACAAGCCGTTGAACATGGGCATTTTGGTTTAACTCTATAAGGAGAGAACTCATTAATCTTTACAATTCTTCCGACATCAAAATCTTTTTTTCTATATAAAACTTCAATGGTTGCTTCTTCATCTTTTAATAAACCAGGAACAAATAAAACTTTTCCATTATTTTTAACAATTCCTTGTCCATCAAAAGTATAATCAACACATTTTCCTTCAATTAATTCTCTCATTTTAATACCTCAAATCATTTGTATAAACAGCGACATGTTGAAATTTATGAACTGTTTTTGAAATCAATTTAATTCCCGTTTGCACAACAAAATTACCCAAATATAATAACACTGCATAAATTGCTGTTCCAACTATTCCTAGCGGTCTAAATGATAACCCAGTGTCACCCATTGGAATCAACAATAAATCCCACAATTTTCCAAATACCGGCATACTAGAACGCTGGAATAAAGATATATTCCACATATTTATCGTTTTTGAATATGGTCCAGGAACAAATAAAGGAATTAATAAATTAACGCCTTGAGCAATTAATAAAAACAACATACAGAGCAACCAACTATCTAAAGTGGTGATTTTAATTTGTGAGAAACTATAATCTCCTAAACGCAAATAACCAAAGATTATTGCACCTAGATTGATTAAGATTCCATGCCATAAAAGTGTGTGAACAACCATTCCCCAATCACCAAAGACAGTTCCATCTTCCATGAAAAATCCCCATAAAACAATCTTTAATCCAGCTTGGAAACCTAAAACAGCTATACCACCAATAAAGGCGTATAGACCGACAAAAACCATCACTGATTGTTTTACTTTACCTTTTAAAAACGGTATTAAAGGACATAAAAACATATGAACAGAACATAGTTGAAGCGGCAGTATGCTCCACATGTAATTTAATGTACCGATTGTTCCATAAATTTTAGCGTATGTAATTTGTTTAAAGATCTCTAAAAGGATTAAAACAATACCCAATGTAAAAATAGTAATATTGAAAGGTCTTTGACGACCCCTTAAATTATAAAACAAGGTATAGATGAATGGGAAAGCCACAAAACTAAGAGTGACAAGCGAAACAACAACAATATTATTAACATCTAATTGTTGAATACCTTCAGGAAATACAAAGGGGAAAAATCCTTTGTCAACTGCCCATACAAAATTCATACTTCTATTTTACTTTATTATTTATTTATAATAAATAAAAAAGAGCAATTATTAGTCGCTCTTCTCAAAATCCCTTGCCAATCCCCGTTATTTTTTCATTAAGGAAGCAATATACTCTGCTTCTTTAGCGACATCTAATCTTGGGAATAATAATTCGCCCTTCTTAACAGTTAAACCATTTAAGATACTCGAATCATGAATATTGTTGTAATCACGTTTTTCTTTAGCTAATCCTAAATCATCCATTGCTTCATCAGACTTATGAGTTAATGCAGGTGATAAAAGCATACTACCAACAAATATTACATAAGCAAGATGTGACATGACACATTCAAGTTCTTCTTTTTTAGTTTCATCTTTAGCTAAAGCCCAAGGTGCACTATCTTCAATGTATTTATTAGCTTTATTAAGTAATTCAATAACATCAGTAAATCCATCAGTAACTTTTAAGTCATCCATAGACTTTTCATAATTCTTTATAGTAGCTTCAATAGAATCTTCAATATCTTTAGCTTTTATTTCGTCTGAACGCTTATAAGCAGGAATTACACCACCAAAATATTTAATAATCATTGAAGTAGTTCTACTAACTAAATTTCCAAAATTATTAACTAAATCATTATTAATTCTTTCAATAAATTGCTCAGGAGTAAATGTTCCGTCTTGTCCAAAAATAACTTCTTTAACAAGATAATATCTAAGGGAATCAACACCATATCGCTCAATTAATGGATAAGGAGAAACAACATTTCCTTTAGATTTTGACATCTTTCCATCTTTCATCATAAGTAATCCATGAACAAAAATTTTATCAGGAAGTCTAAGATTTAAAGCGGTTAAAAACTCTGGCCAATAAATAGTATGGAATCTAGTAATATCTGCTCCAATTACATGAACAATTTCACTATCTTCATCTTGCCAAAACTTCTTAAATAAAGAATCATCGCTTGAATCATAACCTAAAGCACTTAAATAATTACATAAAGCATCAAGCCAAACATAAGCAACGTGTCTATTGTTTTCTCTAATTGGTACACCCCAAGTAAATGAGGTTCTACTTACACAAAGATCGTTTAATCCTGGTTTTATAAAGGTATTTAACATTTCATTTTTACGAGCTTCAGGATAAATTGTGCCTTCTTTATCAAAATAATTCATCAATTGAGGTAAATATTTTTGTGTTTTAAAGAAATAAGCTTCTTCAGTCTCTCTTTGAACTGGTCTACCACAATCTGGGCAAAGATGCTCTTCACCAACTTGTGTATCGGTCCAGAAAGCTTCGCATGGAGTACAATACCATCCTTCATATTTCCCTAAATAAATATCATCATTCTTTAAGAATTTAGAGAATACATCTTGAACGACATGAACATGTTTTTCATCGGTAGTTCTAATATAAGCATCGTTAGAAATGTCCATGGCTTCCCATAATTTTCTAAAAACACTGACTTTTTTATCAACATACTCTTTAGGTGTAAGACCTTCTTTAAGAGCGTTTTGTTCGATTTTTTGTCCGTGTTCATCAGTTCCAGTTAAAAAGAAGACTTCACGATGTCTCATTCTCTTATAACGAGCCAATGCATCACAACAAGTTGTACAATACGCGTGTCCAATATGTGGCTCTCCACTTGGATAATAAATAGGCGTAGTAATATAAAATTTATTCTTTTCCATATGTGTAATAGTATAGCAAATACATTAATTTAAAAAAAGTAAGTAGCCGTATTTTATTGCCGTTATTATTAAAAAAACCACTAAATTTCTCTATAAATAAATTTTTTTATTAATTTCTAACGTTATAGAAACTAACCGCTCTCTTTATGGATTTTTTTATTATCTATTCTTAGTTAACTATTCTCAATCAAAAAAGACATACAAAAAGCGAACCGTTTGGTTCGCTTTAGATGTCTAATTTCTTTTAAGAATTACTTAGATTGATCTTTTCTGTATTTCTTATTGAACTTATCAACTCTACCATCGTTTTGGACAAATCTTTGTTTTCCAGTATAGAATGGATGGCAATTGCTGCAGGTATCAACTCTGATTTCGTCTAAAGTTGATTCTGTTTCAAATGTATTACCGCAAGAAATGCAGGTAACTTTACATTTGTGATAATTTGGATGAATATC